>JAEZYU010000067.1 GCA_023418915.1 Bacillota bacterium
CCTTTCCTGAAGATGCTGTTATGGAGTGAATATTATTTCCAGCAATTTTACATGGTCTTTACAAATACCGGAAAAAACCGTAAAATCTTATTGATCGAAAACTGTCAATTTTAGTTTATCATTCACACACATCAGTCTGGAAGTAACAATATATCCTATAGACACTATCTCTGTATGCGAATTTATTACTATTTTAGTAGATTATTTTGCAAAGCTACAGGTAATCCTATTCTATGGCGGAATGTCACTGATCATTAGGTTTAGCACTGCATGCTAAGCTTATATAACCTTTAAAACAATCCCGAAAGCTTTTCAGCTTCTCCAGCGCCCAATTAACCATATCGGTTTCATTTGTATAATCTTTATAAACCGCGATCCTGCTAGCGTTCCGATCATCCAGCCTTTCCCACGAAAGTGCACCGAGTGTTTTTTCGATTTCATCTTTGTAGAGAAAAATATTATCATACCTTTCCTTGTTAATATCTTTGCTTCCAACATCAAAATATAGTTCACACGACATTCTGTTCCCTGTACGGAATGCAATTGAATAACTTATCCCTGAGATTCCTGCAGGGAATGTTTTCCATGAATCGTGACCTACTTTCTTTGAGTTGGTAAAGCCAGGCATTTCAATATGTATCAACTCCAGTAAAGCTATAAAGAATCTATGGTAATCTTCTTGTCTTTCAGAGATATTCTCAGTCTTATTCAGCTTTCCCTTTTGCTCTTTCGACCAATCATTAGGAGATGCTTTAACTTTGAAAAAAGGAGCCGGTGAGGAATCATCCACTATGATCAATTGTATTTCGATCGCAAAGAATTCCGTTTCTTCGTTTGTGATCTGATTAAGCCAGTCAATTGCTTTACGATGCTCTTCTCTGACTTCCTTTGATATCCATACTACCGTTTTAGCGTCAACACCGGAGGCATAGGTTATTATTTGGCCCAGATGGCTGTGATCAGTGATCTCTAGTTGGTTTTCAATGGCTACGATATTACCGCTGCCACTATCCTTTGCAAGTATATCAAGAGAAAAAGCTCCTACATCATGTTCTACTGATATAACTTCCAAATCTATTCCGAGAGCTTCCCCCAGAAGTGTGATATTATCAGCTAACCAAGGTGTAAATTCCTTTTCCTCATGCTTCCATATAGTACGCAGATCACTTATATATGCCAGTTTTCCAAGTTTCATATTTCATCACCTTTCATTTTTCAATATTTATGTTAATTCATATTGATCCATCAACTGCCGTTAAAGAATATACCTGAAGACTAATCTTGACCCATTACCTTTAGGTGGTTCTTCAATAATTTCATACTTATATTCACCGTCTAGCGTTCTCATTGCTGAACATACCGTTGGCATTGCACTGGACATATTCAGTCTCTTATGAATATCTCCCGATCGCACCACAAGCTCCTTTTTTCCTTGCGGTTTCGCAGTTCCAATTTCTTTCTGTATGAATATTCTTACTTGAGTTATTGAAGGGTTCTTTGACTTATTGGGATACTTAACAGTACCAGTTATCTTCGGAGATGCTGTTTGATTCCAAACAGTTCTTGTATACTCCCTTACTGGTTCAGCAAGCGAATCATTGTACGGAGGTTTGTAGTATTTTATAAGCTCGCTTTCAACTTGATTATACGCATTAGTTATATGAAAATACACAGACACTCTTCGACCTGCTTTTACAGAGTTAAGAACCAGTTTGTTAATCTTACAGTTCGTTGACTGTCCACCGATATAGCAGTTCTTAGGTGAAATATTGCCATAACCCACATTAAATCTTTTTGCAAAATCAGATGCCTGGCCGATATAAGCAAGTTTGTCATCGATAAAAAACGCATATACACCTGAAACTCCCGACCACTTTGGATGTATTGAAAATCTGCAAAATGTTCCTGAGCCATGTCTATTAAGCCTAAATGAATCCCTTTTGTCGTATTGCCCTTGCGGTGAATACTCTAGAATCCTGCCGTATCTACCTAACACCGGCTTGATATCTTGAATATACTCAAAGTCATATTTTAAAAGCTTTATCATTCTAACTAACCTCACATCATTACATTCTGCTCAGGAATCAATTTGAAAACGCCAATTCAGTATCATCTGAGATTTCCTCTAATACTTCTTTCAATGAAACAGACATCTGCTCATTAGTTGGTACTCTGATTTTGACCCTTTTTGCACCCTCATTTTCAATAATAGGAGTTAACAATTTTCTAGCAAATGCCTTACGGTCATCGCTTGCAAACATATCCTTCAATATTTTCCCGCTTATCTCTTTGCCAAGATTGTCAACAGCTTTTTCTGCTTCTTTTTGATTTAATAGATAATCTATTACCATTTCACTAAAAACTTTTTCAATAATTCGTACCATTTCCTCTGCATCATCTACAATAAAGGTACCTAAAACTTTTTCAGTAGCTTTACCAGCGACAGCTCCTACCCCTATCGACCCAATAAGTCCTCCTACCACTGTATAGCTGAATTATTGCGAAAATATTATAGAGCAATTAGTACGAATAATGAGTTCTATTTTGGCGGTAATATCTCTACTAAAAAAATAGATAATGCAATTGCTAAATTTGCATCTGGTGTTGATAGAAACACAATTATAGGTTTTTATGACACAACACTTACTGGGACCGGCAAGGCAGGATACATATTCACCGACACAAAAGTTTATTATTTACAATCCTTAGATAAACCAAAGAAAATTTGGTATGACGATATTAGAATAGTTGAATTATATGATACTTACAAAAAGGATTGTGATTGTGGCCTTAGGTTAACTATGTATGATGGTTCTACAGTTTCATGGACAAGCTGTTATCTTAATAAAACACCTTTGCATAATTTCTTCAAGGAACTGATCAAAATGAGTAGTATGATAGACTTTGTCTGCAAGTACTGTTGCTGCCAATTCAAGAAATACTATTCGTTTTTCCTGCTCACTAAACTCACTAGATATTTTTGATAATACCCCTTCAAGTGGTAATTCACATTCATAACTATTGTTGTCAATATGCATTTCAATACAGTGAGTATCAATTATGGCCTTCTCCTCATCAGAAAAATTTCCATCCGTTCTTGACATATATATTTCCAGGTCCAAAAACAAATGTTTTTTTCATTACTTAATAACGATAAATACATCTTAATCCCCCTTAACTTAAGCAATTTGCTTTATTCTTGAAACTTGTCTTCTTTGCCCCATTATCACTACTTAGCGACTAATTATTTGCAAAATCGTTTTTACCTGATTATCAGCATATTCATGCATCAATTCCTGTAGTAAAAAAGAGTTGAGCTGTAAACTCGCAGGAAGAGTCGTAAACTTCTCCATAGCAACACTTTTTGAGTAATCCCATATCTTATACCTGTTAAGTTGTGCATTATCAACAATGACATTATAGTTATTCAGAATTTCATCGATCAGGTAATCAATTTTTACCTTTTCTTTTTCGATTAGTTCTTCCTTTACTTTTTTATCTGAAAGAAAAGGAAGAGATATGGTTGCAGTGGAACATATTTTCCCTGTATGCAACACCTTACTTCACCTGATAAATATATTGTTCCAGTTTTTTTGCCAGGTGAAGTGGTACCGGTAATGCAACAACTTCATCATAATAGGATAACATCTCTCTAAGTTTGTGTATTGCATAAGCCCATTCCTCTGTTTTATCTTCTTCTCGCAGAATCACTGGAGTTATCTCAGTAATACCGGGGTACTTAAACTCATTCAATGGCTTGTCCAGTTTTGAATCCCTTGGGAACACTCTCAGTAGCATCTTGGGTTTCTTCGCAATGCTCCAGAAAACACTTTCCGAAACACGAAACAGTCCGCTTGCAAAACTTTCTTTTACACCATTCTGATCACATGCGAAGTATTCGGGAACCTCTCCGTCATGCCGGACTCGTATGATTCTCAATCCTGAAACAGTGCTTGTTTTCAGCTCATTATTCCTATCATCCACCCAGATCCTATCCTTTTGTATATTCTTATCTGCTGCCCACCTCCAATATCTCCTAATATTAATTGAGTCCATCAGAATAACAGCATTTTTTGCAGAAGATGCTTCCATCAATACTTTCCGAATATATCTTGCGATGTTATCCGGATTCATAAAGAATATACCCTTCTCTTCCAAATTGACTTTTTTGCAAATTTCAATCTGCCCCTGAGAATAAGGGAGCCACTTGTCAAACAGGGGACATTTCAGTAAAATGTCTGTGGATTTTGTATTCATATAGACGACCACAGGAAAACGTATAGCATTCCTATAATCACTCGCATTTTTATTCAAAACCCATATGCCAAATAGCAAAACCTCTTCATCCACTTTGCTTTTTTTAAATCCGAGGGACGGAGGGCAAGGCAAGTATCCAAACTGTCGCAATAAATCCCATACGGCATTTTCTGCTCTTGATTTTAGATTTGTAGTCTTTCCATCCGAATTCTCCGATTCGGGAGTAATAAACTGTGTCAATCTAGATGTTCTGGCAAATCCCGTCCGCAAAGCACCTTTGGGGTCTTCCCCCGAATTCCAGGCATCCTTTCCTTTTAGTTCAATGATGCATCCTGTAGGTATCGTGGCATTTCCCACTGAACTTTCAATATCTTTTACCCTATCGGCAAATCGTTTCTGTCCATCAAGTCTATCGGCAAGCCTGCCAATCTGAGAGTACTCCAGATTAAGAGAAAATCCATCCTTTTCGATATGTTGCACATCATTGCTATCAGCCTTAATACCTAGTATTCTCTCCATTGCAGCCTTTAGCGCATCTTTTATAATATCTGTATCATAGCGTACTTCAATCTTCATTTCAGGGCCAATAATTTTCGAAAGACTATTTAATCGGTCAGCTAAATCTACCTTATCTGGACTGCCCATCAACAAGTTCCTTTTCATTCGAAGATTAACTTTCTCTACAGCTCCAAGCTTCTGCAACTCCGGCATGAACCCTGCAACTTGATCGTACAGTTCACGCATATCTTTCATACCCATGCCAGATCCAACAGGATGCTTATATTTGGTAAAAGAGTTTGATAAAATGATGGCAGCATTCAATTTTTCAGAATTAAGATATGTCTCTGGATCTGCAATCAATTCGTTCAATTCCGGAACTTGAATCCCTAGACTAAGATCATCCAGTATTTTATGGGCTGTACTTTTCCAAGATACCTTGCCTTGTGCTTTTTTATCATACTTAATCTTGGCAGTTGTAAACCCGGACATTTCACGATTATTATACCAATATGTTTTTGAGGATAACAGTACAGTAACATTATTGTCATAAGGCAACTTCCCAATAAGCGGCTGAGAAGCCAGCTTCCTTGTCGAGACATTCATTAGAATATATGGTGTATTGCTGAAAGGAATCGTCTGGACAGAAAAATTAATTACCACAGTGTAGTACCAGTTTTTCTCTTTGCCTGTCTTATATATTAAGGCTGGCCAAGCCATCATTTCGTTTTTTCTACATCTCTTAAACTTTAACGGCCTACCATTTAAAGTAAAAATAATGTCTTTGTTGCATAGCCTGTTGCAAATATATTCAGGTATGGCATCAAAGTACTCACTCTGCAGTTCAACTGTACGATTAAAGTTTTGTCTTTCTTGAAATAAAAACACTTCTTTTCTTTCCCACACTAAGTCATTTTGATCCAGCTTCCCATTTACTTCTAGAATTTTATCTCTCAGCATTTCATCCTTAGTTCTCTCCAGGAATTCATGATTTATCCATGAGTAAACCACATTCAACAAAATATTTGTATTCACAGGTTCTGTAGAAATCAGCCAGTTGTTTCCTGGTACAAATGCCTTTTTCTCTGTTTTTACGATCTCTGTAAATATCATTTCTATAACAGAGTTTAATGATTCAACAGGCAAATTTCTGATCCTATTGCCATAAATCATTTTATAAACTGCAGTAAGCTTCACTACCCACTTCTCCGGAAACTTCATATAGAAGATCTCTGCTTTTTCTTCACAATTCTGTTTTGGAATAAATACCATCGGATATAAAATATTTTTCACATCATCACATTCCTTTCACATTGCTTATTGCTTTATAAAATGGGCCATACAGCGCCTGGGCAATTTCCTTTTCGCTTCGATTTATATCACTTTCGACATCAAAATAAGGAGCAAGCAACTTTTGAATACCAATCAGCATGCTGGTTTTCTCATTGTCTTCACCAGTCCCACTAGCCGTATTCGGCGCAAAGGCGGCATCAATAAAGTATGCTCTGGCACTTTGCCCTCCACGAATCAGTCGACCAATTACCTGCCAGATCAGAACAAGTTTTGTCCAGTACAAGTCTTCCAGTTCTTTTTGGTTTAATGTCCTTGTGCCGCCCTTTCTGGTAAAGAGGCTATTCATCCTTGCTCTCCATACACCGTTCGCACTTCTCCTGAATCGATTCCCTATTTCACCAATCTCACGAAGATTACTTGTATCAATCCATTCAGGATGCAAAATCTTTCCCATTGCCCAGTGATTAATAAATAGTGTACTTCCCATCATATCTTGAGGAACGGGCATAGGCCTGACAAGGAAGAATGCACTTCCAAGAGCAGCAACACCTTCATCATTGAGAATGTTATGTCCCCGCTCAATAGCAAGAAGCGGTGCTATTAAAATCTTTGCTCCTCTGGCAGCAAATGTATCCACCTCTCCTCTATGAATTACCGAATCATCCTCTTGCTCAACTGCTTCAACATCGCGGATAAGTTTGTAAATATCTCCCGATTTCAGTGTTCCTTTTTGTTCCATTTTGCTGGCCAGGTACTTATGGACCTCATCTGTCTCTTCATAACTGCCTGTTAAAATGAGTAGCTGCTTCTGTTCCATCCCCAGCCTGTCCAGCTCCGCTTCCAAAATGCTGAGACCGTGATTACTGATATCTGTCCCATCTTCCAATAAGTAATCTACCATTCTTCGAATATTTCTTATTCGGTCCTTAGGATCGCTGCCTGATATTTTGATCGGTTCATTCTTAAAATAAGCCGGTTTGAAGGAAAACTCACTTTTATCTATATTGATAAATTCTCTTTCTGGCGCCTGCAATACTGCAGATACAGGTATCCGGACATGATAAGATGAAGATCCAGGAGCCCAGCTTGTGCCGGATAAAAGTATTGTGTGGGGGCCTTGTACACCATCAGAGAAAGAAAATATATACGGGAAATTCGAAAGAATCCATCTTCCGATCCCTAAATATTTAAACACATCAAGTCGACCGGGATTGCCCTTTTTCTCATCATAGAATTTAAACCCAAAATGGTTTCCCATCGGGGATTCGGGAATAATTGGGAGATAATCGGTCAAATGGTTTTTAAAGAATGATAGGTCCTTCGAATCCAATCCATAAGCATCTCCGGCATCTTCCCATTCATTGATCATTCTCAGCAAATTTTTCTCCAGTACAGCTGTTATAACAATGAATGCAATTCTTTCAACATAACCCTGTTCTTTTGATATGCCATACCCATCAAGCCATTTCACAATCAAATCAAACGCCTGGGTATTATTCGTTCTGGATATGATACTCGACCATACATCACATAGAACATGATTTTGCCCTTCTCCCATTGGATCATTCTTAAAGACTAAAAAATCCTTTTCCAATTGATCTTTAGTGGATTCATTATCAATTTTCACATCATTTATAAACTTGGATATAAGCCATTGAGCTGAGAAATGCTCATTTGCAGCCCACTTAACAAGATCATCATTCATAATAAGCATCGAATACATTTGGTCAACTGCATTTTGAACGCTCCTGTAAGCTATCTTCCATGACTGAGCATCAGGGTTGGTCAACTGACTGCGTCCATTTTGATAATAGGCAGACTCAACCGCACTGCCTAATCTATTGAGCCAGGATTCTGCTTTCCCATCCGCCAGTATCTGGGATGGAGAAAAGTATTCATCCAGTATTACCTGCACTCTATCCGCTTCATCAAAGATAATTATATCACTGCATTTATTAACCATCTCAAACATACGCATACCTTTACTGCATATTTGCCCCGGCACCCATGTAAAGATAAGACTTGCTGGTGTTGCTATATATACTGATGCATCAGCCAAAGCTAAATTTGGTTTTTGCACTGGACATTTGTAATAAAATGGGCAGCATTTTGCGGAGCTCTTCTCTTCTTGCGGATTTTTTTCGTAGAGATTGCGACACGGTTCATTGCCAGGCTTGAACGGTCTATTGATACTGGTATCTGTACGAAGACCATTAAGCGGACATATGACACTCAGCATATGAAACGGCGCCTTATCAGAGAGATCGAATAAGCTATCGCAATGTGTTACCATATGCATTTTCATCAGTTGCGCATCCTTATTTACAGAACCCAGCAACGGAGCAGCTTTAATACCGAGTCTCCACATAAGCTCCCATAATTCCATAACCGCAGTCACACTGTCAACAACCAGCGTAATCTGAAAATTATTTCTGGCAGCCCAAACAGCCAATACTTTCATTAGTATGGATTTTCCCGAACTGACCATGCCTGCAATATGATAAATCCCATTCAGGTTAATACAATCGCTGTTTTGTAGTCCCCCCTCACCTAATGGTACCTTCAATTTAATTCTCTTTATGATGCTTTGCCATTTAGAATCATTTAGTGATCGGTCCATCCACTCCGCCGTATGAATCAATTCGTCCATTGTAACAGTTATTGGTTCTCTGACTTTTTTATCTGGTAGCAGTAACTTATGCTTATCACTCTCTTTTAACGCTTCTCGCCACTTCTCCGGCAGAGTGTATGATTCAATCTTCCGATCTGATATGAAGTAGACTTTTCCTGGTTTTGCCCAGTCACATTTATTAACCGCATATCCCGGATTTTGTAATAATGTTTGCTGGTATATCGAATCCCGATTAGAACAAATGCTGGGATGTCTCCGAATAAGGATATGGTCATTATCAATGTCATAAAGCCTTACAATCTGGTCCACCTTTCTATACCTATCTATATACTCCGCCCACACTTGTTTCGATTTGTAATATTTCAAATAAAATCTTGCTGTCGAGATTGCACGCTGCATGTCTGCATTCATCTCTTGAAAAACTGGGGCCTTAAATGAATAACCTGACAGAAGAACCCACAAATTATCGACCGATTCCTCGGGAGATACCCATTCCCATAAAAACAGGCCAAGTTCTATATCACAAATCCTGCTCGTTGATAAATCTGTGCCGCCCCATGACGATGCAAGCTGTTTTTTTAGTTCTCTCTTCCATGAAATAATATCTCTCATTCTTTCACCCCCTTCTCCAATTTCTGCTTCACTTTCCTAATAAAATCATTTTCCATTTCAAGATCAACCTTAGCGGATCCGTTATATGTTTCTCTAAAAATTTGCTTGTAATCTGAACATGACCTTTTCCTGTACTGAGGTATTACATAAAAGGCACGGTTCCATACAGGATCCTCACGAAAATCACCGACGCTTTTTGCTAGAAAATACGGATTACCCCAATCCTTTACATCAACTGCCCAGATTTCTCCATATGGGAATGTTATCCTGAGGTCGTATGCATCAAAGTTTGGCCACATCTCAACACCCAACCCCATTTTCTTCAGTTTGCTCTCTAATCTGATTTCGTAGAGGCCTGGCCTTGTGACGAAACGCAATAGTCCCCGTTTTAGTCTCCAAATATGTCCTTTTGAATTAACCAACTCCTGATTATTTCGGAAATGATTTGTCATTACGGAACATATATGGCTGTCACAATGTGGAATGTCATTTCTCCATTCCAAGACCCATCCACAATTACCGCATATATATTGTTTTCCATTATGTTTGGTGTAAGGAGGCAACTCTTCATAAGCATCTTTTAGAAAATTAGCAGCACAGCAATTTCCAGTATCTAAAGACCAGGAAACAATGTCATGTTTGGAGATTACCGGGTGTTCGATAATCTGTCTTCGGAACTTAACATAGTCATCAGGTTTCCCTTCAGCTATGCAAGTATCCATGACACCGATAATAAGTTTCTCTGTAAGTTCTGTTTCAACATCACCTGTGGTAATTGCAAGATTGTAACAAAAATCCGTAGGCATCCCGTCGTATAAAAGTTGATCCTCTTCGAAAAAACGACTATTACAAAAAATATTCCATTGTTCTATAGGTGTATAAAATAGACGTACTGCTTCAGATATGTCTGTCGGATACTCCATACCGTTCTCAATGCAGTATACAGCTAGACTGTCGAGTCCAATAAGCAGCTCATCCGGATAAGGATACAAGATGTGATTCTGTTCCAGCATTCGCTGCCATTTTACAATACCAGTCGACAAAAACCTTAGTATTCGTAATGTTTTTTCAATTTGCTCAGGCATATACATCCTCCATCGAATATTCTACAGTTCCACTGTATCACATCCGATGGACAGGGGATGACAAATTTTTAGCTTCTCGACATAATTTATGACAATTTCTAGATCGACCCGTTGAGTATTGAGTAAGAAATGATTATTTACCTCCTATGATTCCCGAAGATAATTAGCTTTTTATCCTCTCCTGAAAAATCATATTAAAAGTTTACTTCATCATATTTGATGTTATTTGACCATGTTTTCTCTTGCTGTTTCCAGCCCACCTCGCTAATCCACCATCTGGAAGAACCTTTCCGCATTATAATGACATTCCTTTTTCGCCCTGAAATAGATATTTACCATATCTTTATGGAATAATCGTTTCAATTCTTCATAGTCAGCCATATAAGACCTCCGTACTTAAGTTTATTGTTTTTCAATTACAAACCCGCTCCAACTATCGGCATATTGCAGTAATAGTGTCAATGGTCTCTCATGAGTAGCCACAGATGCATTATCATCAACATACTGTCCGTCATGGTAAACAATAGCCTGGACCTCATCCTCGGTTAGGCTGATGTATTGCAAAGCAATGTAAATGCTTCTGATTGGTACACTCAAATAAGTTAGGTCCGAATTGAACCTATATGGGATGCTTGCGGGATATCCGTATTGTTTCTGCCGCTCTATAGGCTCATTCACCAGATATTGAGGTCTTCCGGGCATTCCAGCTTTTCCCAGGTCATGTAAAAGTGCAACAATAACACAGCTCTCATCACAGATTTCAGGAGCAATTGCAGCTTTCAGCCTTATCATTGTTTCTGCGACATTCACTGAATGTTTTAGTAACCCGCCTTCTTCACAAAGATGGAATTTTGTACTCGCTGGTGCCTTAAGCCATGAGGTCTCATTTTCAATGAAAGTCATAAGTTTTTGAAACTGGCTTTTGCGGTCAATAACTAATTCTTTTAACGCTAAATATCGTTCCAGAATATCATTTTGCATGAATGCTCACCTTATCCGGATTTATTAGCTATTAAAGTAGCTCAGTTACACTATAACATACCAATCAGTCAAAGTATGGGTAGTTTATTTTTAAGCCACAAGTTAAAAGTTTATCAGGCCATCTAGTATAATTAGCACACCACTCATCCATATAGTATTACTTCTTGATCGGAGCGGCTCTGTATTCGTTTATAGGAATATCAGGTAATCCTGCATAAGGAAAAGCTCTTTGAAGATTACCAATAAATGATTCTTCATGAAGCATTTCATATGTGACTTCCTTAAAGACATAACGAATAATCATATCTTTCACAAAATGCTCTGCTTTAGGGATAATGCTAGCAAGTTTCACGTCTAAATACGTCCTTACTGTAACTTCATCCGGTTCACGTGTATTAATACCATATTTGAGCTCATCTGGCGGATTCTTTTTAACCATTGGCTCTAGAATACTAATAAGATTGTTTTTACATGCTTCAAATTCTTCTTCTAGTTTTGATTGAATGTGATTTTTGAATTCATTTAACTCTAATTGCAGTTTCTCAATATCATTAATAAAACTATTTTTATGCTGTTTTAGCATTACAGTACCATAGCGGCTTCCAAGCGATTTCAAATACTTATCTCGCAGTGCTTTAACTTTTTCATTCATTACTTTTCCTGATAGAGCACTGTCGGATCTTATAAGCTGATATGAAGCCTTTAAACGATCCTGATCTTTTTCATCTGATACAAGATTCAGCAATTCTTGAGGTATCGTAATTGTATGCCTTGTTAAGTGAGTCCCCTCCAAGCTCAACTCAACGAACTGAATATAACTGGAGTATACATTAACTTGTCTAGCTAAATCAAATTGTTGTGGCGGGCACTTATCAAGACTTGATTCAATCTCCTCCATATCTTTACTACTGAAAACGTCAATGGCTATTTCCGGTTTGGGTACACTTACAACAGGTGGTATTTTTACAGCAATATTATGTTCAATAATTTCATCAACTAATAACTTTGGCGCAATTGCACTGAGTAATTGATTGGCTTGTTCAAGACTGACGGTAACTGAATTAGGAGCAAATGCACTTTTACTTGTTGGTTCTTCCTCAACAAGGCGAGGTGTCGGCGTGAAAAGCAAAGCTTCATCGTCAGCAATAATCAGCCCAATACGAACACCTGGGCATTTCCGAAGGTATATTCTTTCGCTTTCAAGGTATCTGATTGCTTCTATATCGCCATACCCTAATCGATAAATTTGCGGGTCTGGGTCCAAAATAATTTCTAGTCCTGCTCCCTCATTCTGTGACTTATAACCTGATACGGCTTTAGCCACTGAAAGCCATATCCCTGGAGCCATATACACCACTCTTCGTCGTGCCTTTTCTATGATATCTACCAGCAGTTCATCTGTTAACATTTGAAAGGTTGCCAATTAAACCACCCCCCATTATTTTCATATCCTAATTAGGCTAATCTGAGTGTCTGTATGCCCTCCATCTTGGTCGAATTCGAAAAAAAGCACAAAGTATAGTTAATGGTAAAATTTATGACAACGATGAAATAACGCGAAAAACCACCTGCTCACCCATGCGTTCCATTACTAAATACGGGACTGCTGCCATATCTGCCTGCGTAACATCACAAATAGAAAATGGAAAAATTGCAGAGTGTGCAATGAATGCTTCCCAAGTCATGTATTGCCGGTCGGCTGCTATCATTACTGCGGCGAAGAGAAGCGCCACTACTCTAGGATCAGAAACTGTAATACGGTTTTTTGTGTAGGATGAACTTCCGACTTTTTCAAGAACGCCCATGTCGCACAACGATTTTAATGTTCTCGTTACTGCACATAAAACAGAATTCCGAGCACCCCATTTTTCGCCCATCTCTTCTTTTATTTGTGAGGCTTTTACTACATCTCGAATTTCAAAAAAACGTCCTAGTGTTTCACTTAAGTCAAAAAAGATTTTGTATTGCATGAGCAACAGAGCCCAATGAATGGGTAGGCGTTCTGCTCTAGACAATTGCTTTGCCGCATCTACCGCTTCATTATGCAAAGGTTTTGTAGTGTCATACCAAATATTTTGTACAACTATTCTGGTCTTTTTAATGTTCTCTTTAGCAGAATAAATAAGAGATATTGAATTCTCCAAACGTTCTCTGGCATCCTCTTTTGATACACCCGCAATAAATAATTCAAAGGACTCATTCATCATTTCATTGTTGATACTAGTTATAAGTGCAACTCTTTCTGCCATTCTGTTATTCTCCTATTCTAACAAACGGTACGAGTAATTCCTCAATAGAATCACTGCCGTGTGTAATATATTTATTGCCTCGATCACCAATACACTCTCCGTTTGCAAAGAGGAAATAGCGATAATTTTTCGGCATATAAGTACCAGCATACTCGTAAACCTTGAATTTATCAAGTTCTTCAGCACCGGCAAAATCCTTATAAATAACAGCCCTGCGACTGACATCCTCGGTCAAAAGTCCTGGCTTTGTGAATCGGCCCATACCAACCGCTTCAGCATGTCCATGGTCGGCAGTGATAAAAACATCAAAACCAGCGGACAATAGATTTTCAATCATGCTTCGAAGTGTACCGTTTTTAAGCCATGTTTCTATATCCACTGCCATTCCAGACATTCCCTGAAGCTGTCTATGTATCAGGTCATCTATGAAATTCACAACAATTCCAGCTGCTTTGATTTTATCAGGGATTTCGGGTGTTTCAGTTTTTCCGAAATATATCTCATCGTCTCGGAGCCCGTTCTCTATCCAATAATGTCGCCACTGTTTTTCTTCATCAACCAAAGAAAATGTTTTCGGATTCTGCACTGGTATTGCCCCCGAAAACAGGGACTGTCGAGCAATGCTTGTGATCGTTGGGATAAACGAAAAAACTGCACTGACGTTCAATCTCCACGGCGCATCTGAAAATGATTCTTGGATTAGTTGCCAGTCCACAAAACTCATACCATCAATAACAATGACTGCTGGTTTTTGTCCATTTCTACGCACAAAGTCCAAGACGTGATGAAGCATTACAGGCTGGCTAATATCTGCTGCCGTCGCGAGAGACGAGTAACGCTCAGAAGTCCAATTGCGGAAAGTTGTGTCAACTGAACTGTAAGTCTCTTGAATATCTTTAATCGTAAATCCTTTGTCGCGCAGCAGCATAAGTTTACACAGCAAGTCTACAACTGGCGTCCAATCGCGGTATGTCTTGCAAGATGCCAATCGCATTATAAGCTCTCGTGTAGCAGCTGCAGAATAAGCATTTACTATATCCTGATTAAACATATCAACTGTTAAAAACGCTTTTGTTTGTTTTGCAGTCAAACGACGTCCACTCAAATACTTAGTTGCTACAGACAAGTAATCAAAATCAATATTGCGAGAGGCACGGATGGTAGAAGTATCAAGTCTTGGGAATACTGTGTCAAGCCCCAGCGTAACAATTGTGAACTGTTTATTAATATCATAAGGTATTTTGATATCCAAGCTGGGTATTATGAAAATGGTCCGTTCTTTAGTCTGGCGGCAATCCCGTTCAAAAATGAAGCGAAGCTCTTCAGAGCAGTTCACTTCAAAAACGCTATACTCATCCCAATACAGTCCGTTAGTTCCGGCAGTACGAGAAACAAGGTTATCAGTATCGTATATTATAAGCTGTTCAACCCAAGGCAGCCCAGCTTTTTCAAAAAGCAAATCTCTCAACATGGCTTTTTCACCTTGCATATTAACATTGGCTGCAGCGAGGGACAAATACTCTTATGTCGATTGTATTCCTGCTGTAGCTCTTGCAACTGCCTTTCAAGTTTTTTTATACGCGATACGTGAATGTTTTCTATACCGATTTTGTCAGCCGCTTCTATGCGAAGTGTTAGGGCATATCGGCGCTTTTTGTATTTTTGTTCGTGCCAAGAATAATAATGATTCTTCATTTCAAGGAATGTATCTTCAGTCAGCTCAGCAGCACGGGAGAGAATAGCGCAATATGTGTCATCGTTAAGTGATTCCGTACCCAACATATTTAGTGTAATTTTATTGTGAAGCATCTCATCCCAAAGCAGCTTAGATGCGGCTGGACGATAGACATCATTATCATTGATAAACAGCGAAATCATGCGCTGGTTTTCATCACCATCGCTCAAGGAAATCCGCCATAATGACCATAGGCCATTCTCGGTATTTACACCTTTCACTTCAAAAACAGGAATGCCATCTTTTTTATGCCACACTATTCTATCGCCCAAAAGCATTTGTATTTGTGGGTCGGAAACTGACAGTTCTAAATCGAATAGCGGATCAACTGCATAACCTTTCCAAGTTTTATAATGAGTGAGCATATTCTGCAATACACTGTGGAATGCTTGTTGTTGCCGTTCAAACTGGCTATCAGGCATAAGCGTTTTTTCATCACGTATAATATCGCGGATCTTAACAGCCTGTCCGACTTGTTTTTCCATATCTTTGCCAAGCTCATCAGTGTAATATGTTCCATACCTCTGTGCTGCTATAGTTTTCATATATACCTGGGTGAAGTCAAGATCTGCACTATCACTATTAAGTACATCTTGAAGTTTATCAAAACCCAGTTCCGTTAGGATTGTAGCCAGTTTTTCCTCAAGAACAGAGCGCACTCGATTTTCAATAGTATCATCAAGAATGAAATTAAAGACTTCGACATCCTTGGCTTGCCCAATACGGTCTGCACGACCGATACGTTGTTCAATCTTCATCGGATTCCAAGGAAGGTCGTAGTTAATTACAATATGTGCGAACTGCATATTGATACCTTCACCACCTGCATCGGTGGATATGAGTATGTTACGTTCACGGCGAAATTGCCGCAGTGCAACATTTCTTTCTTCTATTGACATATGACCGTTGATAAGAGAGGTTGTAAAGCCACGCGCCTCAACCAGCGCCTGTATGAATTTTTGTGTCGTTACAAATTCGGTGAATATAATAATCTTCGCATCAGCTTCCTGCGTAGACAGCAGACGAAGAATCTCACATAGCTGCTCGGCTTTAGCATCAATAAATTGATTTTTCGCTTGCTTTGCCAGTGATAGAAGCTGCTCAAGCTGCAGTTTCTCCTCAGCGATACCGGCAGAAAGAACAGTTAATGCCTCTTCAAGTGATTCCTCCATCTCTTGATCAGCTAAGTCCCCGATACTTGCCATATGTAGCTGTTCTGACTGCGTGGTGATAATGTCTAAGCGACGTTCCAGTGCGTCAGCAATGGCGGCAGTACTGCTGGAAACCAGTCGTTGAAACAGCACCATGAGAAAACCAATGTACGGTTTCTTTTCACGCATGGCCTTATTGTAGCCGGTCCGCACATATTCGGTTACCTGCTCATAGAGCTCCTGCTGAAGACTATGGCGTTCTTGCCATTTCACTTTTACAAGATGCGTATGACGCTCTTTGAAAAGCGGTTTTCCTTCATTGTCCACAGCTTCTCGTTTTTCTGTACGAATGATATAAGGCGTTACTTGCTCTTTTACCACTGCCTTTGGATTTGGAAAAGCATCACGGTCAAGTAATTGCATTATCCTCAGGAAAGGCTCCGTTTTACCGGAATGTGGTGTAGCTGTAAGAAGCAACAAATGCGGGCTTGCTTTTGAGAGCATGTCCCCAAGTTTATGTCGTGCCACCTCCCCAGTAGAGCCCGCCACACGATGCGCCTCATCAATTATTATCAAATCCCATCCACCTGCTACGACAGCCTCAATACGGTCATCATTGTATTGATCGATGCGCTCCTGTGTCCAACCATTACGTTGTTCCAGTGGTTTGATAGCATCCATAGGACTGATGACCAGCGGAAATTGTGTAAAAACATTCTGGTCGTGGTTTATCTTTTTCAAAGTTGCATAGTCTTCAGGTGAAACAATAGTAAACCGCTCACCGAATTTCTCAAGCATCTCCGCTTCCCACTGTGTAACAAGACCCTTAGGGCAAACTACAAGAACGCGTTCAATGATACCTCGTGTTTTTAACTCTTTAATTATCAAGCCTGCTTCAATTGTTTTTCCGAGTCCAACCTCGTCAGCAAGCATATATCTGACTTCATTTGATGCCATTGCCCGCTCTAATGCATATCGCTGGTGAGGAAGCGGGAGAACACTTTCGCTGGTGTCGAAAACCGTACCGTTGGCAAGCTCATTTTTTACCTTGCACCATGCTGCGACAAAACGCACAAACGCCTCCGAAGCTGCGGATGCAGCCACGGAAGATGCAAGGTTCTCGGCATTAACAGAATATACTGCATTCGTCATCATATCGATAACCTTGTAGGTTGTCATGCCCCAAAGCGTTTGTACCTCAACAACGAGCACAACACGATTACTTTGAGTATCTATTACGCTTTCTCCAACGGTAAACACGGTATCACACCTCACATTCTATTTGCAGCGTTATCATAATACATTAACATGGCGGGGTCTTCCTGCAGGATAGTTTCCGGTAAGCGGTCACCGACCTTTACAATAAGGGAGTAATTGCGTTCTTGCCAACATTCATCGAAGCCAACACGAATTGCCTCAGTGCGGGCGTTTTTGATTCGTCCGGTTCCTTTTACATAAATATCGTAGAAGTCCTTGAGTAGCCTTTTCCTTCGCAGCTTTTCAAGGTCAGCCTTATCGGAAAGGTTGGGTACATACCATTTACCATCCTCGTCTTGAAGAAAATTCTCTTTGAGCATATCAAGGAGTTCCGGCATCTGCTCGAACTTGTTACGGTGCCAGTCCTGTAAAAACTTCGGCTGTATCTCCGAGTAAGACTGGCGTTCCTTCCCGAGTTGTGCGTTAAGCCAGATAATGGCGCTCTTTTCATCAGTAATAAAAAGTGATAATTGCTGGTCTTGTAATTCCATTTTTTGACGACGTTCGTCGTATTCATTTACCTGATCAGGCAGGAAAAACATCCCGTCGCGCTGAATAAAGCGTTCCCTTAGACCCGCATAGAATGTATGCGCATCCATTGGAACAGGAATACCGCGCATAATATGAAAAGCCACCATACGGTCAAAAAGAAGGTAATCCTGCCGTTCCGAAACCACTTCGATTTTTCCTGTAGAGTCAGGAGCAATAGGAACATTTTGTAAATGTTGACGAACAAACTCCCATGCCATTTCCGGATCACCAGCATGTTCCGTAAATTGGCGGACAAAATACTCCTTCGGTTTATATGCTGAAATAACAAGGTCTTGTTTAACAGATGTCGTGGTTGTTACCTGCTTAAAACTACCCTGCTTTTTATCTAATGTTCGGACATCGGCGATAATAAAACCAGCTCTTAATATGGCTTCTGTTATTGCGTTCCAAACCGAATTTTGACTATTATGGAATTCAACAGTCATCCAGCGACCAGGCTTTAGCACACGGTAATATTCAAAAAAGCACTTTTCCATGAGATGCTGATATTCTGGTAGTCCTTTTTGTTGAACATTATTCATTATTGCTTCTGCAGCAATATTCTCAAAAACCCCCAGCCAAGATTCCCATAGAAAACTCAGTTCGGAGTAATTAATGTTTGCACCAAAAGGGGGGTCAGTAAAAATGTAGTCAATACAGTCATTATCAATGTTACGCAAATCCGTAGTCGACGCAAGGTTAATGAGTGCACCATTAAAAGTTTGAGATAAAGCATAAGCTTTCTTAAAATCTTCAAATTTACTTCTTAGTACTTTTAGCACATTAGCTTCAGCAATAAGGGACGGAATGTATAAAGTTCCTGTTAAAACACCATTACCTCGATGCCCCATGTTATATCTAACGAGTTTTGAGCAAAGTGTAGCTATAATAGACTGCACCACTATCTGGAATGATGATCCTTTTGCTTTTTCCCAAATATACGCGAGTATATACAGGTTCCGATGTGTATAAAACTGGTGCGTATAATATAAACCATGGGAGTTTTTTGGTTGTTCCGTATTAAAACCGTCTGGTAGTTTGGCAAGAGGCACCCAATAAGGAATTTTCGTTTCGTTTATCCTTTGAATCAAGGAGAGGTCTTGTTTATCCGGCTTCTTCGTATAGCGCTTGTTACCAACCTGATAGCTTATCAAAACTGGTATCTGTTTTGATACAGTAGCGAGTCTGTCTAATATGGGGTCGTATATCGTTTCCTGAGCACGGGAACAGTCTCGCTTGCTTACGCTGCTTCCGCAATGTAGGCACTGGAATTTTTGAACAACCTTTTCCTGTTTGTCATCATATGCAGTATCCCAAAAAACCATTTCTTTTGAACAACTTGGGCATATTAAAACATCCGACCAAACAGTATAATTAATCCTACCAATGACTGGATTCCCTTTGAAGTCTTTTTGTAATTGTCCGTTTTGTACATGCTGTGTCTCATACATCCATGCCAATTCACGTTCAGCGTTATCTAAGATACTTTCACCTATATCTTGAAATTCAACAACATCTGGCGAGCAGTTGTTACTATATGCAATAAAGGTCGCTGCAGGTGAAAGGTCACTTAATACCGCATTGCGTCTGCCCCATGTTATCCCTGGCATAGCTTGTTCAAATTGATATTTTAAGGCGTTATCAGAAGATCCACACATCTGTGCTGCCACACTTGTCATACCAGTTCCACAGAAGCCGTCAAAAACTATATCGCCAGGCTTAGTATAATGTAAGATATAACGCATGATAGCCTTATACGGCACTTTCGTATGATAGCTGTGTGCGTTATATATAGGATCATTCTTACCTTCACTGACATCAGAAGCAAACGGTTCTTGATGGTAATCGTCAGTCGCTTCATCATATGGTGTACCATGCTCACGGATGAAATCCTCTATAAAAGGATTTGGGCAGGCAGTGTAATACGGAGGGCGAGAGATTGCAATGATATCCTCATCCTTCGCAATTGGGAAACCTTCGATATCGCGCACACGATCGATATCTTCTTTAGTAAGTTTTCTTTCTTCCATCTCATTATACCTCCCCAGAATCTTCCGTGTATTTTGTCTTTACAACGAGCCGTGTTTTTTCCTCATCATGACCAACGAGGTAGCTTTCGATAAGTGCATCCATCTTCTTTTTAAAGTCTTCTGGGGTCACCGGTCCCCAAGAAACCATTTCCCGTTCTATACGTTCAGGATCAACCTCAACACTATCAAGACCTGAAAGCAGCTCGTTTACGGCAGAAACAAAGTCGGGTGTAATAGTTTTGGGAAGCTGTTTCGTCGATATAAGTTCATCGATGATTTTCTTCTTTGCTTTCGAGAGCAGCGCTTTGTCATCGTCCAGCATCGGGTCATCTACTGCACTGAGTATGGCAGCAGTCCACGAGGAAACGAGTTTAGATAGCTGTTCTTCAATATAATCAAATTTTCCGACGACAGGCTTATCTTTATCTCCGGGTTTATAACCACAGTGGGAGCATATTGGTGCTGCCTGAAGTTCAGTTGCTGTACACTCATAGCAAGCCTTAAGCCCGTTCAGGTGTACATTCAAAAGCTCTTGATATTGACCGGTGGAGAGAATATCCTTAATGCCAAGCAATTGATGGAGTTTGGCCATCTCATCACCGTTTATTATAGCTTTCTTACGTTTAAGTCCCGCATGGTCAAGGCGATATAACTTGTGTTGCTCAAGGTAGAACTCGATGTAGCTCTTTTTCAAAGCTTCCAGCTCATCTATCAATGCGTCAGTATTATATGTGTCATAATGAACATCAAGTAGTTTATCTCGTAAAGCAAGATATTTATCTTTTGCCGATTGGAAACGGGTTTTGAGCGTAGCATTCCCACCAACCATTGTTTCAGCTGTTGCGAGATATTGCATGATATCCTGAACCGATATTTTGAAATCCTCTATGATATGAGCGATTGCCAGCGCATCGGTACCTCGAGTCAGGTTATCAAGCTGCTCATCGGAATAATCGAAGTTCTTAAGTTTTGCAGGTGTACTCCAACGGCTCTGAACATCATTATAAAGAGTACGGAGTGCATCCATCTCACGGCAATATTTCTCCGCAAGATTTGTTGGTACGATTTGGTCACCCCACAGATATAGAGAGCCTTTAAAAAGCTTGTCGTACCGGAAGGTCTCTTCGCTTAGTTCCTTGCTACGTTTATAGAGTTCCTGCCAGCCGTCATCCCAAGAATTAGGATTAACAATCAATCCATCATTGATGGAAATATTATTGAACAGACGACGCAAAAGCTGAACGGCAGGGGCCTTGGGTTTTTCAAGACGTTTGAAGTCATAAGTTATGCTGGGATTCTTGATAAATTCCTCAACATTCGATGCATCATATCGTTTGTTATCAGGACCGACAAGAACACAGTTTCCGCTATAAACCAGTGCCGTCCAAATCACTGAAGTCCAAATGACGCTCAATCGAAATTCTTCATCAACCATGTCTTGCCCATTGAGCGATGTCATTATATCAGAAGAATTTAAAACACTACCTTCTGGAAGTTGTTTCAACTTTTGAAGATAATACGCAGCATATTTTGAGTTTTCCACACGAACCTTGCCATCAAGAAGCAGTCCAAGGGATTCGAGAAGTGACTGCCCGAGCTGAGTTGCTTTCCCTGCAATGGCATTAATAGCTTCAGCTCGCATCGTAGCCTGGTTGTCTTTCGTTACAGGCTTTTTGAACACAGGATAATATGGGTAACGCTCGTTAAAACAGCTGCTGAGAGCTTTAGATGCCACAATGCTGATAACATCACGCACAGTAATCTCGTTCATGCGAGCTCCGCGCAGGTATTCCAATACTGGCTTTTCAGCACCCATGTATGATATTTGAAAACAAACGGTTTTGTTTTCCTCCAGATAACGGCGAATATCTCTGAGCGTGGAGGTGGCACGTTTTGCATAGGTAGAGCGAGTCTCACCCTGAGCGGACATGACTTCCATTTCCTTGGCACCAGCATATTCTTTCAAAAGCGTGGTGAACTTTTCGCTGTTCTGGAAAGTAAAATAAACCTCATCTTCCTTTGGTTCATCTATTATTTTTGTGCCAAACAGTGGGAGCATGTATACATAGAAATCCTGCGGAGGCTGTGCTGTTGGCCTCCCGTTTGGCAATCCCATAAATAGATACCCCTCACGGAAGATGTTTTTTTCAGTCCAGTTGATTCGATATTCGTATATTTTTCGGCCAGTAACGTGTTCAGTGAGCTGCAAATCGGCAGCATCGTACATGACAGTATAGAAATACTGATTCAAACGGTCTTCGCCGAGGAAGTCCGCTTTCTCTTGAATCTTCTTGTCGTAATCAACGTCCTTTTTTAGGTCGAGAAAATACTGCCCATTGTCTTTGTTATATTCAATAAACTGTCCACTGACAGTGTTCATGATGTCATGTAGTACGGTTTCAACCGTCGTAAGCAGAAAATCCTCCTCCATGACGGGCAGATGAATGAATAGTGTGAGCTCATCTTTCAAGTTCTGCGCAGTTAAACCGAGCTTTGCATCGAGTACGACAGTCGTCAGACGATGAACGCTTAGTGCGGCAATGATCTGCTGCGCCATAGACTTATATGCTGGCTTAGGAAAAGAACGTTGAATGATGTCTTCCAATACGCCACTTTTTTGTAGCACTTCATGGACAGCAGGTTCAACGCGCTTTGCTGGATCACCCTTAATACGACTCCAATATGTGTCATAAGAAACAACTCCCGGCTGACCTGCTGGAATTTCCTTATTTATGATTTCACTAATTGTTTCCGAGATGGTTTTTAGGACCTCACGCTTTTCAACGATTACCATCCGTTGAAACGTGCTGATATAAGCAGGGTGTATCGGGAACAAATCCACATACTCGTCGAGCTGCTCCGCCATGCTCTGATAAAGCGGGCAGAAAGGAGTTAAATGCTCGCGTATCATGGCTCTTTGCTCTGGTGTTTTTTGAAGAATACGCTGTTTTACAACATAAGCAATATCTTCAGTACGGATAAGAGCCTGCTCATAGCGATCTTTCATTTTTAGCAGCGAATTTGATACATTATGGAAAGTTGGATTTTCAAACAGGACTTCCTGAATACCACTGACAAAACGCAGGCGAGTGGATTTTATAATTTCACCAAGCTCTCGCATAAAGCCGATATCCTGCATCAGCTCATTATCCTTGCGACTTTTCAGATAATCCAGCAACTCATCAACGATGATGAGGTATCCCTTCTCGCCGTATTTTTCAGCGAAAGCCGCCATCATTGCCATGAGTGCATCCTTGTTATTTGTAATGTTGCCGACATCGGGGAATTTATAGGTAATGCCACGTCGAGCCAAATCCTGCTCGATGTTACCCGTGATGATGGCACGTAAAGACGCTTCCGTGCTGCCTATCTCAATACGTAGTACTTCAAACTTACCAGCAATAGATTTTGCGGAGGCACGGAATTTCTCGTTTTGTGCTTCTTCAAGATATGCGGAATTTGCAGCAATGGCAGAAATAACACTCATTAAGTGAGATTTACCTGTGCCATAGTTTCCAACTACCAAAACACCCTTATTATCAACGACATCTTCCAACTTTAACTGGGAGATGATTTTATTAGAAACAAGGTCAGCCATGTTGTCACTCATTACATAGCTGCGCACGAGTTCTTTTGCTTTTTCATTATCATCTGCGCTTTTAAGCTCAATTACCGTAACAATCGGGTCAAATTGAATTAAATCAGTATACTTCATATTATCACTCTCCTATCTCAAGACAACGTATGTGTCCACATAGTCCTTGAGGTTGTATTCTTTATAATCAAATCTGCTTGGCTCTGAATATGTCAATCGTTCTCCGATAATCTCACCCGGCCATACTAGATAGAGTCGCTGGTTTCTGCCAAGCTGCAAAAGTAGCTTTATCACATCCAGTCCGTATTCTGGAGCAAAGAGGATGTCTGTGTTTGCAAGGAGGATGTCGCCGTGGTCTTCGTCTATAATGTTATCCAGCTCACTTGTGATACTGGTGGATAAACCTTCGGTTTTTACTCTAAGCATCCTTTCACTAAGTAGAAGCCCAGCATTCACGACAGAAGCATTTACCGGCACGGTCACGTTGGGAGCTAACACGAACACACCTTGCACTGTCTGCTTAATGACCGTGAGGAAATCCTGACGCTTTATAATCGTACCCATACTTGATCGCCTCCATACTGATATCTATTTGATTTTCGCATTTTCTCCGTTATCGGCTAAAGCATCCACTTCTGTAATTTAATCTTAAACTGTTTACCGGCTATCATTATATTGTACAAAGCACATATCTTAATTACCAAGTAGGTGTAAATACTCAATCATAGCATTCTCTTCTTCTTTAACATCATTGTTCATAGAACAACCTGCAAATTATTTAGTAGCTACCTCACTAATTTTATCATACATCTTGGATAAATCATGGATAATTGTCATACTAAATATTCTGCACTATCCCCTCAGCCTCTTTCCTTACTTGCTCCCTCAATTCCTCCGGCTCGATAACCCGAACACTGGCACCGTACCCAAGTACCCATTTTAGTATCTCCGGTGTCATGGTTGTTTGCTTCTCAAAGAGGATATCATTATTCTCCAGAGATGTTATCCTATCTGCTTTCTCTGATTCATACTCTTTTACAAATTTGGCCGCCATTCCGCTGAATCTCAATATTAAATTAATTTGTTTTTCGCCTGAAAGCTTATTGAATTTACTTTTTTGATATTCTTCATAGAAGTCTTTCTGCTTCTCAAAGCTTTTGTCAAGCACCTTCAAGCTGCTGATACGAGACACCCTAAAGACTCTTCTGCTCTTGCGGAGGTTACAATAGCAGACGAGATGGTAACATCCATCATTGATTTCCAAAAAATATGGATCAATACATCTTTCAGTCTGTTCTTCGTTATTAAATGAATTATATGTGATCAGAAGCCTTTTTCTGAAAGCAATCGCATCTCTTATCTGACTCAGCATACCAGCATCTAATTTCTTTTCTCTCAATATTTCTGCCGGGTTTACCTTTACCAGCTCATTCAAGCTGCTAATATAGTCTCTGTTGATCTGAGGCAGATGTGAGATGATTCTGTCTACTAGCCGAGAAGCATTTTCACCGATTTCCAATGCAGAATATGAACTTAGCATCTCTTTAATAAAATATATAGAAATAAGTTCATTCAGAGTAAAGCTTACATTATCAAGGCTAAACTTTTTAGCAATGTAGTAAGTCTTTTTATCACGCTGTTCCTCATAGACCGGAAAATTGACTGTTGATAGAGCATCAAGGTCTCTGGAAACAGTTTTCTGACTAACTTCGATACCAAGCCTGAACAGATAGTTCATAATATCATCAATCGTGCATCCGTCTGTGCTTTCCGAAAGCAGTGATAAGATATATAGCTGCCGTTCAATCTGCGTCGTATCAGACATTAACATCACCTCATGGAAATTAGGCTAAGTTAATATCTTCTACATATAACTACAAATCCCTCCAATTTTCATGTAAAATCTACAAAAAAGACACGTCTATTAACTATCCGTTGATAGGTGCTTGGGAAGCGAACCAACAACAATTAACCTTTTCTCCTTATCATAAAGGAAATATATCCGAATCATTTTTTCTCCACTATTTCCATATGTGAGATGCAAATCCAAAGGGCTTTCTACAGGTTTCCCCTTATATCCGGTATAATACTTGATTTTATATTCAGATGGATACATTTTAGGGGATATTCCCTTCACCGGTGTGACATTAAAAGGCCTTCCATACTTGTTCTGACAGTTACTGTCCCTTTCATCCTTTCTGATGTTACCGATTAATTCATCACGGTAATCTGTAGCCAGATACTCCAACCCATCACAAAGAATTTTAAGATCAATTGTATTCGGGGCTACGTCATTCATAAGTTCCTGTGCACGCTTGTGAAAAATCAATCTACCTTCGAATTGGCTTTCGACCCATCCAGCTACTTCCTTCGGGTGTGATGGCCGAAACTGTAAGCTATTCAGCCGATTAATTTCAGCCTCCATATCAGCTATCTTCTTCTTATATTCATTTTCCTGGTTCTCAAGCGATTTCTCCAGTCTTTTTACCCTTTCCTCTACTTTCTCCCTTTCAATAGCCCTACGGTTAATTTCTCTGTCCTTGTCGTCACAATGACCCTGGAGGATGGATATTTCTCTTTTATGCCGGTCTTCAATATCGTGTTGTTTACCTTCTGCATAATTTAGCATTTCCTCTTTGGAACGGATCGTATTGAGGAGCTTATCTCTTTCAATAGCCTTGGCTTCGGGTAAAAAAATGACATCCCCAAAGGTCATAGGCTTTTTTCTCGGATAGTACTGGATGAGTTCCTCAAGCTTACTACAGAAAGCTTTTGTATCACTTTGAAACTGCCTGTATTCATACCGCTGGATTCCCCCTCCAAATGTCTCTGGTTCGAATATGATTACATCGCCCTCGTCAATCCGACTTTCTGTCTGTATACAGAAATCATTTATATGCCTGACGGGTAGAACAAAGAATTGCGCATACCCCATTCTGTATCGAGTAAGATTGGAAAGGTCAAACGGAAGCAGTCCTTCCTTCTCCTGATTGATATCATTATCACCGCAACAGACTGCTTCTTCACTAGTAATCCCCGCAGACAAAGCAGCCTTATAATCATAGGTGGTTGTAGCACTTATAGCAACCTTGTCATCTGTCATTTCCTTATCTATAAAGTCAAGTCTGGCATAAGGATCGCAAAAATACATATTCTTTACAGGAAGTCTATCTGGAATATTCAAATGTGCCGGAAGAATCTGTTCGCTAAACGGTCCAGTGACAATGCTGGCTTCATCCCTAAATGTACATCCGGAATAGCGGTCGGTCTTATTTTTGTATTCCGGCAAACTCGACGTTTTTCGATTATTTCTATACTCGACAACTAAAACAATTGGCAGCATCCTTTCATTGCTCCTGATCCATTTTCCAAGAGCTTTGATATTATCAATGCTTTCCAACATGTGATAATTATCAGTCATCTGCCAATTATGCCATAAGCCCACCTGAGGATTGCGAGCAAGATACTTTATAAATGCTAACCTAAAGACTTCACAGTCAGCTGTTGTGCCAACAGGTTCTGAGACAGTGGTGCAAAACCCGCACTCTACTTGATTTTCCACAATACGGTATGCAATACTAGTGTCAAACAGCCTGCCGGGAACGGGTGGTCTAGGTTGGCTGATTGCACCTGGCTGCGTCCCCATATCTGGCTCTGTAAGCTGTAGAGCCCATATTTTCTCTGCTGGCAGCCATACTACCTCAAGAATATAACCTACATCAATCCTAAAGGATCTAAAATCATTAATATCTACCGAATCCCATAACTCAGGATCAGGCCAGATCAACTCCTGGGGAAGCTCAAATGCCCTAAACCGCTGACGAAGCCATTTATATGTTTCTAGAATGGCAATTCTCAATACTTTTTCAGGCATCACTCCTTTACCCGCTACACAATATAATTGAAAATTCGGATAGCTCACATTCCTTAAAAGCATTAGCGGCTGATAGCCCGGTGCGGTATCATTATGCATTAACATTTGACAACCCCCGTACAGAAATATACTGTTCCTACGATATTATTTCAACAACAATTCCCTTATTCCTTTTACTTTACCTATTATATTAAATATTTTCCATAAGCATCTAGGAATTTGAGTGATAGAATCCAGATCCTTGGTACCGAAATCAAGTTGGATGGAATCGAAAGCCCAGGGCAGGAATACATTTCCCGTTTCTGCCCATAGAAAATCCCGTTAATTTTATTTGTTTAACGGGATTCTCTCAAACTTTCCTTATGCTTATTTCACTTTTCTTATCCCTGCACCGATAAAGTATAGCTGACCGCTTTTGACCTTTTCGCCTGTGAGCAGTTCCCAAACTTCACAGTAGATTTTCACCTGATTGGTGTAAACTTCGGTTAGTTCAGCTATATTCGCTTCTGTTTTAAACGACCCGGTTTTATAGTCTACAATAACCCACCCGTCGGATTCCCGGAAAGCCAGGTCTACCACCCCGGAAAGATGGGTAGGAATATCTGGACTATCTTTCAAATACTTGTACAAAGCGTGCTCTTTATCGATATTTAAGGAAAATGGAACTTCTGTAAGCTTCTTTTCAGCATGCTCCAGCCTCTTCCACAGTTCGGTCCTTTTAAACTCATCAATAACTAAATCAACTTCTGCTTTCCTTTCTTCACTGCATCCATTTTCCAGTAGTGTAAGTGAGATGAAGGCATCAAGATCCTGAGTTCCGTTGACCAGCGCTTCCAATACAGCATGAACACAGATACCCCAAACAGTGCCTTTTCCCTCTTCCTGCTTTATGGTGCCCTTGTACTCGGTTTTTAAGCCTGTAGGTGAGATGCTGTCATAACTTGCTTGCTTAATGCATTTAGTCCATTCACTGCATTTTGATCTGGCATTGTCAAACATCTCCTTTGTAATTTTCGAACCGACTTTCTCATCGCTCGGTTCTGTCGAACCGGCTTTCTCCTCGTTCGGTTTTGTAGCAGGATGCTTCGCTAGTTGGTTTTCATTATCAATATTCTTAAGTAGAGCCTCCCATGGGTTCTTACTGTTTCCTTTCTCGCTTTTGCTGATTATAAGCATATTTCTTGCTCTTGTGGCTGCAACATATAGCAGTCTGTCTTCTTCAGCACCTATATACTTTTGCTCATTGGCGGAAAATACATGCCAATTCTCCGGTTGGCTAATGGTTTCGGTGTGATATGGACCATTTGGTTCTGTGATAATGAAATACCCCTCTGGTGTGCTGCCTATCCTTTGGATGTAGAAATCCGGCTCATGTGAAACTCTTTTATATGGATGAGCAAGGAATACGACCGGCGCCTCCAACCCTTTAGCCTTATGCAGGTTCATTATTCGAACAGCATTTTTGTCTTCGGTAACGATATCAAGCTCTTCTTCGATGCCATTCTCAAGGATCCCGAGATACCTGTCCACCATATCCGAAAATACAGCAGCTCCATCAGCTTCTGCTTTCCGTATCATCTCAAGTATCATATAGATACTGCCGCATTTGCTTTTCTTTGCATTTGCAGATAAAGCAGACTGTACCAGCCCCAGATCGATAATTATTTTTTCCAGGCATACAGATGGAGAAAATTTTCTGGTCCATCTCAGGTATTCATTAAGCTGTTGGAATATACTTTCAAACCTGGCCCCGCATTTTTCTTCGACCCCTTCTGGTTTATCTGTAAAAATGCTAAATCTTCCTCTAGCAGCTTTCCATTGATAAAGGTCATCATCACTTATTCCAAAGACATTTTTCAAAACAGATACAAGGAGGACCTCATCATCAGCGCTCCTTAAAAACTGCAGCAGCAGTCCCAGGTTCCTCATTTCAAGCATTTCTCCGATCGAACTCCCGCCTGTCATCATCACAGGTATACCAAGCTCCTCCAAAGCACGTGCGTATACCTCCATGGAATCCTTATAGCGGAGTATTATCATAAAGTCGCTGAACTGTGCTTTTCTATCGATCCCTTTCTCCTTTTCCTCTGCGGTACGCGACAGGTTTAAATTACCGTCTACAGCCCATCTTATATAGCTTGCGATACTATTTGCATCTTCTCTTACGATCTCATCCTTCTTTGTGAACTCCGACGGTATATTAAGTGTATATACACCGCTGCTGCATCCCGCATCTTCCGGTCTGACCGTGTCTAGCGGCTTGAATTGGGCTTGATACACACTTTCCGTTTCCGGGAATAAATTTTGAAAAACAGGGTTGAACCAATCACCCAATGATTTAACGGAGCGGAAATTTGCAGTCAGATCCAGTACCTCTCCCTCGGATCCCAGGATGATTTTTTTCACCTGATTGTATGTATCGATATCGGCTCTCCTGAACCTGTAAATGGATTGCTTCGGATCACCGACTACAAAGAGGGATCCTTTCTTAGGGATCAGCTTCTGCCAATCCGTTTCATTCAAATCCCCTCCTGTGAGGTAAAACATGATCTCCGCCTGTATCGGATCTGTATCCTGGAACTCATCCACCAAAAGGCACTTATATTTTTCCTGGAAGTATTCACGTACATCCGGATTATCATGCAGCATTTTTGCAGTCTTCATCAGCAGATCCTGAAAATTGAGACCTGACTTTTCTTTTTTCAGTCTTTCATAAAACTCAGCGGCCGGAAACAGGAACTCCATAATGATTCCATGGCAGTATTCCCTCCAGGCTCTCATCACTGGTACAACTTCTTTTGGAATCAATTGATTGAACTCATCCCGGGCCTGCTTTGCCCCATCCTTGGAATTCCACCTGTTTTGTGTTACACCGACTTCATCCCTGAACATTGCAAGGACCTGTAATATGTAGCGATCCTGGCTCATATCGAACTGCTTCTTTAGCCATAGAGTTTTTCTGATAGCCTTCTGCAGTTGATCATAACCACCTTTAGGTTCTTTCGTAGGAATCGATGCGGCTGCTTTTTCCGCCAATTGGACGATAGCCTCGTAAGCCGGCATGAAATCAGGCTTCGGTATATTGGAATACATTATCTTTACATCCGGGAAGTTATTGATCAGCATGTAACAATTCTTCAGGTCCTCCGTTCGTACCCCGATACTGTCAAGCCGTCCTATAGCATCCGGATCGTTCATTTTCACGTCACTCGTATAAATCTCCCATGCCTGCTGCTTCAATATGTTATCCTGCAAGTCATCCAGCTCCACAAACTCAGGGTCGATACCGGCTTCAACCGGCCTTTCTCTTAAAATGGCGGAACAAAAGGAATGGATCGTCCCCAGAAAGCATTTGTCGAGATCCATTAATGCCGCATGCAGTTTTTCTTCTTGTTCTGTTCCGTTGCTTTTTCGATATGCTTCCTCCAGCTTATTCTGAAATCTTTGTTTCAATTCGGAAGCAGCTTTTTTCGTAAAAGTGATGGCTGCGATCTCGTCTACCTTGAATGTTCCTGTTTCTATCAGCCTGATCATACGCTGCGTCAGACTTGTGGTTTTCCCGGAGCCTGCTCCTGCTTCGACAAGGAAATTCGTATCCAGTCCATCCCTTATTTTATCTCTTGCAGCCTGATCTGCCGGTATGATTTTATTCATATTCCTTCAGCCTCCTTACTTTGTCCAAACCCTGGACTGCAGGATCGTTCCTCTTTTCAACCAGGGAATCGCCTATGACGCTGACCTGACAGATAGATGAGTAGTCGCAATATTTACAGTCATTGGAATCGTCCGTCATACAATAATTGCCGTTCTCAAGTATGTCAAACAGATCATCCACAAGAGCGAGTATCTTTGACCTGTCGTCCTGGCGCCGCATGATTCTCAGCCCTTCTCCTTTTACAGTCGGAAACAGATATCCTGCCTCGGTTACATGTGGGTCAGCGTCCGGCCGCTTCTGCTTCAGGATCTTTTCGAGAGCTATAGCATACAATGCATGCTGCAGTTGCCTTCCGCCCTTCAGATGGTCCCTTTCTGAGTACCCATAAGTGCTTCCCGTCTTATAATCGATTATGGAATATGATCCGTCTTCGAAAGTATCGACACGGTCTATTCTCCCCCTAAGATACAGCTTCTTGCCTGATGGCAGATCTATCGGGACCGGATCGGCAGCTCCGGATTCCTCACCGTCAGAGTCCATGATCCCGAAAGACTGCTCGAAAAGAATCGGCGAAGCGCTTTGACAGTACTCTTCCTCACCGCTCAGGAAGACTCTGCATGACTCCAGGATATCCCTGCATTCATAGTCGAATACGACCTCATTTGGCGGAGGGATTTCATCTTTCCACTTTGAAATAGTTTCTAGCGCTATTTGCTCCAGTAACTGCCAATGCTGTTCCACATTTGGCTTCTCAGTTAATGGATCAAGCTTTTTGTAGAACTCCTCGAATATAGAATGATAAAGTGTTCCTTTACTTAAGGGATCGAGCCAGATCAATGGATCATACTGCACATCTTCCGGCGGCTTGATATGCAGCACATATTTGAGGAAATACCTGTATTGGCATGTTGCAAGGGTTTCCAGTTGGCTGCATGAGTAAACCACAGGATCCTCTGACTCTGCATCTATCGCATCATGCATCTTGACATTGCCGTCAAATTCAGTGAATTCGCCGCTTCTGGCCTTTTCCAGGGCATTCTGCGCCGCCTTCAGATTTTCATAGAAGTCTGTCAACGGAGTCTCACTCTGGTCAACCCCATCTCCGGAAAACTCCAAAGCAAGACACCATTCAGCTTCGTCAAAAGCATTGTCTGTGTTGTCCGGAATAAAACCACTCCGCCGGTCAAATGATTCCAGCAGCATCGAATAGTCTTTTGTCATATCAGAAGAGTTAAGACGGTATAGCTGCAACAGTAGAGAACAGGGAAATATCTCTCTGTTCTCCGTTGTATCAAAGAATGAATAGCCGGCAGTAATCGAACCTTGTAAGGACGAAATCAACTGGCACATTTCATATTGGTTTACAGAGGGCTTATCCTTTCCAAGATCGAAACCGCTTTTGAGTCTTCTCTTTTCCTTATCCAGCAGTATCGCATCTTCACAGGTTCTGCCCGGAAATCGCTGTGAATCAAGGCCTATAATAAAGTTGACATCCCTGTGTACCCACACCCCTTTCCGGTAATGCGAGATATGAAGATGTCCCGGTTTCGGAGAAGATGCTCCTATACGTATATTGTCAGTGATATTCCTGACAGCAGCAATCGCTTCGTTTAGTGATATTTCCATATCAGGGTCCCCGGCCAGATCTTCCAATGTTTGAGTAAGTGTGCCCTGGGCTTCCGCGTCAAGTTCGCTGTTAATATTGCAGTATTTTTTCAAAATGGCTGCAAGCCCACGAACAAAACTACCCAGATACAGCGCACCTGTCGCAGACTTTTCAGGTATTTGAGTCAGTATGCCATCTATCAAATCTTTAGCGTTTCTGGCTGTGTTCATCTCTGAAAGGATCCAATCCTTCTCTTTGCCTTCGGCATTGACAAGTCTAGCATCAAGTTCGGCTATTAATTTGTCCAGCTGCTTGTCATACCTGCTCCTCGTCCAGCCTATCCCGGACTTTTTCAACAGTCTTATTATCCTGCCCATGGGTGGTTTTTCCCCAGTATCCTTCGCATTCGTATCCTTCGTACTCACATTCTTCGGATTCGTATCCTCCGTACTCACGTTCTTCGCATTCATATCCTCCGTACTCAGGTTCTTTGCATTCAATCGCACACATCCGCTATTGAGCATATCGATGAATACAGATAGCCGATAATCCGCCTCGATCCAATTCAATAAAGCCGTAAGAAATTTGCCAGGATTGGAATTGCTGATCCGGATACCATCGCCAAAACTGACCGGCAGTCCATGCTTTTGTGACATATTGTAAAAGAGCTGAGAATACGGCTCATGTGATGTAATAAAGACAGCGGCACGGTCTAGTGGTATACCTGATTGCCGGATCTGAGAAATGACTTCTCTCACCTCATTTATCTCGCCATACGCCTGAAATAGATCTATAAAGCTTTTTTCAACATCACCCGGCATATTTGCCTGGTCGAATAACCATGCAGAGCTATTATAGAATTGCACATTGTCCTGTTCAGTCTGAATGAAATATGAGGCTGGTTTTGCAAGAGCCTTTGGGTTACTGAAATGCAGAATCTCACACTTGTCATTCAGCAGTTTTTGTAAAAACTCCTTCTGCAGCGGCTTCAAACTTAAGTTGGACGGTACTATATAAATTTTATCCTGATCCTTGACTGCCAGCTTTGCAGCAAGACTCAATAAAGAAGGTTCATCGATATATTTATAAGTGGTCAAAGCCTTTTCGTATTCGTCCAATATGAGCTTGATGTCATTTCCCTTGCTTTCATTGACAAAGACATCTGTTTTCAGCTCAGTGCTCGTGTACCCTGAAAACCTCAATTCCAGCAGCGCATTATATATAGAACTATATACTCCGGGTGTCATTTCCAACTGATTGAGATAGTATAATGCCCTCTTCTCCATCAGGCTCTTTATGATTCCATTTATAAGGAAAGCTCCACGAGTACTGCTTATAACTGAAATATCGTTCTTGAACAACTGCAGCTTACATATCTCAGCCGCAATATCCTGCAGTGTCTCGACGTTTAGATTCAGGCTTGATATATTCTCTCGTGTCATTGCCTCTATAAGCTGCCTGCCGGCTGAAAAAGACGGCATTATGAGTACCTTTTCCTCCAGCAGATATCTGCTGCAGATCCTTTTCATTGAATCGAGTACATTCTTCATTTCATGCCCACCTTAATACCGTTTATTATTTTTACTATATCATAAAACCAGGACAGATAATGACTATATTGATATAATATATGTAAACCACATAAAACATACTTATTATTTCAAATGTATGGAGAATAAATATGGACATGCAAGAACTGATAAATAAAATGTTCCGGCATTTATCAAAAAGGCTGGGGAAAGAGAATGATCTTTCTGATATCACATGGTGTATGATGAGTATTATGCCGGAGTTTGCCCGTAAGTTACTGGAATTCATGGATGTACCTTTTCCAGCAGATGAGAAGATGGAGGAGTGTATCAGAGAATATGTATTTGAAAGGAGTGGCTCGTCAACCAATACCAATCAAAGAGATCAAATAGACTTTTTGATAAAAACGGGTAAAGGGAGTATTTTGCTTGAGAATAAAATATGGGATACCAATTACCATTTTGATCAGTACAACAAAGCAATAAATGACGATCCAACACTCAAGGCAGCAGATCATTATAAAAGGTTGATTTCTGCACACAGACTCTCCCAAACCAATGTGAACCAAGGGGTGGATGCGGGCTTTAAAATTTTTTACTGGGAAGACCTCATCAATTCTCTGACCGGAAAACTTAACGATTTCAACTCAGAGGAAAAGACACTGGTCATTGGATACAAAGAATATATCAAGGAGGTCATCAAGATGACAGAAATCGGTGAAATCCGTTTGGATGATAGAGTCCTCAAATCATTGCTGTATGTTAACAACCTGATCGAGAAGATAATAAAGTTGCATCCCGGGGACGGCAGGAAATTCACTTATGCTCCATATACTAATAAAAACAGATCCTTTGGCAATGCCCACTCAGGACATGGTTATTCTATCCACTGCGTTACCAATAACAAAAGCGCATGGCTTTTATTCTATTTTCAATATTATACCTATTCATTTACAACTGATGGAAAACCTGCATTCATAATTGACCTGCAGATTGACTGGAATTCTGATTTAGTCAAGCGGATGAAAAAGCTAACCCGGGAAAACAATGATTTATTCAGTGTGCTATCGGATAACGAAGGGCTTGCTTTTGTCATGAAGCCTGATATATATGAAGATTTCAAGTCCCTTGACAAAGACGGCCAGGAAGAATATCTATTTTCATTCTTTGATGCAGTTAATAAAGTGATTGAGGAATACCTGGAGTAGAATATTTCAGATTAATCCACAAAATCATTAACGGCCAGGTCAATTAGTCATCCAATCCACGTCGCTCTGTGCAGAGGTCGTCCATCCAACCCTCGTCATAGACCGAACCACAGTCCTTGTATGGCACGGCGCGTGGTTTTCCCATTTTATACAGTTTGCATGACTTGGGTCCATAGCAAAAGCTTTCGAAGCGGTACTTCTTGGTCACGCCCCAATTATATTCAATCTCAACTGCCGACATTGTCGCCCACGCACATTGAAAACATTTGCCCTTGTAGCTGGAAGAACTCAGCATTCTTGCACCACGTTCTTCATAGGCAGCCATATCTGGCGGCTCTATCAGATATGGGGGAGGAGTAGTTGCAGTTAAATTGGCTTTCTTTATGATTTTCAAGCTTCCGGCACGGTAGTAGTCAGCGTAGTCACTCACCTCATACATCTTTGTCCACGCAGATCCTTTTGCCACATCACCAATTCGGAAGATAAGCTTCTGCTGCTGTTTTTCCGATATAGCTACGGAAAATTCAGTCTTTATTCCGTTGGCTTCGCCATCAAGAAACAGATTGTAGCCACGATGATAGTGAGTGCGGTTATCAAGCCTGTACCGCCATACTGTCGTGCGCGGTTGGATGGATACTATCACTCCTTGCCATTCAATTTTTTCCGGGTTGTTGACTGTCATTCTCTAATTCCTCGCCTTCAAGGTTTCTGAACCCTTATGATATAGCAATATACAGCAGTCCACGTGCCGAGACTTGACTCTCCGCATTTACCTGATCATTCTTTATTTACTTTATTAGGTAATCGCCAGTAATGCTCAATAAGCCTCGGATTGCATTTTTGTATTCATTATAACGCATTTATTCTAATAATTATAACTATATGATAAGTGAATACAGAATTCCTTTATTGGCAAAGCCCGTACATTCTTAACATTTCAAGGTATTTCAATACACCCCGGCTTGATCTTTCTGCCTTCTTCATGGATAATCCTCAAATGTGCAAATATTTTTTCTCATTGCTCAAATCTACAACTAATGGGATGCAAACGACGTTTTCCGGCGTTTTTTACATCTTATACAAATACCACTTGCATGTCCCAACCTCATACTTGAGCTCATATACCTTCTCAACCCCATCGATCTCACTCTGGCATCTGTAAATCATCATCCTGTTCCCGGCCAGCTTTTCCTCTGCCCTTTCTGTTATATTATCGACCTTGATAGTGACAAGGTCGTTATCACTGCCCTGTATTTGAAACTTCAAGGGAGTCAGCATCCCGTGTTCTGTAAACCATGCTATCATCTTGATTTGCTTCATATATACTTTCATCGATATCACCCTCAGAATACATGTCTATACCTTCATCAATATCACACTTACAGAATACCTGTCCATCGCCTTCATTGATATCGCCTCGTCATAAAATACCTGCCTATACCTTCATAGATATCACGCTTATAGAATACCTGTCTACCCTTCATAGATACCGCCTCGTCATAAAATGCCTGCCTATACCTTCACCGATATCACGCTTATAGAATACCTGCCTATGCCTTCATCGATACCGCCTTCCTTAATAAAGCCTCGTTACAAAATACTTGTCATTATCGGGAAGTCCTCGACAATGCCGCCTTGCATCGGTGTCAGCCTGGTATGAAGGAATCCGGCTCGAAACACACTAAAGTTTCCGTATTTCAGCCTGATATCATCAACGGCCAGATCGACCAATCTCTGCTTCTCAAAGCTGTTTTCCAATAAGGATATCTGAACAAAATCATTCCCGCAAAGCTCCGATACCCTGACTCCCAGATGCCTTATCGCTTCGCCCTTCCACATGATATCAAAAAGCCTGCAGGCTTCTTTGTAGATGGCGTTTGTACAATCGGTCGGTACGAAAAATTTATGCTTGTGCGAATGTTTTATGTTCCATTGCTCAGACTTACAACTAATGGTAGGTACTCGGAGTAACAATGTGAGTTTTATGGATTATCGGCAATTTCGTTGCACACAAGAGTTCGGGTGAGCCCATTTTTTAGTGAACTACCCCCAACTATACAATAAAGATAATAATCTCATATACAATTGGAATTTACAAATTAGTGAAGTATCTCGTTGATATATTCAATTACTAACTTATTTTTCAGATAGCCTTCATGGTCTACACCATCAAATATCTCTATCTGTGCTTTTGTAAAACAATCTTTTACTTTATGCTGCAAGTCTGCATTTAGTGTTTTATCTGAATTTGAGCCGATTATGCAGGTATCGCAAATAACATTTTGAGCATAATCGATCAGTCTGATATTATTTGATATAAATACCTTGAATGGTCCCCAGAAAATCGGAATAATCTTGTTATATAAATCCGACAAATCACGATATGCCGCCATAAGAACAAGGCTATCGCAAGTTCTTACACTTGCAAGATAAGCAGCTATTCCTGTACCGTAACTATGTCCCATAACAACTATTTTTTTGTCAGGATAATTTGTCTTTGCCCAATCATATAAATCTATCGCTGTATTCTGCATTGATTTTAGATTCATTTTGCCTTTGCTGTTCTGACTACCATAGAAATCAGCCGATATAAATGGACAATCAAAATCTCCACCAAAGCATCCGACTGAATTATAAGCGATATAATTTGAACCGCCAAAAAACAGAATAATATTATCAGATACATTTGTAAGATTATAGCCGTATCCCGACAGTTTTTCACTAAACTGAATATGCTCAGGAGTAACGTCAATCTCTTTCATTTGCTTTGCGTTTTTATAGAAGGAATAGGATATTGTCTGCATCACGAAATTACACCCAAAGCCTGTTATCAATACCCACATCAATATTTTCAGTAATAATCTATATAGCTCCATTTTGCTTTTATCCACCATCCAAATCTCCAAATTCCTGTTTATTGGTAGAATTACACAAATCATCTTTAGCTCGTATTTCAGACTATGCTGCACAAATAATATCAATAATCTTCCATATAGTCAAACACTTGCTATGTGACCTCATAAATTACGTCCATACGACAATAGCAGTATACAGCATTCCACGTGTCGAGGCCTGACTCTCCACATTTATCTAATCATTCTTTATTAACTTTATTAGGTAATCACCAGTAATACTCAATAAGCCTCGGATTGCATTTTTGTATTCATTATAACGCATTTATTCCAATAACTATAACTATATGATAAGTGAGTACAGAATTCCTTTATTGGCAAAACCCGTACATTCTTAACATTTCAAAGTATTTCAATACACCCCGGCTTGATCTTTCTGCCTTCTTCATGGATAATCCTCAAATGTGCAAATATTCTTTCTCATTGCTCAAATCTACAACTAATGGAATGCAAACGGCGTTTTCCCGGCGTTTTTTACATCTTATACAAGTACCACTTACATGTCCCGACCTCATACTTGAGCTCATATACCTTTTCGAGCCCATCGATCTCGCTCTGGCACCTGTAAATCATCATCCTGTTTCCGGCCAGCTTCTCCTCTGCCCTCTCCGTTATATTATCGACCTTGATAGTGACAAGGTCGTTATCACTGCCCTGTATTTGAAACTTCAAAGGAGTCAGCATCCCATGCTCTGTAAACCATGCTATCATTTTGATGTGCTTCATATATACCTTCATCGATATCACCCTCAGAATACTTGTCTATACCTTCATCAATATCACACTTACAGAATACCTGCCCATCGCCTTCATTGATATCGCCTCGTCATAAAATACATGTCTATACCTTCATAGATATCACGCTTATAGAATACCTGCCTATGCCTTCATCGATACCGCCTTCCTTAATGTCTACGTTACAAAATACTTGTCATTATCGGGAAGTCCTCGACAATACCGCCTTGCATCGGCGCCAGCCTGGAATGGAGGAATCCGGCCCGAAACACACTGAAGTTTCCGTATTTCAGCCTGATATCATCAACCGCCAGATCGACCAGTCTCTGCTTCTCAAAGCTGTTTTCCAATAAGGAAAGCTGAACAAAATCATTCCCGCAGAGCTCCGATACCCTCACACCCAGATGCCTTATCGGTTCGCCCTTCCACATAGCATCAAAGAGCCCGCAGGCTTCTTTGTAGATGGCGTTTGTACAATCGGTGGGTACAAAAAATTTGTGCTGGTGCGAGTAAGACTTCAGCTCGTTGGTTTTTATCGAAACCTGGACCAATCTGCAGCAAAACTTACCGTTCCTGAGCCTCATGCCTACTGTTTCAACAAGGGAAAGCAGGACCTTATGTGCGGTGTCCTTGTCCTCAACGTCAAAATGTATGGTGCAGCTGTTGCCTATGCCTTTGATATAAGGTATCGCTCCGTCAGGCTTCACAGAAGACTCTTCGATTCCGTTGGCATAGCACCAAAGGACCTCACCCCAGCTCTTGAATATGTATTTGAGAAATTCGATTTCAGTATTGGCCAGGTCTCCGATCGTAAATATCCCCATCCTTTGTAGTTTCGCCTCCGTTGCCTGGCCAACCATGTAGAGGTCTCTTACGTCAAGCCCCCACATTTTTGATGGAATTTCGTCCTTGTAAAGTGTCGTGACAGCATCGGGCTTTTTTAGGTCGGATGCCATTTTCGCCAACAGCTTATTTGAAGAAACACCTACTGAAACGGTAAACCCCAGCTCATTTTTTATCCTGTCCTTTATCTGATGAGCCGTCTCAACCGGGTCTCCAAGCAGTTTTTCCATACCGGTATAGTCGACGAACATTTCATCGATCGAAAATACCTGGATGATGTCGGAATAATCTTTTACAATGTCGACCATGGCGGAACTGCATTTCATATAGACGAAATACTCCGGGGGCACTACCAGTAAGCCAGGGCATTTTTGTCTTGCCTGGATGATTGGCTCGCCTGTCTGTATGCCGTACTTCTTTGTCGGGATGCTCTTTGCGAGCACTATGCCATGCCGGGTCGCCTGATTGCCACCCACGATCGATGGTATTTCCCTGAAATCAACTGTTGCCCCATACTGTAATGCGTTTACTGCGGACCAGGAAAGAAACGCACTGTTTGCATCTATATGGAAAATGATCCGTTCGCCCATTGAATAAACACCTCGCAGGTATATTATAGCCCCGAACACGTGTTCGTGTAAAGACCAATATTAAGATGTAGCATGGTAAAATAATGAACAGGCGGAGAGGGATCCGCAGGATAGATTTATCGATGCCGTATTTCAGGCAGCTTTGAATGATATCTGCACCTCGAACAGATCGCCGCTTATATTTATATGAAACCTGCCGCCCATAGCCTCGGTCAGGCTTTTTGCAATATAAAGCCCAAGTCCGTTGCCCTCGGTAAAACGGGCGCGGTCGCCCCTTACGAACTGCTCGGTGAGCTCGTTTGCAGAAATATTCAATGGGTCCTTTGAGACGTTCTTCAATGTGAATATATGCGTATCGCCTGTAGCCACATCACCGGTATTTAAATCGCCTGCGGTCATGCCGCCAGTGGCTGTACCAACTGAGGCTGTATCGCTAACGGTCACCAGATCAGCGTACACCCGGGTCCCGCTCATGGAGTACTTGACCGCATTGGAGAATATATTCTCAAGGACCCTCCATAAATACCTTCCATCAGTCTGGATGCTTACTGCTGTCTCGGGAATTTTTGCTATGAGCTGAAGCTGATTTTTATCCATCTGCTCGTCAAACTCTCCCATGATCTGCCCTAAAAGCTCACAAAAATTGATGGTCTCCATCGTCATTTGTATATTACCGGTTCCCGCCTTGCTGGCTTCGATCAGATCCTCCATCAATGATTTCAGCCTCAGCGATTTCCTGCGGATCACAAAGGTATATTCCTTCAGTTGCTCATTTTCGGTGCTTTCCCTGCTGATAAGGTCCGCATAGTTTATTATGGAAGTGATAGGTGTCTTAATATCATGAGATACATTGGCAATGAGCTCAGTTTTCAGCCTCTCGGATTTCAGCCTGTCCTCGGCGATTTTTTCAAACTGGGCGGCCCGGGTTTCCGAAAACCTTGACAGATATTCAGCTAATGCCGTTGCAAAAGCAAAATGGGATAATGACAGAAAAACAGTGGCCGTATTCACTCCAATAAGCAAATATGCCAATGACATCAGTGAAAGAAATGTGACAAAAACAGAAACAGGCTGCTTGATTGGAAACTGCTTGTAGAATTTATACCAGGATATTTTTTTGAACTTTTTGTCCGCTTGCAGAAAAACAATCAGCCTTACGATCCAAAATACAGTAAGAATGTAGGCTGCCAAAGGAAACGCCAGGATCCTCAATGGCAGATTCATCAACCTGCTGAATCGTACAATAATAAAGATCGATGTGATAAATGAAGCTATAAGGATCGTAACAACAATGAACTCTGTTTTAGTCGATTTCCAAAGAGTCAACCTGCCGTTTTCGGCCAGGATCCACATTGATCCAACAAGCAAGGCGAACAGGACGATGCCTGACAAAACGGCAGCCGCAGCCCAGTCTTCATAATTAAAACTCCTCCCAATCAGCTCTTTTGCATAGTATCCAAAGGAACGAATGGTATTGCACGCTGTTATAAAGGCACAGAAATATAATGCAATCATCAGCAAAGCAAAGGATAGACGTGAATTAAGAAGCTTTTTCAATCAATCTGCACCACCTTGTATCCAAGACCATAAACGATTTTTAAGTATCTTGGCTCTTTGGGAATGATTTCAATTTTTTCTCTGATGTGGCGTATATGGACCGAAATGATTTTGCCAACATTAAAAGCAGGTTCATTCCAAACCCTTTCATATATTTGATTCGCGGTAAAAACGCACTCCCTGTTACTGGCAAGCAACTTCAATATGTTGTATTCAGTAGCGGTCAGCATTACTTCATCACCGTCAACAGTAACCCGCTTTTTGTTATCGTCAACAACGAGGCCGCCGGTCCTGTAAACGTTCTGAGACTCCGGAGTCTGTCCCGCAAGGCCGCCCAGTCTGGCATAACGCCGCAGATGCGCCTTTACTCTGGCGAGCAGCTCGACTGTGTTGAATGGCTTTGTTATGTAATCGTCACCGCCCATATTGAGGCCTAAGACCCTATCTGTATCCTCGCTTTTTGCGCTTAAAAATATAATCGGTATATCGATATTATTCTCGCGTATTTTGACTGCAGTCATGATACCGTCCATTTGCGGCATCATTACATCAAGCAGGATCAGGTGTATACCGGAGTCCTTTAATATTTGCAGAGCCTGTACACCGTTTTCGGCCTTTATCACATTATATCCGTCCTGCTTAAGGTATATTTCCAGTGCATTTAATATATCCTTGTCATCATCACATATCAACACGTTATATTCCAAAAATCTCACCCCATTGCCACAACAACATACCCACCGGTGTTATCGGACGAAACCCTGCAGCTTGTAACCTTGCTGCTTATATCTGCCGGAACATCGATGAAACCATCGTTTTCAGTTGCATAATAAACGGTATAATTTATTTTGTCAATAGATATGGAATAGCTGCCGCCCTTTGCCAGAAAGCTGATATATTCCTCGAGGCACAGATCGTTTTCGTAACAGTAATACGAGTGCGGAATGCCAATATACCGGTAATGCCAGGGCTCAAAGCTTATTTTCGTAATATCGGTCTTGTTTTTCGGATATCGCAAAATGAATCCGTATTTATGAGCATTTTCCATAAGCCATTTTCCTTGAGGGGATGTATCAAATATTTTGCCAGACAACCCTTTATATGCTATATCAAGCCCATAGCCCGTCTGATGCTCGCTGGCGCCCGGCTCCTGTACATAGCTTTTATCTTCTGCGCTGTCATACAGCTCTTTCTGCTTCTGGAAAGATCTGAAGCCACTATTGACGAAGAAATCTTTGTAGCCCTTTTCTTCTGCTTCCTCAAACAGTTTTGTAACAGCCTCTAAAGCTATACCGTTCATTTTTATATCACTAGCAGAAAGTGGAACAATCCGGTATGCCGGAGTAAGATCCGCAGCAAAGTCTTCATTGATTATGTTTTCGGAATTAACAAGCATAAGTTCATTTGATAAATAAACATCGGATAAATCAATTCTGGATGAAAAATCTACATGGGATAAATCATCCTCAGATATTTCAATGTCGGATGGCAAACCGGCACCAGGTAAATATGTATCATATGAATCAGCCTCAGATATGTCAGACTTGGATATATCAGCCTTCCCGGCCTTAGATATGTCAGACTTGGATGTATCAGCCTTCCCGGCCTTAGTGGCAGCTGTCCCGTCTGTCGATGATCCATAACCCGGATTTGCTTCGCTGTTGCTTAGTATGCTGTTGCTTGATTCGATATAAAATATAACGGCAATAAATATAACTGCAAGGAATATTGCTGAATTTCTGACTGCTCTCCTGATTCTTCTCGCTTCTGTTCCCGCTTCTGTTCTTCCTTTGGTTTTTCCTTTGGTTCTCGCTTCTGTTCCCGCTTCTGTTCTTCCTTTGGTTCTTCTGTTTGCTTTTGACATTTGAACACCTCTTCACTGGTTTTATTCCAGTATGAAGAGGCGTTTCAAAGTTAAGAGCTATAAAAAGCTAAGATTTTTCAAATTTTATCCGCTGCATTCGTTCACTGATGTTGAAATGCCTTTAATTCATTTTTTTATTTCCTGTGAAAGATGGTGCCACCTTATTCCTTGAATATCTCCCTCCAGAGCATATAACCTATTTAGGCAGGCGCTGCCATCTATGATCCTGATTCTGCGAAACGCCATCATTTTGCCTTGTAAACCTTGATCTTGTTATATAATGCATCCAGCCTCTTTACAGAGGTCGTTATCCTATCCATTTTTTCATTGAAATTCTTCCGTGCCTCCTCTTCGCTAAAGACTCCACCTGTCTTCTCCATGAAAACAGATATCATATATTCTACTTTTGCTTCATTGTAATAGATGGTCGCTAAATTGGATAAATCATTCTCATAATAATCAATAAAAGCGTTCAAAAAATTGACAACATCAGTCTCCGTTAATTTCCACTCACTCTCCAGTTTATAGTAATGAGCTATTTCATTCATAAACTCTACTTGCTTCATTCCTGCATTCTTACCATTTTGTATGTTATAATTTACTTCCATCATCAAATCGTTTGAATCCCTTTCTTCGACTTCCTCCTCATCTGTGAATAACAGCAAGATCGAAGAATATGGTACGATTGCATCCATTATTAAACCTACGCCATAATCAAGAATTTCATCATATTTGCCCATATCCTTACTTCGTTTTTCATATACAATTAATGAATCTTTCAGCTCCACCATGTTTTGCGTATAATCAAAATTCCTGAATTCAAGGTTTGAATATGTATCCATAAAAAAGACATTTTCCATGAAATCAAAAAACGAGAGGTTTGTTTCACCGAAGCTTACCTGTACTTCCCATAATTCATCAGGAGATAAAGTTACTTCTGACTCTGTGGACTTTACTGAGGAAGCAGAATGCTCAATATCATCACCAGTGGTTTTTTCGGCTGCTAAATTCGGCTGCTTTCCGTTCATATCGATCAAAGCTTCTATTTGAGAGGCCAGACGTTCATTTTCATTTTGAATATCTTTTAATGTATCCTCGATCTTCTTTATTCTGTCCTCCACTTCAGTAATAACAGTTTGAACATCCTCTGCTTGTTCATTTGCAGCCTTCACATTTTCGGCCATTGAATTTAATGACCCGCACGCCGTTGTAGTCATAATGACAGCGATTAACAATAGTAGACACAGATGTTTTTTCATATTCAGCCTCCATAGTAGTTAAGAATTTTTTTTATGTTTTTTGGTGCATACCTATGAGTATTAAAATTCAAAGTTTATAGTGCGATTTGCTTTTTCTATCTCCTCAGGGAGTATTCTTGCAACATTTTCCACATATTCATTTGAAAGCTTCAGCATCTCTCTTGTTTTATCAGAATAAATAAAAGTATTGCGGGTTCCCAGTAATTTCTCATAATAGGCTGTGCTTATGGAATCTGCCAAATGCATGATCCTGACTTCGTTACTGACCCTGTTATTTATAAATGGAGAATGATGATACCCTACTATTTCCATGATTTCTTCCGGTACCCCCCATTGCTTACATATCCACATTCCTATTTCCGCATGAGTTATCCCGCTCAAAACAACTTTTTCGGCTGCTATTTGGTGCAGCCCTTGATTTAGCTGCATTGTGTAGATCCTGTCCAAGTGCTCCGGCAGGCATATATCTAATACGGTTATCCCGATATCATGTATCAATCCATATGTGAATATTTTATCCTTATCGCACAATCCTGTCTTGCCGGCGATCATATAACCTGCAATAGAAGTAGCAATGCAATGCTTCCAATATGTTTTATTATTGAATTTTTTCGCCTGTCCGCTCTTGTTTGATAATAGCAACCTGGTTATGTATGAAATAGCAATCATCCTGCTATTTTTAGCACCCAAATACACAACAGCATCCTTCAAGGTCAAAATATCGCGGTTTAATTTGGATGTGTAGTTCAATGCCTTTACCAGAGTTGCCTCCAAATTTGGAATGCCCGATAATTTGTCCAAACACTCTTCCATTATGAATTCACAAGGCTCCAGCAGCATATTGAGAGCCTCGCCAAACACCTTCGGTATTTGAGGCAGCTTATTCGACTGCTGAATTTGGCTAATGATCGGATGATTTTGCAATACTTATCCTCCCTTTATTCTGCTAACCATGACTTACTTGCACCACCATGACTTACTTGCACCATGACTTACTTGCACCACCTGACTTACTTGCACCACCTGACAAAGATAGTGACCTCTTGCCAGCTAATGTTTAGCCTCTTTTGCAAGAGTTCTTCGTAAGTTTTACATGTAAACTTTACATGCTCTTCTACATGTTCTTTTTAATGAGCTTTTATATGAGCTTTTATAAACTTCTATATAAGCTTTTACGTAAGCTTTTATATAAACCTTTACGAAGATGATATATTGTAAATCCTTATAATGCATCGTTCAAAGAAAAATCTTTTATATGCAGAAAATCTTTCTACCTTAGCAGTGTCTCAACAAGTCGGGAGACATCTATCTCCTCGATATAAAAGCCTTTACGTAAAACTTTTATTGTAAACCCTATACATTATTATACAACAATAACGCACGATCACATAGCTTAATTGCAAAGACTGACTTCAGCTTTGTGTGAAAAATGAAAACATTTTAAGTAATCTATGATTCTTCATTTTGGAGTTAAGAGTTTTTACTTAGGCAGCAAAGTCCTCAAAAGTGTATGCATCTCTTCAAACTTCTTAGTGCGTATTTGCATACGCTTATTGAGACGGGCTGCGAGATTATAGGCAAAATTACTGCAAGCATCTCTGTTGTACAGTTGTATTGTACTCAGATGCAGCACCTCTATGCCCTGTTTTTTAAGAATCTCTGCCCGCACAAGATCTTTGCCCTGTTCTGATGGTCTGCTGTGATGAGTAAAGCTTTCATACTCAACAGCCAATTTCGCTTTTTTGTAATAGATATCCACAAAACAGCAATTTTGCTCTAGTTGATCCTGTGCGTCATCTTTTAGTCTTATTTCATGATTGAAAACTGCTCCATTCAGCCCGTAACCTCCCAATATATGAGGCAGGCTCAGTATCATATAGGCAACGGATTCCATGATTGATGCCGAGCCGTTTTCCACATACTTCAACGCACGTTCGGCTTTCCGATGTCCCCAGTATCCGGAAGTCTTGCCAAGAAATGTGGTGAGCTTTTGTTTTGTTGTGATTGCCTTGGACGGTTCTCTCGTAGGATGCGAACAAAGCTGCAACCCAAGCAGAATAAGCCGGTGAATGCTTAATTTACCAGCAAGCTCCAGAAACAATAGCTCCGGTGAAGCTACCGTCATGCCGTTACGGACTGTCACTGCGCTGGCAGGAAGAGTAATTTTGCACGAATGAACCTTTTTACCATTAATATTGAATCGAGAATTCTGCTCGAAAACGGTAATATCATCTCCGCTGTTTTCTGTAACCTCATTACCCAGGACAGCTTCTAAGTATGGTATATTCCATGATTTGGCTGCTGAAAAATTGCTGAAATATCCTTTCATGCAAATATATTACACCGAATTGCTCAAAAATACAATTGATGGGAAATATTTGTATGAATTTTATGGTCTATTAGTCTAAATCATAGATTATTCGCAATATAATTGCATCAATTCATGACTTATAGCGTATTTTTTACCCCTAGACTGTTATTTTTTGAGCAACACGCTTGTAATCGCCAGCCTAGACTGTTATTTTTTGAGCAACATGCTTGTAATCGCCAGCCTAGACTGTTACTTTTTGAGCAGCATGCTTGTAATCGCCAGCCTAGACTGTTACTTTTTGAGCAACAGGCTTACTTTCGCCAGCCGATGTCGCTTCCCTCACTCCCTTACCTTCTCTTCATTCCGATGCCGCTCCCCTCGCTCCCTTACCTTCTCTTCATTGCGATGTCGCTCACTCAACCGTCACGCTCTTGGCCAAATTTCTGGGCTTGTCAACGTCGCAGCCCTTGAGGACGGCCATGTAGTAGGCGAATAGCTGCATCGGGGTGACGGCGGCGATGGGAGCGAGCAACGGGTCGATGTCGGGGATGGTCACAGCCATGTCGGCTACCCTGGCGACCTCGTCGGCATGCTTTTGCTGGGTTATTGCCATTACGACAGCACCTCTGGCCTTTACTTCTCGGATGTTGCTGACCATCTTCTCAAACAGCACATTCTGTGTCATTGAGCATACGACCAGAGTACCTTCTTCGATCAGTGCTATCGTACCGTGCTTCATTTCACCGCCGGCATATGCTTCGGAGTGGATGTAGGAGATTTCCTTCAGCTTCAGCGAGCCTTCCATGGAAAGGGCGTAATCAAGTCCTCTTCCGATGAAGAAAATGCTTTTTGCGTTATAATGGGTCGCTGCAAACTTCTGTATGTCCTCTCTGTGATACAGTATTTTTTCTATAGATTCCGGTATGAACTTCAGGCCTTCGATGATGCTGTCAAGCTTGTCGGCGTCAAGAGTTCCTCTTTTATATGCAAAGTCCAGTGCAATTAGCGTAAGCGCAGCCAGCTGTGCATTGTAAGCTTTAGTGGATGCAACTGCGATCTCAGGTCCCGCCCATGTGTAGAGCACATCGTCGGATTCCCGTGCAATAGAGCTGCCTATGACATTGACAATGGACAATACTCTTGCACCCTTCTTTTTTGCTTCCCGAAGTGCAAAAAGAGTGTCTATTGTCTCACCGGACTGGCTGATTATGATGACAAGATTCCGACTGCTGATAATCGGATCTCTGTACCTGAATTCCGATGCCACATCCGTTTCTACAGGTATGCGTGCAAGATTTTCTATAAGGCGCTTTCCCACCATCCCCGCATGGTATGCCGTTCCGCATGCTATAATGAATACTTTGTCAATATCGGAAAGGTATTTGGGAGTGATGCTTATACTGTCCAGAACTATCCTGCCGTCCTTGATCCTGGAGCCCACTGTTTCCTTTATCACCTTTGGCTCCTCGCACATCTCCTTCATCATGAAATGCTCATAGCCGGACTTTTCTGCCGCTTCCACATCCCAGTTCACATGGAATACATCCTTATTAACAAGGGTGCCATAGTTGTCATAAACGGTTACATTTTGCCTTGTCAGCACTGCTACATCCTTATCCTCGAGGATATATACATCACGGGTATGTTCCAGTATGGCAGGTATATCAGAGGCAATATAGTTCTCGCCTTTACCAAGTCCAACTATCAGGGGACTGTCCTTTCTGGCCGCTACCAGCGTATCCGGGTAATCCTTGCATATTACCCCCAGCGCATACGAGCCCTCCAACTGATCGATTGCTTCCATTACTGCTGTCACAAGGTCCCCGCACTGATCATAGTAATGCTCGACCAGGTGTGCGACGACTTCGGTATCAGTATCCGAAAGGAATTTGCAGCCCTGAGAGACAAGAAACTTCTTAAGCTTCATGTAGTTTTCTATAATACCATTGTGTACTACAGCTATTTTGCCTGATTTGCTCAAATGGGGATGGGAATTGATATCATTGGGTTCACCATGAGTAGCCCATCTGGTGTGTCCGATACCGATGCAGCCGTCGAGGCAGCCGTCAGTATGTTGGACTGAATCGGTATTGCGTTTATTATGGCCTGTGGGATCGATGCAGCTGTCAGTATAACAAACCGGGCTGCTACACCCTTCAAGATGACCTGCGGTCTTGATATTGCTGCAGTTTTTACAACTGTGCAAACTGTTTATTATATCCAGTTTCTCTTCAAGAGCTGATAACCTTCCCTTGCATTTGACCACAGACAGCCTTCCGCTGTCGAGCAGCGCTACACCTGCTGAGTCATAACCCCTGTACTCCAGCTTTTTAAGCCCGTTCACCAACACTGGTACTGCTTTCTTTTCACCTATATAGCCAACTATTCCACACATAAATACTCTCCTTTACACTGAAAATTATCTAACGACCAATATAACAGCTGAATTATCCCAGGATATGGTTGCAGGAAAAGTCACAGTATCAAATCCATAAAAGGCATACTAAAGCCTTGATGAACTTGTCTCATAATCCTTGTGAGGCATATGCGCAAAGTGCATATAAGCAATAACATGCATTGTAGTTTCATTTAAGCTTTCACTTAAGCTTTCATTTATGCTTTCATTTATGCTTTCATTCATAGCATGCATCAACAGCAAATGAATCTGACATGAAACATCGGCAATAAAAGCAGGTATGCAGAAAATGCTGATACATAAAACATGCCAGATACAAGCTGTCAGGTACAACTGTCCTGCTGGGATATTCAGTTTAGTTAATGGAGAATTTGAATTTATGGTAGGATTGCCACTTGAGCTTCTTCTGTTCTGCAGTTGCCTGCAGTTTTTGTAAAGCTCTGCGGTCGTGGCCGACCGGGAGGTTTCCGCCGAATATTTCGATAACTCACAGCACTTACGGTCCCATTGCAGCTTTTGGCTACTGTACTGCGTTGCAGCTTATACAATCACCGCTGAGCTGTGACCTCCTCCTCCTCGTCAACACGCTGGCAAACCAGTCATGTCCAGGCGCCTTTTCTGTTACCCTATCAAAACTACAGTCAACCCTGCCTTTCCGGGTAACTAATCCTTTCAAATCCCTCACTTCAGTATATTCATTATAATAAAGGATTGTCAATTAAAATTTGGTTAATGGAAAGGTACACAGTGTGGAAATTCAAAGCAGGCAGATCTTATCCATAGTTATGCTTGAATAATAATCTGCCCGCTTTTTTATACAAATAAGTGTCTAAGTGTCGTGCCTGGCACCATGTCTAAGTGTCGTACCTGGCACCATACTTTACAAATACTCTATTTACTACCGCAATGGCGGCCTCTCTGGTGGCTGTGCCCTTTGGATTGAAGCTTATACCGTCACCGGTGATGATCTCTTCGTTGAAAATGTAGCCTATGTACTTAACTGCGTAGTTCGAAATTTTGGCCTTGTCCTTGACATTAACCTGGCTTTCATATACAGGCGAAGCTTTTCCTGCATCGATGTGAGCCCTGTCAATCGCTCTGTAGAACATTACCGCCATTTGCTCCCTCGGTATCAGACTATCAGGAGCAAACAATCCTCCACCAATCCCTGTAACTATTCCCAGATTGTTCGCCTTAAGCACATGTGAATCTGTGGTGTCTGTAAAGGTATTTATAGAAGAGGCGCTGGCAGCCTTTCCTGTCATTGCCTCATACAATCCGACCATCAGTGCCGCAAATTCTTTTCGCGAGATTCCTTTGGAACAATCGTCAAAAAGGCTGAGATCCTTGACTAGTCCATTTGCTACCGCCTGTTTCAGCTCAGGGATCGCCCATGAACTGGCCGAAACATATGTGATGGTTTCAGGGTCTGCTGCATCCGCCGGTACTGCAGTATCATCTTCGGCAGCCTCCTCAGTGAATATTTCAACATTATATGCGTCCTTGAATATCTTATCAAACACTTCTGCTTTCAGAACAGGATTGCTGTACAGGCTGAAGGCCTGATTTTCCCACTGCAGGCTGTCATCGAGGCTTTCCATAAAATCGATTATTCCGGTATTCAGGCTTGTCTGATATGTACTATCGGATCGATTTACACTGAAGGGCTTGGTTGTGCTCCCTTTTATCCATGCATTGATCGTTATCTTCCCCAAATCGGCGATTTTCGTGCTTCCGTTATATGCACTTATTTCCATGTAATCGACTTTCCAGTCCGGACTTGGCAGATTCGTTGAGCTCTTGCGCAGGTATACCCCACTGATTTCGCTGACTCTTGCATTCTTATTCAGGTTGATTTTATATGTGTCCCTGTCTCCCTTTTCGAAATCATTATATCCGGATTTGTCAAACAGCTGCTCTACGGAAGTACCATCTTTAAATTTCACACCAAAGAATATATCATCATCCGTTCCAGGTTGGTCAAGCTTTGGCGTTGTTTTGATTTTTTTACCAAAAACCGTCGTATAATTCCATTCGGTATCACCATTGGTTTTTATAGTGACGTCCAGGCTGTTTGCCGCAGGTGCTGCAGTAGATTTTGTGTATGTTGAGGCTGCACTGCCGGAATATCTTCTAAGCAACGCATTGTAGTTGTCGGGACCTATAAGTATAAGCTTGGTCATGACAAGAGAATTGTAGAAGGGAGTGAATTCATGCTGGTCGGCAGATACATCCTCTCCGAAGTTTTTCATCGCCTTCTCCATTGTGGCCAGTTCCTGCTGACTTAGTACAAGATTAGGCATGGATAATGCATCCCTCATCTGCTGTACCTGTTCTTCTGTCATTCCAGCCACATTATAAATCATATAATCAAGGATCATACCCTGGACTTGACCTTTGAATTTTTCATACATATCATAAAGATAATCGATACCAAACCGTTCCTTTAAAAATTTTGCGAATGTTTCCGGCGCTCCAAGCGCATCAACAATAGCATCAGGTGCAGGAGACATATACTTGCCATACTTATCGAACCAGTTGGTCATCTCATTTCTGACTACTGTCAAATCGCCTTCATCAGCATCATTTATCATACCCTTGGCTATGTTCTCACTTACCTGTATCCATGCTGCCATTGCATTATCCAGGTCAGCGATCCATCTGTCGACATAGTTTACCATCAATGTGTTTTCTGCGTAGTCAGCTGCATTTTTGGCATTTTCATAGGATCTCCAGTACTCTGCCTTCTGGTAGAGTGTATTTCTCAGCTCCACCATATATTTTAGATGGTATGGAATATCATTATTGACATATTTCCTGGAAATACCGCTGTTTTTATCTCCATCATAAACCATGGAATTCAGTACAAAATCGTTTGGAGCATTAACATCCACATAAGTACCGGTTTTATATTTTGCGGGAATTTTTGAATCTATCAGAGACTCCGATCCGATATGCTTTAAAATAACAGTAAGGGCAGCTTCAGACTTGTCCGGATCCAGCAGATCGGTCATGGCAGGATATGCACCGCCGGCAATCTGGTTTATGTAGTTGTGTCCGAACATGTCACCGGCATAGTGAGTCATAAAGCCCAGAATAAAAGCCATGGCCTCATACCTTTTCGGGTCGTTCTGAGGCATCTTCATAGCGTCCTGGCAGATCAGCCTAAGCCACTGGCCTGATGTCAGACCTTCCTTTGGATGGATATAGGTCTGCCCTATGTATATATCGGGGTACGCATCTGGGCCTAATGAGCCTGCCCTATATGCAGCCGGATATTCCCTGAGCGCTTTGGCAAACTCAGGATCAACGCTGAACTCACCAACCGGAGAAATATTTAGCTTTCCGTCAGCTACATCCTCAAGTATCAGATTTGCTATATAGCTGTGCGTCTTCGCCTTCCATGCGAACACCGGAGTGGCGGTAGTTATAAGAATTGCGGCTACTAGAACCATTGTTGCAATTTTTTTCATGTGCCTGCTGCCTCCTTTATTGACTTTTAACATATGTAATAATAATTCTATAGAAAAGTGCAAAAAAAGGATATGCAGCACTGCATATCTTTAACAAATCTTTAATAATTGGAATTTTATTGCAAAACCTAGATTCTCAGCACATACCCTTCACCTCTTATATTAATGATCAGGTTTTTTGCCTCACTAATAATTTTGATTTTATTCTTGATGTTACTCACATGGACCTTCACGGCTCTGTGGTCATCAAGAGCTTCAACCTCCCAGGCATTTTCAAATAATTCTCTGTACGAGACAAGCTTGCTTTCCCTATGAAGCAAATAGCTGAGAATTTTAAACTCCAGTGGAGTAAGCCTAACACTCTTTTTGGGTGACGACACTGTATGCCTGTCCATATCCAGAGTCAATTCTCTAAGTCTAATGGATTTACATGGATTCTTATGATAAATAGCATACTGTTTGACTCTTCTTAGGTTAGCTTTTACTCTTGCCACTATTTCCTTGGGCCGCACCGGCTTGATAATATAGTCATCCCCGCCCAGCTCCAGCGCTTTTACTACATGCTCTTCAGAATCCAGAGAGCTTATGAAAATTACAGGGCAATAAATAGATTCCCGTATCTTTTTGCACAAATCATAGCTCGTTGAATCCGGCAGCAGGATTTCCAGTATTATCAGGCTGAAACACTGTCTTTCAAGTATCCGCATTGCTTCGTAAGGATTATTGGCAGTCGAAACAGCATAACCGGCATTGATCAAATGTAAAGTTACGATTTTAGAAATAGCTTCTGACTTTTCTACCAGGAGAATTGTATCTTTTGCCATATTTATCACCATATATGTATTTATTTGTCTAAACGTGGATTGTACAAAATTCAAGTACTTATTTTATACCACATATTATAGACTTTATTCAATACATATGGTTCATTATCTTTATAAACAATTCTGCAATTGCAGGATCAAATTTCTTTCCTGCACCCTCCTTAATTGTTTCAAGTGCCTTCATTCTTCTCTCTGCCGGCGAAAGATTTTTTCTGTTCAGCACACGCTCGTAGGTTTCTGCTATTGATATGATTCTTGCTAACAGGGGGATCTGCTCTCCTTTAAGTCCGCGCGGGTATCCGCTTCCATCCCAGCATTCATGATGGCTGTAGACATATTCCGCCAAATCAAGTGTATCATCAAAAAGATTCAAAATACGATACCCAACTGCAGGGTGCTGCTGCATTTTCTCCAGTTCCTCTTCAAAGGAAATGTCATTTACTAAGACACTTTCATCAAGCGTAATTTTGCCGATATCATGCAAGTAACCGGCTCGCTTTAATTTGTTTATATCCGGCTCTGAAAGACTTAATGCAGAGCCGATTTTACCGCATAGCTCACTTGTAACTATCGAATGCTGCTTCTCTCTATCACTCTTCGAATGCAGTGTATCCACTATGGTGTCAACAATGTCCTTATTGACAGATTTGCGATTCATGGTCTTGTCCTTATACATTTCATTTTCGGCGTTGGACAATATCTCCTCCAGCTGCTGATTCGGACTTGTTTTGGTATCACAGCCAAGGGAAATACTGCACTTTATAGCTGCCACACGGGCTGCTAAAAATTCCGATTTAATTCGGGAAATTATCTCTTTTGCATCTTTCTTACTTGTATTCGGCAAGAGAATTATAAACTCATCTCCTCCCACACGAGCGACAGTATCCTTCTGCCTGGATGATCGCACAAGTATTTCAGCAGATTTTTTCAGCAATTCGTCTCCTGCGGGATGTCCGAATATATCATTGGTCATCTTTAATCCGTTGATATCTGCAAAAATAACAGACAGAGGCAGGTTATCAGGAGTATCAATTTTTGTGTGGTTTTCTTCGAAGCACCTTCTGTTATGAAGTCCCGTCAGAGTATCATGGTAGCTCAGATATTGTATTTCTGCTTCTCTTTGCTTGCGATCCGTGATATCCATAAAGGTTACGACACCACCTATGACCTTATTATTTTTTATTTGAGGATATGCGTGGTACTCCACATCAAAGGAAGTACCGTCAGCTCTCCAGAACACTTCATCATCAGCTTGAAAGCCCTTACCTTGCTTTATTGACTTAAATATCCTGCACTCATCAACAGGGAACAGCGTTCCATCACGCCGGGTATGGTGGATCTGATGATGCATATTTTCCCCCAGCAATTCTTCCTGACTGTTATATCCCAATAACATAATGCAGCTTAAATTACAGAATATGCATTCTCCGTTGAGATTCATCCCGTAAATCGCCTCCGCAGTAGAATCCAGGATAAGCTGCAGCTGATTTTTGTTTTCTTCCAAATCTGCATATGCATAGTGCAATTCCTCGGTTCGATCCTTTACAACCGATTCAAGATTGTTTATTAGGAATTGCATTTTATCGGCTACATTATTAAAGCTGTCTGAAATCCTTCCGATTTCGTCATGTCTGGCAACCTCAATTCTCCTTGTCAAATCCCCGGAGGATAAAGCCGCAGAAGCTTGCAACAGCTCATTCATTGGTTTTAATAGAATTCCTGTAATAATCATATATATAACAAATGACAACAGTAACACCAGTGCTGTCAGCAGCACAGTAAGGTAAATATTTTGAACCATCGGATTAATCAGAAGTCCTTCCGGAATTGCTGAAATAACGACCCAATCCAGGCCCTCCATATGAATTTCTTTTACGTTCATGTATAGGCTTTGACCTTTACCTTCATATAAGAAATGCTGTTCTCGGTTTGTAATATATTTTGTATATGCTTCCTTAAAATCAGAATCCTCAACCTTATCAATACTATGCCTATCTAAAGTACCATCCGGAAGAACAGCAAAATTTCCTATACCCATGGAATTAGCGATCAACTCATTAGTGCCTTTTTCGACAATTACAGCGTAACCATTATATTTGCTTACCGCATTCTTCAGGTATGTACCTATATCAGTAAGCAGCAAGTGGGTTCCAAGAACTCCCTGAAGCTCGCCATCTTTTTTGTAAATTGGACATGCAAACGATATGGTTAAGTCATCCATAACAAAATGCTTGTAAACAGGGGAGAATGTGGGATTGCCTGTCTCTACAGCTGTTTTATACCATGCCCGCGTACGGGGATCAAATTTTCCTGCGCGAACAGCAAGCTCTCCGGCTGTCATATCTTCATTTACTAAATAATACCATGAACTCCCACCTGTATCAGCATTATTTCTCATGATTTCAACAACACCATTTTCATTCCTGCGAGCTCCGTAATATTCGCCGTCTGAAGTCCCATAGCTGAAACTGTATATCTCATCATCATGTGAGCTCAGTACACCGACAAAGAACCTATCCCTAAGTCTTTCATCAGATATATCTAGAATACCGTTTGCTATGATTTTATGATTTGCTTCATTTATTTGACTGGGTACATGGATAAATGAATATATTTGATTGTATATGCTCTCATTGAGATCTTCTGCAATACTCTCAGATGTCTGCGTGGCAGAAGAATACCAGTTTGTATAGATTATATATCCGATACCACCTATGGATACAAGCATAACTAATATAAATACGATAATAAATGTTTTTTTGATTGATATATGTCTTGTTTTATCTTTCACAGACTTCACGCCATCCTTTTAACACCGGTTGTCATCAAACTGGCAGCCAATATCCATAATTGTCTGATTTCTTAGTATCTCGATTGCCGCTTTTTCGTCAAGAGGTTTACTTATAAGGTATCCTTGAATTTTGTCACATCCAAATTTTTTCAAATATTGTCTCTGTTTTTCAAATTCCACTCCCTCCGCTACTACACAATGGCCCAGTTTGTGAGCCATTGAAATAATATCTCCGGTAATATCCTCCTCATCGGTTAGTGACTCAAGCTTGTCAATAAAGTATTTATCAATTTTTATACAGCTGACATTCAGCTCCCTTTCTCTTGCCAGAGAGGAATAGCCTGTCCCGAAATCATCTATTGCGACATAGATACCGGAATCCTTCAGCTCACCAAGTATACGGTTTGTTTCCTGGTAGTTATCAGCAAACACCGACTCTGTGATCTCAATGCCGATATTCTCCGGGTTAACCTTCATATCATTTATCATGCTGCGCAAATTTTCACTAAAATCATTTTCCAGAAGCTGTATTGCTGAAACATTTATTGAAACATGCATTCCGCAATAACCCTTGTCTTGTAGCATGTTTAAAAAATGAAGCGCTTTTTGTATAACCTTTTGACCGATCGGAACAATGAGCTTTGTTTTTTCTGCAATCGGAATAAACTCCAGCGGCGATACAACGCCCAGCTTGTCGCTTTTTAGTCTGGCTAAAGCCTCAAAGCCGCATATCTGATTCGATTCAAGATCCACAATAGGCTGATATTGCAAATAAAGACCACCATTATTTTCATTCGTTTCAATTAGTGTAAGCTCATGCTTTATATCTTCTTCGCGTACTATTTCCGCTTCCATGTCCTTGTAAAAAAAGCAAAAGCCCAAGTCCTTTTCACCAATGTGTAAGGCCTTTTCAGATGCAATCAAAAGCATTTTTAGAAGCTGTTCTGCATCATGCTTATTATCCTCGTCAATTTCGACAATACCTATACCGCATTTTATTCTTTCAGCGGCAAACATATGCTCCAATGTATTAGTAACAGTCTCACAAAATGATGTCAATTCGTTTTTATCTATATAGTCTTTCACATAGAACACACATCGGTTCTCATAAATATTGAATAATTGACGCTTATCAGTACAAAGTAAGCTTAGGCCTTCTACTGCCTTCTTAATCAACTCCTGACTATAGTGAAATCCATAAGTCATGCTTAACATATAAACAGCACTCATATTGACGCCTATGATCGCATTTTTCTTCTCAGATCCCATCTTTGCATCATGAGTCAGAAGATTTTCAAGATATCTGCGGTTATACAACCCTGTCAATAAATCATGTTCATTGTTATATCTGATATTATCTTCAATTTCTTTCCTGTCTGAGATATCCAGAATTATTCCTTCAAGAGCTTCTACCTCCCCTTGTTCGTTATAAATCCCCTGCCCCATTTCAAGGACCCATTTCCTCTTTCCATTGGCTGTTTCTATTTCATATTCATATTTAAAAGGCAGCCTCCTGGCAAGTATATATTCCCATTCTTTATAGAGAAGCTCTTGATATTCAGGTGTAATCAAATCATTAAATGACAAATCTCTATTGTATAATAGGTTTTGAGGAATATATCCGGTCAATTGATAACAACCCTCTGAAACAAACTGCATCGTCCAGTCACGGTCATAATTGCACCTGTAAGCCATGCCAGGCAGATTGGACAGAAACACCGACTTGCTCCGCTCACTCTCTATCAGCCCTTCTTCCAGAGCTTTTCGTTCTGAGATATCCTGGACAAAACAAATATGATTATATTTATGCTCATTCAATAATGAAAGTGCTGCTACAACCATATTGACCCACACTATCGAACCATCCGGCTTTATATATCGTTTTTCCATGGAATAACTTTTTATTTCGCCTGATTGGAGCTTCTTGAAGTTCATTATGTCTTTTTCTGCATCATCAGGATGCGTTATTTTTGCCCAGCCAAGCTTTGTGAGCTCCTCTTCGGATCTTCCGGTTATATGTTCATATGCCGGGTTGATAATAACCAGGTTGTCATTATCGGTAGAAAACGGTTCTCTGCTGTGTGAAATAGCTATGCCTATCGGCGCCTGCTTAAAAATCGTATCAAATGTCAAACCCTGTTCATACAACTGATGCTTATATATCTTCTGCACCCTGAGCAGTTCAATATTCAGCTCAACTCTGACCTTCAGAGAGTCCTTATGAATAGGCTTTCTTATATAGTCATCCGCACCAATCTTCAGCCCTTTGATTTCATTTTCGAGTTCATCAGAACTTGTCAGTATTATGGTACGCAAATATTTATATCGATCATCGGACTTCAAGGCGCTTAGCACCTTGTATCCATCCATATTGGGCAGATTCAAGTCAAGAATAACAAGTTCAATGTCACCCTGCGAATCAATTTTGCGCAAAGCTTCTGATCCATCGTATACAGTCAGAATATTGTATTCGCTTAATGTGCTTTTGATTAGTAAACGGTCTTCTGTCGAGTCACAAACAGCTAGAATCTTTACAGACAAAATATGTCCCCCCTATTGCTAAGTTTATTATTAATATGACACATATTCAGGTCAGAAGATTAACTATCTCATCGATTATTTTCCTATTAATGTATGAATTTTTTATTATATGATACGTTACACAGAGATTTTACCCATTATTTTATATGATAACGATATTTTTTATACTAATATTAATTTTATCATTTTTCTACAGTTAATTTGCACTTTTAGTCTACATTTGTAAATGCCTCCCCTCCAAGCTAGTTGTAAAAGATTATCTTTTACTCGCAGTTCTGTACAAATTTCTCATAGAGTGAATGTCCGGAAAAATTGTGCTAGAATTATTTTATGACTTACCAATTTATAAAAAGTGTAAATCTGAAGAAGGAAATGATCGGATCGTTCAATGAATATCCGTTCTGTTTGCCTGCGATCAAGAACATTGACGACCTGCAGCTCCATCCAAAGGTGACATATTTCGTTGGTGAAAACGGCACGGGTAAATCGACGATACTCGAGGCAATCGCTGTCGCATACGGCTTCAATCCCGAGGGAGGATCCAAAAACTTCTCGTTTTCGACTGCGGAATCTCATTCGAGTCTGTATGATTACATAAGGCTCATCAAGGGTACAAGGCGGCCAAAGGACGGCTTCTTCCTGCGGGCTGAGAGTTATTACAACGTTGCCTCATATATCGATGCATTAGACAGCGAGAAGAGCTTCGGTCCTCCGATAAAAATGGCTTTCGGCGGCAAATCACTTCACGAGCAGTCCCATGGTGAATCCTTTTTTGCATTATTCCAGAACAGGTTGAGAGGCAACGGCCTATATATCCTGGACGAACCCGAAGCGGCATTGTCACCGACCAGACAGATGTCGCTCATAACAAGGATGCACGATTTGATAGAGACAGGTTCACAGTTCATAGTAGCGACTCACTCACCTATCATAATGGCATACCCGGATGCATATATCTACGAAATAGGAGACGGCATCAGGAGGGTGAAATACGAAGACACGGAGCATTTTCAGATCATGAAGGCTTTTATAAACAATAAGGAAAAAATGCTGAAGGAATTAACGCTACCATTCCAATAAAAAATAGTGTATTATTTTACTGAACAAGAACCGAAAACGTTATGTACAGGTAGTTTTGAATTCAAATACCGAATCTTTATGAAAAGAGGAAAAGTGTATGGATGTGAGGATCAACGATCTGTTTAATCTGAACGAATGCTTTGAAAGAGATATATTTGACGGCCTGGAATATCCGTGGGAGGCATTACCGAGAATCAAGACGTTTTTGCTGGAATTTGCAAAGACACTTCCTGCCGATTTTGAACAGATAAGCGAGTTTGTCTGGGTGGGTAAAGGAACTTCGATAGAAAAGACGGTGACGATAAAAGGACCGGCAATTATCGGATATAACTGTGAACTCAGGCAGTGCGCATATATAAGGGATAATGTGATTATAGGAAACGAATGTGTAATAGGAAACTCTACAGAGCTGAAAAATGCACTGCTGTTCAACAACGTGCAGGTCCCCCACTTCAACTATGTAGGCGACTCGATCCTTGGGTACAAGGCACATACAGGTGCCGGCGTGATCTGTTCGAATCTGAAATCAAACGGCACGAAGGTAAAGGTAACCGATGGGATCGAAACGATAGAATCAGGACTTAGAAAGTTCGGCGCTATGATAGGCGACAACTCCGAGGTCGGCTGCAACTCAGTTCTGAATCCGGGAACGGTAATAGGGAAAGGCAGCATCATTTATCCGCTGACTCCTGTAAGAGGTTATGTGCCTTCGAATCATATATTGAAGAACAATGGAACGATGGTACCGAAGGTGTAGAGTAACGCATTTATTGAATCAGGTTAGTATCTAGCATCGCTGCAATTGTTCCAAAAGTTTAGACTAGCAGCACCAGCATTAAAGCCGCAGTTAAGGTTTATGGCCTCATCTGCGGCTTCTTCACCTCATTCGGATCAGCCCAGCCTTTCTTCGATGACAGCTGCCAGCTCTTCAGCTCTTTTTTCAATGTAGTCCTTGTCCTTGCCCTCTATCATGACACGCACCAGCGGCTCTGTGCCGGAAGGCCTGATCAGCACCCTGCCCTCTCCCTTGAATTCATCCTCAAGTCCGCGGCAGAGCTTTGCTACCAATTCATCCTCCATATAGCTGTGCTTGTTTTCATTTTTGACCCTTGCATTTTTCAATACCTGGGGCAGTACCTGCATAATGCCGGCCAGTTCGGACAACTTGCTGCCGGTCGCCTTTAGCACACTGAGCAGCTGCAGTGCTGTCAGCAGGCCGTCTCCTGTGGTGTTGTGCTTCAGGAAGATAACGTGTCCCGACTGTTCACCGCCAAGTATATAGCCTTTGTCCAGCATCTCCTCCAGTACATATCTGTCGCCGACTTTTGTCTTTGCCAACTTCAGGCCGTTTTTCTGCGCCATTATGTCAAAGCCGAGATTGCTCATGACTGTGACGACAACTGTATCATTATCGAGACGTCCTGATTTTTTTAGTTCAAGACCGATGACTGCCATGATCTGGTCTCCGTCAACAAGCTGACCGTTTTCATCGACAGCCAGCATTCTGTCGGCATCGCCGTCAAATGCAAATCCAATGTCGGCTCCGCATTCTGTGACAAATCTCTTAAGATGCGACATATGTGTGGAGCCGCAGTCAGAATTTATGTTCAGACCATCCGGAGTATTGCTGATCGTAAACACCTCCGCTCCCAACTCCTTAAACAGCATTGGAGCTGCCTGGAATGAGGCACCGTTGGCGCAGTCTATCGCAATTCTTATACCCTTCAGATCACAGTCGATGGTACTTTTAAGAAAATCTACATAGTCCCTCAAAGCGTTTTCTGCTGTGCCTTTCATGCCCACGTCAGCTCCGGTTGGAAGCGTAATACTTTCAAATCCGCTCCTTATGAGCTCTTCTATTTTATCCTCGGTTGCGTCAGGCAGCTTATATCCTCTGGAATCAAAAAACTTGATGCCGTTGAATTCGAATGGATTGTGTGATGCCGATATGACTACGCCGGCATCCGCATTGTAATGCCTTGTAAGATAAGCCACCGCAGGCGTTGGTATCACGCCAAGCAGCACCGCTTCAGCCCCTACAGAGCAAATCCCGGCCACCAGAGCCGCCTCCAGCATGTGGCCAGATATCCTTGTATCCATGCCGACCAATATCTTTGGCGCATGCTTGTCTTCGGACGTGAGTACATACGCTCCAGCCTGACCCAGCTTGTATGCAAGCTCAGCCGTTAGTTCAGTATTTGCAACGCCTCTTACACCATCAGTTCCAAAAAGTCTTGCCATATATGTATCCCCCTGGTCAAAAGAATAATAGCTTGAAAGGTAATAATCCATACACAGCGCCGGTATTGAAGCAAAACCCCGTACCGTGCTGTTCAAGCCAGTTATAACGCATCGTTATAGTATTGTATCAGGCTGAATAAAATGCCGCCTTAATAATTATAACTATAAGTTTTTTACATAACAAGTATTTTATTGAACTTTTCTCTTTTTATTTCAGCTGGGAAGAGAATACGTCAATATTATCCGTTCAGCTACACGCATTCCGTCGACTGCGGCGCTGATGATGCCTCCCGCATAGCCTGCGCCTTCTCCGCACGGATACAATCCGCTTATGCCTTCGGCCTCAAGGGTGTCCCCCCTTGTCATTCTGACCGGAGAAGATGTCCTTGTTTCTATGCCGGTCAGCAGCGCATCATCCATCGCAAAGCCTTTCAGCTTGCGGTCGAAATAGGCGGCAGACTCCTTCATTACTGCTGTTACGAAATCCGGGAGACAGCTGTTGATATCGGCAAAGTCAACCTTCCCCGTGTAGCTGGGCTTGACAGCCCCGAACCGCTTCGACACACGCCCTTTAATAAAGTCTCCAAGCAGCTGCACCGGTGCGGCTCCGCTTCGGCCTGCTGCCTTGAATGCTTCACTCTCCCATTTCCGCTGAAACGCAATCCCTGCAAGGGGATCGCTGCTGCCGAAATCCCCTTGCTCCACATTTACCACAAAAGCACTGTTGGAATTCTCCCTGTCCCGGGTAAAATAGCTCATGCCGTTGGTCACTATGGTATCCTGTTCTGATGCCGCCGCTACTACGATACCACCGGGACACATACAGAATGAATATGCCGTTCTTTCGCCTGTCCTGCAGTGCAGTTGATAATCCGCAGGGCCGATTATCCCGCTTATATGAGCTGATCCATACTGAGCGATGTTTATCATTTCTTGAGGATGCTCGATACGCACTCCGATGGAAAAAGGCTTTTGTACCATACGGACACCACTTCTTAGAAGCTCCTCAAAAGTATCTCTGGCGCTGTGTCCGGGTGCGAGTACAACTACTCCTGCCTTTATTTCCTCACTGCCATTGACTCTCACAGCTGCTGCACGTCGGCCTATGATGCTGACAGAGGTGACTTTTGCGCCAAATCTGATCTCGCCCCCTAGCTCAACCAGCCTTTTACGCATATTCGAAACGACGGTCATCAGTACGTCGGAGCCTATATGCGGTTTTGATCTGTAAAGGATCTCCTCGTGTGCGCCTGCCTTGTAATACTGCTGCAGAACTTTTTCGCACCGTCTGTCATTGATGCGTGTGGTAAGCTTGCCATCTGAAAATGTACCTGCTCCGCCTTCTCCAAACTGTACATTGCTTTCAGGATCGAGCACACCTGTCTTCCAGTATTTTTCGACAGTCTCAGCTCTCTTCTCCACACTTTCTCCCCGCTCCAGCACCAGAGGCCTGTACCCCGCCTCAGCGAGCGTCAGTGCCGCAAATATGCCTGCCGGTCCGCTGCCGACAACGACCGGCCTACCGTCCATCCTTGCTGTCCCGGGGACAACAGGCGTTTCAGGCTCTTCAGCCGCCTCTCTGACCCCGCTTCCTTTTCTGTAGGAATGATTGTCGGGTATCTCCGCCAAAACAGAATAAACCCGGCTCACGTCGGGTTTTCTTCTGGCATCTATGGCCTCTTTTACTATTTTGAATCGTATAAGTTCGGACGGGCTTATTCCAAGCTTTCCTGCCGCCATCCTTTTAAGTTCTCTGCGGCTGCCGTCGAGAGGCAGCCTGAGTTCGTTTATGATAAGCTTCATCTGTTTTCACCTTTGTTTGATACGGGTCTCCATTGTTGTATATTAGCCGCCTGTGTGTTCGACCGGATTATTGCATATAATCGCCGTCTGGCGATCCGGCCTTGCCCGCAATTATGTTTTTCAGGGCGTATGCTTCACGTGTTTCCCGGATTTTCCGGAATTTCCGGAATTTCATCCTCCAGTGTATCATCGTCCGGCGGTGTCTCCGGTGTCTTCATTATTTTTACTTCAACATACACCCTCTGAACAAGGTTTCCCTTGTCAGGCATGTTAATATTCAGCAATAGCCTGTGTGTACCTTCACCCAGGCCTGATACATCCACTGCCGGTCTGAGAGCTGTCGCTGAGATGCTGTCTACGTCGGACTGCCGGCCTCTGAACTGTACGATCACCTTCTCTGTGCTAATATCATATACAAGTGTACCGTCATTTTGTGCATTCAGTATGGATATTTCATCCTTTGTAAACTCAAAGCCCCTTATGACGAGTTTTTCAATATCTATGAAAACATCTATCTCTTCGGGAGAGTTCACCAGCTTTACGCCTTCTGGGATCACCAGCTGTACAGTTCCGGTAAAATCTCCATCAATGCTCTCTATATCGACCTGCTCTGTCTTTATGTCAGTAAGCTTTTCAAGTATCTCAGGAGCGCCTGTCACCAGCACCTTGACAGGGTCTATCAGCCTCTGCGTCTCGATATAGCTGTTGGCAAGCCTTCCCCTGGTAACAAGCGATACAGGCACTTCCTTGGCCGTCTCTACCATCACGTTTACTCTCAGATCCTTGCTGAGGCTGGCGATCTCCTTGCCTGACTTATTGAATACCTTGCATTGGACCTGCTTGGTTACATCCCTGTCGAGATCCGTCAGCTCCAGATAAGCCTTTATGGAGCCTATGCTGTCAATGATAGCCTCTTCTGTGAATAACGGTATCCTGTCCGGCGCTACAGCAGTGTTGAGCAATACATATCCCGGCTTCATCGTTATACTGGAAACCAGCTCAACCTCAAACGCTCCGGTCTTGTTTCTTGCAAGCTGTATATCTATCTCCGGCGGGTTGTAGGATTCTATCGTAACGTTCTTCTGAAGGCATACAGGCTCAGAAAGCTTCAGCTTCTTGTCATTTACCGATGTTATCTGAGACAGATCCAGCGTGGTCTCAAAATCTGTCGACCTGATCTTGCTCACTACATCCTGACGACCCCTGATCGTGACATCGATGTAGGTTCTTAGAGTATTTTTCAGAGTATAGTTGTTTTGCTCAAGAAAATCCTGATTAATAACGGACACAGGCACGTTGTATATGACTACTGATGTGAACGGATTGGTCGCATTTGTAACATATATCCAGAAAAGCAATGCCAGCAGCACTGATAATATTTTTATTTTAAGGTCTTTTTTGAACCAATTACCAATCCTCACTTGGTTTTGCCCCTCCATAGTATAAGTTTTTTCGGACTAGCCTCGTGCTCGATGAGGTTTTTGTTCAGCGCCTTTCTCAGTGTATCTGATGTAAGGTTCCTGGTCAGGCCGCCGTTTAGGGCAAATGAAATCTTGCCCGATTCTTCGGATACGACTACTGCGATACTATCAGATACCTCTGTGATGCCAAGCGCCGACCGGTGCCTCATACCAAGCTCCTTGCTGAGATTCGGGTTGTCGGTCAATGGCAGCAGGCATGCGGCCGCTTTGATCTTGTTGTCACGGATGACCAATGCTCCGTCATGCAACGGTGTATCCGGTACAAAAAGGTTCATTATCAGTTCGCTTGAAACCTGTGAATCAAGCTGTGTACCGGTATTTATGATCTCACCTATCTTAACGTCCCTCTCGATTACGATAAGGGCTCCAATATACTTGGATGAAAGCTCCATGCTAGCCTTGACGATCTCCTCTATGACAGCCGTGGTCTGGACCCTGAAGTTGGCAGCCTCGTCAAAGTTCAGTAAATCCTTGAATCTGCTTCTGCCTATTTTTTCGAGGGCCCTTCGGAGCTCCGGCTGGAATAGTACGATCGCACCTATTGCCAATACCGACAGCATCGACTGCAGCAGGTAGTTGATAGTCTTAAGACCTATAAATCCACTCATCTCGGTAGCCACAACAATAAGGAGGATACCCTTTATAAGCTGCCAGGCGCGGGTTTCCCTCACTAGAATAATGAGCTTGTATACAGCCCAGGTGACGATGCCGATGTCCAATAGTGCCCGAATCATGTATAAAGGATCGTTTAATCCCATATAACCGGCAAAATTATTATATAAATCGCGCAGATTTATGTTGTCAAACAGATCCAATAATACTCACATCCTTGTATGTATAAATCTGTGGTACCCTTCACTAGAATTATACCTTTTTTCTTTGACATTTGTTAAGCGGTTTTTTACAATTTAAAAAAATAATTACTGCATAAATTGTACATGGGGAAATATATCGCCTAGTTAAATATTTCCAAGATAAACATGCCTAAGGTATTCATGGGCGCTTTCCCTTGCTGATTCAAGCGTTTTTCGCGGAGTAGGTCCGATATCCCCCATATTGTAACTCGGGAAAAACCTCGTCAGGTGCAGTACCATGTCCCTGTCAATGGAGGCAAGCCACTTCGCAAGCTCCCCGATTTCCTCCGGCGAGTCGTTAAGGCCGGGTATCACCAGTGTCGTGATCTCAACATGGCAGCTTTGCGCAGCTCTTTCCACCGTCTGTCTGACATGGTCAAGGCCGCCCTTACAGTACCTTTTGTAGAAATCGTCACTAAACGCCTTTACGTCTATGTTCATTGCGTCAATGTACGGCAGCAGCTCCTCAAGAGGTTCCTTATTTATAAAGCCGTTCGTTACCAGTACATTTGCAAGGCCCTTCTCTTTTACAAGCCTTGCTGTGTCCAGCACGAATTCGTACCATATGGATGGCTCGTTATATGTATATGCTACGCCGATGCTGCCGCCGTTGGCGTATTCTTCCGCCAGGTCAGCCAGAGCCTCAGGTGTCATCTCCATTGTTCGGGCTCCCCCGAAAACCCGGATCTGGTCTTCGTCATGAACTATGGTCTGTCCGACCTTGCGGGCTGTGCCACGGTCATCGCCATGAGCTATGGTCCAGTTCTGACACCAGCTGCACTTGAAGTTACAGCCGAGTGTACCTGCTGACAGTATGAGACTGCCGGGGTAAAAATGATATAAAGGCTTTTTCTCTACCGGATCGACGGCTATCGAAGCAACACATGCATAATTCATCGAATACAGCCTACCGCCGATATTGCTTCGAACCCGGCATACACCTGTATCATCCTGCCGCAATGTGCATCTGTGCGGGCATAGCAGGCAGCGTACACTGCCGTTATCCAGTTTTTCATAATATGACGCTTCCTTCATATCCCAGACGGCTTCCTCATATTTTATCGATGCTGATATTGCCGGATACCTTCCGCCTGCACTGTATCGCTGATCGCAAGTATGTTGTATCACTGTTGAGCAACTAAGTCATATCACCTATATCGTATCATTTATGGCGTATTACTTCAAACCGCTCCATCGAGTATTTTTCTCCCTGTTTGATGCCCGCTTTCTGTAAAGCTATCGCAACCTGCTCCGACGGCGTATTCACACCCTCCAGATCAGGCAGCAGCAGACCTGAACGACGGCCTTCCCGTACTATTACACCATACCTTTTGACGTCAAGCTCGGCTAATGAGCTGACTGGTTCAGGGTCTCCAAGGACATCCACCGAGTACACCAGACTGTCCAGTTCGTCCTCCTCCACGGGATCGAACCTCGGATCACCGGTTCCGGCACTTATGGCATTATGTATTATCTCTGCCGCAATGTTCTCTCTTGCGGGTATTATGGTCCCAATACAGCCTCTCAGCCTTCCATTCTTCTTGATGGATACGAAAACGCCTGCCTTTCTGTTTGCCATCTCCTCCGGCAGTACATCCGGCACACTTATTACAGTTCCGCTTGATACATACATCTCCAGCGTCTTTCTCGCCAGAGCGGTATAGGGATCCTCCGTATTCCGTATTTCGCTGAGCTTCTCAATTTCGCTCCTGTCCAGTCTGTCAAGCAGGCTTTCACCCTCCAGCCTCGCTTCGGGCCTGAACTCCGCAACGGCATATCCCACACCAAAAGGTCCCTCGTATGAATATACCTCCGACTTTATTTCAAAACCGTCAAGCGCTCCAAACATCATCACAAATGAACGCAGCCCGCATTCAGCCGCCTCCTCCAGGAAGCCCTCGTCAAATCCAAGTAGCCCTTCGGGATCAGGAATTTTCAGATAATCCACGAGCCTGCCGTCAAATTCAGGACCGCATTCATTGAACCCGTATGGGCCATCGGGAGCGAGCTTGTGTGAAAGATCACCGCTTGCAATAAAAACAACATTCTCGTTCGTTTGCTCCACCGCTTTCGCAATGCAGCCTCCGAACCTGTACAGCTCCTTCATGGGCAGTCCTGATACGGAAATATGAACTAGCCTGAAATCGTCATACACTTTGTTAATGAAATACAACGGAACCAGAGCTCCGTGATCGAGTTCTTCAGATATCCCGTACTTTGCGATTAGAGTGTTATCAAGTCCGCCGCACGGTATTCCCTGGCTGTTGGCAAGTTTTGCGATCTCACCTGTCAGTCTCAGATTGTTTTCATAGCCAAGCTTCACGCCTGCAGCCCCGAACCTACTGAGATCTCCCACAAGAGTCCGCTTCAGGTTGATATGAACAAAATCCTTGAACACAGGCCCATGAGGGGTGGTGACAATTATAGTCGAAGGCTTTAATCTGCCTATCTCCTGTGCGGCTCTGCGAAATGATTCGACCGTTGCGCCGGCTTTTGCCTCTTCACCCTTTCCCACCTCATGCACCGCTATCGGAGGGTGCGGAGTGATGAATGCTTTTTTTATCACGCCCATATGCCCACGACCTTTCTGCTGATTCAAATCTTCAGCCTCCGAACAACAAATATCCGATATAGCTGAAGGACGTCAATAAAAATACCAGTACAGTTATTATTGCTATCCATTTGACCATTTTTCTATCCATAAAATCTCCGGTGCCTGGCACGACACTTAGACACTTATTTGTCTAACTGTCTGCCAGGCTGATTTGTAATATATAGAAGTTCAATAATAGACTTAGAATTTCCTGCAAATCAAAATGAAATTTTTCCATTTTGTATCCAGCCGATCACTTCAGAGACCGCATGACTGTTGTTGTCTGTGCAGCACAAATCAGCTGCAGCCTTCAGCTCGCTGTGTGCGTTGCCGACAGCAATGCCTGTAGCAGCCTCTTGTATCAATTCGATGTCATTGAGGTTATCTCCCATTGATACAACATGCGACCTGTCGATCCCGAGCAACCTGAGCAGCACCTTCAATGCACTGCCCTTAGTCGCAGCCGGGTTGAGCAGTTCAAGAAACTGCGGCTCTGAGTAGACCTGTCTGAAGGGCAGATCAAACCCGTTGAGGAACTGCTCGACATCCTTTAGCTTGGGAGGATCCCATGCAAGAATTATCTTGAACCAGGGCTGCGGCACTTCATCGAGGCATGTTCTGACAGGCTCGAATTTTTCTCTTATCCGATGCGCGTCGGAATGTCTGTTTTCACTGACAAAATAGGTATGCCCGCCATGGTAGACCTGTACGCTGATGCCGGTAAACCTTTCTAAGACCTCCCTGACAGGCCCTGCGACTGCCGGACTGAGATCGGCCTGCCAGAGCAGGCTGCCCTGCCTGAAATCATATATTCCTGCGCCGTTATATACTATTGCCGGCACATTAACAGGGAGAATGTCCAGATAACGATGTATCGACTTCTCCATCCTGCCTGTAGCTACAGTGAACAACCCGCCTCCCTCAACGAACCTGTCCAGCGCTTTCTTGTTTTCTATACTCACCTTACTGCTGCTGTCCAGCAGTGTACCATCCATATCACAAACTAATAGTTTTCCTTTAAAAGGTGAACGTCTCAAACCAAAATACACCCTTTCCCTAATACCCCGTCCATTAATGCCGCCTGTTTTCTGTCAACTGTTTTCTGTCAACTGTTTTCTTTTGTAATCGTCCATTGTTATCCTGGATATGATTATTATCTTGCATATCACTGTAACAGCTTAGTTCATCAGCTACTATGCAACAAATCATAGGATAACATAAGGCCAAACCAAAATCAAACACGCCAGAGCCGCTCACAACCAGCCGTCAGAGATTGATTCAGAGAATCAAAACGCCCGCTGTTTCCAGCGAGCATTCTGCATTGCCTATCACAAATTATGTTATGTCTATTCTGCGGATTCAATCAATTCCGTGATCGACCCATTAACTATCTCTCCTAAAAAAATGCTTGCATCAATTATATCATACAAGCACTGATTTACTTTACTGCTGCACTATGTTTTTACTTAATCAGTCCACCACATTGCAGCATATATGCTCTACTCCAGATCAACCGCTTCGCTGAAGTCAAATAATTTGTTCACCATATCTCCCCGTCTGTAGGTGAGGGTGCCCAGTGTCCAGTTGGAGGCGTAAAGGTAACCATAATCGCCCGTACCAAACTTTATGGCGTTATAGCTATAAAGCCCTAATCTTACATCATCTGTAGCCTCAACTATTTCAACAATTTCGGCAAACCGATCCTCCATACGTTCAAAAACCGCTTCCTCCAAAGTGTTGTCCGGGATTGAATATATGTACATACTTTTGCTGCTCATAGGGTGAAGCTGCACCGTTTTCCCATCTGCGCTGACAGTCACATCGCAGTAGTCATCTCCCTGCATTGCAGTGCATCCGATCGGCTTCAAGTCCACACTTCGGATGATTTTCCCGGAATTAAGATCGTATACGAACAAACCAAAATATCCATGGAAAATCACAATATCGTCTGAGGCGTAGTCAAGCTCCGGCATACCAATGCCTAAATCCATTTCAACCGACAATACCGGTGGTGATGGCTGCAAAACGGGATCAGCCCCTGCCGCACTATTCGCTCTGTTGGCTGCCAGTCCCACGCTCAACGCAGCTACTAGCACCAATGATACTGCTATGATCCATGTGGCAGGCTTTTTGAAATTCATTACATTTTTAATTCGTTCCTTTATATTTCCTTCGCCAAATGCAAGCGGACTGCCGTTAATGAGACGCCGACCTGTCGCAAGGGACAGCAGCGAATTCGAATAATCAGATTTGATCCCCTCGCCCATTTCCTTTAGTACACGTTCATCGCATGACATTTCCATGTCCTTGACACACAGCACAAATGCCACCCATACCAGCGGATTAAACCAATGCATTGCCAGTACAAGAAAGGCGATCATTTTGACGATATGGTCAAGCCGCCGAATATGTGTCTGCTCATGCAGGATGACATAACTCTGTTCTTGTTCCGCCAGCGATGACGGAAGGAAGATCCTGGGATGTAACAAGCCTATTACAAAAGGTGTAGCAATGTGGTCAGCAAGGAATATGTTGTCACGCAACCGCACAGAACCTGTTATCCTACGGCGCAGCACCATAAGTGACAGCACACTGTATACCAGCATCGCAGCTATACCAAAGAGCCATAATGCTGTAGCAGCCGCCATCGGAGCTTCCATAGGATCTGCAGTCAGCTGCTCTGTACCTTGCGGCAGGTTATTGTTTATAGCTTCATTGAGCGCTGGAAATGGCAGATCTATCCGCGGTAATTCTGTATGTACAATATCAGATGGAACAAATGGAATACTGCCGTTTGTTGCAGCTGGTGCATGCAGCAGCTCCATCAGTGAAAATTCAGAAGAAAATGATACAGGGCAGATAAGTCGAAATAAAACAACTGCCCAGAGAGCGTATGAAAACACTTTTGGGGCTTTTTTAAGTGGTATGCGGGCTAGCAGCAGAAAGACTATGACTATCCCGCCAGCCAGGCTCATATTTAGTATCTTCGGCAGCAGTGTGTACATCCACATCAGGATTCACCCCGCTTCTCGTCAATGAGCCTTTGCAGCTCTTCGATCTCTTTGTCGGACAGTTTTTTTCGCAGTGTGAAAGCTGCCAGAAATTTCGGCAGCGACCCGGCAAAGGTTTCCTCCACGAATTTTTCGCTTTGCAGCGCATTGAACTCCTGCCTGCTCATAAGAGCTGCAACAGTTCCGTTATTATTTTGAAAAATACCGCGTTCGCAAAGCCGCCGTAGCATTGTGTAGGTGGTTGATTTTTTCCAATCCAGCTCCCCTTCGCAAAGCTTTACCAGTTCTCCTGAGGAAACAGGCTCATTATCCCATATCAGCTCAGCAAACCTTGTTTCCATGGCACCCAGTTTATATTCCACCACAACCATCACCTCTTCTTGGTTAGCAATAATAAACAACGACTAAAATCTATTTAGTGCCCTAAACCCTGATTCATTTGCTTAACGCCATAAACTCTGATTCATTTGTTTAATGCCCTAAACCCTGATTCATTTGCTTTACGCCGCCAAACCTTGATTTTAGTATACTTAACGCCGTCAGATTCTATTTTGGTTTAGTGCTATCAAACCTCACTCTCAGTTAAAAACCGGCCGTTACGCTTTTGGTTTAACGTTATTAAACCACACTATTAGTTTAAATCCATTAAACCAAATTGTCAAGCTCTTTTATTTTCCCAGCTTCTTTTTTCTTTATCCAAACTTCAACGACTGATATAGACAGAATATATCCGCCCATGAGACATGCCATTATAATCCATACACCCGAAAAATACAGATGCTTAATTGCAATACTGCTGATCAGTGACGCACACATCAGCCCGATCTGTAAAAACAATGAATATAGCGACAATACACTAGCTCTCATTTGATTAGGGGTATAACGGTTTATTATCGTACTTTCCGAAATGTTGCTTATGCCCAACAGCAGATACATTGTTGTGTACACAGCAACAAAACCGATACTGCCCTTCTGCAAGGCAAAAACAATAAGCATACACGCAAGTATTCCACGACCAATCAAAAAAACAGCCATGTGGCCAGACTTATACTTATCCAAAAGCTTCTGTGAAATCACATTTCCCAATGTTACAGCCAAAAAACCGAAAAATGTTATAATGCCAAGCAGCCATCCGTTATTTTCATTATTATCTATCTTAATGAATGCAGGCTGCCAATAGGTTTCTATCGAAGATAAGAATATGCCGGCAAAGAGCCCTCCTAAGATTACCAATCCTAATTTATAGTTCGACTGAATTACTTTTGTACTCCGTTTTATGTGTTGCTTCAGAGATATATTTTTTTTTTAAGTATCTCAGGTTCTTTTATATACAATTGGCATAATATCATTACGAACAGTATTGAAACGGACCGGCACAGCAGGTTGAGATTAAATGTATTGCTTACCTGCACCAGCATACCTCCGGCAATGCTCCCCAAAGACAAAGCTATACCTTCAATTACGGCAAGCCTGGATGTAATCTTAGGCAGATAGTCATTTCCACACCGATTGAGTGCCTGATCGATGACCAATGCATCTATGCTTCCTGAAGCAAAAGCACGGCCTAAACCGTACAGAATGATTATCAGGATTAGCATAGTCAAGCTCTTATTTATCAAAAGCAATAAGAAAAACGATGTAAAATTTAGTATACAGGATATGAGAAATGTTTTCTTTCGTCCCAATAAATCTGCACAGATCCCGCTGGGCAGTTCAATGCACAGTACCACTGCCGCCATAATCATATAGAGTAGTGGCAGTGTCTGCAGTGTTGCTCCATGGTCCAGAAGAATCAGATTAAGCACCGGAATAACCAAGCCTAATGATAGATGGTTAATAAAGAGTATCGCTTGATTAAGCTTGCTCATCTACGATCTCTCCATTCTTCAGTGTTGTATACAATAAGTGCGTATTCCCATGCATCTTTATCAAAGGATGGACTGGAATGTTTCTCTATATAACTACTGATCAATTTCATCAGCTCTTCAGACTCCTCTTCACGAAGATACAAAACACCGGTAAGTACATCACCCCAACGGGCCAAAATAGCTTCATCGATTGTTCCTTTCTGGTCTGCTATCTCTTTCATATGCGTCCGGAACCTGTCATAAGTCTTCGCTAAAGAATCCTGAACTAGTGCCTGTCTTTGAGATGATGTTTTGTCATCTCTGTTTAGTCCTATCTGTACCGTTACTAACGAGGCTTTATAATACTTAGCTATGATACCATTAATTATTTCTGTATGATCCAACTCGACCAACTCAAGAGAGACTAATTTATTAATATGGTGCTGTACACCTGAAGCTGAAATGTTAAGCTTGTCGGCCAGCATCTTAGGTGTCATCGGATTTTTGCTGATACTTAAGATGTGCAGCAGTTCCTGCCTTACCGGATTCATATAAATATTTAGTTCGTCTTTCGAATCTAATATAATCTTCTTCATATGCCCTCCTGTTGTGTATTTCCATATATTACAGCGTATCAACACTTTTTACCTATTAGAGGCGGATGCTTAATGAGTCTGTCGTTACAAATATTATAACATTACATTTTGTGCAACGTCAAGACATAAATAGCAATCAGCTATTGAAAATATCGATTTTAGAGATACAGCTCAGGAACATGGATAATTTGACATGAAAAAGCACTTCCCTTAAGAGAATGCACCTCCCTTAAGAGAATGCACCTCCCACAGGAAGAAGTAGTTCTCTCATGAAAAAGCACTTCCCTCAGGAAGTGCCTTCAGAACTAAACCTATCTATTTATTTCTCTCACCGGTCTGGCTTCGATATAACCCCTGTAGCCCTGTGGTTCAAGCTGGAATCTCGGCGCATCGTCATCTGCCCACTCAAAACCATAAATCTGAGGGTTATACTTTTTCATCACCGTCCACAATTCCTCAATTGCTTCCTCAAACCTTTCATCATCATACGGCTCACCCTGGAAAACCATCATTTTGCAAGGCTTCAGGTCAATGATATCAAATCCGTCCGGCACCTCTCCCCTGTAATCCTGCGGAACCTCAACACCCTGGACATATTTCGATGTGCCGGGCTTTATTAGGTTGTTTGGCAGCCACATCCCTGCCGGTTCATACACTGCTTCCTTGATGCTCGTCAGTATTCCCCACACATCGCAGCCGACCTCTTCGCAATACTCGAAATAGTGGGCTGCCTTGATCCCTCGTTTCATAATGAGCTTTCTGGCCGGGCGTTCCACCACCTGGACAAAAACTGTATTTGTGCTTCTTTTCTCAGACATTTTGATCTCTCCTTTTTGCAATGTAAGGTAATAGTCACGAACACGATGAGGCATAAAAAGCTGTATAGGCTTTGGATTCTCACTGTACCTTTTTGGCGGCATACCAAATTGCTTAGTGAAAGCCCTCGTAAAGCCTTCATGTGAGTCAAACACAAAATCAAAGGCTACGTCGATTATTTTCATCTGCTTATTCCTAAGACACAAAGCAGCTTTGCTCAATCTTAATACCCGCAGATACTCATAAGGCGACTTACCGGTAAGTTCTTTAAACATTCTGGCTGAATGCCATTGTGAATATCCCGCCGCTTTTGCAAGATCACTAAGTGTGACTGGTGAATTGATATTATTATTTATGCAATCCTGCATCCGCTGCACAGCATTTATTTTTTCCCATCGTTCCATGCTCTCACCTCCTTGCAAAAGAATACCAATTTACCATTTCCTTTTCTTGACATGGCTTGCTAATCGTTTTCTTTTTCTTGACATGGCTTGCTAATCGTTATTAGCACTTTGCTGCCTTTTCGGCAAGTAATGCATAAAGTGTGATCCACTTATTGGGTTTATTTTTCTTCCCGGGTTTGAATGCCGGTGCCGTTTTGGTTTTAGACAGCTTGTACAGGCCTGCTGAGTCCTCATGCAGGCTTGTATACTGCAGTCCTTCTGCTTTATGGACATCCATATACCGCCATCCCTCCGCAACAGCAGAACTGTTGCCTTGTCCGAGGATCGACAATGCATAAATCAAGTTTTGAACTCCTATCTGAATTGCATCCGGCGGATAAAAGGTCTCCGTCATGACAGGTACCATTATACTTGCCATATCATCTGTGCGATAGAAAATTTTTCGCTTTACAAAGTAATCCACAAGCCTATCCCCGCATTGTATATGAACACCATTCAGCTTCAACTCAGCCAATAACAGGAGATATCCGAGCGTTATCTTGACACAGCTCTTATGCTTTTTTGATGGATCATTGATCTTTTTGTTCTTGCTGATACATGCAAATCCACCATCTGTGTGCAGCTTCGAAAACATGTCATTTACTTCCTCTTTCACAACAGGCTCTGTATAATAACCCAATTTCACAAGATTTCTCAATAGCAGACCTTCTCCGCACATCATTTTAAAGCCAGTTTCTTTAATAAACGAAAATACATGCATGTCAAGTTCCATATCATATCGTGTCAGTCCCCATTCAGCCAGAGACGTTAATGCATCATATTTCCCCCACTTTTTATCTGCTGTCAGTTTGGCAATTGCTGCTTCAAACAACGGAGATTGAAGTAGTTGCTGCTTTGCTTTTATTACTTCCCGATGTTCATTATCATACTTATAGTACTCTTTTAATGTTCTGAGCTTGACTTCCGGATTCTCATCTTCCAATAGCCAATTTACTGCCTGCTGCACTTGTTCCGCCTGCTGCAATTGTTCCGCCTGTTGCAATTGTTCCGCCTGTTGCAATTGTTCCATCTGCTGCAATTGTTCCGCCTGTTGCAATTGTTCCGCCTGTTGCAATTGTTCCACCTGCTTGTCTTTCACCTGCTTGTCCCCCTTACAATTGAATGAGTATGTGACAGCCACTCCATGCTTTATGCATAGTCGTGCCTTATCTATCATTATACCGGTAAAACCTGACAACTGTTTGTCAGGTTTCTGCAAAAATATAGACAAATAATGACTTTCTTCAGTTCATATAACGCATTGTTCAAAGAAAAACCTCCAGCTGTTAAAAATTCCTCTTACAAAGTCACAAAATATCCAAAAATATCTGTGATAATGCGGTGTTTGATCGATTACATGCTACATAATACAGTGTACAAGTGCAAAGGACAGGAATCTTCTATTGTAATCGGACGTACAATTGTGATGTATGGTAAAATATAACGATAATAAAAAAATAGTTTGAACCGATTGCCCCTTTTCTCCGACAAAGTAATTGAAAGCAATAAAGTGAGGTGGTGCTGATGGTTTTTCTTCTGACAGCTGTACAGAAAACACCTTGATAGAAAAAGCCAAAAAGGGCAGCAAAGAAGCATTTGAAATACTAATGAAGGATCTGACGGGAGCCATTTACTGCTATATTTCATCTCACGTCGATACAGGTGAAGATGCAAAGGATATCCTGCAAGAAACCATGCTGTCGGTCTGGAACGGATTGAAGGGCTTCGACAGCAGATCATCCCTTAAAACATGGGTGATTGGAATCACCAGACGAAAAATTGCTGATTATTACCGTTTGTATTATAAGGGTACACCAGCTCAGTTATCAGAATTTGAAAATATTCTGTCTTCAAAGGATGAATATGATCATATTAACAGCAGAAATGATGTTGAATCAGCTATGAATGTTCTTGATAACACCGAGAAGGAAATTGTGTTCCTGGCTTTCAATGTACAGCTGACTTATACAGAGATTTCAGAAATAATGGGGATCCCCACAGGTACCATTAAAAGCAAAATGTCAGGCATAAAGGCAAAACTGAGAAAACAGCTTGAAAAGGAGGGTGAGTATGAACGAGTGTGAAAGGATCTGTGAGCTATTGCTGGATTACATAAACCGAAGATTAACTCAGGATAAGAAAACAATTGTTGTAAAACATATTGCAGAGTGTCAATACTGCAGAAGTGAACTTGCAGCACTTATCAGGATCAGAAACCTTGCACAGGCAAAAATACCGACCATCCCACAGAATATCATTGATTCTGCTTTCGACAAAATACCTGATAATAAAAGAACACTCGGAACAATACTCAACCTTGGCCAATATTTTAAAGTTTTTGATTCTTTGAGCGTTACGATGTCAATCGTAAAACAAATAATGCAGCTTGCACAGCAAGCAATATAGGAGGAGAGAATTATGTCAAACGATATCCCGGTAAAAGAAATCAGTGAATTGCTGGATGAAGTCAGCAATAAACTCCCAAAAATGATAACAGGTCTCATGGATACGCTTTATTCGGTCGAATCAGGAAAGAAGATGGGGCAGGCAGTCGGCAATTTCTACAAGGAACTGATTGAGTCTGGCATCCCGCAGGAGGAAGCATTAAGGATGGCCCGAGACTATATGCTGTCTCTGAAAGATATAGCAGGCACTGTCACAAATAATGCGGGCAAATAGAAATGGCGAGGTGTTAAGTGATGACAGTGGTTAGTATAATGAAATTTTTAATAAAGCTCATACTGTTTATCATTTTTCTTCCGATAATCTTCGTCGGGCTGTTATTCGGTTACATGCGCTATAAAGCCATGCTTGTGCGCAACATGGTACACTCAGGTATGCCAAGGGAATATGCATTGGAGCTCGCCAAAGAAACCCGATTTAGTCACATGTTCAAATTTGGGAAGAAATCTATTATGGACGAACTTAAGCAAGTATGAGCCTGAGCCCGAATTTGCTTTATGCCTAATTTTGCATAGACTTAAAAAACTTAAGTCTCGGCTTGAAATTGGCGCAGGCATAAAATAAGTATGTGCTCAATGCAAGTATGAACGTGAACAAGCATGAAATAGAGACGAAATAAATCCTATCATAAAAACCTATTGATGGTCTATTGGCAACGCCAGTAGACTTTTTTACCTCATTAATTGAAGGCACCACTTTCATTGAATATCCCACTTTCATTAAGGGCTCCACATTCGTTGAAGATCCCACATTCATTAAAGGCACCACTTTCATTGAATATCCCACTTTCATTAATGGCTCCACTTTCGTTGAATATCCCACTTTCACTAATGGCTCCACTTTCACTAAAGGACTCCACTTTCGTAAACACAGCAGGCAGCTCGATAAACTAACCAGACCACTGCACAAATCACATATAAGAAGTGACAAAGAATACGCAACCGACAAAATCCAGTGTTAGCCAGATTGGTTAATCTGCGGACTTTCAGCAGGTATACTGTCTGGCAGTAATGTTCTCAATAGAGAATGCATTTCATCGAACTTTTTTGTTCGTATTTGCATACGTTTCCCGATGCGTTCCGCAAGAGTATAGGCAAAATCCCTGCAAGCATATCTGTCGTACAACTGAATAGTATTTATATGCATTACATCTATGCCCTGCCTCTGTAGAATAGCAGACCGTATAGCATCCTTTCCCAGTTCTGACGGAGTATTGTGATGAGCGAAGCTATCATATTCAACTGCTAATTTCGCCTGTTTGTAATACAGATCCACAAAGCAGCGATTTTGTTTGAGACGTATTTGCGCTTCTCTTTTTAGTCTTATCTCATAATTGAAAACTGCGTCATCCAGCCCATAGCCCCCTAAAGCGTTAGGCAGGCACAGTATCATATAGGTCAACGATTCCATAATTGATGCTGATCCGTTTTCCACATACTTCATTGCCCGCAAGGCTTTACGATGTCCCCGGTGCCCCGAGGTCTTAGAAAGAAATACATTGAGTTTTTGCTTTGTCGTGATTGCAGAAGGTTGTCTATCCGAATGCGAACACAACTGCAAGCCCAGCAGGATAAGCCGATGGATACTCAGTTCACATGCAAGCTCCAGAAACAGTAACTCTGGTGACGAAACCCCTCTACTATCCAGCATTACAACTGCGTTGGCAGGTAGAGCAAGTTCACACGAATGTACTATTTCCCTTCTGTTAGGAACGCGAGCATTATGCATGGAAACGGTAATATGGGTCTGATCAGCTTCAGTTATTTTGTAACCGAGGACAGTTTCAATGCACGGAATGTTCCACTCTTTTGCAGCAGAAATATGACTTAAATACTTTTTCATGCAATCATATTATATCTATCTGCTCATAATTTCAAGTATTGATAGGATATTTTTGTAAATATTTTATTATATTTGAATTTTTGGTATGATAATATCACTAACTAATATGTTATGTAACATTCACTCTCTCAAAAGTTGAATTTTTGAGCAAATAACTGCGGTTGCAGCCCATATTTTAATATTGAGCAGATAACTGCGGTTGCAGCCCATATTTTAATATTGAGCAGATAACTGTGGTTTCGGCCTATATATAAATACTGAGCAAATAATTACGCCTGTGATGCACTGGCTACTGTGTTACTCTGGCTGCTGTGATGCACTTGCTACTGTGAAGCTCTGGCTGCTGTGATGTTTTTCAGCTGTAATGCTGCGGCCTATACATTATCCATCTCAAACCACATTCCTTAAAAAAGTCGAGAATTTTCCGGCACATGTGATATAATGAGCCTACTTCATGAAGGAAAATAATGGTGGTTATTATGGACTATTTTCTAACAATATGGCCATTGATAGTATTCTTAGAAAACAGGATACAGGAAGACATCGGCTATGCTGAAATCGAAAAAGTGACAGGCTATTCACTGGCCCACGTCAGGGATATATTTGTGAAAACCACAGGTGTACCCTTATCCCGATATATACTCAGGCGCAAGATATCAAATGCCGCCTATGAGATACTGCACAACCAGCAAAGCGTACTTGCTGTCGCTGCTAAATATGGTTTTTCAAATCATGATACATTCACAAGGGCATTTAAGCGTATCACAGAGCTCACACCTACAAAGTTCAGGAAAAAACGGCCGTCTGTGGGAAGGATCAAGCTCTGTGCGGGTATGTACGGAATTGATGTCAAACCAAATAAAAAGAAAGGATGTTGGTCAATGAATAATAAATCAAGACATGAACGTGAAAACAGTGTCATATTGTATGGAATCTCAAAAGTCGAATACGGATTCAACGGATGCACCCCATATCCTATGTGTGTTAAAAGCTGTGCAAATTATCTCGGTCAGGATATAAGTCTGGATTATACAATGGTATCTTCAGGCGCTGCCTTCAGACTGACTTGGGATACTACCTCATGGAACGGGGGCAATGTGGATGTCATACACACCTTTGAAGAGCCAGAAGAGGTATATAAAATGGGTATCGAAGCGTTAGGCCGGGAATTTCAGATACTGACCAGAGCCACAAACTGCGATATTAAGTTCAACAATAGTACGAAAACAGACGATAAAACCGAATTCAAGAAATTCATCAAGGCTCAGATCGATAAAGGCTTCCCCTGCATTGCGCTGGGTATTATCGGTCCGCCTGAAGCCTGCATAATAACAGGGTACAGGGATTCCGGAGAAGTGTTGCTTGGATGGAACTTCTTCCAGGATGCTAATGAGTTTTCACCGTCTCAGGAAGTCGATGAAACGGGATACTTCGTAACTGGCAAATGGTGGGAAAACGAATCAACTGTTGCGGTAATGTCTATGGTGATATAGTCCGACAGACTGCAGGTTCGGGAGATATTATCAAAAATGCGGTGAGAGTCATGACAGGGCGCTCGGTCACTGTTTCAGGCAGAACCTTTGCAAAAGGCATTGCCGCTTACGATGCCTGGAAGAACGCAATACTCGATGCCGCCGAGTTCCCGAAGAATGCAGTTTTGCCAATCCTGGCAGAGCGTATCATGTGCCATGGTGATGCGATGGATTGTCTGGCAGACGGCCGGCACAAAGCAGCTTTATATATGAAAAGGATATCTGAGGAGCTTCCTGAATTCAATGATGCTTGTATAAGTGCTCATGAGCAGTTCTTAAAGGTAACGGCAAATATATGGAAAATGGCCGAGGTACTCGGTGGGTATGACCGCAATGAGCTTCAGATGCAAAATCTGGCAAAGCCTGAGGTAAGGCAGCAGCTTGCCGAATTGATCGATAAATGCAAAAAAGCTGACATTGCTGCCCTGGACTCTCTCAAATACATTGCGGATCACATATGACTTGAATTGAAGATGACCACAGACCCATTTGACCTGTATGGCAGGTAATGGCTGGCCACATTTGGCTTGATCACAGATGTCTCCGAACGCATTTGATCCGGATAGGATAAAAGAAACTTCTGCCCGACAGCAGAAGCTTTTTTTGCATTCTTGAATATGATACCTATAATGCCTTAACTAATTATTTACTTTTATTTACTGAGAATATTTGTCCAATACACAACCTCATATCCCATAGTTGAAAACTGAACAATGGTAATAAGGGTCGGATCAGATTAGTAATATTGTAACCTAGGAGATTTTTAGCGCAAAAAATATTCCACACTTTAACAGCAAATTGCTCAAAAATTCAAGTAAGGAGATGGTATCTATGTATTAATTTCCATAAAATTGGGTTTTTAGCATTATAATTACACAATTTTTAACGTTATGTAATACTCCCTCTCTCCAAAGTTGAATTTTTGAGCATAGAACTGCGGGTATGTGGCTGAAAAACAGCCACAGGTTCAAACAGCCACAGGCTTATAGTGGCTGAAAAACAGCCACAGCCCATAACTGTACGTTGATTTTCCTGCCTATACAAACTGTATCCGATCCATCTGGACGCATATCTGCAAACCCGATTTCATTGATATGATATGTGGTATTACATATTCTATATATTGAATACCTCCAGGCTTTCTTTTAACTTTGCTGCTTGATTAGCGAGTTCAGCCGAAATGCTTGCTGATTCTTCCGCAGTTGCTGCTGTATCTGTTATGATCGAAGTAAGAGCATTCATTTCATCCTGTATTTTGGCCGATTCCTCTGAATTAGCCATAAAGTCGGTTACTACCTGCTCAGTAAAGCCTACGAGATTATTAATATGTCCAAGAACCTCTATGAAATATTTCTCAATATCACTTACAATCGAATTGTTATTTTCAATTGCCTGGTTTTAGGCCACAGTTAAGTCTGATATTAGGATCACTTACCATTGTTTTCTAATTTAAGCAGCTGACACCTGATATTTCATATCTTGGCTAAATTCTGTAACTTTGAGCAATATACTGGTCTATCACACCACCTAAACTGTGTCTCTCATACTTAAGTATGAGAGACTTTTTGTGTAAATCCTTCTTTCGGACGATGACCATCAACTTCCATTTTCCTATTATTATAATGAATCGTTCAAAGAATAATTTTGTTTGTAGAAAATTATCTTGCCAAGTCACATTATGTCCACAAGATATATTGTGATATAGCGGTGTTTTAAAGAGGATGGTCGCAAGCAAGGCTTGCTGGTCGCTTATGCATCCCAGGCTGGGGACATATATTGCCTCATTATATCAGGAGCAGGAGGTGAAGCCGGCAGTGAATACCATAAGAAAAGGTTGGAGCATCTATGCCATAATCTCTGTAGTCTGTGTCCTTTCTACAGTGATGTTTGCTTCTATGCAAGAAATAGAAGCTTCGATATCCTGCGCGGCTATATGCACCACATCACTGATCCTCTTCTACCGGCAAAATCGTCTGCTTTACGCAGCAAGACTGATTTGTGACAATCGAATTCTTACCGTCCCTTCATCTATCGCTAAAACAGAAAATCGCCTCAGCAAAAAGACAATGGAAGAAACCGTGGTATCCACTTTTGGCCTGCTATTGGGCAACAAGGTATATCAATGGGGCTGTGACGGGATATGCGGAATACGTCTGCACGAGGTCTGGCTGGATAGAGAGCATATTTGTCTGACCTTCGGGGTTGATGGCAATAAGCTGCATGTTGAGCTGATGCATGGAATGACCGACAGTCAGAGCATCCTGGAAATTACACAGAAGCTATGGCATGAAACCGGTGTACAGGCGAAAGTCAGCGGTTGGTATGAATAGCAGGGCTAAAGTCAGCGGTTGATATGAATAGCAAGGCGAAAGTCAGTGGTTGGCATGAAAGGTAATAAAATATGTTACAAAATGAAGTGATTTCATGAGGTTCATTCCATGAAAAGTGAAAGGAGCGGTATGCGATTATGAATATGAAATGGTTAAGATCTGTCCTGCTTATTGTGATCGTAGTAGCCTTAATAAGCAGTCTAAGTGCATGTTTTCTCAAGATTGAGCCAAAAGAACTTGTCAATGCTGTTTCAGTGAAAAATGGCATTATCAGTCTGGACGGAGCCACAGTCAGCTTCGGCGATAATAACGTCCCGGATGGTGATTCAGCATCAATGAAAACCGTCAAGCCCACCAGCGTCGAAACAGATAACGGTCTGAGCTCCGAGCTATATGAGTTGATACTGACAGAGGTGTATTCCAAGCCGGTGACCGTCACACTTCCCGTCCCAGGGGACTACTCCGGTACGGAGGAAGAAGCCCTGCTTATCGGCCTTGGAGTCGAGTGCGAATACGACAGCGGCAGCGTGGGCACGGAGTATTTCTATTTTCCCGCCGAAGTCGCCGATGAGGTAGCCAGTGCCAGTTTCATGCCGGCGGAGCTGTCGGAAGCTCCTCTGTACATGGGTGCGGGTGAAGGTACTGCTGCGCCCAAAAATATGAAGACCTCGATATCACTAAAGTGCGGATTATTCACAAATGTCTGCTACTTCGATGATGACGGACATTTCAGGCTCTATTATCCCATGAAAGTCGACGGTAAGTTTTTTCACGACACGGTGGGCTCTTCAGGCAGGGAGGCTATACTCAACGATCTTGAAGCAACGTACGAAAAGTATAAAGCTCTTGGCTATGAGTATGATGAGGGTGATTTCCCCATGAACGTAATGGTCAAAAGGATCAATGATGCGGGTTCCTATCACTCACTGTATGGCGACATCACCCTGAACGTGAACAATTTCACAGAAAAATATGTGACGGGTTCACTCAATCCGCTGTTGTGGCATGAGTTTTTCCATTATGTACAGGGCTGTTATACAGGCATCTTCAACGGCAGTGATTGGATAGATGAGGCAACTGCCTCCTACTATGAAGCCAGTGCCAGAGACACCACCTTTACCTCTCTCACCTCTCAATACTTTGAGAAGCAGTTTACCGGTGCATTGCCCGTCGAAGATACGGCTCAAGACGGATACGCCCGCTCACCACTGGTCTCTTTCCTCTGCAAAAAGCAAGGCAGCGATGCCTGGATCAAAACCGTATACGAAAATGGAGGTACACAAGAGGCACTTATCACTGCGGCGGGTGATCCATCCGGCTGGGCACACGAATACTATACCGCACTTGCTTCCGGCCAGGTGGGACAAGAGAGCACATATACCCTCCATAAAAATCTCTGTACAGGTGTTTACGGTACAGACGTTGGTACATCCCTGGAGTTGTCCGTTCCCAATTCGGGCAAGCAGGCTGAAAAGGCAAGCGGCGAAGATATCGTTCTTGGCTCGGCTTCCATAGCCATGAACGGTCAGGGATGTCGGCTGGTAGCTATTAGCGTGGATGAAGATGAGTTGAAAAAACTCCCTGATGGAGTTGATCCGAAGGTGGAATGCAAAGGTGCTTCCGTCACGGTGCTCTCGGCTGTGGGTCGCAGCGTGAAAAGCTGCGGCAGTGTGCTGGCCGGACTTAAGGACTCTTCTGACAATAAGGCTGTATATCTTGTGGTGGTCACCTCTCAGTCGGCAGCGGGAGCTTCCGGCAGCTTTGATGTCAAGGTCAGTCTGGCAGTCGAGAAGATCGACTATTCAGGTACCTACACAGGCGTTCTGAATGTAGCTGAAACAGGTGCTGATATCGATGTGACGACTGTCGTTACCTATGAAAAGGATTTCGGAGATGGTGCGTATTACAAAATCGTCTGCACAAAGGATGATAGTGACAGTAAGTATATAAACGGCAGCTACTTCGTACGGTCCACTGGAGAGGCGAATATCGCGAGCACAGACTTTAGCTTCTCGGCGGACGGACAATCCTTTCAAGCAACAATGCTTGACTTCAACAACAAAGCCTGGGGAACCATCAATGCTCAGAAATAAACATGTATACAGGCCTTGCCGCCAAAAAAATCGGAGGAATATATTATGAGAGATGATACTGCTCCTGCTGGCAGAGGAAAAAAGATACTGATTGTGATCCTCATAGCAGCGAATTTGATAATGCTGACAGTAGCCATTATTACAATACCATCCAATCTGCGGCGAACATCAGAAAATACAAATGCACCGGACGCTGCCGAGTCTGCTTCAAACGTCTCTGTGCAAGTACTTGAGACGGTGAATGTGCCGAAAAAAACACCAGACCAAACAGAAATACCCGACACAGGCGTCAAAAGCCAAACACCGGAAGCGGCCAGCGTTGATTTATCCACCAATGAGCGCCCCGATCTGGAAGATTTCCTGTGGTATACGGAAGACGTGTTTTATAATGGCGTTCCAACTGGTGCAGCCATAATAGATAACGTCAAATACACAACCGGCGGCTGGAAGGGGCTTATTATCTATGACCCGGACAACGACTATGGTGCAAATGCAATGGAATTTCTGAATGTGAATATAGCAGGCACGGAGGATGATTTAAGTATCACCCTCGACTGGTATCTGATGTTTATATCCGGTGAGGGAAGCAGCCTCGACGAAACGGATATGGAAGACACAGTGTACACTGGCGGGTGGGTCGGGGGCGGTATACGTGCCTTTGGACTTGGTGAAATGCGTATAAGACGCCTCTATGACCTGAACAATAAGCAGTACGCCTTTGGTACACTTGAAACACCAGACGGAATACCGGCGTTCATCGCACTGGTAAGGCCATAAGGAGGAGTATATATGGGGAAATATTGTGTGAATTGTGGTAATAAGCTGCATACAGGCGCACGCTTTTGCGGCAAATGCAGCGCACCTGTCGTCAATGCGCCTGCACCGTCAACACCGGCCAACGCAGCTGCTCAGACGTCCATACCGCCTGCTCAGCCTCAAGCACAGCCGGTATATATAGCATCGCAGCCTCAAACGCAGCCGACTTATTCGGCTCCCATGGCTGCAAACAGGGTGCAGCCGGCCAGAACAGCGAAAAAGAAGAAAGGCAGCAGTGCGCTTTGTGTCATACTTGCTATTGTACTGGCAGCTCAAACTACAATCGTAGCCCTATACGGCTGGCCCGGCTTTGCAGCGGGAGGGAAAATCAAGCCCCTCACCGTGCTGGAAAGCGATACCTTCACCCTGCAGGAGGGACAGACCTCAATTGAAACCGGCAGCGGCGCAAGCATGGGTTTTGGGTGTCTGCTGGAGGACGGTGAGGAAATAACTGTGGAAAGGGTGAAGCCAGCCTCAGTTGACAGAGATGTAGAAATCTATGCTTATAGTTTCAAGCTTTCATCCGGCCAGCCTGAGGGTGCGATAGAGTTGATAATACCTTATGACGATGCGGGGCTGAGTACAGATGAGGAATTGCAGTCCGTCTGCGGCAAGTATCTCAATGAGCAGACCGGCAAATGGGAGGACGTTTTCTACACGGTGGACACTCAGGCAAATGAGGTCCATATCATCACCGACCACCTCTCTACCTACAGCGCATTCAAGATCGTGGATCCAACCAAGCGCAGCGCTTACATTTCCGATGTCAATGTCTATGCCGTCTATATGACAATGGAACAGGCGGATGCGCTGCTTAAGACATACTCCGCGCAGGGTCCCACCTGGCAGGAGGACGTTGTCAGCTCATATTTGAGTGCGACAGGCAGCCTTGAGTATTTCATAGAATCCAATATGCATACGCTGTTATCATTGGGCGGCGCATATAATGATCTTGTCAGTTCCCGATTCCAAAAAGCAATGACAGGATTGGGAATTTCCACCGCATGCACGCAGTTTGCCTTCGATGCCTACAATAACGGGCTTGCAAGCAGGACAACCGCCGTAAGCGCAATGCAGTCGACCCTGAATATAGCAATCAACTTTGCCACCCCTTCCATCCAGCTTGCCTATCTGGGTGTGGGTGTGATCGATCTCGCTTTGACCGACGTAAGGACCTTCGCTCTTGAAAAGAGGTATGAAAGCACCAAAAACATGTACGACAAGTATTACAAACGCAGCGATATCAGCCGTACAACCAAGGACTGGCTGAAGCTGTTCAAGAAGATATACAATGAGAACAAGTCAAAGCCACAGGCGGCATTGGACATGATGAATGCCGAAATCGACCGCTATGTTCATGAATATTGGGATGTTGCAGGCAGTGATAACGATTACTGGGAAGACTCCTTTGATCAAAACGCTGACATGTCCAAATATCCATGGCCAAACAAGGAAGACCGCACCAACATCTCCAACATGCATAAAGCGGCATTGTACGAATATTTGCAGGTCGTGTTCAAAACCATAAGCCGGGACATATATTTCGATGGTCTCATCGCACGGGAAAAAGAACTAGAGGATATGGCAATGCTTCTCAACAGCCAATACGCCATCAAAATAACAGAGAAGGTCGAAGATGGAGAAAGCCCTAAATGGGCGGGCTGTTATGCCAGGCTTGCGCCTCTCTCTCACAGCGCAGATGAAAAAGCATGGACAGGGAAGCTTAATGACGAGGGCGGCGGTACGATTATATTCACCCTGCTTGCCCACCAAAAAGCGGGATTCCCAATGACGCTGGAGCTGTATGAAACAGCAGACGACGTGAAGGAAGGAAAAGTTGCGCTTACTGTGCCGATAGAGCCCTTCAAGGAGAATGAGCAAACAATCGTGCTGGGCAATGCGGGGCTTTCGCTTGACGATATTATCGGCACCTATGAAATGACTACTTCATTTGAGGGAGCATCACAGCAACATTCTATATATTTCTCAAAAAACGCTGATAAATTGGTGGCTGCAAGTGATATTGACGAATCGTTTGAAATGGCATACGATCCGTCTACCGGCACGGCCAATGTTACGCAGAAATTCCCACATGAAGATGATGAGGTTACAGTACAGACGACTTTCGAATTTACCCTTGAAAACGGAGGCATTAAAATAACCGGTAAAGCTGTTATGTCGTTTCAGGGTCAAGCCGTAACATCGGTTGCACAGTATGAAGGATACAAGACCGACTAATAAGATATTGTTTATTCATTCCGACCATTATACTTCAGTTTAGCGTGGGTTGCGCAATAAACAAAATACCAGCAGCTATGAAGGGAGAGCATCACCGTGGCAAAGAAGAAAAAAAAGAAAATCAATCCTGTCATCCTCGTGCTGATATGTGCCTGTCTGCTGTTTGCCATGTATACCAGCCTGAGTACGATTGCACTGGGGCTGTTTGGTCAGACAGTAATGGGCGTAGTAGACAGCTATGACAGCCGCCTGGATAGTATTAGCGCTGGAGCTAATCGCTCCCGTACCGTTTCAATGGGCTATAGCTTTATGGCAAACGGTAAGGAATATCGGGGCTATGTAATGTATATGACTGATGAAGCGTGGCCTCACCTCAATGAAGGAGAAACACGCTCCGAGCGCATCAGCTACTTCTCCTTCTGCCCGTATATCAACAAACCGTCTGCTCTTACCGATTTTGACCAAATGGGATCGATGGGGCTGCTATATCATATTTTTGCCCCTTTCGGCTGCATGTTCCTGCTGCTTCTCGTTACCGGAAGATTGAAGAGAAAGAAGAAGACGAAAAAAACCGCGAAGAAATCTGCCGTACCTCAAAATAACTATACAAGGAGTGATATGGATATGTTCTGTTATAACTGTGGAAATAAACTGCCAGAGGGTGTAGCCTTCTGTTCAGACTGTGGTAATAAAATACAACAAAGTGCTCCCGACATCTGTTCGGCTTGTGGAGCAGCCATACCGGATGACGCTGTTTTCTGCATCAATTGCGGCACAGCCAGAAATAGTTCCGCCGCACAGCAAACGCCGTCTTCAGCCTATTATGTACAACAGCCACAGCAGTCAACTACACCTTTTACAGCGCAGCTACAACAGCCAACTGAACTTTATGCACAGCAGACACAAGCAGCAACGCCTCAGCAACACCTCAATACACAACACACAGGGCTTGTCGGTTTTTCAGAACGCTGCAGCTCGCCTGAAATATTAGCCGCTGCACAGAAAAACAAAAAATTTGCCGTCGGATGTCTATTTGTGTTGGTGTTTACACCTCTCATCGGCTTTCCCATCGCGGGTCTTCTGATGGACGACTTCCCCTTTGGCGAATCCCTTGTCATCGGCACCGGAATTGCTCTCGTCATGCTTATCATCAATCTGCTTGCCTTGCGAAGGACCAAGAGGCCAGTTTGGGAGGGAACGGTAGTCAATAAATACAGCAAGAAACGGAGCGAGCATAAAAGAACGGATGGCGAGTCGGACACCTATACCACTTATACTGAATACACCACAGTCATTACCACTGACGCAGGAAAGAAAAAAACCATTGTTGAAAAGGACAGCGGCCGCCATATGTACGATTACCTATCAGCAGGCGATAGGGTACGCTTTCATCCCATGTTCGGTACATATGAAAAATACGACAAATCAAAAGACCGGGTTATTTACTGCAATGTATGTTCCATGATGAACCCTATACAAAATGACCGCTGCAAGCGGTGCAACAATTTACTATTTAAATAATCTTACTGTTCTAACTTAAAGGTAACTTAAAAGGTAACTTAAAAGGAGGCTTTGTAATGGAGAGATTTAGCACAATGCTGGAGGCAGCAGATTTTGCTGCGACACGATGCAATAACTGGAGCTTTGCCTATTCCAACAACGAGGTATACGACAGGGCTAACCTTCTGTCCAGCGCCGGGATGCACGATAAGGAAAATCCTGCGGACGAGGACAGCTTTTATGTGGTTTCCCCCTGCGGGGCTATCGGCTTTTGCGAAGACGGTGAAGATATAGACTGGCTGTTTCTGTCCAGTTCCTGCACAGATGAGGATCTACCCGCCACGCTTACTGCAGCCCCGCAAATCAAATTCTGTCCTAATTGCGGTTCTGCCGTTGTACCGGGTGCTCGCTTTTGCGGAGAATGCGGGGAAAGGCTGTGCTGAACGGCCCCGCCACGCACTGCTTGACGTTCTGCACAGTAAATCATCAACGGCGATTTAATATAAATAGAGAATGAGAAAAATAAAACGGGCTGGCTCTACAAACCCAGGTGCGCTCGGAACATAAACCTCTAAATTTCATATATGCCTTTGAAAACGTCAAGGAAAATGTCCTGTGTGATGTCCTCGGCCACGGCGGGGTCAAAGCCGGAACGCGCATGGATAAATTGGTATACCTCGTCAACATAAGCCTTGTATACCGCTAAAAATCGTTGTTCCTTTCCTGCTTCCCGCATATTCATAAGCATCCCTCACTCAACAGACATTTCCTTTGAAAACAGTACATCATCCTCATACATAATTTCAAAGCGCAATGTACCCTCAGTCACTTTGTCGGCTTCCAGCGCCCCTATCGTGCCGTCTATTGCGGTCACTATGGTAGTCGCACGAAACACTAAAATCCCCCGCGTTATCATCGAAGGCTTCATCAAAGACATAGGAAGCCGCCCGCTTGCCATAGCCGAGTTTGACGAAAATCTGTGGCTTGCTGTCGAGTCCTGTGTCCCGCTCCATGGCGTTTATATAAGGGAAAGTGGAAAAATACCGCACCCGCACGGTCGATGTTCCATCGGCTTTCAGGTAGACCGAATCTCCAATCTTCTTGGTAAATCCGTTAATCTCTTTCCCATCGGGGAGGGTGAATGTGTAGCTTATATTGTAGGTATACCGCCCCGGCTTGCCGTCGGTGCGCTCGCCGCTCTTTTCGGATGTAACCGTTTGCTCCGAATTTGCCGTTTTGCCGTCGGAGCTTTTTTCCGAGGCACCTCCGCAAGAGGTAAGAATCAATACAGATACGATTCCCACCAATATCAAAGACAAAAGGGTAACTATTTTCGTTTTTTTCATGTAATTCACATTCCTTTTCCCAATATCATATTTTTGTGACATAAGCGGATATCATGAGCCGGTTTTCTCATCAGCGTTCTCTCTCAAATGGATTGTACGGGCCATAACTTCGCACTCGACGGGCGCATAATTATCCTCCGTGCAGAACAACGCAACCTGTTCCGTCCATCCGCCGCGAAGGAGGATGGTGTGACTTTTCGGCTTGTAATTGACCTTCGTGACGCGCTTCCATTTGAGAAGAGTCTCCTGCCGTGACTGCGCCAGCATCCCCGCGCCCGCCACGGCGGGTTTACCAGAAAGCAGCCCCAATACGATCGTCAGGGCATTTGTGATTCGGTTCTTTTTTGCCTGTTTTGCCTGCGTGCGGCAGAGTACGCCCTTGTCGTCCAGCACAAATTCCACCTCATATTTTCCCCGATAGACCGTCATGATGAAAAGCCAGGTGAAAAACAGCAATGCGGCAATGAGCCCCAGCCCATAGAGCGCATAGACGCTTTTGCCCGACGCAAGCCCGATGACCAGCGCGACAAGGCCGAAAGGGATGCCGATGACAATCCCCAACTGCTTCAAAATAACCGTGTTTCTGAATATGGGTACGCTGATCTGCCATTGAATTTTTTCCATCGTCATCCCCCTTTCCATAGGTGGCTTTAATAATAGCCGCTCATGCCGCCGAGCAGTTCTCCGATGATACTGGTGAGAGCGGCCCCAAATATAACAGAGAGTATAAGACCTATCGCACAGACGATGAGCATAGCTCGCGCATAATTTTCGGTTCCGCAGTGTCTGCAAAACATGGGCTTCACTCCCTTATCTCCTCAGTAAATTGCATAATGGCAAATGGCTATTTGGCTACGTTGAGCTTTGCCGAGACTGCCACCATCTCACTGGCGCCGCTATGAGGCGTAACCCAATTGCAAGAGAAGGAGCCTAACATTTCCACCCTTGAAGCGTTGTCGGGTACCACAATCGAAACCGTATCACCCAAGGATGCCGAACCGCTTTTTAACATTTCGACTTTTTGCGTGAATTGTGTTATCTCTTTGCCGCTCGTATCAAAAACCTTCAGTGTCATAATAAGGTCGTTTCCTTTATGCTCCATTTGATATCCCATTTCTCCCATCGTACCGGAAATACTCAGGGAAACTGTCTCACCAGCTTTGCAGGTGCCGGAGAGATTGTAGCCGCGGTAGCCCCTGCTGTAGCCCCAATTTGCGCCGGTGAGAGTCCCGCCGCCCACCGCAAATGAATCCATACTGGTGTTTATCCAAGTGCTGCACACGAAATTTCCCGACGAAGCTACCGGCACAATATCGCTGTCCGGATCCAGTGTGACCGGATCGGCTGGCGGGGTGGATGCTGTAGGTTCGGAGGAAGGCTTGGGCTCCTCTTCCTTTTCCTTGAGGGTCAGGGAGACTTCGGCTTTAGCAAGCTGATTGCCCTTAAGGTCGTATAGCATGACATAGGGTTTGTATGTTTTGAATTCTTGATAGTCAGAAGTAACGCTGCTCTCTGTTTTTGCGCTGTTTTCTTTCACCTCGCCATTGTCAAATACCCATTTGAAATTGTATTCGCCCTCTGGCGATGCGGTCGCTGTAAAATGATGCCTATAGGGCAATTCATCTTTTTCTAGCTCCATCGCCTGAGTCTGTGAACCCTTAATAGAAACCGTGACGTTCACTTCTCCCGTCTGATACTCATGGACCAGCATTCCATCTCTGAATATCTTGATGTTTACTAAAATCCTACCAGGAGGCAGATCCTTCATGGGTGCGTCAACTTGAAAGGATTTCCCGTTCTCAACTTTGTCTATTTCAGTCCTATAATCCTCATTATTGTTTAGGATCACTACGGCGGTGAAAGATGGATCGCCTGATTTTTGCTCGGGCAGTGTCGGGGTAAATTCCAGCTTGTCGCTTTGATTGAGAGTGGTGTTACTCACCTTTTTCTCAATATCCTTTTGGTTATCCCACTTCACGCCAGTCGAGGCGATTGTTACATTCGCTTTAGCGTCTCCCAGGACAGAATTGTAAAACACGGCAATGAGGCCGAAATTGTCACCCGCCTGGTAGGGGACAAGCACGTCTTTGAGGCCAGGTTCGGAATAGTTCACGGTGCCTGCCAGGGGTTCCGATAATACGCGGTCAGACATCTCCAGACTGTCAAGGCGGTAAATATCACCTTTCATTGAAGCAGGCGCTGCCTGGAACCAGAAGGAGCGCATCAGGGTGGCTTCGTCCTTACTCAGATATTCAGGTGTGAAGCTATATCGGAATATACCGACACCGTGTTCCTTTATATCCAGCGAGGATGTTGTTTTTTCTTTGGCTGTAACAGTAATATCCGTTACCCCGCCTAAAAGATTCAATCGTGCTCCCAGATAGTGCACCTCCGGCATATAAGAGCGTGTAAAAACTTCCCGCCAGAAGTTAAGATATGCGGCCTGCGCCGATTCATCCAGCTTATCCTGCACGTATCCATCAAAGGCCACGTTGACGCTGGACATCATGCTGTAATTACCGGTGACGGTATTCCACATCTCTTTGAAGGCGGCTCCCCGGTCGACGGATTGCCGTGTGGCCAGGATATAGTCCAGAAAAGACGAAATGCCGTAGTCATGATAGCCGTTGTAAGTGTAGTATGATAGTGAAGCGTTAAGGTACGGGTGAATTGGCGCTCCATGCCCTTCGTTTGTCCCGATAAACCTCCCGGCATACTCTGCTGTAGCCTCGAAAAACCACTGATTATTGGCAAAAAAGCGGTAAACATCCGTTTCGTTGCCGGTATAGAGGTTGTCGAGTTCTTTGACAAGGTCTTTCAATCCGGTGGTGCCCATATAGAGCTGTTTTAAGCCAAGCTGGTGGTACTGTACGACATGGAACAGCTCGTGGGCGCAGGTGGTGGCCAAATCACCCTTGTTAAACACCGTGGGCATGATGATATTGCCGGTTGTAGCACTTTTACATACAGCTCCGGTTTTGTTATACCGGGGGTCTATGTAGACCCGAATGGGGCTGGGGACGATCTTGGCGCTTCCTACCCATGGCATAACGACCTTCCTTGTTGAGGGCACCTTTTCTTCGCCGAAAAGGTCTTTGTATTCGTTGTAGGCGGTTGAAAAAGCTGCTGCCATCTCCCATGCCGTATCAGGGATGGATGGATCATTTTTTGCATCTGCAACTCTGTAATAAACGATGACATTATTATCCGCATCACTCACGCCGACAAAATCCTCTACCGTTGCGTCTTTTATGGCGACCCAGGCTTCCTCTCCTAGCTTGACGATATAATCATCAACAGTTTTTTTACCTTTGTATATATAATCAATCTTTTTTTTGGCCGCATCCACCCCCTGACCAACCATTTTCTTGGCGCCTTGATACATCACGCTGACAAACCTGCGAAAGCCGCTGAAATGGTTTGTCGCCAGATACAGTTTTCCTTCTTCTTCAACATATACTGTTTCGGCCTTCGCCCAAAGGCCTGCGAATTCATCGAAAATCTGGAAGGAAGTTTGCAGCGCCTCCTCCTCGTCTTTTACATTAAGGCCGAAGAACACGGGGGCATCGAAGAACACATGCCCGCCGCCTAAGTCAGTAATCTCATATTCGTCGGTCACCGTGTAATACGGACTTTCCTCAACGGATGGCGCATCATATTTATAGATGATAATTTTTTTCTTTTCCGCCACGCTGCCGGCGGGAACAATGAGCGTAAAGCCGTCTCTTTCAATCCGGTTGTCCTCCGACGGAGACAGCGTCACGCTTGCAAGCTCGGTTTTTTTATGTGCCATAAACTCTGTTTCGATGCTTTTTTTATTAAATGCGGGTGGATTTGAAAGCAGAACTTCCTTTTTTCCCGCAGTGATGCCCGCCGGAACGATAACCGAAACCTTATTTTGGCCCCAACTGATGATGGGGGTATCCTTACCGTCTATCGTCACCCGACAATTTTCTGGATTGTAATAACCAAAGTCTGTTCCGCTGATGGTAACAGCCCTGCCCGCATAAGGCTGGCCTGTAACGCTTTCGATGCCTGCGGAGCTTTGAGATGAATCAAATAACCTGGGAATGGCGATTGCAAGCGCAATCACTATGGTTAAGAAAGCAATCCCCGGAATGAGCAGCTTTTTTAACCTGCCTGTATTCCTGTCGTCCGACCGTTTTGCCTTTTCAACGGCAGGCGCTTGAGCGCTGTTTTGAGCGGTTGGGGCCGCTTGAGCCGTCCCCTGCCTGTTCGGCGCAGGTACCACCGTACCGCAGGAGCCGCAGAATTTAACTTCGGCTTTTAGCGGCGAACCACAATTTTTGCAATATTTGCTCATAGATAAAACCCTCCCTTTTCATATCTTCTACACCCATTTCGCCTGCAATATAAAAACCAACGACAGCAGCAACGGCAAGAATTATGGAAAATATGGACGCCCAGCGGTTGCTGTTTTTGACGTACTTGGCAAATGCCGGGTCGCCTATGCGGGTGGAAAATCCGCGCAGGTTGGCAGTGGGCGGCGCGCTTTGAGACGTCTGATCGATCCCGTTGCAACAAGCGGGGCAGAAGCTTGCGCTTTCCGATATTTGTGTTCCACAATTTATGCAGTACATAGCCCATTCCTCCTTCCGTGTTTTCGTCTATCAGAGCCATAGGGTCGGCGTAATCCCTGTTTCATAGCGGAATTTTTCTGCGATCTTATCCAGCTCCTCGGGACTGATCGCCGGCCGCAGTAACCGGATGTTCTGCGTCCGCTTTTCCGTGCCGTAGGTGAAGGAAATGAAATCTCCTCCTATATCCACGGCCCTGATCCGGATACCGTCCTGGTTGAACTTGATGACTTTTTCGTCCAGTAAAATGCCGAAATAAGAGACGAGCACTTCGGTGTTCTCGGGCTCAGACTGCTGCGCCGCCTCGTCGGACAGGTCGCTGATGACGGCTGTACGGATGTGCAGGATCGGATTTTCCGCAATGAGCCGCGCAATTTTCAGCTTGCTTAACCCCCGCAGCCAAAACGCCGCCGCAACTGCGCTGGCAATCATGACGCTTGCCAAAGGTATCTGTACTCGGATTTCAGACACCCCACCCCCAAAAACAAGAAGCATAACACCCGTCAATATGCCAAAGCAGGTCAGAGCTGTCAAAAGGTAATTTTTTCTTTTAATCGCTTTCAGACGTACTCCCCCTTTTCCGTCAGGACTTAATCCGTCAAAAACAGCATAGCAAAAGCTCAAACAAAAAAAATCACCCGAATCGGGTAGTTTACGCAAAAAGGCCCCTACCTTTTTCGGGTAGGGGCCTGAAACAGCATTATATAATCAGTGGATTGACTATTTCGTCAGGGTCGCGTCCGCTTTGTTCTGTATGATGTCGATAAGCTCCGCGCGGCTTTGAATACCAAATTTGGAATAGATGCTTTTCACATAATATTTGACCGTGTTTTCACTGATCGTTAGTTCACCGGCGATGGTTTTGTAGGTCTTTCCCTGAAGCAGCAGGAAAGCGACCTGACTTTCCCGCTCCGATAGGTTTCCAAACCTTGCAGCTCGCTCAATTCGGCCCGTTTGTTCCGGCGCGGGCAGTTCGGAAAACTCCGAGAGATAGGCATGGCCTTTGAGCAGGGAAGAAAGATGCTTGTGCAGAGGCGGCAGGAGAACCAGCGTCACACAAACCACGGCCAGCGCCAGCAGTGTTGAATTGAATGCTTGCGTTTCTGTGGAAGCGATGGCGTTGCCAATCAACCCTCCCAGCAGTATGCCCAACACATTGGCTGAAAGCCCGATACCAAACACCTTTGCCGGATTTTTGTTAAAATCCAACATTTCGCCGAGGATGCTCCACCAAAACAAGTCGTACACTCCGCAAGCCCCGAGCATCAGCGTGTTGACAATTAAATAACTCATTGCGGAACAGTCAAGGCTTACAAAAGCAATAAAGGAAAAGCCGATCATGGCAATGGCTACATAGAGTATATGGGTGCGGTTTGTTTTGCGAGGCAGGTTTCTCATGATGGACAGGGCGATAATATACGGAATGGCCCAATACCAGCTTGTCAGCCACGTGAGGTGCCCATAGGCCGGATTCAGCACCTGATACATAAGCCCTGAGTTGATGGTAATAACGACGACGAATAAACACAGAAAAGAAAGGGGCTTTACAATACTGACCGGATTACTCCGATGCTCGGAGGGTGTAAAAGCTGTTGTACCGACAGTTTCCGGTAGCCTAAGCGCGAACAAAAACACTGCTGCAAGGGTGAGTATGGATAAAGAAAGCCCAACGCGCGGCGAGATATGAATGGCCGCCATGTTAAGCACAATCATCAGAATGTTGGAATAGATGAGTCCGTCCGCCGCCGTTTTGATTCGTTCGTTTTTGGGGGTGCCGCTCCACAAATAGAAACCCCAAGCTGCCACGTAGCCGCCTGCCAGAAACGAGCTTGAAACGATTGCCACCATCCACAGGCCGGAGGGAGGGAATAAAAACGTGCTTGATCCGACGATACAAAAAATAATAGTACCAAGCATAAAACTCTTTGCGGCCTTCATGCTTTTAATAAATAAGCCGCATGAAAACAATCCTCCGAAGGTGGCGACGACCGCACCAAAAACCATCCTATGCGGCTCCGTCTGATAGTAATCCGCAAGAGCATAAAGAATTTGGCCTTCAAAGGGGAATGCCAGAAGCCATGAGAAAAACAGGGAAAAGACAATGACGGACAACCGGCGATTATCAATTTCAAATATCTTTATAGAACCTTTTAACATAAACTTTTCCTCCTTCCACAATTATTCTTTTTTCGCTCCGGCAATCAAAAGACGCAGGTCGCCGTTGGAACGGATGGCTTCTTGTATGGTAAACAACCTCGATGCCGTCTTTGAACAAAAGCCACCTGGGCAGCCATAACCGCATTCATATGTATCACCGACTTCATGACCGTTGCGGCAATGCTGAGGATTACCGTCGTCACCGACAGACATACCGGTGATTTTGAATTTGTAATGTTCGGGATACCATTTTTTCATTTTGCCGCCCTCCATTCCTCTATAAACTGCGCAAGCGACTGCTGCCGTTCGTCGCGCTCGTCGGAAACCGCTTTTTTCACCACATCATACAGTGAATCCGAAAGCGGCCAAGCCTCGCGAGAGCGGTCGCTTTTCCGACCTATGAACAATGTAAACGCAGTTTCACCCATGTTATACACATTCGAGATTTCGTCAATTATCGCACCGTCTGTTCGTTCCTCTGGCGAAGCAGATTGCATATGCCCCCATAAAAATTCACTACCATAAACTTTAGCTTTAGTGTAAAAATCAATATCGCATATTATTGTGCGCATATTGGAGATGTCCCACATAATACTGCCATCGTAGAAGTCAACCGCAGTATAGTCCTGCGAGGCAACGAAAGCGTGAAAATCAAGTATGTCCTCATAAATCTGCAAGCGCGTGACTAACGGCAATTGCCTAAATTTCTGATAGTCGGTGGGGTACATTGGATGAGCGCATATTCCGTCCACCCATTCAAATATTACAGCAAAGCCATCCCCAATTTCCTCGGCTTTTATAAAATGAATTAAGTTTGGGTGAGCCAAATCTTTATAGGGTGATACAGCGGCTCTTAACCGTTCGATAGCACTTTCGACAGTTCCTGTGTATTCATCAGTAGGCGCTCCGGCAAATTTGATAAAATATCTCTTATCGTTATTATTAACGCCAAAGCAAATGTTGCCCGAATCTTGACCATCAAAGACTTTGAACACCTTTCCGTATTTACTGAGAAACGAGAAGTCAAACGGCGCTTTGAGTTTATAAGGAACACCGTCAATCCATTGGACGTAGAAGTCTTTGAGATACCACGATGGGGTGGTGTTATTCATGTTCTCAAACCAGCGAAGGACATTCAGATTATGCTCAATTAACGGCTTCATTTCAGAGGGGTATCTGTAATAAGCCCACGGAATAGAGGTGATTGAACCTACTGCCATATAAAAAGCGTTAAGATTCCAAAACTCACCAGGGACTTCATTGTCGAAATAACCGTTTATACACCCTGTAGCGAAATGGGGGATTGCTTCACATTGGTCACTCCGAAAATCAGCCCACGGATCGCCGTACCCCTCAAAGTCGCAGATTTGCCAATCAATAACGGAAACAGCACCGTCGTCGGAAAGTAAAAGGTTTTCCGCGTGAAAATCGCCGTGCAGACACGTTTGCGGACGGTTTTTCAACAAACAGCAATTATCTTCATAATACCGGATAATGTTTTCCCATCCATCGAACCGAACGCCGCAATCAAGAAACGCCTGTAATCGTTCGCTGATGACTTTTATATAACGTTCATACCATTCTCCTATGTTTTCCGGTGCGGGAATGGCATGTATTTTCCGCAGGATTGCGCCGACTTTCAAACCTGTTACATATTGCTCTGTTTCAGAAAGTAACGGTAATGCTTTTTTTATGCTATCGCCGTCGAACCACGTTGTCAGCAAATAATAGTTTTTCCCATTGTTACATACCCCGACATCCATAAGGCGCGGAACCGGAACGCCCTCCATGTCCATACGCTGCATCCGTTCGTACCCGGCTTTTTTTCGGTCGTGTTTCGCTATATCGTTTACACGCAAAAGCAAATGCTGACCATCAGTTGTTTCGATGTAGTATTTTTTATCGCTTGATAGTCCTTTGAAAATCGGCACAATTCTTATGAAAGTATCATAACCCGGAATATCGTGGAGTTGCATCCACAACATCGCTTCGGTCAAGGCGGCAATATCACGTTTTTGTATGAATTTGCGCTGATAATTATCATGTTCTTTTTCACTGATGATTCGTAACGCCTGTTCAATCGGGAGCCAGACAACAGACGTGTTCTCTGCTATTTCCTCGTCCGTAAGATGCAGCTCGCCTTTTTCGCCGGTGACACGCGCTATATAATAACTGCGCTCCTGAGTAAAATCATGGTCATAACGGTTTTCAATAATTTTGCCCAGCTCTCCGATAATCTCGCATTGACATCCGGTTTCTTCCCAAATCTCACGCCGGGTAGCGGACTGTAAATCTTCTCCGACTTCAACACCACCACCCGGTAGGGTATGTAGGTCATACTTTCTCATGTAACAGAGAGCGATATTCTCATCCGCATCAAACAATATCGCATTCACCGCGATGCGAGGCTGAGCAGCGGAGAGCTTATCCGAATCGGTGATTTCTTTATCTGTGATTGTTAGGATGTGTTTCATCTGTCGCCCTCCATATAAGCCACTGTTTTTATCTCGCCTGTTTTATAATCTGTCTTCCAGCCGTCGTATGAATAGTCCTGCGGTATGCGGATATAACAGCCGATTGTGTTGTCGCGAATGCGTTTTTTTATGTCAGACACATTTTTGTTGTCAACGTTACCTTCCGCAACCATGATACTCTCGCTATCACAGGAGAGGACAATTCCGATATGGTCGTGCCATTTGGAGTTTTTCTCTTTATTTTCTTCCGGAATAATATTATTATAGATCACGATATCTCCGCGTTCCGGTATAAAACCGCCCTTCTCAAAATAGCAATAGCCGCTGTCCATTCCCCAGTCATACCACCCGCCGACTCCGTTAAAGCGGGCATTAGCAACCTTATGTGCGGTATGGGGAACACGGATCGGCAGAACAAGTCCCGCTTCATAACAGCAATGGTACACAAAAGCAGCGCACCATCCATTTTTCAGACCCTCGAAAATCGAATCCTCTGGGTAATAGCGGATTATTTTCATAAAATCCGAATCAAATTTTTCTCCGGTGACCTTCTTATTCGCGAGAGCTTCTGCAATATCCGCAGATATGGATTTGTTAAATCCTGAGGATTCAGACGGTTCATTCGAAAGAATTGTAATATTAGGGATCGGCAACGCAAGTTCTCTCATTGTGTTGGTCAATCGTTTACCATAAAACCAGCCGTATGTATTGTCAAGAGCCAAGCGTTGTAGAATATCAGCATCTTTTAGCAGCTCGTCATATTCATCATGAACATAACCTTTATTAGCGTGATGGTATATCGCTGACTTGATAATTGTCTGCTCGTAATCCGAAAAAATATCCTTCATAATATATTTGAATGCAACGCGCACCATTTCAGCGCCGTTTTGTGAATGCAATGCTGATATTCCGGTTTTATATCTGTAGACATCGTGCAACAAACCGATAGCCGCTGCCAACTCCGTATTAAGTCCGCGCTTCGCAGCCAAAAGAACGCAGCAATGGGAAACGCCATAGGAATTTATGTAGGCATCACGTTTTTCATCTGCATCTTCAATGTGGTCGAATATATTATCAACATAGACTCTGACGCTATCAATTCTGTCCGTCATTTTATATCGCCCTCCATAATCCACTTGTGTCCCGCTGGATTCATCGTTTTTAACGCCGCCATTAGCCATTCTTTCTGCTCAGGAAACATCCGCCCCATAGCGAGGTCATAATCCAGTTGGTATCCCTTACGTTCTGTATCGGTTGATTTGTATAACAAGACTATTTCCGGTGCCAAATATTTAATTCCACGGTGACTTAAGATGGCATTTGACAGTGGGCTCGAAACACTGTGATTTCTTGCGTATAAAAAACAATTATCAGATTTATCGTTAAACAAAAACTCTATAAATGCCAACTTCTCCTGTCCTTTAGAATCAAAATCCACAAGAAACATATCAGGCTTATCTGCCGGAGTGAGCGATACCATATCGCATGTATTGATCATACAGAAAATGTTTCGCTTAATCCTCATTTGATGCGCCACATTGGTGATATGGTGCGCCATACCGCCTCCGCAAAGCTCGTAAACCTCCCAACCCAGCGACTGCATAAACAGAATTATTTTGTCTCGTTCATCCCAATAAGCAGATATGTCAATGTCGCCATGCTCCCGCACAGTTTTATCTAAGAACAGTTCAATCGCGAATCCACCACAAAATGCGTAGTCAAACCCGCCGGGTTTTAAAAGGTCATTACATTCAAATAAAAGATGGTTCATGCCTTTTCCTCCGACTTTTTCAGTTTCTTCCGCATCTGCTCAATAAACCACAAAACTCCTCATAGCTAAGAGAATCACTGTTTTGCGTCCCCGTCGTTTTCATCTTTAACAGTTTCAAATAGATCCTCAACTTTACAGTCGAGTGCCGTTGCAATCTTCATCAATATGTCCATTCGCACAGGTTCATTTTTTCCGAGCTTCGCGATAGAGTTTGAACTGATTTCAGCTGTATCTCTGAGGTCAACCTTTTTCATATTTTTATCGATGAGTATTTTCCAGAGTTTATTATATTGGATTCTCATTTTGCAGTATCCTTTCTGCCCCATTTTCGCCCGAACAGCGCTTGTTCATCAGCATCCAATTTCAGTACAGTGTTTTCTCTAATGATGGACTGTGCCATTTTGTCATATTTGCTCGCTCTATCAAAGGCTATGAATATTTGCTTCTGTTTTTCTCGCGCATACAAAGCCAAAATTTGTCCGATGGTATCATCGGAGACATTAGCAAACAGGAGGGAGTCATGTGCCAACGCAGGGAGCGCCGTACTTTTAAGGATACTGATATCATATATCAGCATCCCTTTGAAATTCGTACCTGTTCCAGTATCCTTTGGTGTTTCAAAAGAGTAGCTGTTATATTCCTTGATTCCTAAAACAGGTGGATTACCTTTCCCTTGAGAGACGTAATCACTGATCTCACTCATATGGCGATTAATTGTAGTTTCTATGACTTTTAGTACTGTTTCCATCTGCAACCTGAGCCTGTCGCTTGCTTGCTTTTTCTCATTTTGCAATGTGTTACGAGTGTCGAAAGCTTCATTTTCATCTTCTAATTTATGAATCCGGCGGCCAAGATGATCCTTGACTCATATTAAGCTCGATAATATGTAGATCATTTTCTCTCTGGTTCGCTAATCTGCGGACATCCTGCATCTGTATGATTAATGCATTAGCCTGGTTGGCTTTTTCTACCTCATCGGAATTGACCGCTTGGTTGTTCGAGGATTCTAAGTCGGCTTTTTCCTGTTTCAGCGAAGCAATAATAGAGATGATATCCTCATATTTTTTAACCCATCTACTGCCGAAGGGATGAACTGGTACTTACGAGCGCTTTTGAACGCTGCAATTTTATCTTCAGCCAGCTGAAGCTGTTCTTCAAACGCCAATACGGATTCGTATTGGTTGAAGAGTGTCACAAGCGCATGGATTGCTGACTCCTGCGATTCCGTGCCACCACGCATTTGTAGTGGACGCAACTCGTTGTAGTTGTTCTTCCCATAAATACGGAAAAATCGGCTTATTGCATTCCTAAATTTCAAACCTGTGAAATCAATCTCGTAATGTTCGCTAAGCCAATTGACATACTCATCTCTCTTTAGGGAAGCAATGACGTTTCCATTCCAACCCAATTGAAAAATATCACCAGGTGAAGCTGTATGTCTTATAAAGTAGTATAGCTTACCATCAAATTCGAAGGTAAAACGAATATTATGATTGTCAAGTTCTCTGACGGCATCACTTTTAACATATGCATCTCCGCCAAATGCGAAATCAATGATGAGCAGCATTGTAGATTTGCCGATAGAATTTGCGCCTGCTTCACCACCAAGAACAATGTAAATCGAGATACCCCGTTTTATAAAATAAAAAGGATCAATGATAGATTGATAAATTATAGCACATAAAACTGCAAATTTCAATCAAATGTTGCTAAACACCAATTTTTTATTGATCAAATAAAAATTCATTCAATGCCTGATTTGCAATAAGGGCAAAGGATACACAAATCGTTCAACGCAGAAGTCACAGCTTAACATTCAACTATTTACGGCTCGCCAATCGGCGGGCTGTTTTTTTTGCCTTAACAGTATCTTTTAACGATTACAAGGTAAATCGTTAAAAGATGCACACCCCCAGAGGTCTAATCGTTAAAAATAAGCACTTGGCAGCCACAAGTTCGTGTCAAGTATCCTCCGAAAACGGCAACTCTAATACACCAACTATTGCTACAAGGCGAAAAGCACAAAGCCCGAAAGCGGCTTAAATCAAGCACTTTTTGACAAACAAAAAACCACCTGCTGACAAAATTCCTTTTATCAATAGATGGTATTTGATTTGGTGCGGGCGACAGGACTTGAACCTGCACGCCATGCGGCACAAGATCCTAAATCTTGCACGTCTGCCAATTCCGCCACGCCCGCATGTGGTTTGCGTCATTTGCCGCAATCTTTTACTGTACATTTGCCGCAATCTTTTGATGTATAAGTGAAATTATAATGGCTGCAGGTTTTTGTGTCAAGTTGTAATCATTACTTATTGATACATATTGAATTCTTTGATACACATTGAACTCTTTTTAGCCGGCATTATCGGCCATATGCTCAGATTTGCCAGAATCTTTCTTCTGCAGAAGCTCATGTATGTCGTCAACAGGGACAGGCCGGCAAATGTAAAAGCCCTGGATCTCGTCGCAGCCATGCTGCCTCAGGAATTCCAGCTGCGATTCCTGCTCAACTCCTTCCGCCACCACCTTCATCCCCAGTGTATGGGAAAGATGTATCATGCCATTTACTATTGCCCTGTCCTTTTCGCTTCTGAATAAATTACTTATAAAGCTCATGTCAATTTTTATACGATTTGCAGGCATATGATTGAGTCTGCTCAATGAAGAATACTCGGTACCAAAGTCATCTATTGATATTCCCACCCCAACTTCCTTCAGTTCTAAAAGCACGTCAATAAAGTCTTTAGATTCCTTCCCGGCGGTGCCTTCTGTTATTTCCAATTCAAGGTGCTCTGGTTCCAGACCTGTCTCTTTTAATAGGCTTTTTATGATCTCTACGAATCTGGGATTACGAAGCTGAAGTATAGATACATTTACTGCAATACGCATATTATGAAACCCCATATCCAGCCACTGTTTCATTTGGCTGCAGGCTGTTTTCAAAACCCATTCGCCAATTGCTCCTATCAGCCCGTTCTGCTCGGCCAGCGGAATGAATACCCCCGGATATATCATCCCGTACTCTTGCTGATTCCAGCGGATCAATGCCTCTACGCTGAGGATTTCGCCTGTCTTAGCTGATACCATTGGCTGATAATGCAATATCAGCTCACCATTATCTATTGCACGATATAGCCTGTTGGAAAGCTCATGTTTTAGCATGACTTCCTTCTTCATGTCCCCAGTGCAAAGGCAAAACTGGCTCTTCCCCTTGGATTTGGCCTGGTACATGGCAATATCCGCATTTCTTATCAATGTATCAGCATCCTCACCGTCATAAGGATAGACAGCGATACCGGCACTTGCGGATATATAGATTTCCTGACCCCTCACAGTAAATGGAGCTTTGAAGACATTCATAATCTTATCCGCTATTTTACAGATATCATCTGTATTATTAATATTATTGACCATTATCAGGAATTCATCTCCTCCGAAACGAGAAACAGAATCAGATTTGCGCAGGGTGCAGGACAATTTCTGTGACACCATGAAAATCAGGTCATCTCCACCCTCGTGGCCAATTGTATCATTTACATATTTAAAGGCATCCAGATCGACAAAAATTACAGCCATTATACTGCTTGTCCGTTTTGCAAGCAGAACAGCCTGATTTAGACGTTCTCTAAACAGTGTACGGTTAGGAAGCTTAGTCAAAACATCATAATATGCCATAAAGTTTATCTGCTTCTCCTGGCGAATTCTCTCTATTGTCTCAGCAATAATATTTGTTATGATCATTAGATTGTTTTTATCAATAGCGTTCCAAGCTCTTTTTTCAGTAAACGATTGCAGCGCCAGATACCCATATACATTATTATTGTTTTCTATCGGCAGGATAAGCAGTGATTTGACCTGCCCGCCTGCAATCTCCTCTACCTCCTCATGCACCTGTGGCGGCAAATCATCCGTATCAAAAATCTCCATGGTATTTGAAGCTGTAAAAGCACTCACTAAATATGGAAATTCGCTAATTCTAATTGCCTTACAATTATTTCCTATTGAGTTTTGTCCATTTGTCCATGAATACGAGCAATCAATTACATCCCTTTCATTGTTAAATAGGAAAATGTAAACACTATCTATCTTCAAAAACTCATTGATTTTACATAACGCATTATTAGTAACATCTTCAAAATCGCTTTCACAGGTACTTACATAATACTTGGAAATATCGGCAACAAGCTTTTGGAAGCTTATTTGGTATGCATTTTCACGCAGTTTTGACCTGAATACATTCATAACGAATAATGTTATCCATATTGCAGTTGCACTGATACTTAATCTGCCTACATGGTCGACTGCATCGATTGTCAGCTTTATACTTGGCATTAGGAGAAAAACCACCAGCTGAGTCAGTATAATTGATGACGCCACGGCAATTTGTATGATCCTGCTGACCATCGCTATCGAAATAATCAGAAATATCAAAGCAACAGCCCATATCGTTACCCCGGCAAATCCAATAAAGCTCAGCGTCAGAATAGGTATCAGCACAAAAAAGGCCGCTGCATAAAGAAAATCTTTGACCCTCATGCTTTTATTTATTTTTTCGATAGTCTCAAAAGTAATTCCGGCAAATATTAAGAACGCACTGAACAAGAGGGTTGTTACTATGTCTTTGTCCTCAAACATGAAATACATAGTGATTACATTTAGTATACTGGCAGCAAAAAGAGAGGTCGCAAGGTAATGGATTATTTTCAACCGGATCTGTTCACCAAACAGAAGTGAATCGGCGACATTTCTTTTAATATCAAACAAGCCGTACTTCAGCATGGCAAAACTGATCGACAGGACAGGTAATATCATGATAATCGGTGCAATCTGGGGTATTCTGATGGAGAATACATTATTTACAAAGCTCTCAAAAAACGCCCCTAAAGCAAGAGTAATGATGAACGATTTAAAGATAATAATTGATTGTTTTCTAATATTTTTACTGTTTGCTGATTTTCCCCATCTCCATACTAAAAACAATCCTGTGGCAGAATAGCCTATGTAGTATAGAATGAAGAACCAGTCCCATAAATTTTTTATAGAAATATTCACCCAGCCAAATACCGTATGCACAAGGTTAAACTGGTTCGGATTGATGCCCGGGAAATAGGTGAATACTAAAATGCACACAGATGACGGCATGTATAGTAATACGAATTTCCACCACCTATTTATTAACGCACCTCTTCCGGTCAATAAAAACACAAAGTGAAGAAAAATACAGTAAAACACTCCCCATCCCAGAGCTGAAAATCTTCTCCAAAAAAGGCACACCGATATTTCCGGTGCAGATATGGCCATTGCGAAGCCAAATGACCATATGAACAAAGAGATCGACAATGCGAAAAAAATCCGATTTGTAAACGATTTGGGATTTGAGTAAAGAGTGTAGATACCTAAAAAGAAACTTATCATACAAATAAAGCTGAAGATGATTGAGAAAATCATGGGTATGCTTAACATCATAAACACTCCCCTCAAAATCAATTCTTATTTACTATATCGTAAAATATGTAATATTAAGTAATACCTCCCGTGCCATCCTTCACTGCCAGTATGAAATCTTCGATCGTTGAAAGCTCATGATCAAACACCATACCTCCGCCGGGCAGCATGTCTGCGAAGTGGGAATCAGAGCCGCCGGTCTGATACAGCAGGTACTTATTTGCCAGTTCAAGTGCCCTCTCATCAAACCTTGGATCAGTGTGGCTTGCGTTTCTGACCTCGATTGCGTCCACAAATTCAGGAAAAACACGGATTTCCCTGATATACCATGCTTCCCGGTATGGGTGCGCCTGCGAAACGAATCCCCCGTTTTCCCGAACGACCTTCAGATATTTCTCGATCGGCCAGGACAGCATATCAGGGTTAGACAACAGAAAATCCTTGCCCAGCCCGTACGTCAGGAACTCAGGTCCATTGTCTGCATACTCCCAGCCGAAGAATACATGAAAATCCAGTTTTTTCGCTTCCTGCAGTGCGTTCTCATAGCCCCGGCAAAACAACTCCACCCGTTCTGACCATGGGAGATGAGCAGGTATGGCCGAATTGCCGTTGAAAAAGTGATCGGTCACTATGATGCCCGAATAGCCTGCACGGTAGTGTGCCCGGACCATTTCGGCTCCGGTACTGCCGGCACAAGCGCTTGCCTCCTTTGTATGAAGGTGGGTTTCATATTTGTATTTTTTAGGGGCATTTAGTATCCTGTCCAAGGAAAACTCCGTCAGAAGACCTTCTGATGTTATTGCTTCCTGAACCAGAAAGCCAGAGAGCTGAGTTCTGTCATCATTTTTTGCCGGTGCTTCGTTAATGCCGTTACAGCAATGATTAACCATGCTTTACATGCTCCATACCCTGGTTGAAAAGCTGCAGTATATGATCGTCATCCAGTGAGTAATATACAGACTTGCCTTCCTTCCTGTATTTGACCAGCTTCATATTTCTCATTAGCCTAAGTTGGTGGGAAACTGCCGACTGTGTCATATTTATCGTTTCTGCTATATCACATACACACATTTCACAGCAGGACAGAGCAAAGATTATCTTTAACCTGGTCTGATCGCCAAGTACTTTGAAAACCTCAGACAACAACATCGCATCCTCGTCCTCGATCATGCATGCTCTGACCCTATTTATGCGTTCCGGATCAATTTTCAATTCTTCGCAGCTATCGCACATATCATCCTTCATAAAATTTCCTCTATTGAATAAAATGCTGTCCGCAACCTAATAATTTAATTATATTTTTAGAAGCAACAATAGTCAAATAAATGCATTTGAAATATATATTGCTGTAGCCGCCGGCAATTGGTATATTTATTTATATATGAATTACAGGAGAAGGCATCATGGTTTTAGTCTATATCATATTAGTAATAACTGCATTTTATACATATATGGTTTTTGAAACCACATGGCTGCAGGTGGAGAGACTCGATTTTTCCAAGAAAGGGACAGGCCTTCGCATCATGCATCTAACGGATCTGCATGTCTATATGACAAGGATTTCTGCAGACCGTATCAGGAAGGAAATAAAGGCAGAAAACCCTGATGTTATTCTCATTACAGGTGATTACATAAACAAGCCCGTCCATGCTTCAGAGTTTCTCCGGTATCTGCGTACCTTCTGCAAGGGTTACCGTACCATAATGTGTCTCGGCAACCATGATTATAAAGCGTTCGGGTCAAACAAGACCGGTCTTCAGAACTTCATACGTGAAATTGAGGCTCTTAATGTGGAAGTGTTGATAAATGAGACTGTGATCGTGGAGAAGAATGGGAAAAAGTATAATATAATCGGGATCGATGACCTGCGAAGGGGCAGCCCCGATATGGAAAAAGCCTTAGAAGGCTGCATTCCAGGCGCTCCCAAAATTTCGATCACACACAACCCCGATCTGGTACTGAGCATCCCGGGGAAAATAGTAGATTATATGTTCACTGGTCATTTCCATGGAGGCCAGATTTGGATGCCGTGCAATTTAGAATTTTTCCTGCTGCGTGATGACCAGCTTTGCCGGATGGGCATCAAAAGAGGTCTCAAGCGTGTCAATGATATAAAGGTGTACCTGAACAGAGGCCTGGGCAATGGCGTTGTCCCGCTGCGTTTCATGTCCCGCCCTGAAATACTGATCTGCACGATACCATAGTGAAGCAGGGGGAAGCAGGGGGACGGTTCTGCTGCTTCACCCCTGCTTCAAAGAAAGCAGGAGAACCGTCCCCCTGCTTCCCCCTGCTTATTTTTTCAGCCGCAGCTCAAGCTTTGCCTTCTCATCTTCATAGCCCGGCTTACCCAGCAGTGCGAACATATTCTTCTTATAGGCCTCCACACCCGGCTGGTCAAAGGGGTTCACGCCCATCAGATAGCCGCTGATGCCGCAGGCCTTTTCAAAGAAATAAACTATATTTCCAAACCAGTAACTGTTCATCTCAGGTATGTTTACTATGAGATTGGGCACTCCTCCGTCTGTGTGGGCAAGGATGGTACCCTGCATTGCCTTCTTGTTGACGTAGTCGATATCCTTTCCTGTGAGGAAGTTCAATCCATCTATGTTATCCTTGTCTTCCTTAATTACTATATTCTTCTTCGCTTTCTCGACATTCAAAACAGTTTCAAAAATGTTGCGCAGCCCATCCTGTATATACTGTCCCATGGAATGCAGGTCGGTGGTGAAGTCAACGCCAGCCGGGAATATGCCCTTCTGATCCTTGCCTTCGCTTTCGCCATAAAGCTGCTTCCACCACTCGGTGAAATAATGCATCGATGGTTCGTAGTTTACCATTATTTCTGTGGTCTTTCCCTTCCTGTACAGCGTATTCCTTACGGCCGCATACTGATAGCATTCATTTGCCGCAGCATCTGCATTATTGTAAAGGTCTGAGGCATCCTCCGCGCCCTTCATCATCTCATCGATATCTATTCCTGCCACAGCTATCGGAAGAAGTCCAACCGGCGTCAAAACCGAGTATCTACCGCCTACATCATCCGGTATCACAAAGCTCTCATACTCCTGTTCATCCGCCAGCTTTTTAAGAGCACCCTTTGCCTTGTCGGTGGTGGCATAGATCCTCTTTGCGGCCTCAGCCTTGCCGTATTTGTTTTCTACATATTCCCGAAATATCCTAAAAGCAAGAGCAGGCTCAGTGGTCGTACCGGATTTGGAAATCACATTGACCGAAATATCCTTACCTTTAAGCAGTTCAAACAGCTCTGCGATGTAAGTCGAACTTATACTGTTTCCTACAAAATATATTTCAGGAGTTTTTCTTTCTGTCTTAGGAAGAAGGTTGTAAAATGAATGCGAAAGCGCTTCTATCGCAGCTCTGGCGCCAAGATAGGAGCCTCCGATGCCTATTACAATGAGAGCATCCGAGCTTGACCTGATCCTTTCAGCCGCCGCCTTGATCCTGGCAAATTCAGCTTTGTCATAGGCTTTGGGCAAATCTACCCAGCCGGTGAAGTCATTTCCCGCACCAGTTTTGTTGTGGAGCATATCATGCGCCGCTCGTATAAATGGGGATAAATTTGATATTTCGTTTTCACTGATAAACGATAATGCATTGGAATAGTCCAGACTTAATTTCTTCATATATGGTGCCTCCTATATGTTAAGATTCATTACTTTCCTATAACATTCTTCCCCTGCAATTTCTCACATATTATAACAAATTGTTAAATTTTAAGCAATAATTGCTTCACCGCACAGTAATATACATCCACATATGCGCTAATCCGGCGATGTTCCGCTAAAACTAAAAAGCATCTGAATACTTTATGTCATGCTATGAATAATCTTACAGCTTAATATTTATCAAATCGCAAAAAATATAATCGGGCAGTAAAATAATAATCGTCATATGACAGAAACGAGGTGATCCTATGTCAAGCCCGAAAACTCCGTTGGTCCCTAATTCAAGAGAGGCGCTGACCAGATTCAAGATAGAGTGCGCAAAGGAAATAGGTCACGAGCAGTTCGTAAAGGAGAACAACGACCATTACAAGGGCGACCTTACCGCCGCACAGAACGGCCATGAGGGAGGCCCCATCGGTGGGCAGATGGTCAAGAGGATGATCGAATTCGCTGAACAAAATCTGATGAAATAACTCTGTGATCATAGGAGACGGGAGTATGGTTCGATTTTCTAATACAGCGTTCTTTGCTGAACCTCCCGCCCCTTACATAAGAAACCTTGAGCATAGGCCTTTCACAGGGATATGCGCAGACCCTTCATGGAATGGGCACAAGCCTTTACGATACATGCGCAGACCCTTCATGGGACAGGCATAAGCCTTACATGGGGACAGACACAGGCGTTCGCCCATGTCACGCTCCCCAATCTCAGTAAAACTAAACTCTTAGCTGCGCACCTATTTTTTCAGACAGCGCAGCTATTATTTTGTTCATAGCTTTACCGACCTCTTCGTCGGTCAGTGTCCTGTCGGAAGCTCTGAACATGATACTGTAGGCCACGCTCTTCTTGCCTTCCGGTACCTGTTTTCCCTTGTATACATCAAACAGCCTGGCCTCTTCAAATATCTTGCCGGCCTCAGATGTAATGATCTGTTCTATTTGTTTGACCGGAATGTCATCATCCACAAGCACGGCAATGTCTCTTGCCACAGCCGGGAATTTCGGCAGCGGCTTGTACTCCGGCATCAGTGAAGTGCTCCTGACCAGCGGCTCTATGTCTATAATTGCAGCATAGTTTCTTTGAGCTGCTTCAAATTTCTCCGCCACAGCAGGGTGTATCTCGCCCAGGATACCACAGCATTTTCCGTTGACTAACAATCTTGCAGTCCTGCCGGGATGGAATGTCAGATCGTCTTTTACAGGCTCAAGCATATAGCGCTTTATGCCCAATGATGTCATCAGCTCTTCAACCACACCTGAAAGGTCGTAAAAATCCACATTACCATACATTCCGATGGTCAATACCGGTTTTTCCTCAGGCAGTTCAGTCAGCGGCAGGCTCTTGGGCAGATATACATACGATATCTCAAAAAGCCTCGCCTCCTCAACCCTTCTGTTGTAATTAACAGCAAGGACCTTCATCATATCGGGAAGTGTTGTTGTCCTCATTATACTGTAATCCTCGCCCAACGGGTTCGATATGACAATGGCCTTTCTTAGTTCACTGTCGCTGGGCAGGTTTATCATATCAAGCACCTTCGGACTGGTGAACGAATAGGTATATATCTCCGACAGACCGCAGGAGAGCATCGTGCGTCCGATTATATCAACGATCTTCTGTTTCGCTGTCTTTCCTCCGACCGTAGCTGCTTTGCCTTCAAGAAGCGTAGCTCTTATATTGTTGTAATCATAGAACCTTGCGATTTCCTCGGCAAGATCAGCCTCGCATTCCAGGTCAGGCCTGAAAGTTGGCGCAGTTGCCGTCCCTGCCGTTTCATCCACCTCTATTTCAAGGCGCCTAAATATTGCAAGCATAATATCTATGCTGATGTCAGTTCCTAGCAGAGCGTTGATACGATCCCGATCAAAGCTAATAACCCTTTTTTCTGCTTTCCTGGGGTAACAGTCAATAATACCCTTACGCACAGTCCCTGCACCCAACTCTTCCACCAATTGTACCGCTCTGTTGATGGCATTTATGACATTCTCGGGATCGAGACCTTTTTCGAAGCGTCCTGATGCCTCCGTCCTCATACCCAGCTTCTTTGCTGTCAGACGCACAGATATTCCTTCGAAGGTCGCAGACTCGAAAAGTATGGTTTTCGTTTCAGGAGTGATCTCACTGTTTTCTCCGCCCATGACACCGGCCACGGCTACCGGCCTCTCTGCATCGGCAATAACGAGCATGGATGTATCGAGCTCTCTGTCCTGTCCATCCAGTGTACGCATCGTCTCTCCTGCTTCGGCTCTCCTGACGATGATACTGGGGCCTTTCAGATTTTCAAGATCGAACGCATGCATAGGCTGGCCATATTCGAGCATGACATAGTTTGTAATATCAACAATGTTGTTGATCGGCCTGACGCCGGCAGCCTTCAGCCTCTCCTGCATCCAGTGCGGAGAAGGTCCGATATTTACATTTTCCACGATCCTCGCCGCATAACGCGAGCAAAGCTCGGGAGCTTTGATTTCAACCGATGCCATGCCGTCTATCGGTCCCGCAAGCTCCTTCACAGCTATATCAGGTATGCTGAAGGGAGTCCCGAAGGTAGCGGCAGATTCTCTTGCCAGACCGATGATGCTGAAGCAGTCAGGCCTGTTCGATGTAATCTCGAACTCCACGACAGTGTCGTTCATTCCAAGGTACTCCTTTATATCGGTCCCCGGAGCAGGGTCGCCTTCGAGAATGAATATTCCGTCCTCGACTGCATTGGGGTATTCCTCCTTTGTTACGCCAAGCTCCGAAATAGAACACATCATGCCATTGGACTCTATGCCGCGAAGCTTTCCCTTCTTTATTTTCTTTCCTCCGGGCAGGCTTGACCCGTCGAGAGCTACAGGGATAAGGTCATTTACCTTTATGTTTGTAGCCCCGGTGACTATCTGTATAGTTTCGCTGCCCGTATCGACCTGGGTGACCAGCAGCCGGTCTGCATCTGGATGCTTTTCTATCGAAAGAATCCTTGCTACTACTACCCTGTCTATCTCAGCCCCAAGCACCTCCCATCCTTCTACCTTCGAACCCGACATAGTCAGTGCATCGGCGTACTCCTTCGGGCTTGCATTTATATCAGTATAATCCTTTAACCATTTCAACGGCAGTTTCATTTCACCAATCTCCTTCCCTTACGTATGGAATCTGCATTGTACAATATGATCGCTCTCCCGTCTGCCGGTACAGCTGTCGGGGATACGCTTGATCTGCGGCCTAAAACTGCTTAAGAAAACGCATATCGTTCTCATACAGCAGCCTCATGTCATCAATATTGAATCTTCCCATAGCGGTCCTTTCAACTCCCAGCCCGAACGCAAATCCGCTGTATTCCTTCGGGTCTATGCCGCAGTTCTGCAGTACCTTTGGGTGTACCATGCCTGCTCCAAGTATCTCGATCCATCCTTCGTTCTTGCAGATCCTGCAGCCTTTGCCGCCGCATGACCAGCATGACACATCGACCTCCGCACTGGGTTCGGTGAACTGGAAATGATGAGGCCTGAGCCTGATCTTTGTATCCTTGCCGAACAGGTTTTTTGCAAACAGCTGCAGAGTTCCGATCAGATCGCCCATCGTCACCCCTCGGTCCACTACCAGACCTTCCACCTGAATGAATATGGGAGAATGGGTAGCATCTACAGCATCCGATCTGTAAACCCTTCCAGGGCATATTATCTTGATCGGCGGCTTCTTCTTTTCCATCACTCTGATCTGCACCGGCGAGGTCTGGCTTCTGAGCAGAAAATCGTCGTTTATATAAAATGTATCCTGCGCATCTCTTGCCGGGTGTCCCGCAGGGATGTTAAGCGCCTCAAAGTTGTAATAATCCAGTTCTACCTCCGGCCCTTCCGCTATCTCATAGCCAAGTGCGATGAATACATCCTTGATCTCATCAAGAACGATGCTCAACGGATGCTTCCTCCCGATAAAACGGCGCTTGCCTGGTATCGTAACATCGATAGCCTCTTTTTCAAGCTTAAGCTGACGCTCCTTTTCCTGCAAGCTTCTTGTAGTCTCCTCCAGCTTATCTTCTATGGAACTTCTCACATCGTTTGCAAGCTGGCCAATCACAGGCCTTTCTTCGGGCGTAAGTCCACCCATTCCTCTCAGAACGGCGGTAAGCTCTCCCTTTTTGCCAAGATACTTAAGACGGATGCTTTCCAGCTCCGCCAAGGATCCGGCTTCACTCAACTTCTTTTCAGCTTCCAGCTTTATGTTGTTCAACTGTTCCCGCATTGCGCTTCCTCCTTTTGTTATTATAGGATACGGCGGCAGCCGATTTCGATTCACCTTCTTGATAAAGCGGTTATCGGACTGTGTCCGGATCCATGAGCGATGCAAAATTGAAAAGCCTCCGTCCCCATAAAAGGGACGAAGGCTGTAACTTCGCGGTACCACCCAGATTTCCGTCAAACGGACTCTCAATACAACTTCCTTCACTTTCATACACCGCCCATTAGTATATGCATTGATCGGGCTTGTGTGTAGATCCGGTAAATTGCGCCCTGTGTGTTAACGATCAGGCACCGGCATCTCCTACTATGTCCTGCCGACTGTAACGGTCATACGCCTGATCGATTTTGTTGAAGGCATCGATTAAGGCATTTCCCGCCCGGCAGTCTGGACTATTTTCAGGATGCAGCTCCAGAGGGAACTTCGCCGGTGTGCACATTGGTGCTGCTTTCAGCCAAGGGCAGCTCCTCTCTTTAAAGTCCGTTCCGGTTACTTTTCTCTTTCATTGCTTTTTCATAGCTTTATTTAATATTGCATAATATTATACTACAATAATGGTATTATATACAATATGCAATTTTAATAAAAGGCTTTTGCGATGTAACCTGTGATTTAATTGTGATGTAACCTTAGTATAATTCGGCCTCACAATATAGCGGCGGATTACTATGGATACCCCCGGTGTACGGTTCTGCGGAACTTAATACATGGAACATCGCAAAATGCCCAATCAAGGAGTGATTCCATTGGCTGAATTTTGTGAATGCGGTTCGCTGATAGTAGACGGCCGCTGCTCAAACAAAAAGTGCGCCCTTAGAGGAAGCGACACTGCTGTTTCTCCAAAAAGGAAAGCTGCGGGTACAAAAACATCCGGAAGAAGCACAACCGGGAAAAATACTGCTAAGGCAGCCGCCCCGAAAAAAGCAAATCCAAGAAGAGCATCCAGGGTCATAACCTATAACCTGTATGACTTAAAAAAAGACGATCCCGGAAAGGATACAGAGTCGTGAAGGCAAGTAGTGTCAAAGAGGGTCATAGAGCCTGAGCCTGATCATTCAGGCTTTTCCCGACCTTGACACACGTTCTCTGCCGCTGTTCTCATTCATGGCCGTTCCTAAGTCTACAGATCTTGCCGCGGATCTGTCTCTGAAAATACTGCCCGATTCGCCCTGACCTGCAAAAGGGATCTCTATCCTATCAGATGCTGCAGCCTTTTCTTTCACATGATCCCCTGCCATAAACATATCCAGCTCCAGCTGATTTCTGGCACGGATCTCTTCCTTACGGACATCAGCCTCAAGCTTCAGCTTCTCGATCTCGATCTTGTATTTCGTCAGCTTGTTGATGATGAACGGACACATGAGAACAAGTGCAAAACCTATAGTGCCCAAGGCTATTATTAATGACTCCTGCATGACTTACCTCCGGTTTTTACCAATCTGTATATGTACCTGTCATATCATTGACATATCTTTTTGTTATTTATCATTATATAGCCAAAATATACAAACGTAAATATGCGTATCATATGTTCAGCTTATGATATTTGCAATACCATGCAACCCTGGTTTATAATTAATTTGCTGACAACATAAAAAAATAGGACTCTTGAACGATCTAGTTATGTAATATTTCATGATGCGGAGGTTATTATGAACAGTAAAATAAAAGGTCTTATAACCGGTTTTATATTGCCTGTAATTGTGATTATTGCCGCCACAATAATAAATAAATGGCTGGGCATCGCAGCACTTCTGATTTATGTGCTGATACTAGCCTATGGCTCCAGAGCAATGATCTTTACGATAATCGGCTCCAGAAACTATACTCTTGGCAAACTGGAGGAAGCTACAAAGTGGTTTGGCAAAGCATATGCTACAAAGCACGCAAGTGTGAGGACCTCCGTATCATATGCATACCTACTGCTCAAGAACAGGGAACTGCAAAAAGCCGAGGAAATATTGAACAGGATCATGAAGGACAACTCACAAAGCCAGGACATTTCCTATATCAAGTCTATCATGACTCTGGTAATGTGGAAAAAGGGCGATTTAGATCAGGCTGTTGACATACTCGAGGAAGTGATTAAAACATATAAAACCACATCCATATATGGAAGCCTGGGCTATATGCTCATACTGAAGGGCGACCTTGAAAAAGCACTTCAATTCAACCTGGAAGCCTTCGACTACAACTCATCTGACAACATAATAAATGATAATCTCGGTCAAAATTACTACCTGCTGGGCATGTATGACAAGGCAAATGAAATATACGAAAAACTGTTGTCCAAAGCGCCGTCATTCCCGGAGCCCTACTATAATTTCGGGCTTGTACTGGAGAAGCTGGGCAATAGAGATAAGGCGCTGGAAATGATAAGGAAAGCGCTGGATCACAAATTTACCTATCTCAGCACAATCACAAGAGAAGAGGTGGATTCCGCCATAAAACGTCTCGAAAGCACGGACTGATGTAATAAGGGAGCAATAATACGATTACCCTTGTATAGATCATCCCTCAAGCAATCGCTGATCTCATTGTCGAACATCAGCCGGCTTAATGAAAAAACGTGAGTAAGCCGCACATGAAAGCAGCAGTATACCAGATATGCAGAACAACGTCTGCATTCCCCCTATACCAAAGCCGGCTATATTTACTCCAAACCCTTTGAATATGATAAGGAGCGCAGATCCGGCTGCCGTACCCATAAAGCCCATGAAACCGCCGAGTGCAGCATTGAAGCCGGTATACACTGTTCTCCCGTTCTCCGGGGAGTAAATATACTGAATATTGAACGTGGATATCCCTATCCCTGCCCAGGCTATTCCTCCGAGCAGATGCAGAAATGGCACAAGAATAAATGCGGTAGACTGATTTACTAATACCCAAAGGAAATGGCATATACCAATTATCATAACTGAATTGGTCAAAACGAAGTTCCATGATTTTCTGTCCGCTATCCTGCCCCATACCCTCACAAGAAGGACATTCACACTGGTTGAGATCATTCCCATGAACATTATATACGTATAATCCAGATTCAGACCTGTTACCATATATACTGAAAAAAACGGGCCTCCTATCTGCATACCAATATTGTATAAAATAAAAAATACTATAATTTTCCTAAATGCCTGATCCTTCAAAGGTATAGTAGTGATTTGCTTTAGATTATATACAGTCATTTTTCTCTTTGTGACTGGTTCCCTTATCCTTGTCCAAAAGTATGCATTTCCAAATGACAGCACGATAACCACTGCGAATGTCGTCACAAATCCGCCGTATTCATTCTCTGCTGCTTTATATATGTCCATGATCCTTCCGAGCACCAGCGTGAATACTGTTCCAACTGCAAGAAGAGCGGATTCCCTTTTACTCAGATAGCTGCCTCTTATCCTCTCAGGAGTAAGATCTATCAGTATTGCACTGCCCGCCGGGTTATTCAGTGATATTGCCATATATGATAATAGATAAAATGCAGCCAGCAGCGCCAGTTTTGACGACTTACCAGTCGTGATCAGCGGTATGACCACCATAAGTCCAAGAATAAACCTGTGCAGGAAGTTAAGTATTGTGACAATAAGTTTTCTTCTGTCTGTCTTTTCGAAATATATCGGTGAGATAATGGACATAACACCAGCCAACACCGGAATTGCACCAATCATACCATTGAATGCATCGTCGGCGCCAAGAAAGCTGGCGTATCCCGCAAGAAAGGCTCCACTGGTCAGGTTGAATACAGCCCTTGCAGCACAGCCCTCAAATATGGACATTTTTCTGCTAAATTCGTATTCCTTTTCATCCAGTTGCCTGGTATTGTAAAATATGTCCCTAAATTTTGACCCATTTTTCATATATGTCTCACTCAACAGAGTTTACTGTTATTAATACCTGCCACTAAGCGTCTTTCAACCTGAATGGTTGAAAATACGAAAAGAAGTGGGAGATATCTATCGCCTCGTTACATATCTGTATATTATTTTATTCGTCGAAGCACTGCTTATCACTGTCCGGCAATTATGTATTCATATCACAACTAATATACACCATCCTGAGATCATAAGCAATCGGGTAATCATCCTTTTTATCGATACCCGCCTCTAAGCGTTTTTTAACTCAAGGGGTTTGAAAAGACATATTAGCGTTTTTCAGCCTATGGGCTGAAAATACGTTAAGAGGTGGGGGCCATATATCGGCTTGTTATAGCACTTTTAAAGAGGCTGGTCATATAATGCTCACCGCCCGTTTGTGAATCACGGATGTAGACATTATGAAAAACATCAGGGTGGACAGGTTCAATACTGCAGGCGCCACATAGCCCCCGATAGGAGCTGGAATCAATATCAGTATGAGGAATACAACAGACATTATGATAACAGGGTTAAAAACAGCCATCCATTTGGGATATGCCGACCTTCCTCCGAGTACCGATAAAACAAAAAGAATTGAAAAAAGTATCATATCCACAGCCATTACTGCGATAATCAACTTCCAATAAAACTCAAAATCTCCGATCATGCCGGAAATACTGCTGTCAACTCCATCGAAAAAATGGTAAAGCTTCCAGCCGCCTGCCATGTAGGCATATGTAGTGTGAAATGCAGCCCCCATGATCAATCCGTGACCACCGGCTATTGCCGCTGCGACCGGAACAGCCTTCCCGGAAGATCTTAGTCCGAGATACACAGGTACAAGCCCTGAGATCTGGAACGGCAGCATAAATACTCCAAGAAAGGTGCCTGCTGTTATCCTCCAGCCTTGTATACCGACCATGCACTCCGTGGGAAGCTTGAAGAATGACAATCCGCTGTCCGGCCTCCCGAGCAGGATCAGATCACTGATTATCGTAAACAGCACACCAATGATCCCGACTGTTCCAAATATAAGTACTGTTTTTGCTTTATTCTTTACCACTCATATTCCGCCCCCAATATTTTACTGCAACCAATTATATACTATTTTTAGCTGCACGAAAATAGGCACGGCCATTATCCCCACGTAATAAGGCTCACCCTATCTGGAACCTGAGTACTGTCTTAAGCTTTTGCGGCTCTGTCCTTTGGGGATTTGACAGGTATATCTCCCTGTGATACATTGATGATCTGCGGACCCCTTTTTCACCGCAAAATTTCTCCATCATAGCGAAGCTGGCCGGTTCGTCGTCATAGCTGCCTAAATGAAGCATCTGACAGCACATACCCTCTGTTATGCTTTGGAATGATGCTTTTGAAAGATATTCATTTGGTTTTTTTCTTTTCACTGCTGCCAGAAAATAATCAAACAGCTCCGGTGTCAAAAAATCCGGCTGACGTATCATTATCTCATATTTGTAATTGCTCTTGTCGGTTACTGGCTTTGATGTGTCAATAAGTCCCCATACTCCTTCAAGAGGAAATATTGTGTATTCGTAATATCCTTCCGGTACAGTACTGCCCTTATATGACATCTTGACCGCATATGTCAGGCTGTATAACGCTTCGCAGGCCTTTGCAAAATCCCTGCCGTTCGGATTACCTTCCCCGCTTACAATAATAAAGTTCATCGTAGGCACATCTACAATGGCTGGAACGTTTTTAGGAAGGTAAAGCTCCCTCATATCCTTCTTGTAATCGATTTTCTTCATTTTAGTCTCTCCCTCAATCCCTGGATTATTCTCACACCTTATATACAATTTGCTTCATTTCACAGCTTCGTATGTATCAAGCACCAACCACAGTCTTCTCTTCTAGAAAACAACATCATAATCCATGCAATTACCTCCCGATTCTTTTGCCTTGATAGTGATTTGCTGCGTTTTTCATACGACTATTTTACACTACCCTTTTTTTGTCAGACGTGTGCAGCTTTACACGCTGCTACGAGCTATCATTCCATATCAGTATATTGCATGAAATATGACGCCTTAATGTCATATTAGCAAAGTTTTTTCATAAGTGTAGAAATATCCTTGTAATGCATTCCTATCAAATAGAGTGAACGGTTGAAAATTCACTGAGGGATGGAAAATATTCATCTCCTGTTATGTAAATAGGTTCCAGGGATAAGCCGATGGCGGATTTGAACTGAATGAAACATACTCCTTGAGAGTAGGATGGATAAAGCCAACCTCAACAGACCAGAGTGCAAGCTGCATCCCTGGTTTATTCAGCGATGCACCGTATTTTTGATCCCCATAGAGAGGATGCCCTGCAGCAGCAAGCTGAACACGTATCTGATGCGGTCTGCCTGTGTGCAGCTTAATCCTAACAAGGGAATACTGATCGTCGGCACCCTTGACTGTATAGTCTAAAACCGCCTTTTTTGCATTGCTGTACGAATCTTCCGCATTGATATTTTTGTTACCGTCAGTATTGCCATGAATGCCGTAGTTTCTATGAATGCCGTAATCTCTATCTCCATTTTGTGTGTCTTGACGCCTGGCGCCAGCTGAATCTGTTACGGTGCTGCTCATGTCAGATGGACTGTCTACTACCCTTACCGTATTCGTTTTAACATCCTTAACAAGAAAATTGACCAAAGTGCCTGTCAATTTGTCAGGCACACCATGCACAACAGCAAGATATGTCTTGTCAAATTCTCTCGTCCTGATTTGATCTGACAGTCTGGATGCAGCTTTAGACGTTTTTGCAAAGACCATCGCTCCGCCGACCGGACGGTCAAGCCTGTGCACCAGACCGAGAAATACATTGCCCGGCTTATTGTACCTTTGTCTTATGTCTTCCTTTAAGGCACTCAACAGATCCATGTCTCCCGTCTGATCGCCCTGTGTCAGCATGTTCGGGGGCTTTTCGACCACAAGCAGATGATTATCCTCGTGTATTATTTTAATATTATTCCTGTTACCCATCGTCACCATTCAATCCGTTGTTTTTTGTTTCTGCCCGCTTAGCTGTACCAATAAGCCCTTGTTCATATTTCACAACGATGCGTTATAACGCATCGTTCAAAGAAAAATTTTCGATTGTAGAAAATTTTTCTTACCTCTGCGCGTTTCAACAAGGCGGGAGATATGCTCTCACCACTCAATTTATTTTCAGCCTCGTTGAAATGCGAACGCATTCTGTCAGGCTTCCCATCTTCCTGCAGCACCGCAGGGGAGCACTAGGCCTGTTGCACTGGCCGGCAGCCCTACCTCATCAGCTGTGACGCTGCCGCCGTATTTGCGCTGCATCGACAGCCTCAGCATGTTCCCGATCACAGTAGGTGACAGCCCTGTAGTGTATGAATTTATAAGAAAGAATAACGGTTCCTCTGTCAATACTTCCATACACTGTGTTATCAGACCGAATATTTCATTCTCGATCTTCCACAGCTCACCATTAGGTCCTCTTCCATATGAGGGCGGGTCCATGATTACTGCATCATATCTGCGTCCCCGTCTGTTTTCACGCGCCACAAACTTCACAACATCATCCACTATAAACCTGACAGGCTTGTCCGCAAGTCTTGATAGTGCCAGATTTTCCTTGGCTCTTGTAACCATCCCTTTAGAGGCATCCACATGGCAGACCTCTGCACCTGCATAAGCGGCTGCAACTGTAGCTCCGCCTGTATACGCAAACAGATTGAGCACACTGATCCTCCGCTGTTCGCCTTTGATCGGGCCTTGGATTATGTCTTCGCTTGCACTTTTGATTTTCTCTTCGCTTCGGGCACCTTTTATCTTATCTTCGATCCACTTCCAGTTGACAGCCTGCTCAGGAAACAACCCGGTGTGCTTGAAGCCGGTAGGCTCCACATAAAATTCCAGATCCCTGTACTTAACAGTCCACTGGGACGGCAGCTTCCTTATGTATTCCCACCTTCCGCCGCCGCTGTTGCTCCTGTGATAGTGGGCATCAACACCTCTCCAGGCCTTCTCATCTCCCGTGATCGGCCATATCGCCTGAGGATCCGGTCTCCTAAGCGTATATTTACCCCAGCGCTCAAGCTTTTCGCCTCCGCCTGTATCTATCAGTTCATAATCCTTCCAGTCATCCGCAAGCAGCATCCTTATTCCTCCAAAATCTTTACTTCTAAACATCCATAACTTTACTTCCAAACGACTCTGATGGGAAGAGTCTGTCAGCTAATATCAGCTAACAGTAGTATTCATTATTCCCATGGCTATATTCAGTATCTGTCATCACTGCTGATTTTACCATATTATTCTGATTTTATTAAGTATAGCAGCAAGTGTTTTTCTCTTATTTTACAGTCAACCTTCTTATACCTTCGTCAACCAATCAACAGTTAGTCCTTTTTCAATGCTTAAGATATGCTGCTTGCAGTGCTTGTAGTTGCAGGAATCGTTTAGCTAATATTCGGCTTGAAAACCAGGGTTTACTACCCTAATGGTGATCAGCAATCCAGTATCGGAATATTGCATACCCTACTGTAAAAAAAGTTAGCAGTCTTGAAAAAAAGGACTGCTTTCTGCAATCAGAAAACCAATCCTTTTGTTTGTTTCATAACCCATACGTTCATCTCACCATTAGAATATTGATGATTCCCGCCATTAAAATATTGATGATTCCCGCCGAGTTACACCTTGCTTTATCTTCATTGTTCTATCGCCCTGGTCTTAATCCTGCTGTTCCACTTCTCTGCCGCCGTCGCCGACCTCCGATATATAAAAGGATGGCACCAGCCCGGTCCTTGCGATATAACCCTTTCCCACTTCCTCAACAAACCTGTCAACGGCATCCTCACGAACGATGCTGACAGTGCAGCCGCCAAAGCCTGCGCCGGTCATTCTTGAACCCGCAACTCCATCCGCCTTCAGTGCCTCCTCCACAAGAGTATCCAGTTCACTGCCCGTTACCTCATACAGATCCCTTAAAGAATCATGGGATGCAATCATATATTTTCCGAACAACATAATATCGTCCTTGTTCAACGCTTCGACAGACCTAAGGACCCGGTCGTCCTCAGCTATGACATGCTCAGCTCTTTTTCTTATGATGTCATCCTTGATCTCATGTTTAAAGTGATTGAAGTCATCCATCGAAATCTCGCCAAGGCAGGATGCTCCGGGCAGGAATTTCTTTAGTATTTCAAATGCCGCTTCACACTGGCTCCTTCTCTCATTATATTTGGAATCGGCCAGACCTCTCTTTTTATTGGTATTAGCGATCACTATTTTGTAGCCTTTCAGATTCAGCGGTACATGCCGGTAGCTCAGGTCCCTGCAGTTAAGGAATATGGCATGATCAGCCTTACCCATGGCTGAAGCGAACTGATCCATTATACCGCAGTTGACTCCCACATAATTGTTTTCCGCCTTCTGACTGATCAAGGCTATTTTGATCATGTCCGTCGGCTGATCAAGGCCAAAAGCTGTATTGCCCAGTGATACCAGCGTTACGGCAGTCACCACTTCTATTGCTGCAGATGAAGAGAGTCCTGCTCCCAGCGGAACTGTATCATGATACAGCAGATCACAGCCTGTCAGCCTGTAACCTGCCTTTTGAAGTTCGTCAGCAACACCTAGCTGATAATTGCCCCATTTCAGCGTTTTATACTCATCAAGTCTGTCAAGTGAACCCTGTACCTGTATGCCCAGATCAGTAGCAATCAGATTCATACTCCTGTCGGTCCTTGGCCTTGCGATAACAGTAGAGCTTAGTGTAAGTGCAGCAGGAAATACATAACCTCCGTTATAATCGGTATGTTCACCTATCAGATTGACACGCCCCGGTGAAGTGAAGACTCTTATGCCTTCCTCAGTCCCGCCGTAAATCCCAATAAATTTTTTCTTAAGATCAGATATGGTCATATCGACACCTCTTTCCTGATTTTAAAGTATTTGTATTGTTCAGCACTTTCACATCTGCTGCAGCCTGACTCTTCAACCTGCCGCCCGGCTCCTTCTTCAGTCCGGCTCCTTCTTCAGTCCGACTCCTTCAACCTGCGGTCCGGCTCCTTCTTCAGTCCGACTCCTTCTGCCAGTACTCTTTGTCATCTTGACGGTTTGGAGACAACTGATACACTTCATCTGCCAAGCTCATGCAGTGCGGAGGCCTTGATACGCTTCATTTCCCATTTCCTGACCGTACAGACACCTCTGATGAGCTACATTTACCATTTCTCAACCGTACAGTGACCCCCGATATGCTTCATCTGCCAATTTCATCGCTCAGTGACCTCTGATGAGCTTCAACCGTCAGTGCACCGCTCAGCGACCTCGATGCATCTTCTCTGCTCAGCGCTGGCTAGCCAAAAACCTCTTATGTGCCTCCCTGAGCTCCTCAGCCTTTTCCTCAGGCTTGGTAGGGTTGGCATGAGCCCACGCTCCGGTTTCGCTTGAGGCATTGAATTTCTGCTTGTTTGATGATCGCATCGGCGGAAAAAACTCTATGTGGAAATGGTAATAATCACTCACATCACCGCTGTTGACCGGATCCTGATGCATACACATCATATACGGGAAAGGGAAGCCGAACAGCGAGTCTAGTGTCCCCGTCGCTTCCTTCAGTGCCTTTGCAAGGTTAGTCCTTTCCCTTTCATCAAATTGTATCAGATTTTGCTTATGATTTTTGCTCACTATATACATACCATACGGATACTCCGTAAAATACGGCAGGAAAACTGCAAAATCTTCATTTTCAAAAATCATCCTGTCACCTGATTTAATCTCATCATTCAGCATATCACAAATAAGGCATGTTCCATTTGCTCCATGATGCTCACGGCACGCTTCCAACTCCAGCTCCAGCTTCTTTGGTATAAACGGGTAGCCATAAATTTGTCCATGGGGATGAGGCATCGTGACACCAACCATTTCGCCTCTGTTTTCAAATATGAAAATGTACTTGATCCTCTCATCCTTTTTCAGTTCAATAAAACGCTCAGTCCAAAGATCAATGATTTTTACAATGTGCTCTTCTGAGAATTGATGGAATGATGATGTATGCTCCGGCGAGTATAGAATCACCTCACATTTTCCATAAGCCTCGGCCATTCTGTAGAGATCCGTGGGTACATTATCGGGTACCGGCGGCTGTTGCGAAAGTGCCGGAAAATCATTGTCGTATTTGTGCACTTCATAATCATCGGGGACCCTTCCGGAACCGGGACAGAAAGGGCACCAGTCCTTGGGCATCTGCGGCCTGTTCTGCCTGTGAGATGCTATCATCACCCAATCCTTTATCAGCGGATGCCATCGTAATTCAGCCATATTTCTTCCTCCTATGTAATGTGCTTTTAGCCAGGGTATTACCAGCGATAGTTTATAACGCATCGTTCAAAGAAAAATTTTCGACTATAGAAAATTTTTCTTACCTCTGCACATTTCAACGAGGCGGGAGATATACTCACATCATTTTCTTTCGATTAATCGAAAGAAAATATCTGAAATGCAATTGGTACCCGCCACTTATAGAAGTGGGGGATATCTATCACCTCGTTATAAGTCAAGATATTAATATAAACGATTCATAATAGCCTACTGTTATTTTAGTCCATTATTCTACATATTAAAATGCCATAATGTGATTTAAACATGTCATATTGATGAAAATGAATGAGACATATACTTGTATGCCTTCTCAATTTCAAAAAGAAATGAAGGCATACACACAGCGAGGCTCTTACAAAAGTTTGAAAAAACAGGCAGGAGCAAAGATCATTCCCGCCTGTTTTATTTCAATGCTACTGTGCTAAAGCTGAGTACATGCACACAAGTTGTGTGAAAGCAGGTACATGTATACAAGCACAAGCACATGTCTTTTGTGTATGGAAGGCTTAAATGCAGCCATTTACGCCTTGAAATGCTTGAATTGAGGCAGCCACCCACGGTTTGCTTCAAACATTTCATCTACCATCCTTTTTATTTCGTCAAGGCTTAAGACCGCAGATGTCAACGGATCAAAGCAGACAGCATGGAATACTTTACGAGGATCTCCTGTTATGGCACCTTCCACCGCAAGCTCTTCACACCGCGCACTGGTATTTACTAAAATCGCCAGCTGTTCCGGCAGCGAGCCTACATGTAAAGGATCGAGCCCTCTTTTTGAAGCCAGCACCGGCACTTCAACACAGCATCCTTCAGGCAGGTTATCTATGAGCCCGAAATTGCGCACATTTCCGTTGAACTCGAACATAGTTCCGTCACCTATAGTTGCATTAAATATGTATGCCGCATATTCGCCGCCCCTCTTCAAATCTACACTCTCTTCGGCAAGCCATTCATCAATCTCTTTTTTCCATGTATTCTCACGTTCAAGATATTCATTGAGAATAAAAGCATACAAACCTGGATTCCAGCCCGTTCCATGAGTACAGTATTTTTCTATCAGCTCGGGCCTCTTTCTGAACCATGCGTTATATTCCGAATTGTGACCACTGGACTCTGTGACATAATAATCCAGATTGAGGTACATTTCATTCCTAACGATCTCTTCGTTGTATATGTCTCTGTTTTCTGTTATCGCCTTTCTGATAAGAGGATACGCATCCTTACCATTCCACTTGTATTCGAGATAAAAGGCCTGGTGGTTGATTCCTGCGCAAAGATAGGTGATCTCACTCATCGGGGCACCGATCCATCTGGCCAGCATGTCTGCGGTTCCCTGCACGCTGTGGCAGAGGCCCGTGACCTTGACCTTGCTTTGACCCTGCATAGCTCTGCAGAGCATCGCCATTGGATTGGTGTAATTGAGGAATATAGCGTCCGGACAGTAACGCTCAATATCCTTACAGATATCAAGCATGACAGGTATTGTCCTCAGCGCCCTGAATATTCCGGCCGGACCTCTAGTATCACCGACATTGATGTCCACCCCGTACTTTTTCGGTATTTCAATATCGTGGCGCCATACATTTACTCCTCCAGCCAGTATCGTACAGACAACGCCGTCTGCATCTCTGAGTGCTTCAGCCCTGTCGGTAGTGGCGACTACCTTAGCTGAGTATTTTCCGGCCGCTACTATCTTGTCAACTGCCTGTTTGATAGCAGACAGCCTGTCTGGATCAATGTCCATCAATGCTATTACAGCATCTTCAAACGCCGGAAATGATAGGATGTCTCTGACTAGGCATCTTGTGAAGCCGAAACTGCCTGCTCCTATAAAAGCTATCTTTTTCATTATATACTCCTCCCCCAGTTTTTTACTGAACATAGCTGTAAGGTCACTACCGTTAATCACAGCTGATTGTACCAACCGTATGATCCTGGCTGGATTACAGCAACCGTGTGATCGTGCTTGGGTTGCTGCATCAGTATGATCACTCTTGAGTTACAGCAGCTGTATGATCACGCTTGAGTTGCTGCATCCGTATGATCACGCTTGAGTTGCAGCAGCCGTATGATCACGCTTGAGCTGCTGCATCCATATGATCACGCTTGAGTTGCAGCATCCGTATGATCATACCCGGATTGCAGCAGACAAATCATCCGATCGGATTCTAGTTAAATCCACAGCCATGCCGACACTAACATTCTATTACACACAAATTCTGCCGCCAATGGAAGTATGCTGTATAAATATGTTATAATGCTTGATATAGGAAAGGGGTCATAAACTTTATGAAACAGCAGTCTCTAATGATCCACCGTCTGAACCACACAGATCTTAATATGTACCAATGCGGTACAGAGTTCTGTGACCCGGGACACTATTATGGACCAGCTGTCAGGGACCATTACCTCATTCATTACATTCACAGCGGACAGGGAAGGTTCTGCGTCGGAGAGGATGTATACCATCTGCATGGCGGGCAGGGATTTTTGATCTGCCCTAATATTGTCACATATTATCAGGCAGATCCCCATGATCCATGGAATTATTCCTGGGTCGGTTTTCATGGGCTTAAAGCCGAAAGCTATCTAAAAGGTGCTGGCTTGTCAGCTCACAGTCCAATTTTCTCTACCAATGGTGATGACTTTATCGGTGTCCTGTTCAGGAATATGATCGAGGCAAAAAATCTTCAGAAGGGACGTGAGATTCGACTGCTTGGCTACCTTTATCTATTTTTATCCCAATTGATCGAGCACAACAGCAACGGCGGATTCACCGACCCCGGGTGTACGAGAAAGGAATCATATGTAAAAAAAGCGATTGATTACATAGAGATGAACTATTCAAGAAAAATGAGCATAGCAGAGCTTTCACATAGCATCGGCCTTGACAGGAGCTATTTGGGCAGTATTTTCAGAGAGCAGCTCAACACCTCACTTCAGGATTTTCTGAAGAACTACCGGATGGATAAAGCTTGTGAACTGATGAAGAATGAAAACCTGTCCATCGGAGACATATCACGATCTGTGGGTTACGATGACCCTTTGCTTTTTTCAAAGCTGTTCAAGAAATGCAAGGGTTCCTCTCCAAGGGAATACCGCAGGAACTATCGCAGCGGCAACATTTGAGCCGCAAACAGGTGTATCTGCTATGATTCTATATTCATAAGCTAAAAATCGTTTTTTTACTAGGCAGCAATTCTTTTACACCTTTCTCTGAAGAACAGCTGATCGCACAGCGTCTTTTCCCTGCTGTAAGAAGGCTCTGTGATGCAAAGCTCAAAATTGAAATAATCTATAGCATTCAAGTTGCTCATCTGTATCAACCATGGTTTTTGGTACAATAAAAACCGAGCGTTCCGAATATGAGAACTACGCTTATCACAACAGCCCGTCGCTCCGCAGGGTGCACCGCTCGATTCATTCGTCATGATAACAAGCACCTTTCTTATCTCTGAGTATTTTTTTAAGTAATGAGTGGGAATAAATTCTAAGTTAGTTATTTTTTCATGATTGCGTTACATAATTTGGGCTCGGAGGTGCATTATTGAGTCCATTATCATAAAATTGAATATCTTGCCACACATTAATAGAATTTTTACTCACTTAGCAATTACACTTCTTGAGTCACCGGTATGTTTCAACTGAACTGTGTACTTGCGCACCAATTCTTCGCACACTATAATGCATTTGTCAAAGAGAATTGTGAGAGAATTGATAGTTTATCGAAACCTAACGGTTGAAAACACACCTTAATCCAAGGAGGGACAACTATCACCTGGTTATTGTCCACCACTATACTGTTCAGAATCAGAGTTCCTAATAGGCAGCAATTCTCTCAACAGAGTATGCATATCATCAAACCTTTTTGTCTTAATCTGAATACGTCTACCGAGTCGTACGGCAAGATTGCAGGCAAATTCCAAGCAAGCACCTCTGTCATACAACTGTATGGTGCTCAAATGCATCACGTTAACTCCCTGTCTCTCTAGCGCAGCTGATCGCATAATGTCCTTCCCCTGCTCCGACGGACGGCTATGATAAGCAAAGCTCTCATATTCGATGCCCAATCTCTCCTTTTTATAATATAGATCAACAAAGCAATTATTCTGTCCAAGACGCTTCCTCGCTTCACCCTTTAGTTCGATTATTTGATTAAAAACTGCACCATTAAGCCCATAGCCCCCAAGAGCATTCGGCAGTCCCAGGATCATAAAAGCAAGGGATTCCATAATCGATGCAGAACCGTTTTCTACATATTTCATGGCCCTCAAAGCTTTTTTATGACCTCTATGACCCGAAGTTTTTGCAAGAAATGCATTGAGCTTTTGCTTTGTTGTAATTGATGACGAAGAAGATGCCGATGTGTGTGAACACAATTGCAGACCAAGCAGGATAAGCCGATGTATGCTCAATTTGTTTGCAAACTCAAGGAACACCAATTCCGGTGATGCAATCATTCTGCCGTTTCGCATTGTTAGTGCACCGTCAGGGAGAGGAAGCACACAAGAATAAATTCTTTTATTAGCAGCACAATGTCGTGCATTGTACTCAGACACCGTAACCTCGGTAATATCGGATTTGCTAATATCTTCACCGAGAATGGTCTCAATACATGGTATATCCCATATCACAGCAGCGCTTTTATGACTTAAATATCCTTTCATGTAATTATTATACATTCTCTGAGTATTTTTTCAAGTACTGAGTGGTCAATTTTGTGAATTTCAATTATTATTGGACAATTGCGTTACATAATTAAGGATTTCAATCTACTGCTAAACACCTTACCATCAAAACTAGATGTTTCACCACACATTACTAGATTTTTTACTCACCTCATCTCTAATAGCCTTTCAAGACAAAATCGAGTAGGGGGAAATTTCTTCCCCCTCTCACACCACCTGGCATGCCGTTCGGCACCAGGCGGTTCAATTCAAATAGTAGTCCACACAACTAATGAGCCCTCGCTTTGCGAGGATTTCTTTTGA
>JAEZYU010000011.1 GCA_023418915.1 Bacillota bacterium
CCACCCAATACACCCCAGTGCCACCAGATGACTGTCGCTTGTGCCAGTAAAAGCCCCCTGCCGGTGATGTGGGCGCAGCCGCCACGCCGGTATCCACATCAGACATGGACTCATACATCTGCACCCGTGCGTACAGTGCATTGGTGTCATCCACGCGGTAATACGCCCGTGTGCCTGCAATGTCTGTACTGCGGTACACCGCCACATTGGTCTTGCTAAAGACCTTCTCCCACCCCAGCGGTGCCATCTTGAAAGTGATGGTGCCGGTCAATGGCCCATCTGGCAGATCGCACGCAAACTCCACATAACTGCTGCTCACCGCAGAAACGCGCTGTTCGCCGTTGAGCACTACACCATCACCCGTCACCCCTGCCACGCTGATGACGGTGTGTTCCAGCGCCGCGCTGGTGCCGGTAAAGCTCAAGCGGCAGATGCCGTCTGTAACCTGCGCGCTGTCCACCGCCTTGGTGCCAAAGCCGTTGACCAGGAATGCATCCAACAGTGTGATCAAGCTGCCTGCAGTGCCAGAGAGCGTGGGCGCGCCCGTCATGCTGCTGACGGCCCATTTCACTGCGGTACTCGGTTTAGTAAAACTCATAGCATTACTTCCTTATTTATCAAGCATCAGGGGCGGTCTACATCCCCACGCGTCAGCAATCCAAAGCTGTAGTCCGTGCCAGCCGCCTCAGAGGGCTGCACGGTGCGGATGCAGGCAAAGCTCTGCATGGCCCCCACGGTGTTGATGCGCAGCACATTGCCTGCAGCCCAGCCGCTGCCCCAGCCTGCGGCAGGCACCGTGAGGTAAGGCACGCCGGGCAGGCTTTCGGTCTTGGTGTTGGGGTTGATGGGCGCTATGTCTGCCGCAATCGGGAAGGTGCCCAGGTTGCCTACGTGCTCGCCGATCACTTCCACCTCGGTGGTGTTCTTGAAGCGCAGCACCCAGCGCTCCGTGATGGCACCCGCGTTGCTGACGGTGATAGGGAAGGTGGTGTCGTTGAAATTTGCTGGCGCCTGGTTGCCCTGCACGCTGTCTGCCCAGGTCACGCCGTCCCAGTTAGCCTGGTCAAACGTGTGCGACACCCGCGCCCGCAGCGTGCCTGCGTACAGCGCGCTGCTGACCACGCTGCCCACGGGGAAGTCGTGGGAGAGCGCCTTGGTCAGCGTGAGCGTGCCATTGATCTGCACATCTGCCACACGGGCCATTTCTTCGATGCGGTGGAAGACCTGCACGGGCTGCGCCCAGCTGCTGGCGTCTGTCACCGTCACAGTGCCAGCGTCCAGATCTGCCGTCCAGCCGGTCTGCACTTTGTTGCCAGTGGCATCCACCAGCCAGACGCGGCTCAGGCGTGTGCGGCCACAGTTCAGGGTCTGCCCGTTGCTGATGGTGGCCGCAGGCAGACTGCCCGTGTGCCCCACAACCACATAGTTTTCGGTGCTGAATACGGGCACACGGCCATCGGCTGGCAGGCGCACAGGGTCCATGCCGATGATGTCTGCGTCCAGCGGCAGGAATGTGTAGCTCACCAGATTGAAGCGCAGCGTGGTGGGGTCTACCGAGATGGGGCGCCAGATCTTGCCGGCCTCAATGGCCCCCACCTCGTCAGCATCAAACCAATATTCGGCTTTCTCTGCTTCCGTCAGGCTGGCCACAGGCACCAGCTCACCAAACTGGATCTGTGCCACACCGGCTTCATAGTCCAGGCGGCCGCGTGATTTATCGCTGATGAAGTAACCCTCTGCATCTGGCGTGAGCGTAAAAGCATTGCCGTGGGCGTCTGTGATCTGCAGCGTCAGCCCATTGACCGCCACAGGCGCAGCCGGTGTGCGAAAGAACACGCAAGCTGTAGTCCATGGCTGGCGCGTGGTCCACAGGCTTTGCAGCTGGAATGGCGCGCCGGGGTTGCTGGTGCCGTAGTTGTGCAAAAAGGCCATGCCGCCCTCGTAGTCCATGCGGCCAGCCACCACGCCAGGGCTGCTCCCGGTGCGGTCGCGGATGATGTCGCCATCTACATCAATGTAGGTGTGCCCCATCCAGCTAAATTGCACACTGCCGGGCACCACGTAGTCTGCGGAGTGCGGCAGCAGGTCAATGTACAGCTCTGGCGGTGCCCAGCTCAGGGTTTCACTAAATGCAGTGGCAAACCCCTCGCAATACGTCACCTGTAGTGTGCTGGCCGCCAGCACTTCTTCGCTGACCGATGCTGTGCTGTACTGACCACCACGGCTGTACAGGCCACCACCGCCAACAGATACACCGCTGAAGCTGGGGCCAGACTGCGACTCAAACGCGCGGCTGCTTTCATGGTCTGAGCTGTAGCTGCTAGTGGTGGCGTCCAGATCCACCAGCTTGACGGTGACTGTCTTGCCCCCATAGTTGACCGAGCCACGGCCTGACAGGCCACCCTGCCCGTCATCGACCAGCTGGTGCTGCACCTGGTCTTGCGTCTTGCTCAGGCGCTGGCTGGTAGTGCTGTAGCCACCATTGCTCTGATTGATATAGCCATTGCCGTAGCTGGTGGCATAGCTACTCTCGCTTTTGCGCACGTTACTGCCGCTAGACTGTGCACCGCTGCTGGCTGAGACATTGCGCACAGTAATCCAGCGCAGCTCCAGGCTGCCTGGGGCGGGCACGCTGTCCAGCGCAATCGTGGCCCAGCCGCCCGCATCTGGGCTGGCAGATACCGACTTGGTC
>JAEZYU010000009.1 GCA_023418915.1 Bacillota bacterium
GCTACCAACTGTATAAAGGCAATCCTTGCGACAAAGTTTTGGTGAATGATGCACTGCAGAAGCACATTGGTTTATTTGGTCATGCCCCATCAGAGATAGCACTTGACCGAGGTTATTACGATTCCGGCAACGAGATATTAGCCTACGAAGCTGGCGTTAAGCATGTTTGCATCCCTAAGATCAGTAGAAAGTCCAAAGAACGAACTGAGCTTGAAAACACACCCACTTTCCGACGACTAAAGGGATGGAGATCAGGTATTGAAGGACGTATTAGCTGTTTAAAACGCCGGTTCGGCCTAAACTGCAGCATTCTGAGTGGATACCGGAAAACGCAAACATGGACCGGCTTGGGTGTCTTTGCCCATAATCTGAGACAAGCAGCCAAGATGATGGCCTAAAGGGGTAGAAGAGGCCTGCTATCTCACATATTCAAGTGTCAAAGATGGCCTGATTTCGAGGCCATAATGCTCAATTTTGCAGGTTTAGGCTACAAGCAGTGAGTTCTGTCAATAAATTTCTACAATAACTCAGCATAAATCCATATTATGTAGAGTAATCATTGAAAAAACTCTATATTTCCCTGATTTTTTTGTCCATCACCTGCATTTTTGAGCAGTTCACTTCTTCTCGCATTATGTATACCTTATGTCACACACTCCCCCCTGCGTTTTATGAATAGAACATGCACCAGCTAAATATATGTTTCATAAACATGTTGTTTCATAAAAACCTGTTTTGTCAGGTCAATCTAATTAGGCAAAAATCGATATAAAGCGCCAAATGTATTTATCAAATCATCATTATTATGCTACAATAATACAATAATGAACTAATAACAAATTACTAATAACAAATTACTAATTACTAATAAATGATCTGGTAGTATGATCCATCAAGTTTATTCCACCGGCGAGCGGGAAGCTATAACAGGAGGCTATAAGATGAACGGACATAAAACTTTGAATACACGTGTGCTCTCCATTGCCAGCTTCTCCTTTTTGTTTGCCTACATCCTGTCTTTTCAGTTTGAAGGGCAGGTTCTCTACAGTCTGTTGGAGCTGCATGGTGTAGAATCCTCAGGCTATATATTGGCCGCCATTGTTGCACATTTTGCCGGACTGGCCTTTTGTGGCTGTTTTGTAAAATCTCAAATAATGGCTAAGAACACTATGCTTTATAGTATGGGAGCATGTCTGACTGCAGCAATACCATTCTTTTTTGTCCCGTCGCCGTTGTGGGCAGGCGGGCTGATTGTAAGCGGGTTTGCAAGCGGCTGCGCAGTAGCTGCATGGGGGTATTTTCTCAAGGAATATACTCCAAAGAATGAGCGTATCAAGTCGTGTGCTGATGTCTTGATTTATTCTAATCTTTTAATGATTGCCATCAATGTAGTTGCTATGAACAGATCGCCATTTGTCGGGCTGGTCCTCTCTATGCTTTGTCTTGTGGCAGGTATGGTTTTTATTTGGATCCTGCCGGTGGATCGAGGAAACGAGCAGAGAATTCAGTTAATAAACAGGATGGGAAGCGGCATAAAAAAACCGTTGTTACTATTATGCCTGTTCGTGTTTATAATAACGATCAATTCAGGTCTTATGTATCAGGTAATAAACCCGGCCTATGAGCACCTTACAGGGCTTGTCAGCTGGTATTGGGCGATTCCGTATATCGTTGTGCTCGCTGTTATGCGCAACCTGCCGGTGAAGGCAAAGCGATCGAGAATTTTGTATGTCGGTATGACAATGATCATGGGAGCATTCATCTGCTTTATGCTGCTGGGGCGTAATGCTTCCGATTATTTAGTTGTGGATACGCTGATGCTTGGCGCCTGTGGTATTTTTGATTTATTCTGGTGGAGCATTTTAGGAGAGATGCTCGATTATTCTGATAATCCTGCAAAGCTATTTGGTATCGGACTCTCTGCCAATGTGTTCGGGGTTCTTTGCGGAGGTGTTATGGGAATGACGATAACCTCAATTCAGCTTCCAGGTGCAGAAGTGGCAGTAATTGCTCTCACTGTGGTATGTGTTACTCTGGTCATGCTTCCGCCACTCAACAGACAACTTGTTTTACTGCTTAAGAATCACGCCTACCTTGCAGCTTATGACAGTATGAATGAAAGTCAGCAGACGGCCATACTTCATCAGATAAAGACGCTTGATCCACTGACTGCCCGGGAACAGGAAGTATTACAGCTTATACTATCCGGTAAATCCAACCGCAAAATTGCTGAGGCTTTGTTCATCAGCGAGAGTACTGTAAAAACGCATGCACGAAACATTTTTTCCAAATATAATGTCGGAAGCCGTGCTGAACTTATCAGTACGCTATTAAAGAATCAAGCTGACTTATGACAAAAAAACCATTCGAATACTAGTATTGTATTCATTTTAATGTTTCACAGATGGGTGTAGGGGGATAATCAATGAACAGTGCTAAACCTGAATTATCCCAGGACAAAGATAAGCGCAGCAGAAGTGTGATTGGAGATTTGACAGCCAGCTAAGGTAAATAAGTGTCTAAGTGTCGTGCCAGGCACCTTAAATGCATCAGCAAATCATAGTTGCCGTTATTTGCTATGTATTCGTAACAGCAGCCGTGATAAATAGTGTTTAGCATAGACAATATTTCTTCTGCAGTAAGAGAGGATTTTATTTTGGAATTTTCCTTAGCTCTTCTTAATATATCAAGAATATAAGCGTCAACAATGTATTCATGTCTGTTGTTGTTTGATGCATTTTTCAGGTTTAGTATATATAGCACATTGGATTCCTCAATGGGACGTTCAAGCACAAAGGAGGCTCTAGCTTCATAAATGGTGATAATTAGCTGTACGATATCATTATTTTCGATTTTCTTGATCTTTGACAGAATCCTTTTGTCATATACCTGTCTTGTGTGCAGCAATACATCATCTTTCGATCTGAAATAATGATAAAAGTTACCTATTGAAATATTTACAGCACTGCAAATATCCCGTACTGTAAAGCCATCTATACCTTTTTTTGCGGCTAGCCTGATGGCTGTCTTGATTATATTTTCTTTAGTCCTTATTGCCTGCATTTTTCGCATTGACAATTTATTATTCATATGCATTTGCCCCTTTAATCCATTATAAAAAAACAGTAGTAAAATAGCAATATTAATAACTAGTGCATGCCTTTTTAAAAGCCAGTTGACAAATATGCGTCAGATTAGTTAAACTTATTTCACAGAACGTGTTCTGTGAAAGCTAAGGCTCGTATCGGTGTCATTTTGAATAATGCTGCCGTATTCAATATGACTCTGGTAAACTAACGAAGGGGTATGGTAAGTGACTTGATTATAAACAGAAAGAACACTGTCAGATATAACAGTACACTATGGAATCCTCAATATATTTTCATGCTGTTTGTGGGAACATTAACCTCCACAAGCTTTTATATGACAGCGCCTACACTTTCAAAACATGCTGTTCAATTAGGTGCTTCTCTCACGGTTGCAGGCATTGTAGCAGGATTGTTCTCAATAACCGCACTGGTGGCAAGACCCTTTGGAGGGCTGGCGGCAGACAGACTTAATAAAAAAAATGTACTGCTTATTGCTACATTTATTATGGGAGTTGCTGCACTGGGATATTCGTTTTCTATGAATATCCCAGTGCTTATGATTTTCCGTATCCTGCACGGCATTAGCTTTGCTGTAAGTGGTACGGCAAATATTGCTCTTTTGAGCTCATTCATTCCTAAAGAAAGAATGGGAGAAGGTATTGGATACTTCGGGTTGGGACATATTGTTTCGACGGCAGCAGGCCCTAATATTGGGCTGCTAATTGGGAATTCTTATGGCTTTAATTATACTTTTCTGGGTTCAGGTATACTGCTGATCACAGCCGGTGTGTTGATGACCAGAATTCCCTATCAACAGCCTGATGATGCTTTTGGGCCGGCAGGGGAATTGCCAAAGAGGCGAATCGTTTTGCAGGATCTGTTAGCATCCCAGATACTGCCGCTGGCAATGATAGGAGGAATATTTTCTATGAGCAACGGTATTGTCAGTTCCTTTTTGGTTCTGTTGGGAGAAGAAAGGGGTATAAAGAATATTACCCTTTACTTTACTGTCAATGCAATATGCCTATTTCTGGTGCGCCCAATTGCAGGCAGGCTTTCAGATAAAAGAAGCTTATCATATATAGTGTATCCGGCCTTTGTTCTGTCAGCAATGGCAGCATTACTTTTGAGCGAGTCAACGGGACTTTGGATGATCCTTGCAGCAGCCTTCTTTTATGCCTTTGGACAAGGGTCAGCACAGCCGACACTTCAGGCTCACTGCATTAAGATGCTGGGACAGTCGAGAAGCGGGGTTGCCACCAGCACTTTCTATATAGGTGCGGATATCGGACAGGGCTTGGGTCCCATTATTGGCGGTGCAATATCAGCATGCTTCGGGTACAAGGTTATGTTTTATGGTGTAGCCGGACTATTTGTCTTAGGATTTGCCGCATTTGCACTTTATGATAGACTGCGCAGAAGAAGCACAGTTTCGCACGGCTAGATTATGCCCCTCCCCTATGAGACTGCAAGATGAAGGCTAAAGTGAGCGCTAAAATGAGCGCTAAGTTGAAGGCTAAGATGAAGGCTAAAATGAAGGCTAAGATGAAGGTTAAAGTGAAGGCTAAGATGAAGGTTATGTAAATAGGCCGCTTTGGTCTGGCTGCGCTGTTGGTTTAGCTGTGCAGTTGGTCTGATGCTGCGCTGTTGGTTCTGAAGCTGGCGCTTGGTCTGATGCTGCGCTGTTGGTTCTGAAGCTGGCACTTGGTCTGATGATGCGCTGTTGGTTCTGAAGCTGGCGCTTGGTCTGATGCTGCTGTCACATACTTAACTTAAGAGGTGTCCGATTATGATTAACATAACGCTAGAAGAAGTGAACTGTTTAGTTTTGCAGGTAATGGGAAAAAATCGGTTCAAAAATGCTATTTTTTCTACGATAACTTTACATAATATCAAAATAGATTGTGTTATTCTGAGTAAACCTTGAAAAAAATCAACATTTAGTTCCCATTAATTGAAACATGTAGCATTATGAACAAAAATTCATCAATTAGAGTTCAATTCGAATGCACTATAATAATTTTGGAACCTTCAGTGAGTGATAGTGGGACAAACAGAAATGTAAGTTCACAAAATAATTGAAGGACGGCATAATTTGGTATATAATATTTGCGTGCTGTTTTATGTAACAGAAACGTACGACACGTCTATTAGAAGGGGAGACAATATGTTTAAGGTCTTTCTTGTCGAGGATGAGATCGTAGTACGCGAAGGGATACGCAAAAATATCCTTTGGGAGCAATATGGCTTTCATTATGCCGGTGATGCTCCTGACGGAGAACTCGCTCTGCCATTGATTCGCCAGATAAAGCCTGATCTTCTGATTACCGATATCAAAATGCCGTTTATGGACGGACTTGCGCTGATCGAGCTTGTTCGCAGAGAACTGCCGAAGACCAAAATCATCATCATCAGCGGGCATGACGATTTTTCATATGCGCAGCAGGCTATCAGCATGGGCGTGGAGCAATATCTGCTCAAGCCGATCATAAAGGGAAAGATGGTGGAGATCCTGAAGGCGCTGTATAAGAAAATGGCAGAAGAACAGCGGCAGCAGGAATACCTTGAGAGATTTCACCGGGAAGTCCGGGAGTATGAAATGTTTTCGCGCAGGAGATTTTTTGAGCAAATTGTCACCGGAGGCCTGAGCGTATTAGAGATTTCTGAAACTGCCAAAACACTTGACATTGATGTCAATGCCCCATTCTATAATATTGTACTGTTTACGCTGAGCAGTGCAGGATACGATGGAAGCACACCGGAGAGATACACGGATGCGCTTGCGGTGGTGCAGGACGAGATCAGACATTTTATCACCGGCAATACTGAATTGATTCTGTTTAGTTGGAACGTCACGACCTACGCCGTTTTGGTTAAAGGCGGACAGAAAGATATTACACAGCGGACTGATGATTGCATCAGTAACATTCAAAGCTGCTGTGCCATGGCAGGCAGCGATGTAAACTGGCATATTGCATGTGGTACGCCTGTATCACGCCTTAGTACCATTCCAGCCTGCTTTGAGGAGGCAAGCCGCATTTTGTCCTATCGTCACCTCTGCCCACAGGAGCACATCCTTACTGAAGCGAGCATTAGTGATCTTAGAAAAAGGGCTGGCCATGGAACAGATGCAGACAGAATAGGTATAGCTCAGGAGCGTATTTACAGCTTTTTAAGCAATGGGTCGGTAGAAGATATCGACCGTTATATAAATCAACTGCTGCAAAGCGCAGAAGGAGAAGCTGTTTCGCTGCCGGTGTTCTGTAGGTATCTGACTATGACAGTTTACCTGGCAGCCGTGGAATATATGGATTCGATCGGAAGCAGGACTGACAGTGTTTGGTCGCTGGAGCTTCGGCCGAATGACAGCATTTCGACCTCCGGCGAGGTTCGTCACTATTTACGCCAGGTCATGAGGCAGGCGATCGAGCTGCGCGACAGTGAAAGCAAAAAGCAGCAAAGTGATCTGATGAACAGGGCTATTGAATACATTGACAGACATTACCATGAAGAGTCGATATCCCTCGACAGGGTGGCTCAAAAGGTGAACATCAGCCCAAACTATTTTTCAGCGATATTCAGCCAGGAAGTCGGGCTGACCTTCATAGAATATCTCACAGGGAAACGGATAGACGAGGCAAAGCACATGCTCCGCCAGACGGACAAGCGTTCGGGGGAGATAGCGTTTGCAGTCGGTTACAAGGATCCGCATTATTTCAGCTTCGTGTTCAAGAAAGTTACTGGTTGTACGCCTAGTGAATATCGAAGAGGAGACAAACAGTGATACAAGATTTCCGGCGGAGATTGAAAAATGGAAAAATCACCATGCAAAGCAAACTGTGGAAGATGATCCTGATCATCGCATTTCCGCTTATGGCGGTAATCATTATGATCGCATCTATCGGCATTATATATGTACTGCAGTATAATGCAATTCTGAACAACGTTACAATGGCTTCGGATTTCAATCAGAACTTCAAGGATGATGTCGATCTTAAAATGTACTACTACGTGATCGACAGCCAGTATTCGGAAGGCTTGCCAATCAGGGAAGTGCAGTCCGCAGAGACGATAGCGAGAAAGCTGATCGATACGACGACGGAGAAGGACAGTCTCCGAGCTATCAGCAGTGTTCTGAACCTGTGCCATAACCTCGAGGATAAGATAAAACAGATAGCAGAAACAAAGGAATACAACTCACGCGAGAACCAGCTCGAAAATAATGTTTATATACTGACTGATCTGATTCAGGAGTACATGTATACATACCTATATTATGAGGCGGTGCATTTGGATGCACTGCAAACGACTATGATCAGGAACATGATCGTTCTTATGGGTGTGGTTGTTATTCTGTCGCTGGTGCTGCTGTATTTTCTCCTGACCAAGTCGAGAAAGCTAAGCTACAGGATCGTTGACCCTATCGACAAGATCTGTGAGCGCCTGGAAGCGATAGGTAAGGGCAGCCTGCTTGTGTGTGAACCGATTCAGGCAGATGTCGAGGAAGTCCAGCTGCTTACAGATGGTATAGAGACTATGGTCGGGCATCTCAAGCGCCAGATCGATAAGAATACAGAACAGGAAAAGCAGCGTCGGCGTACTGAATTGGCGTTGCTGCAGGCTCAGATCAATCCACATTTTCTCTACAACACTCTTGATACCATTATATGGCTGATCGAATCGGGAGAGATTACCGAAGCTGTTACTATGGTCAGCAGCCTGTCTAATTTCTTCCGATTTTCACTAAGCCGCGGCAAGAGCGTCATCACACTTGCCGAGGAAGAACAGCATATTCGCAGCTATCTGGAAATCCAGCAGATGCGCTACAGGGATCTGATGGAATACAAAATCGACATACCGGATCAGTTGAAATATTATATACTGCCCAAGCTTACACTGCAGCCGCTGGTTGAAAATGCACTGTATCACGGGATTAAAAACAGACGGCGCAAGGGCTTTATATGCGTGACCGGCAGAATGCAGAGCAAACGAATTATACTGGAAGTAACAGACGATGGAGCCGGTATGACGAAGGAACGGCTTGAAGAGGTTAGGGCATCACTGGAAAACGGCAGCAGCGAAGGGTTCGGGCTGAGGACGGTGCACCAGAGGATCCGGATACTGTTTGGCATGGAATATGGTTTAAATGTGGAAAGTACTCAGGATATCGGTACCAGGATCATCGTGGCGATTCCAATGCATACGGTTGATGAGTCCGGTGGGTAGCTTAGTGCAATTTATTGTGGCAGGAGATGGAGAAAAATGAAAAAAAGAATGCTTGCTGTGGCTATCTTTCTTGCGGTTTTGCTTGGCGGCTGTGTGATGGACATGCAGCCTTCGCCGGATGCAGTTGAGGATGAACTGATTGTTGTCGGTTTTTCACAGGTGGGAGCGGAATCAGAATGGCGGGTGGCAAACACCGAGAGCATAAAGGCTGCATTGAGCGAAGAAAATGGATATGATCTGATATTTGACGATGCCCGGCAGGAGCAGGAAAACCAGATCCGGGCGATCCGCAGCTTTATCCAGCAGGATGTGGACTATATAGTGTTCTCTCCGAAGGTTGAAACAGGCTGGGAGACCGTTCTGCAGGAGGCGAGAGAAGCCGGGATACCAATTATCATGGTAGATCGTGATATAGAGGAGGAAAGCAAGGAGCTTCTTACAACATATATCGGCTCGGACTTTCGCAAGGAGGGCGAAAAGGCTGTCCTGTGGCTGGAGGATCTGCTGGAGAAGCAGGGCAGAATGACAGAATCCATCAGGATCGTGGATATTCAAGGAACAATCGGCTCCACTGCACAGATTGGCCGGACAGCTGCACTGGAGCAGGCAGTCACACGTCATCCCAATTGGGAGCTGGTTGCGCAGGAATGCGGCGAATTCACCAGAGCTAAGGCATATGAAGTCATGGCTGATATTCTTACAAAGACAAATGATATCGATGTCGTTTACTGTGAAAACGATGGAGAGGCACTTGGAGCAATCGATGCGATGGAGGAGGCGGGTCTAAGGTGCAATGCGGAAGACGGAGTTGTTGTCATTTCGTTTGATGCAACAAAGCTAGCACTTGAGTACTGCCTGGAGGGAAAAATCGCATTGGATGTAGAATGCAACCCGCTGCAGGGTCCATATGTAGACGCAGTAATCAAGCGTCTGCAGCGCAAAGAGACGATAGAGCGGGAAATATATACTGAGGAAACCCAGTTTGACTGCTTTACTATTACACAGGAAATGATCGACGGCAGGAAATATTGATAGTACAATGCTAAATTCATACGATCCTTATTCTTTAAGGGTCGTTTTTTTATGATGAGCGGTTTGAAAAATTACGGTCAATTCCGGCACTGCCATTGATTAGTGCTTCTATAGTTAACTATTTTATCCATGTAGTTGATATTCTTACGCAATTCCTCCGCACATATTGTCTACCATTTTTTAGACATGATATAAAGAAGTAAGAAGGTATATCTTCAATTTTTATGTATTTTGGGAGGAAGGCTAAGTATGAAAAAAATCATTACGGTTCTTCTTGTTGTGGTACTGTTACTTGGACTTTGTGCATGTGGTACAAAAGCGCCATCATCATCCGATAAGGGATCATCAGGACTCATTACCGTAGGCTTTGCTCAGTGTAAGGCAGACGAGTCTGACTGGCGCAAGGCGAACACCACGTCTGTTCAGGAAGCTCTTAGTGAGGCGAACGGCTTTAAATTGATCCTTGCTGACTCCAACAACGATGCAGCGAAACAGGTATCCGACGTTCAGGGATTCATCGACCAGGAGGTCGACTACATTATCGTCGCAGCTGTCAATGCAGATGGTTGGGATACTGTTCTGACAAACGCAAAGAATGCGGGCATACCCGTTATTCTGATGGATCGTACCATCAATGCCAGCGAAGATCTATACACCTGCTGGCTCGGCGGCGGTTTCTACAATGAAGGTGTTAAGGCTACTGACTGGATAGCAACAAGATTCACCAGTGATCAGCAGGTCAACATAGTAAATCTCCAGGGTCAGTTGGGCGCATCTGCTCAGGTTGGCCGTACCAAGGCTCTTGAAGATGCAATTGCCAAAAACGGCAACTGGAAGCTCTTGGCACAGCAAACAGGCGATTGGAGCACTGACAAGGCAAAAGAAATCATGGCTTCCTGGATCAAACAGTATGGTGATGATATCAATTGTGTCTATGCTGAAAATGATAACATGGCCGACGGTGCTATTCAGGCACTCGAAGAGGCAGGTAAGACAGTCGGGGGAAAAGACGGCATAGCCATAATTTCTTTCGATGCTAACAGAGCATATCTTCAGATGACGCTGGAAGGCAAAATCAACTGCAACGTGGAATGTAATCCTCTGCTTGGACCTGGAGTTGCAGCAATCATCAAGAAGATCGAAGGCGGCGGTACTCCTAACAAGCAGGAATCTGTTGATGAGACTGCATTCTACTGGGATACTATAACCCAGGAGATCATTGATGCTCGTCCGTACTAATAGGCAGGAGAATACATGAAAGGGATTTCCATTGTAAATTGGAATCCGATATTCGGTTCAGGGGGAACAGTGATTCTCCCTGAACCGAAATTTGTTATTTCTTCATAATCAAACAGCAGTTTAAATAAGGTGGGCATTGTATTATGGATAAAGCAAGGTATGAACAGAACAGACCATCTTTGATGATGACCGGCATAGGAAAGTCGTTCCCCGGAGTCCGCGCACTCAATAATGTTGACTTTAAACTGCGCCGCAGTGAGATACACGCACTGATGGGAGAAAACGGAGCAGGAAAGTCAACGCTTGTCAAAGTGCTGACCGGAGTTTATTCCATGGATGAGGGAAGTGTCAGTCTGGACGGTAATCCCGTTGTGATACGTTCGACGCAGGATGCGCAGAAACATGGGATCAGCACTGTTTACCAGGAGGTGAATCTGTGCTGGAATCTTACTGTTGCCGAGAATCTTTTCCTGGGACGCGAACCGCGCAAAATGGGCTTGATCGACTGGAAACAGATGAACCGCAAGGCAGCGGAATTGTTGCACGAGCTGAATATTTCAGCTGATCCCGGGGCGCAACTGGATAGCTACTCTATAGCGATCCAGCAGATGATTGCGATCGCACGCGCTGTTAATACGGAATGCGAATTTTTGATTCTTGATGAACCTACCTCTTCTCTTGATGCAGATGAGGTGAAAAAGCTTTTTACACTCATGAGACAGCTTAAGGATAAAGGTGTGGGGATCGTTTTTATCACCCACTTTCTTGAACAGGTCTATGAAATCTGTGATCGCATAACAGTGCTCAGAAACGGAGAACTGGTTGGGGAGTATGAGGTTGAAAAACTACCCAGGCTTGAGCTGGTGACAAAGATGATGGGCAAGGAGATCGAAAATCTTTCGGAGTTGAGTGTGGACAAGGACAAATCGAGGTTCGAAGGGGAAACTCCGATTATTGAAGCCTGTGAGCTTTCAAGTGGTGCTTCCAGGGTTGCTCCCTTTAATTTAAAAATGCATAAGGGTGAGGTTGTCGGCTTCAGTGGTCTGCTGGGCTCCGGCCGAAGCGAGCTGGTGCGTGCGGTATACGGCGCTGACAAAGCTGTTCAGGGACAGCTTTTTATAAAAGGAAAGAAAGCAAGGATAAGGAAGCCTCTGGACGCAATGAAGCAGGGAATGGCTTATCTGCCGGAAGACAGAAAGGCCGACGGTATTTTTGCAGAGCTTACAGTAAGAGAAAACATAATTATTGCACTTCAGGCAAAACACGGGCTGCTTAAACGCTTGACCCGAAAGGAAATGGAGAAATATGCAGATGAGTATATCAAGCTGCTCAATATAAAAACAGCAGGTATCGAAACGCCGATAAAAAGTCTTTCCGGCGGAAATCAGCAAAAGGTCATTCTGGCACGATGGCTGCTTACCAATCCGGAGTTTATGATATTGGACGAACCTACCCGAGGGATCGACGTAGGTACTAAAACAGAAATTCAAAAGCTTATACTGAAGCTTGCGGGGGAAGGCAAAAGCGTTGCTTTCATCTCCTCAGAGATGGATGAAATGCTTAGGACATGCTCGAGAATGGTGGTCATGAGAGATCGGCGCAAGGTCGGAGAGCTGGCCCATACAGAGCTGAATCAGAGTAAGATTATGCGGACAATAGCAGGAGGGGAGGATGGCAATGAGTGATTTGACACATAGGAATAAATTTATCAGTCCTGCTTTGAAGCCACTTGCAAAAAAAATGCTGAGCAGTCGGTTGACATTTTCACTGGTGATTTTGCTTATCGTGGTGGTTCAGAATATTATCACGACACCGACGTTTTTCAATATTTCAATTACCAACGGTTTGATTTCCGGCTATATACCTGACATTCTGGACGAGGCCAGTTTACTGGTTATTGTAACGATGGGAATGACATTAGTTATAGCGGCAACCGGCGGCGTGGATATCAGCGTCGGTCCCATTATGGCAATTGCAGCCAGCTTCTGCGGCCTGATGCTCAATGGTTCTGAATACAGAACGGAGATCTTTCACAGCCCATACCTGTTGGCGCTGTTTGTCGGTCTGCTGGGTGGAGCGCTGTGCGGTGCTTTCAACGGTTTTCTGGTGTCTGGCTTGAAAATCCAGCCGATGATCGCCACGCTCATTTTGTTTACTGCCGGGCGTTCAATAGCAAAGCAGATTACACACGGACAGACTATTTATATTATGAATCCGTCGTTTAAATGGCTGGGGGTCCAAATACCCGGTATACCTATCAGAACAACTATAATCGTATCTCTTGCAATAGTCATGCTTGTGGTGCTGGTCACAAAACTGACAAGCTTGGGCCTTTATGTCCAGAGTGTAGGAATAAATGGCTCGTCCTCCCGCCTTGTGGGACTCAATTCCCGTGCTATCAAATTTATGGCATTCATAATCTGCGGAATACTGGCAGGAGTAGCGGGGCTTGTCGGGTCAAGCAGTCTGGGAAGCGTGAATTCCGGAGAATTGGGTCTGGGAATAGAGATGGATGCTATATTAGCGGTAGCCTTGGGCGGTAACATGCTGGGCGGAGGAAAATTCAGCATCGCGGGTTCTGTTATTGGTGCATATACCATCCAGTCCATTACGACGACATTATATGCGATGAATGTGCGCGCAGATCAGCTGTATGTATTTAAAGCGCTTATCATTATTCTAATAATAGTAGCCAGCAGTGATGTGTTCAAGGAAAAGTTCAAAAAAACGGCCCGTAAAGTATTCAGCAAAAATGTGTCTGTTGGAGGTTAACGTAATGAAAGACAGTAGGAAAAGCAATACGGCAGGTACGAATCTTTTAGTAAAGCGTAAAGGCCTGAGCAATACAGGGGTATTGTTGCTGATTACGGTTTCTCTTTTTGTTCTGCTCTACATTATCTCATTATTCATGTTTACTGATAGCAACTTTGCAAAATACTCTGTTTTTTTTAACCTGTTTAATAACAAAGCCTATTTACTGATGCTTGCACTGGGGTTAACAGTCGTTATGATAACCGGAAGCATAGACATTTCTGTCGGCGGCGTAACAGGATTAGTCAGCATGGTTATCGCTGCAATGCTGATGGACAGCGGAGTGAACGCTGTATGGACGATTCCGGTGTCGTTGGGTATAGGCTTGGCGTTTGGTATTGTCCAGGGATTCCTTGTTTCTTATCTGGAGATCCAGCCGTTCATAGTAACACTGTCAGGTATGTTTTTTGCACGAGGAATGATAAGTGTGATCAATACTAAATCCGTGCCGATAACGGATCAAATGTTCATGGGCTGGTCAAGTGCGAAGCTGTATATTCCGTTTTTGTTCAACGAGCGAAAGAATGGTACACATGACGTAGCTTATCTGACTCCGGCAGCTATTGTGGCTGTCATTGTTTTGGTTGTCATGATAATAGTGCTTAAGAAAACAAAGTTCGGACGTTCTCTTTATGCTATCGGGGGAAATACACAGAGCGCACTGCTTATGGGGATAAACGTAAAAAGGACGAAGTTCATGGCACACGTGCTCTGCGGCTTACTGGCCGGTATTGGAGGGCTTCTCTACACCCTATTTGCTCCATCTGGCAATCCAGGGAACGGGTATGGCTATGAAATTGACGCAATTTCGTCAAGTGTAATAGGCGGGGCAATGCTTACCGGAGGTGTGGGGCTTCCCATAGGAACTTTTTTTGGTGTATTGATCAACTCTCTCATAGAGCGGGTAGTACCTCTGCTTGGTATAGTTGATGCGTCATGGCCCAGAATTATTACCTCGGGATTTCTGTTTGCCTTCATTGTACTTCAGAGCATATTTGCCAGTGCCGGCGCAAAAGGAGGCTTTAAGCTGCTGCTGCCTGAATGGTTGAGGTTCGGAAACAGCAGAAAATCAGGGAGAAACATGAATTCATGAATTCAGCTACATTCTGGATTCTATATAAAATTTTTGTGGTTGATATACGATATATATATTGTAATGACATTGTCACATCACAAGGCAACTAGGTACTTTCATTTGGAGGTGATCTTTTGAAATTCATTCATACCTTGAAATTCAGGCTTATCGCTATACTTTTATGCGTAGCGCTCATTCCGCTGCTCATATTGGCTTCATATCAATTAACACAATATCTGACAGAGACTACTGAGAGCATAAAATACCAGGAAATAGAGATCGCCCGGTCGAATGCGAAAGCAATGGATTCATGGATCAATTCCAAGGTAATGCAGCTGACAGAATTGTATGGAGCCTATTTGGAGTTCTCAGAGATGGACAAGGAAGAAATAATGCATACGCTGAGGATAATCAATCAGTCCGACCCTGAGATTGAGACTTCAGTGGTAGCTGATAAAGATGGGAACTGCATCATAGATAATTTTACCGAACGGCCTAATATGGCTGATAAAGAGCATTTCATTATGGCGAGGGAGACAAAAAAGCCGGCCATAAGTGATATTATGAACAGTGAAAGTACCGGAGCAAGGATCATCGCTATAGCAGTACCAATACTGGACAATTCGGGTAATTTTGAAGGTATTATTCAGAGCAACGTGGTCGTCAAGGCGCTGGAAAACACTATCGGAACCATAAAAACAGCGGAAACCGGATATGGCTATCTGATGTCAGACTCAGGGAATGTATTATTCCATAAGTACTGGCAATTGATAGGCAAGAATTATAGGGAGTATACACAGCACGAAAGTAAAATGAAAGTGTTTGATGAGGGCGTAATGATCAACGACAGCGATTTCATCCAGTACACGGAGGATGACGGCCTGGAAATGGTCGGAGCGTATGCGACTGTTCCGGCCACCGGCTGGAAGGTGGTTGTGACGGCCCCTTCAAATGAAGTATATAAGCATGTTAATAACTCAAGATTGATTACGATCATTCTAATATTTGCAGCGGCAATTATAGTAGCTGCTATATCGATATTAACTGCCAACCGCATATCAAAACCTGTAAAAATGGCTGCCGACCATCTCAATATATTAGCCAAGGCCGATTTTTCAAAGGATCTGCCTGATGATTTTATGAACAGGAATGATGAAATAGGCGTGCTTATGAAATCGGTCAATGTCATGAGCATATCGATCAGAACAGTGGTCAATGGTGTTGTTAATGAGGCAAGCAAAGTTATTGAGAACATTCGTATATCCTCGGGTAATTTGACTGAATTGCTGGAGAGGATTGCAGAAGTTTCGGACACTGCCGAAGAAATGTCCGGGCTGACGGAAGAAACATCGGCAACTACCGAAGAGATGGATGCAACAACCACTGAAATTGAGGGTGCGGTAAGGTCCGTCGCAGAGAAAGCACAAAACGGATCAGATGTAGTCGGCGAGATAAGCAAGCGTGCTCAGGATCTGAAGGAAAGTGCGATCGTTTCGCAAAATGCATCCCGTGAAATGCGTAATGATTTGGATACTGAGATGAGAAAGGCGTTGGCGCAATCAAAAGCGGTCGAAAAAATTAAGGTTCTTACAGAAACTATACTCAAGATGGCTGAGCAGACAAACCTGCTTTCACTGAATGCAGCAATAGAGGCCGCCAGGGCAGGAGAGGCGGGCAAGGGGTTTGCGGTCGTAGCCGATGAGATAAGAAAGCTTGCGGAGGGATCAAAAAATACCGTTGCCAAGATCCAGAATGTTACCACGGAGGTTATAGCATCGGTCGAGAATCTGGTGTCATGCTCAGAGAAAGCTTTGGAATTCATTGATACGAAAGTTATAAATGATTACAAAACGATGGTGGAAATCGGGGAGCAGTACTACAGCGATGCAGCCTCGATCCATGATCTCGTTGCTGATTTTTCGGCGACTTCTGAAGAATTGCTTGCTTCAATGCAGCATATGGTCAGAGCTATTAACGATGTTGCTGCTTCAAACTGCCAGGAAGCACAGGGAACGCAAAGTATCTATCAGAGGGCTTCGGATGTTATGGAAAGAGCGTCAAGGGTATCTGAGTTGATTAATGCTGCAAAGCAATGCTCCGAAAGCCTGGCAGAGAGCGTTTCAAAATTTAGGGTGTGAAGTTAGTGGAAACCGGTGTATGTTCACGCCGGCACTTGTTTAAACTATGTCTGGAGTGGTGCCATAACGAGGTGATATATGTCCCCAACCTCTCAATGCATTTCAGTCCATCAGCAGTTCCAAATCAACTTGATTTCAATCGTTTACCTAATATTTCAATTATGGTGTTTAAATTAATCAATAACTGTTGTAATATAGAATTACTACGAAAGTAAGGAGATAAGCAAATCTCCTTCTTTGTGTTTCTTGAAACAACCCGGAAAGGATAATTTTTGTGAAAAACACGTTGCTAAAGCACAAATTATTGCGCACCCTTATTGATCTGCGCGGCAATCCCCGCGCCTGTGTTTATACTGAACCTATGTGGGGACTTTCCATGAACCTGTGTTTGCCCTATGCAACTGTATATATGCTTACTTTTGGCATGGGCGATGTACAGGTAGGGATCGTCACTTCGATCTACATGTTTTCCCAGATGATATGTGCTTTTCTGTCAGGTGCAATCGTCGATAAAATGGGGCGCAGAAAGAGTACTGCAATATTTGATTTTCTGGCATGGAGCCTCCCGTGCCTGATATGGGCGTTCAGTCAAGGCTTCTGGTTCTTTGTCATAGCAGCATTACTTAACGGTATGATGAAGATAACGCAAGTATCCTGGGATTGTCTGCTTGTGGAGGATGCTCCAAAGGACAAGATTACCCATATATACTCCTGGGTTATTATCTCAGGCAACCTCTCCGCATTGTTTGCGCCAATATCCTCAATACTGGTGGCAAAGCTTACACTGGCTCCGGCTATTCGGATACTCTATATAAATGCTTTCATTATTATGACTGCAAAGATATTAATCCTGTATAAGCTCTCAACAGAAACTCGTACTGGTAAGATCAGGCGTGAAGCAACTCATAATCTGTCATGGGGTGAGATGCTGTTTGGATATAAAAGCGCTATGCGCAAGATACTATCTTCTAAGGGCACAATATTTGCTATAATTATCAGTATTCTTGTTGAAATTGCGGCAATGATTGGGATGACCTTCTGGCAAATCATTGCATCACGGCGCATCGGCATTCCTGATACTCTATTGCCCATATTTCCGATGGCTAAAAGCATAATTTCCATTGTTCTTTTCTTTGCAGTTATCTCACATATTAAGCAAACGAAGCTGAAATGGCCGATGTATGGAGGCTTTATCAGTTCAATAATCGGTTGTTTATTACTTATTTCAATTACAGGCACCGGCGTGTGGGGATATGTATTATTATCTGCTTCCCTGATTTTTGAAGCTCTGGGTGTGGCCGTGTTAGGTACTCTCAGGGAATCTCTTGTTGCTATTCATGTCGACCCTGTAGAGCGTTCAGGTATTATGGCATTGCTTCAGACGACAGTAATGCTTGTGAGTGTACCCTTTGGATACATAGGCGGACTGCTGAGCGATATCGCAAGAATACTGCCTTTTGTTCTGAGTATAGTATTATTTCTGCTAGGTATACTGGTAACTGCTTTGTTTTATCAGCGGTCATCTATTAACTATGTAGCATCTTCAGAGAGATGAAATATGGTGCCTGGCACGACACTTAGACACTTATTATTGCTGGAGGGTTAAGTGCGTAAGATTTTATGTCGATACTTGCTGCGTATTCAAAATCCTGCATTTTTATGATATTATGAAAATATTGATAAAAACTTTATTATAACTCTAAGAACTCCGAATGGCAGATAAAAAGGGGAGAATATGCAGTATCAATATATACTATACATATGGCCGCTGGCAGCCTCGGCATTTGCATCACTGTCTCTCGGTATATTTGCAGTTGTGAGGCGCAGGAATGTAAAAGGGGCAAAAAGCTTTATAGCAAGTATGCTGATCGTGACGATCTGGTCCGGGGCTAATGCCCTAGAAATGTCAGGCGCAGATCTGCCAACCAAGCTTTTCTGGGCAAACATGCAGTATTTCGCTTACTGCTATTCACCGGTAACCCTTCTGGCATTGTGCATGCAATTTACCGGATTTGACCATTGGGTACGAAGTAAAAAGATTCTCTGGGCTGCTGTCATACCAACTGTTACTATACTGCTTGTATGGACAGATGGGCTGCATGGGTTGATGAGGTACGATATACATCTGGACTACAGCGGCATCTTTCCGGTCATTGCCAAGAAGTATGGCTCATTCTTTTTTTTTCATGCAGCATATTCCCATTTGCTAAACATTACTGCACTTGTACTTCTCATTAGAATGGCATTCTTCAAGAAAATGATTTATATGAAGCAGGCAATCGCACTTCTTATAGGAACAAGCATGATTGTTGTGCCGAATGTCATGTACGTTTTGGGGTTTAGTCCGATAGGAAGATTTGATATTACTCCGGTTTTTTTCGGACCGGCAGGCCTTATCACGGCATTTGGGATATTCCGTCTGAAAATGTTTGACATTGTGGCGTTAGCGCGCACTACGATTATTGAAACGATGAATGCAGGCGTTATGGTTCTTGACCTGCAGGACCGGGTATTGGATATAAATCCTGCCTTTGAGAAAATTCTGGATCTGAGTGCTTCGAAAATTTGTGCGGTAAAAGTAGATGAAGTCTGCAGTAAAATCCCTGAGCTTTCGTCAGTGTGCGTTTGCAGGGAGCAGAGCCATGTGGAGTTTTCTGCAGAGACAGAGGGTTCAACAGGGATCTTTGAAGCATTTATATCTCCATTGGCCGACAGCAAGGGTATTCATTTAGGCAGGCTTGTTGTAGCATATGAGATAACTGAAAAAAAGAGGGCTCAGCAGGAGTTCCTGAGACAGCAGAAGAAGATCGCTGCTGCTGAAGAAAGGGAACGCATGGCCAGGGACTTGCACGACAATCTGGGACAGGTGTTGGGGTTTATCAATCTCCAGGCGCAGGCTGTCAGAAAGGAACTTATGAATGAGGGTGTAAACACTGTTTCGAATAAGCTGGACAGACTGGTTGATGTTACTCGGTCAGCACACAATGAGGTAAGAGAGTATATTAAAAATGTAAGGAACACGGAACATAAGGAAATGAGCTTTGTAGACGAGCTGAAAAAGGATATATCCGGGTTTTCCGAAGATACAGGCATAAACGTAAAATTGAATATACCCGACATATTTTGTGAACAGGAGCTTATACCAAATATATGGATGAATATTTTGAGTATTCTAAAAGAGGCATTGAATAATGTAAGAAAACACGCCGAGGCTGACAATGTAAGCATCTCTGTTTTGCTGTCGCAGCAGGTATTGCATGTGGAGGTAGAAGATGACGGAAAAGGCTTCGATCCAGTCTTGGTTAGCAATGGTGCAGGAAACACTTATGGCTTGAGCATCATGAGAGAGAGGGCATACGAAATAGGTGCACAGCTTGACATCGAGTCATCCGCAGGAAAAGGGAGCAGGATCAGGCTCTGTGTACCTGCAAAAGGGGGAGAAACTGAAAGTGAAGTCAAGAGTGATGTTGGTTGATGACCACGCTTTATTCATGGAGGGTCTAAAATACCTACTTGATATGCATGGCATAAATGTTGTGTGTACTGTGAACAGTGGAAGTGAAGCCATGGAAAAAGCCTGTTTGCTGAAGCCGGACATGATTTTGATGGATATAAGGATGCCTGGATGCAGCGGGCTTGACGCACTAAGGATGATAAAGGCGGAGATGCCGGAAATAAAGGTTATAATGCTCACTACATCAGAAGAAGATGAGGATCTTTTTGATGCTGTCAGGTATGGGGCATCCGGATACCTGCTGAAAAACACCAATGCCGAAGAGCTCATAGGCATGTTGCAGGATGTTGAGAAGAATGAGGCTCCTCCTTTGCCGGGCTTTGCCTCCAGGCTGCTGACGGAACTGAAAAAAGGGAGCGAAGCAAACTACAGATTTCTGGTTGAGCCATCGGAAGATGCAGGTAAAGGAGTTTTGTCAAACAGGCATCTTGAGATATTGGAAATGGTTGCTAAAGGAGTAACATATAAAGAAGCAGGAGAAGCCCTTGGTCTTACCGAACGAACCGTCAAGTACCACATGAACAGGATAATTGAGCTGCTCCACCTGGAAAACAGGGCACAGGTAATAGCTTATGCGGCGCGGATGGGATTTGGTGTCAGGCACGACACTTAGACACTTATTCGGGAGCCGGGTAATTGTGGGTTTGTTGTTATTTGTTTGATGGGATAACGAGGTGCAATAAAACATGATATTGATTATTAAGCTGCCAATGCTTATTTTTTACAGGCAGCTTTTTTGTTGTCAAAAACAAAGAAATGTTTACAGACTGTACCAACGTACAGTTACAAGGATATAGCAATGTTATAGAATTATGTTATGAAAAATCGAAATTACACTAAAAATGGCGAAATTTCTGTTTCTTTTAAGTGTTTAGTGGAAAGGGGTAATTATATGAGACTAAGGTTGATGCATAGCATCTTATTGACCGCAGCGATGATTGCCGGGCTTCTATTCATTACTGCAGCTCCTGTGTGTGCGGCAGATGAACCGGCCGGATTATGGACAGATACAGCAGAGGAACCGACGGAAACCGATTTAGATTATGATGAGGGCACTGGTATAACCACATACACATACACAGTTAATAATGCTTCGGAACTGGCGTGGTTTGCAACAGAGAACCGTTATCGGTTCGGTAACATAAAGTATGTTATCGAACTGGGACAGGATATCGACATGTCTGGTCATTTCTGGGTGCCTATCGGAAATGAAAGCTGGAGCTTTAAGGGGACTTTTGATGGGAATGGGAAAAAAATATCAAATCTGACTATAGGCACATCTGTGAAGCCTGAAGAGGCACAGAGAAATATGGGCCTTTTTGGTTATGTAGAAGATTCTGTTATAAGGAATGTTAATCTTGCGAATTTGTCAATTTATTCTTCGGCTGATTTGGAAACCGTACAGTCTGGAGCTCCCCAGATCGGCGGCATCGCCGGAGACATCCGCAACTGTACCATATCAGGATGTTCTGTGGAGGGGAGTATCGAGGTAATAATAGCAGGCAATAACCTTCTGAGTACATGCCCAGGTGTAGGCGGCCTTGTCGGATTCTGCCATGCATCAACTATTGAAAACAGTCATGCGGCCTGCACTATTACATCAGACGGAAGCGAGACTCCAGCAGGCGGACTTGTGGGATATATTTCTTATAGTGGTACCACAAGCAGTGTAACCAATTGCTACGCAAGCGGCAACGTTTCGGGAAGCGGCGCACGATATGCTGGAGGCTTGATTGGTATCGGAGGTGGTACCCTAACCGACTGCTATGCCATCGGAAATGTTACAACTACAGCTCAATCTTCAGATGTAGGAGGCCTTATAGGCCATAGCTATTGTGAGTTGCGAAATTGCTTTGCCATTGGGAATGCTACAGGCGGAGATGTGGTTGGAGGTTTAGTTGGATTTGCCCGAAGCGGTGTAATCATCAACTGTTTTGCCCGAGGCAATGTGATTTCATCGCGTGGAGCCGGTGGGCTGATTGGAATGAGTGTAGCTAATGGAGCTGCCAGTGTTGATAATTGCTATGCTTCAGGTGATATCAATACACAAACCATTGGAGTCAACTTTTCTGCGGGCGGCCTGATAGGTAATAAATCAGATGTAACAAGTGTGGAGTACGGATATTGGAATGGTAGTGCGGCGCAAATATATACGCAAAATGGCACCGGGAACCCCTTGGATCCCAAAGCAGGAATCGGTCAAGGTACAGATACCACATCGAAAAAGTCGGAAAATGAAATGACAGATACCAGGTTTACACAGCTCCTTAACGATAACAGAGGCGTGTTAAGGGAATGGTCATCTGTAAGTGGTGTAAATGACGGGTATCCGTATTTGGAGGGCTTGTATTTTGAAACACCTGCAGATACAGTTACGGTCACTTTCATAAGCAATGGAGATGATTATAGAATAATCGATGTAGTTCCGGGCGATACCATCGGGACCCCGGATGACCCGGTACGAGTGCACTGGAATTTTTCGGGCTGGTATACCACAAGCGATCTGGATGTGGAGTTTGATTTTGAAACGCCTGTTACCTCGGGTGCATGCATATATGCAAAATGGGAGCAGATACCAACCTATACGGCAGCGTACGACTTGAACGAAGGGACGGGAACTGTGCCGGACAGCGAAGTGTACGAGTCTGGTGATATAGTAACACTGGCACTCAATACAGGGTTTACCAGAGAAGGCTATGTGTTTAAAGGCTGGACAACGGCAAGCGACGGGAGCGGTACGGTATATGCTGCCGGAAGCACCTATACGATGGGCAGTGATAATGTAACCTTCTATGCAAAATGGAACCCTACCTATACTATTACTTATGATGCGAATGGAGGCAGTGGGGAAGTACCTGTAAACCCCAATAGGTATGAAGCTAACAGACAGTATATGGTGGATTACGGTTACGGTATTGAAAGAGATGGTTTTTATTTTAGGGGCTGGGCGCTTTCGAGTACGGGAGATGGGACTTTATATCTACCTGGTAGTTATCATCAAATAGGTACCAGCAATATAATTTTCTATGCCAAGTGGGAGGCCAAACCGGTATATACGGTGACTTATGATAAAAACGGCGACGATGTTACAGGGACCGTACCTGATGCAGCACAATATGAAGAAGGCGACGAGGCAACTGTGGCGTCCGGCGAAGGACTTGCAAAGGAAGGATACTTTTTTGGGGGCTGGGTGAGTGAATTTGGCGATGTCTACTATCCGGGAGAAAACTATGTAGTTTATGGAGATAGTACATTTTATGCAAGGTGGACAAATAATTGGATAGATATGGTCGATTTAGACGAACATGAGCCGTATTATGATGAAGACACTGATGAAATTATTATTGAAAATGCATTGGAATTGGCATGTGTGGCGTATATTGTCAATATTGAAGGTTTTGATTTCACAGGCTGCACAATCAAGCTTGTGAACGACATCGACTTGTCCGGGCATGACTGGGTGCCTATTGGAAATGACAATACAGATTTTAGGGGCATCTTTGACGGCAATAACAAGGCCATATCAAATCTGAAAATCGGATCGGAAGGCAGCCCGAATGATGAACTTCAATATGCCGGACTATTTGGGAGAATCTATTACGCTTACATAAGAAATGTATGCCTGACGGATGTTGGAATATATTCATCATATGAGGATGAGGGTCCTAAAGTAGGAGGTTTGGCAGGATATGCATCACTCAGCAGTATAATAGGCTGTGGTTCCACAGGAACTGTCCAGAACGTAAATGAATGTGCAGATTTAGGCGGACTTGTAGGGAAGGTTGAAGATTGCCAGTTATATGACAACTATGCAGTGGTGAATGTCAAGGGCGGTGAATGTGCGGCTGTTGGAGGACTTGTTGGAATTGCTGATTCGGCTGATTATTATGAGGCTTCAAACAACTATGCCGCAGGAAATGTTGAAGCAAGTGAGGAATCAGAAGTTGGAGGCTTTGCAGGGCGCATGTTTGGTGGTGATGAGGCTGTTTCATATTGTTATTGGAGCAGCGATGCTGAACAGATCATTTCAGGTATTGAGGCAGATCCCAAAAAAGGTATTGGGTTCGATCCGGATGATGAACTGGAATCGCTGCTTGTCTCTAAAACGTCAGCTGAAATGAGGAACAGTGAGTTTGCCCTGCTTCTGGATGCACATAAACACGATAACGAAAAAGTTTGGTTAATAGTTTCGGGCATCAATAATGGTTATCCTGTATTTGTTTTACATTTAGGTACTGTTACAGGTATTGTAAGTGATGGGACAGAACCTATACCGGGAGCAAATGTAGATGTTGTATCAGGCGAACATGCTTACTCTGCTGTTACTGATGCAAATGGTTTATTTATCATAGCCGATGTTAATATAGGGACTGGTTGTACCGTAACGGCAAGTGCAGATGGTTATATGAGCGCCAGCCAAAGTAATGTGAATGCTGCATATGGACAAAATGCAACCGTTAACTTCACTTTGGATATTGATCCCTCAACAGTAGAGTATCATATAAGCATCGGCGCAGTAACAGGGGGCTCAATAACTGTTCCATCGGCAACAGCAGTAGCCGGAGAAATGATCGATGTTATTGTCATTCCGGACGATGGGAAGATACTTAAAGAGGGCAGCCTGAAATATAACGATGGAACAGATCACAGCATCAGCGGCAGCACGTTCATAATGCCTGCATCCGATATAGTTGTGACGGCAGAGTTTGAGGATATTGATCCCGTACCAGTGGAGTATTATATAAGCATTGGTACAATAACAGGGGGCACAATAACTGTTCCATCGACAACAGCAGCAGCCGGAGAAATGATCTTTGTTACTGTCATTCCAGATAGTGGAAAGATCCTCAAGGAGGGGAGTCTGAAGTATAATGATGGAACAGATTACAGCATCAGTGGGAACACGTTTATAATGCCGGCATCCGATGTGGTAGTGACGGCGGTGTTTGAGGATATTGATCCTGGGGCAGTGAAGTATCACATAAGCATCGGTACAATAGAGGGAGGCACAATAACTGTTCCATCGACAACAGCAGCTGCCGGAGAGATCATAATTGTTACTGCCACCCCGGATAGCGGGAAGATCCTCAAGGAGGGGAGTCTGAAGTACAATGATGGAACAGATCACATTATCAGTGGGAACACGTTTATAATGCCGGCATCCGATGTGGTAGTGACGGCGGAGTTTGAGGATGTGCCGCAAATAACATGGACTGTTGTTTTTGACAAGAACGGCGGGGATACAGAAGCAAATCCCGCCAGTAAAACAGTGGTTTCAGGCGAAAGCTCAAGCACACTGCCAACAGCGCCTGCAAGAGCAGGCTATACATTTAAAGGCTGGAATACAGCGGTGGACGGGAGCGGTACAGTCTTTACTGCATCCACAATGGTGAACTCAAATATTACAGTATATGCACAGTGGAAGAGGAACACCAGCGGCAGTGACAACGGCAACGGCGGAGATGGCAGTGGAGACTATGGGTCGACTATTCCGACTGCCGACATTCCTGCTGTGAAAACGACAGTAACAACATCAGCGAATGTATCGACTGCAACAACTATAGTCACAGTATCCACATATAGCAGCGGCAAAGCACAGGCAAGTGTAGCACAGGAACAGATAAGCGATGCCGCAGCAAAGGCGGCTGATGAAGCCAGAAAGCAAGGGGACAGTGTAAAAACAAGGGTCGAGTTAGTGGTAGATGCGCCTACAGACGCAAAAACTGTGGAGCTCAGCATTTCAAAGCAAGCATTGAGTCTTGCAGCGGAAGCTGAAACCGATGAGTTCAAGGTATCTACCCCGGTTGCCTCCATCACCTTTGATGCCGAGACTCTCTCAAATATATCACAGGAGGCTGGAGATGATATTACAATAGCTGCGTCCAGAGTAGAAGCCTCCTCGCTTTCTGAAGATGCACGCAAGGTTGTAGGAGACAGGCCTGTATTCAATTTCAGTGTGACTTCCGGTGACAGGAACATATCTCAGTTCGGCGGTGATGTGGAAGTATCGGTTCCATACACGCCTAAAGAAGATGAAGATACGGATGCCATCATTATCTGCTATATAAATGCTCAGGGTCAGGCGGAAATAGTCAGCAACTGTAGCTATGACCCCGAAACCGGAACCGTAACCTTCAGGACAAACCACTTCTCGCAGTATGCGGTGGGCTACAACAAGATGACCTTTAAGGATGTCACAGCAGATGCATGGTATGGCAAGGCTGTGGGCTATATAGCAGCAAGAGGGATAACCACAGGCAAGGGGAATGGTAATTATGATCCTGCAGCAAAGCTGACACGCGGAGAATTTATAGTAATGTTGATGAGAGCATATGGCATTGCTCCGGATGCAGACTCCACAGACAACTTCAAGGATGCCGGCAGCACATACTATACAGGCTATCTGGCGTCAGCCAAACGCCTGGGCATATCTAAAGGCGTAGGGAACAGTATGTTTGCTCCAGCAAAGGCAATTACCCGTCAGGAGATGTTCACTCTGCTGTACAACACTCTGAAAGTGATCGATGAGCTGCCGGAAGAAAGCGGAGGTAAGTCACTGGTAAGCTTCAGCGATGCAGACCAGATAGAAGGCTGGGCAGCAGAGGCAATGAAGCAGTTTGCCGAAACGGGGATCGTAAGCGGCAGTGCCGGAAAGCTTTATCCTTCTGATACAACCACCAGAGCAGAAATGGCGCAAGTACTGTATAATCTCTTGAACAAATAACGTGCCTGGCACGACACTTAGACACTTATTTTAAAAATCCTACCGGCTTGATATGTGTATATTTTCCGGGAGGATTTTTTTTGCAGGCAGCACCTATGATTTTCAACGGCCGCATGGAAGTTTCACGGTTCTGCAGGTTAATGTTGCTATTTGATCGTTGAGAATATATTTGCTTGACACATTTTACCGGTTTGATAATCTAGATAATATATGCCACAATCTGTATAAGGAGGGAAGCAGCATATGTCTATTAAAAAATCAGAACAGTCATACAATAATGTAGTTTCAGGAACAATAACAGGCAGATATTCTGTGCCTGAGTACCCTGAATGGGCGCACAGGAGCGTTTTCTATCAAATCTACCCGCAGACCTTCTATGATTACAGTGGTGACGGCATCGGCGATCTTCAGGGTATTATTAGGAAGCTGGATTACATAAAAAGTCTGGGGGTAGACGGTATCTGGATAAATCCCTTTTTTGAGTCTCCCTTCAACGATGCTGGGTATGACATTTCAGACTATTATAGGGTCGCACCTCGATACGGGACAAATGACGATGCCCGGATGCTTTTTGAACAGGCCCATAAAAGAGGCCTCAAGGTTATTTTCGATTTTGTCGCCAGTTACACCTCTATCGAATGCGAGTGGTTTAAGGAGTCCTGCAGGCAGGAGAAAAATAAGTACTCCAACTGGTACATATGGACTGACGGTACATGGACAGAGGTACCCAAAGAACAGAAGGATAGATTTATACAGGGCTACTCAAGACGTGACGGACAATTCATGAGAAACTTTTATTGGAGCCAGCCTGCATTGAATTATGGCTATGAGCATCCCGACCCTGAATTTCCCTGGCAGCTTTCTGTCGATCATCCAGATGTAATGACCATGAGAGAAGAGATGAAAAATGTGGTGAAATTCTGGATGGAGCTTGGCGCTGACGGCTTTAGGGCAGATATGGCAGGTGCGCTGGTTAAGTCCACAGGATTCAAGGGGAACAGCCAGTTTTACACAAATAAGGCATCCGGTACCCAGAGGTTCTGGCAGGAGGTGCGGGAAATGTTTGACCGGGACTACCCGGATGCCTTCATGGTATCGGAATGGTCACATCCCCAATCTGCTGTTGAAGGCGGCTTCCATGCGGACTTTTATCACTGGTTCAGCGGTTTCAATGATCTTTTCCAAAGGGAAAGCTGGAGAATTCTTAATGGGCATTCGGAGGGACACAGCTTTTTCGATGCTGAAGGTAAGGGAAACATCACAGATTTTCTCTCCGGCTATATGCAGCAATATGAAGCTGTGAGGGGCAAGGGCTTTATCTGCATACCCGTGGGGAATCATGACCTTGCAAGGATCAATAACAACCGGTCTTCAAAAGAATTGGAAATGATTTTTGCATTCTCCATTACGCTTCCGGGTATACCCTTTATATATTATGGAAACGAGATAGGAATGAGGCAACTCCACGACCTGCCCCATATAGAAGGCGGCTATAAGCCAAGAGCAGGTGCACGTACACCGATGCAGTGGAAGAAGGGGCTGAATGCAGGATTCTCAACTGCTGCTCCGGACATGCTTTATCTCCCTGTAGATCCACTGAATGATTATCCGAATGTCGAGGAACAGGAGAAGGACCGGGATTCGCTGCTTAACAGGGTAAGAAGGCTTACGGCATTAAGAAAGCAATACAAGGCGTTATCTTCGCATGCCGAGTTTGTCCCTCTGTATGCAGTGGAAAACCAATACCCGTTCATTTATGCCCGAGCTGCAGATGAGGAAGTGATACTTGTAGTACTTAATCCCTCAGGTCAGGAAAGAGGTGCTGAATTCACCAGCAATCTCAATATCAGCAGCAGAAAGCTGATTGCCGGAGAAGAGATCAGTTTGGATGCTTCGGGAAATAAAATATCCGTATCAATACCGCCAATAACCTATGCAGTTTACAAAATGGGTGCCTGGCACGACACTTAGACACTTATTTACAAATATGAGTCCTCCTGGTATAATATGGTTATTATTGCCAGGAGGATTTTTATGGGAAGATTGAGGAGAGTTGAGTATACGGGTGGAGTTTTTCATGTTATTGCCAGAGGAAATAATAAGGAATACATCTTTAATGAAAACATAGACAAAGGATATTTTATAAAGCAAATCAAAGAAACTATTGCAGGAATGGGGTATAAGGTTTTTGGCTTTGTACTTATGAGTAATCACTACCATTTGATTGTACAGATATTTGACAAAAAGCTGCAGGAAATAATGCACCAGATAAACAGTAAGTACAGCAAATATTTTAACAAAAAATATGAGAGGGTTGGGCATGTTTTCCAGGGTAGGTACAAGGCAATACTGGTACAAGATGAAAGGTATCTGATCGATTTGCTGAGGTATGTACATCAGAATCCGGTACGAGCTGGCATCTGCGATAGTCCTGATGAATACAAGTGGAGCAGCGATGTTTTCTACCTCAGCAATCTGCCGGGATTTATCTGCATTGATGTTGTGCTGGATATACTTAATAAGAATAGAAAAACAGCAATTAAGATGTACAGTGAACTGATGAAGGAAAAATTGGATAAGGACTATGACAATTTAAAGGTAATTGGAGATGAAGCTTACCAGATCATGTGTATGAACGGAAAGGTCGATGTTGAAAAAAAGAAGCTAGACGAAATATTGGCCGACACAGGAATAGAAGCTGAAGATTACTGTCTGCTAAAGACAGGTTCAAGGAAAAGGTCTTTAACAGCATGCAAATTGGAATACATAAGGGCAGCATTGGATTTGTGCTATACAAACAAAGAGATAGGAGAAAACATAAGCACAACTGAGAGTGCAATCAAAAATTTGATTTTCAGGCATGGCAGATAAGTGTCTAAGTGTCGTGCCAGGCACGTCAAAAAACGTTTTTGTCGGTTCAATCGTATTAGTAGTGAAAGGGGGGAAGCCAATTGCGAGGTTCTTTATTGCGTACGAATGAAGAGCTGTTGGAAATATATAACCGCAATGTAGACACTGTCTACCGCGTTTGCTTCATGTTTATGAAAAATGAGTCTGACACGGAGGATATGGTTCAAAACACATTTATCAGACTGATGAAAGACAAGACGGTTTTTCAAAGTGAGGAACATGAAAAGGCATGGCTTATTAGAACTGCCTCAAATTTGTGCAAGGATCATTTCAAGCATTGGTGGTCAAAAACGATAGGTATCGATCAGACGGCAGAGACAGTGGTTGACCAGTCATTTACCACAGACAGCAGCCTTGATATGGTTATGGCGCTTCCCTCCAAATGCAAGTCTGCCATATATCTATATTACTATGAAGGCTATTCCACAGTAGAGATAGCAAAAATATTGAAAAAAAACCAGTCCACTGTCAGAGGTTATCTCCATACCGGCAGAAAGCTTTTGAAAATGGAAATGGAAGGTGATTTTGAGTGAAAAAAGAAGAGCTGAAAACTTTTTTTGACATGAATAAGCCAAGTGAATCAGCAAAAAAGAGGATGCTGGATAATATTATGAAGTACGATTACAACAAGAAAGATAATCTTAAAATATATAGTAAAAAAGCCATTCCTGCACTGGCTTTGACAGCTGTGATAGCGGCAGGCATATTGACTTACAGTATACTGCCGGGCTTGTTGTTGGGCAATAACGATGTACCGCATGAGTATGTGTCGGATCAAGCCACTGCAGGGGGTGAAGGCGCAGTTGCTCCGATTCTGAACCAGTTTCAGATCGATGGCAGGCACTATATTTTACTGTCTGATGACTTGAGAAACGGTTATGGACTGCCTGGTACAGTAAACGAAGGCGACATAGGCGAAAAGCTCACGGACATTACGACCAGCCCGGACAAGAGCCTGATAGGAAGTGCAGTCTACAGGTATATTCCTGCTGGCGGGAAAGCGGTTGTTGCGGTAAAAAAGGACAGTGGATATCAACTTTTTCGGTTCTTCGTCTTTGAAAGCTACAATAACAATCAAGATGAGGACGCAGCAGAGTATCTGACACTATTTGGTATCAACAATGCTGAGGATATTTCTAAGATACAGTTTATTGGCTATTCGGAGCAGAGCAAGCTACAAGGTATTACCGACATCAGAGGCGAAATAACCGACAGAGATGAGATCGCGAAATTCTACACTTATTATTCTGCATTGAAAAATTCCAGTGACAAATATTTCAACAGATTGTTCAATTTCAGTGGTACGAATACTGGAAATAAAGGTGCTGAAATCGATACTATATCACCGGATACGGAGGCCTCTGAGTCGGATAATGCGGTCTCGACGGGTGTCCGTGTACCGGGAATGGCTGCGCCGGATCAAATTAGTTATGAAGAAATGGGTCTTGGAGAAAATCTGCCGATGGAAATTGCACCTGTGAAACCAGATTATGCAGAAGATCAGCCTCTGACAGCAGAAGACATAGCTAAACCGGTTCAGGCAAACACTGCTTCTGTAAGTAAGTCAGCGACAACAACTGACTCATCCCGGGATACGATGATGGATACGGGCAATGGCCAAACGATGTCGGCAGAAGGAAATACAGGCTCTGTGGGCAACGCATTGGATAACCCAATAACCATTAGAATATACAATAAAAATGGCGTGTTCTACGACTCAATCTATTACAGGAACATCGGCTTCATTAGCCGATACGAAGTAGGTGAAGAGTTCGCAGCTTTTCTGGGTGCCAGGCACGACACATAGACACTTATTTGCAAAATGGGTACCTGGCATAACAGCTATACAGTTATCTAAATAAGACAGTTACACTGTTATTGACAACAAAGCGATATATGTCCTCCCGGTATATTATTGGTGTGCAATCCGGGAGGACTTTATCGAAGCTGTCGCTGATAAAAGGACAAGTACTCTTGCGGTAAAAAAGATATGGTTCGAAGGTAATGTAAAGCAGACTAAAAGCTTAAAATCTGCGGTTGAGAAATGTATTGTCCGATTTGCAAAATTCAATGAGTGTGAAACTATCAATGCGGAATTCGACTTATAACAGGCAAAAACAAAAGCATTAACCAGGTATGCATGTAAATAAGTGTCTAAGTGTCGTGACAGGCACCATAAAAAGGAGGTAAATATGTCACTTGATTATATGGTTCCGGAATACAAGAGGTTAAGGGTAATTGTTGATACGGATGCCGCATGTGAGGCAGATGATCCATTTGCAATAGCACATGCGCTAATGTGCCGGAAGTTCGAGGTAAAAGCGATATTTGCAGAGCAGTTTGGCGGTCCGGCGACAACAAAAATGAGCTATGATGAGATTATGACGATTTTGGACGCCATGTCGGTATCAGTTCCTGTTTATATGGGTGAAGAGGGCAAGCTTTCAGAAACAGCAGGCGGGGAAATCTCTCAGGCCGCACGTTTTCTGATCGATGAGGCAATGCGGGATGACGAGAAGCCATTATATGTTTTGTGTATGGGAGCAATCACAAATGTAGCATCCGCAATAAGGAAATGCCCCGAAATTATTCCAAGGATGACTGTCGTCTGGATCGGCGGGCAGGGCTATGATTCAAGTACAGCCAAATTTCGGGAGTTCAACGCCGGCAATGATATTGAGGCTATTAATCTTGTGATTTCAAGCGGAGTTGAGTTCTGGCAGATACCAAGCAGCGTCTATGGTTCCATGCGCATTGGGCTTGCGGAGATACAAAAGAAAATATACCCTTGCGGAAAAATCGGGAAGCATTTGCTGGAAAACATGCTGAACTACAATATGTCAAAGAATGCCGGATGGACTGCCGGTGAAAGCTGGACGTTAGGAGATTCTCCTGCAGTAGGGGTGGCGCTCGATCCAAATTGTGGCCGCTATGTTTTTCGTGAAGCTCCAATTTTTAATGATGATACAACTTATCGCTTCAAAGCAGGCAGACCCAAAATTAAGGTATATGTATCCATAGACTCCAGATTTATCATTGAAGACTTTATATGTAAGCTTCAGCTGTTATACGGCGATTGATACTATTATTGTTTTCATTTATTAATATGCGGTAGAATATCAAACATTGCTTCAGGTGATATTCCCTTTGCGCTGAGTTCCACCAGGATATCCCCGTATAATACGCTAAACCGCATCCTGGGACCCGATATATCACCAGCATCAGCAACCTCATAGGCTCGCCGACGTACTGCTTCGAGCGTCAGCTCGTCACGAGGAAAGATGGGATTGTCCACAATCTCACGAAGTTTGTCCGGAACCGAATTGGCACGCGGGATGGGATAGAGCGAGAGGTCGTAATTGTGTACATCTTCAATGGAGGTTATCCTTTTTTTATCTCTTTCAGTCGGCCTGGAAACATGCCAGTCGATATACCCCATGCCTTTTGCCCAATGGACTGTCAGTGAATTCCGCTCCTGATTGATAAAGCGCAGGGCATCCTCAAAGACAAACCCGTCCGGGAGCACTGCCGGCAAATATGAGCCGAAATCGGGGTCTGCACGTGCCTCATCCAAATTGAGCCGGTCTTCACGCAGCTCGGGTATGACAGGATTAAGAATATCGAGGTCAGCCGCTCCTCCTTTAACGAGCAGACCAATGAGCGTGGTGATCTCTTCTTTAACCGCTTCTTTTTCAGCATCTCTGCCGCAGAGCTCAACATAATAAGCTATATCGGAAAGTTTGAAGGCTGCAAAGCAGATGACATTTCTTTGCAATTTGCTATTTGGACTGTTCTCAAAATATCCTGCCGATACTTCTGTGCCTAGGACATCCGTGGTATCGACGTCTCCATCGAATATATAGTCGACCGATGTTTCCCCAGGTGCGATTTGAATATATGCTTTGAGGCCAGATGCAGATGCTGCATGGGCGTCAATGTTGAATAGGGAGGCACCGTTTTCAACACTCATAAAATTTGCCGTTGCTGTGACGTTATATTTCTGGAATAGGCCCGGAAAGATTGCCTGAAGCTCATCATTGGTAAGCTCCTGCCAGAAATGGCCTGGGATATAAATCTTGGCTGCAGACAGCATACCGACTTTATTGAAAACAAGAGTGTAATCCTTTGAGAGGCCGGATGTGGAAATATCATTATCGGGCTGTAAAACAGAGAGGGTATTGTCTGGCTTCGGTCCGTCTATGTCCGGCTGCAATACAGAAGGGGTATCGTCTTGCTTTTGTGCCGGATTATGATGCAAAAGCTTCGGTACTATAACAACGCTTAGTAAAATCACGGCAAAGCAGATAGAGACTGCCGTATATCTCTTAACAATTATCAAATGACGTGTAGATACAGTGTTGTTACGGCCTGTTAAGATTTTCTGGTGCAGCGTGTCGGAAACTGATATTCTATTCATGTATTCGTTATATCTCTTCATACCTGTCCTCCTTTATGATGGACTTGAGCTTCTGACGGGCACGGGTAAGATGACTTCTTATAGTAGCTTCCCTTTGCCCGGTCAGCCCGGATATATCCTTTATGGAATAACCCTCATAATAAAACAAGTGGATGGCTGTACGGTATTTATGCGGCAGGGTCATGATTATCTCAAGCAACTCCTGCTGCTCCGGCTCAGCAGCGGGGTAGGAGTCGAGAAGCGGAGATCTTCGCCTGCGCCAGGGAGATCGCAGGTGACTGTTGCAGAGGTTTACCGTTACTCTGATGAGCCATGCATTTTCATGCTCTTCCGATTCAAATTTGGGGGACTTCTCAAACGCACGCCAAAACACATCCTGTACTATGTCCTCGGCATCGGATATGTTTCCGGCAATAGCCAGTGCAGTGCGGTAAACCATGCTTTCATGCCTTGTTACGAACACCTCGAAGTCCGACCGCAGACAGGACTTATACGCCATTTGCTCAACTCCCTCCAACCTATATACGCTTTAGACGTTGGAAAAGCTGCAAAGTATCCCATAAAAATTGCAGCACTGAAATAATTCAGGCTATAGTTTTTTCTTTGAACGATGCGTTATAATAACTGTCTAACTGACGTGCCTGGCACCTTATGGTATAATGTAAATTAGCTCCATCCGGATTTTTGTAGAACTAAAGGAGGCAAATTATGAGTAACGAGACGGTTGTGAATTTTGATTATAACGGAATGGTTTCTTCCTCATGCTTATCGGGTGAGGCAAAGCTGCTGATTTATACTGACGGCCTTGCCCTGGACGGTTTGTTTGACCGGGTATCTGTTGCTTATGCTGATATTAATTCTATAGCACTTGAAAATCATACCGTGCAAATAATTACTAACGGTGAAATAATAGTCATATCACATTTAGGCCAGTCCTGCGAATGGTTTCACCGCGATCTTCTAGAGGCATATAACAGGAAGGTTTTGTCGTCTTTTTATGTAACCGGAGAACCGGTGCTGGAAACCGAGGGACAATACGCCTACGGAGTATTAAATGGAAATGCGAAAATAAGTGTGTTTTCGGACTGCCTTTGTATCCTTTCGCCAAATCTGAGAGCAAGACGCATACCGTTTGTGTTTATAAACGGTATAAAAAGAGAAAATTATACGCTGGCGATTACATTGAACACTGACGAAGTCTATTCATTTTCGATGCTGGGTTCGGATATAGAACCATTGGAAAGAGCAATCGCTGACCATGTACGAGGGCAAAGAAGTAATGACATTGCCTTTGTTAAGAAGCTGATGCCTTCTCTTGGGTTTGCGGAAAGTACAAAAGCCGGCGCACTGCTGCGCGAAGGGATTATGGTTCAGTTGAGACAGCTTCCTGTGATGCTGTCGGAAGCTATAGAAGAGAAGGTAAGAAACAGCAAAATGGGTTCGACATACGAACAGCTAAAAACAATATGTGATTGCGAATGTCGTGCAGTCGGCATTAAAAGCCTGCCGGATGAGGAATTTGAGGCTTTAAAGTTGATCCGGATCGAAAAGCTTAATGAAAATGCAGAAGCGAATACGAAAGAAGCTGCGGAAGCGGATATGGAAGCGAATACGGATGCAAAAATGGGCAGGGCTGCAGAAGTGAATGTGGAAAAGGCTGCTGAATTAACCGCTGAACAGGAAGATGCGCTGCGATGGGCTATCTGGATGGCAATTCCGTCAAAGGACGGCAAGACGGCAGTGGTGGAATATTCTTTACCGGGTGAGGATGCTGCAACATTTCTGTTCCGGGCAGACCCTGTATGGGAACGTTTCCTGATGCTCCTGAACCGTGGAATGGAAGCTGCGCAAATGCGGCGGGAAATATTCTCTCTTACGGATGAGGCATTAAAAGAAGAGGTAAACTCAGAGCAGCGTATGGTAAAAATGAGGACACCGGCTCTTCAAGAGCTGCGCAAACGTTTTATCGGCAGGGTAATTCACCGTTCCGGGGAAAGCTGGAAAAAGTCGCTTATAGAAAAGTTGGGTGCCATGAACGACAATGGACCATACTGACAAGATGAAGGAAATTATCTATATTAAGATTATTGCAAGTGTAATAGTTGAGAGCTTAAAATTAAGAATTTACCTACCATTTCTGAGGCGGAATACGAAGTAATATGTGTTATACCTAGCCCGACTTGCTTATGCAAGTCGGGTGATCATCTGGGTATCCATCAGGAACGGGAGAATGTATTCAATGGAATTTAACACTGCATGCCCGCAATCAGGCAGCATATGGATTCTCGCCGATGGCAGCAGGCGTGAGAGCCTTTGCGCTGATGCTTTAGTATCAATGATCGAATCGATCTCTCCACCAATAAAGAGAACAGGCATATCAAGCTGCTGCAGTTCTTCATCTGCAAGAACAGGTATGTCTTTTATCGGATTGTAGTTTTCGAAAATCAGATTCATAAAATACAGTACTTCCTTCGGAATGCTATCCTGGCCGAGAGTTGACGGGTCCACCGATACAGTTTTGCCCGCCTGCAGCTCCTGCTCAGCTTTAGCGATAAATTGCGGGCGTATTAGGGCTAGGCCGGAGGATGCGACCAGAATAAGCCTTGAGACCCGTTCAGGGTAAGCTGTGGCAAATTTTAAAGCCATCCAGCCGCCCAGTGAGTTGCCGGCTAAAGCGGTCTTTTCAAGGTTCAGGACATCAAGGACCTCCTTCATCCAGAGCGCAAAGGCATCTGAGTTAAGGTCAGGTCTGTACTCCTCGCTGTTTCCGGCTTCACCGATGATGTCGACGGCATAGACCCTGTAATTATTGGAAAGCGCCATGATCTCGTGTCTAAGTGTCGTGCCAGGCACCATAATTGGAATACCAACCGATCTTCAGAGAAATATTAAACAATGAAAAGTTCGGATGGTTCTATCTGTTGTCGGCGTTTGCTATTCTATGTCTTTCGGTATATCTGATTTTCAGCAAGTATGGAAATATCAGACTCGGGAGGGATGAGGACCGCCCTGCTTATTCGAAAATTTCCTGGTTTGCCATGCTATTCAGTGCTGGTATGGGAATAGGGTTAGTGTTTTGGAGCGTAGCAGAGCCTTTGCAGCACTATATAAATCCACCGTCTGATATTGTAGCCGGTTCAATCGAAGCAGCACGCATGGCAATGAGATACTCCTTTTTTCACTGGGGACTGCATCCATGGGCTATTTATACATTGATAGGGCTATGTCTTGTGTATTTTAATTTCAGGAAAGGATCCAAAGGCTTAATCAGCTCAATCTTCTTCCCATTGCTGCAGGATAAGGTGAGGGGTCCTATAGGAAAGCTTATTGACATACTTGCCAACATAGCAACTGCCTTTGGGATCGCTACATCATTGGGATCAGGAGCACTTCAGGTAAATGGCGGACTGCACGAGGTGCTCAATATAACTAATGGAATCAGAGTTCAGATAGCTATAATTGCTGTTGTGACAGTTTTATACCTAATTTCAGCAACAACGGGATTGGACAAAGGCATAAAAATATTGAGCAACCTGAATATTGCAGGAGATGACATAAATGACAACGATGCAGAAGTAGAAGCAAGAACCGTAATGACTGCTTTTAACATATCAGTATTTATTGTATAATATTAATAAAATGCTCTGTTTTTATGAGGTGAGTAGCTGATCATGCGCCCTGAATCAATTGAATTTAGCAATGGAATGCCGGTAAATGCATTTGTAAGATCCGTTCAGCAGTATCCTTACCACTGGCATGATACAATAGAAATCTTGCAGATCCTGAAAGGTACTGTCAGTATCTGCCTTGGAGATCATCATGTTATGCTTCATGAGAATGATATAGCAGTAATTAATGTGAATGAGCTTCACCGTATGACTGGCGAAGGAGAAAATGAGATACTTTTCATTCATATTGACTCCGAATTCTGTCGTCAGGTCCTGCCGAACCGCTACATGTTCATCTATTGCTGTTCAGCATATCACGAAGAGAGGGCACCTGAAAAATATGATGTTATGAAGGAATACATCGCACGGCTGGTAGGTATGCTGGGCGATGGCACGTATAGCATCGTTCAGGACAATGTGAATAAGTTTCTGAAGGAAATGCTGATCTATACTGCGTACAGCTTTGATTTTCTGCGCTGGGGATATGGTACAGAACCATTTGACGAAAAACGTGTGGCACGTCTCAGACAGATGGCGGAGCACGCAAGCAGTGATTCGGAGGTCCGTCTTGGGTTGACGGGTCTTGCCGCTGAACTGCATATCAGCGTTCAGCACTTGAGCAGCGACATCAAGGAAAAGTTCGGGGTGTCGTTTCAGGAGTTATTGTGCTATAGCCGTTGTGAACATGCAGCACGTCTGCTGATTGGTACCGACAGACGAATTGTAGAGATTTCGGAGGACTGTGGATTTTCTGATACTAAATATCTCATCAAATATTTTCGATATTTCTTTCACTGTACTCCGTCTGAATTCCGAAAGGCTTATCGATCTGACAGTAAAACTCTTGCCAGTCAAGCATTGTACATGGACATTCCATTTGAACGTGCTATCAGCGGTCTGTCAACAGGCAGTGCCTGAATACAGTAAAACGAGGCGGCAGATGTTACCCTGCCCAGGATGCAAAGACAAGCAGCAAACCTTGCTTGCAACCAGCCTCGTTGAAACACTACATTATCACAGAATATACTTAGAATATTTTATGACTTGTTTAGAAAATTTTTTACATTCGAAAAGTTATCTTTGAACGATGCGTTTAACAGCATCAAGTCTATTTATTTTCGCAAAAAATGACAAAATTTTTTCATACCTTAAAAATGTCAATGCGCCGCTGTTAGATCCTATATACAATAGGTCTGTTATCTAATGCTGGTTTTTGTACAACAAAAAATATTACCGGAGGATTTAACAGTGAGAAGCATATTAAGAAAAATGACAGCCATGTTTATTACACTATGTCTGGCGGCATGCATCACAGGCATCCCCGTATCAGCATACGGAATAAAATCTGACGAGGAGATTATATCTGCCGCTGGCAAAGGATCTCTGGATATCAGCATTGCGGGGGATATCAGCATTAAGGCTGCAGTGGGCAATCTAATGTTGTCGGAGGCCGGAACTACGGGCAGTTCTGTTGAATGGAGCCCTGGCACTCCGAAGGACGCAGATGGAGGCAAAGCAGGTGAAGAAGGCGAAGACTGGATACTGATGATGAACGGAATGGATTCGGAGATAATCTGGATCGGTGAAGGCACCGAAGAGGATCCCTACGAAGTATCGTCGGCGGAGCACTTTGAAGCTATTCCGGAAATGGGTCTGGATGCCCATTATATTCAAACGGCTGAGAATATCGATCTGTCTGCCTCCTCCAACTGGAAGCCGATCGGTGATGGAACTGCTCCATTCACGGGCACGTATAACGGAGGCGGTTGGACTATATCAAATCTTGCAATCAATGATGGTACCCTGGAGCATGTGGGACTTTTCGGGCTTTTGGGAGAGGGCGGCAGGCTGGAGGATATAAATTTAAAAAATGTTTCCATAATCTCCACAAAAGATGCTCAATGGCAAGAAGTAGGACGAGACTGGAAATACAATGGGATTGCCCATGTGGGAGGTTTGGCCGGCACCATCGACAGGGGGATCGTAACCGGCTGCAGCAGCGTAGGCAGTGTGACCGCCGGAACCGCTGCCAGAGTTGGCGGCCTGGCTGGTGTTAATGCATATGATTATACAGCGGGAACAATTACCGACTGCAGCAGTGAAGGAACAGTTACCGGCGGGGATGATGCCATGGCCGGCGGGCTGGTTGGTTATAACATGGGCACAGCTTCCGGTTTTGGAGTTATCGACCGTAGTTGGAGCGGTGCCACAGTAACCGGAGGCAACTCAGTAAATGGTACTTTTGATTCTCAAAGCTGCGCAGGAGGATTGGTGGGAAAAAATGACGGGACGCTCAGAGGAAACCATAGCACCGGCAATGTCAGTGGAGGAATAGATGCAAATATCGGTGGGATGGTTGGTATTCATTCAGGGAATAGTGTTACCGAATTCAAGGACAGTTCCAGTACCGGCAAGCTCACAGGCGGAGCTGGAGCTATGGTAGGAGCATTGATTGGAAAAATATTTGGCGGTGACATAACATTAAACAGCATTGATATCACCACCCCAGCTGCCAAGCTGAGCTATAAAACCGGAGAAGCCCTTGACATCGAAGGGCTGGTGGTCACGGGACAATACAGCAACAACAACACTGCTGTTTTGCCAATCAACAGATACCACATAGATGGTTTTGACAGCAGTGAACCGGTACAAGGACAGGTTTTGACCATCGACTTTGATGGCAAGACAACTACCTATTCCATTGATATAGAGCCCTTTGTCTGGCCTGGGACAGGAAGCGGCACAGCTGCTGACCCTTATAAGGTGGCAACGGCAGAGCAGCTTGATGCAGTGCGTTATTATGTCAATGATGACACAGTGTATTTTGAACAGACAGATAATATCGATCTGTCCGGATTTGACAACTGGCTGCCCATAGGGGATGAATTCACTGGATTATTTGACGGCACATATGATGGTAAAGGCTATATCATATCAAACCTGAAGATATACAGGAATTCCATATCTGAAATAGGGCTGTTCTGCGGACTTATGTACAATGCGGAAATAAAAAATATTTATCTTATGGACGTCGATGTTGAGAATTATCTGACCGGTGATTATGCTTTTGCCGGAAGTTTGGTCGGCTACAATAATTATGGAACTGTAAGAAACTGCGGTGTTGTCAGCGGAAGTATAAGAAGTGCGGGCAGAGCAGGCGGATTGCTTGGCTATAATGACGGTACTGTCATTGACAGCTTCAGCATGGCAGCTGTTTGTGGCGGAGACGATGAATATACAGGCGGTCTTATCGGCTATAGCGGCGGTGATGTTGCAAACTGCTACAGTACGGGCGATGTCACCGGCGGTAATGATGCTTCAGTAGGGGGCCTGATCGGCTATAGCGCCGGGAATGTCAACTGTTGTTACAGTACAGGGACAGTGTCAGGAGGAGCCCGATCAGCGGTGGGAGGTCTTGTTGGCCTCAATACTGATTCTTTAGAAAACAGCTATAGTACCGGAAATGCAGAGGCAGAAGGCGACCAGTCGTCAGTTGGCGGGCTTGTTGGAGCCAATGGTGTAAATATATCTCCTCATGATCAGTATCCGGGTGCTATTACCAACTGTTACAGTATCGGTACACCAACCGGAACATCTGGTGCTATATCCGGAGGCTTGGTTGGAGCACAAAATTTTGGATCCATAACGAACAGCTATTACGACAGGGAAACTGCAGGGCAGGCCGATACAAATGGCACACCCAAAAGCACTGCTGAGATGAGGCATCAGGCGATCTATGAAGGCTGGAACTTTGGCGGGGTATGGCTTGTCGAGGAAGGGCAGGACTATCCCGTGCTGGACTGGCAGATTAGCTTTGCCGGCGGCGACGGTTCAACAGAGGCACCTTATGAAGTAGCAACGGCAATGCAACTTAACAAATTACGAAGTTATCTGAATAATGGAGATGTATTCTTTATACAGACAGCTGACATCGACTTATCAGGCTATGCAAACTGGGCACCCATCGGCTATGATTATAATAACGCCTTTACCGGGACATTCGATGGCGGCGGGAAGACCATATCCAATCTCACTATAAACGATGACACACTTGAAGCTGTCGGGCTATTTGGGTACGTAAGAGGCAACAGTATTATTAAAAATGTCAGGCTGGAGAATGTGGAGGTGATATCCTCCAACGAGAACGGCTGGGCATATGTCGGCGGCCTTGCAGGCAACTTCGCCACATGGGAGGGCATTATTGAGTACTGCAGCGTCCAGGGTCGCATAATGGGTGCAAACTCAGCTCAAATCGGCGGTCTGGCAGGCATGAGCAATGGGAGTATCAGGCGCTGCTTCACCAGCGGAACTGTGGAGGGAACAGATAACGTATACTGCATTGGTGGTATTGTGGGATTTCTATATGGCTCTGCAGAAAGCTGTTACAGCACAGCTGATGTGCGTGTGGGTGACAGTACTGCAGAAGGTGATATTGACACGTATATAGGCGGGCTGATCGGCACGTGCGGTGAAATTATAAATTGCTACAGTACTGGAAGCGTTGCTGCGGGCAGTGTAATGGGCACGGAAAATGGAATATCAGCAGGTGGTTTGGTAGGCGGCAATGCAGACCTTATAGCCGGCAGCTACAGTACCGGCAGCGTAACCGGCGGCACAGGCTCAATCCTGGGCGGCCTGGTGGGCGTGAATAGCAGCGGCATCATTACTGACTGTTATTACCTTGATACGGCGGCAGATTCTTCGGCAGGCGGAACCGCCGGCACCGCTACCGCAATGAAGCATGCTGATACATATGAAAACTGGGATTTTACAGAGGACTGGAGAATCGTAGAGGATGTTACCTATCCTATTTTAATATGGCAAAGCCTGACGGCAGATGAGTGTATAATCGAGGATTGGGAAGCTCTTAACTGGGATGCTGTCAAAGGTGAAAACAGTACAGAAAGCAGCGTGATAACAGGGCTTTTCCTTCTGACAGCCGGTGCCAATGGTACTGCTATTAGCTGGAGCTCCAATGACCCAGATGTCATCGCAGTTAACGGTACGGTTACCAGACCAAGCTATAGTCATGGAAACAAGACGGTTACCCTGACAGCAGTTATCAGCAAAGACGGGGGAACAGAGCGGACGAAGGACTTTATTCTGACCGTTAAAGCTAAAGCATCATCCGGCGGCAGCAATACCGGAGGGAATGGCGGCGGAATGCCTACACCACCACCTGAGCCTGATTCAACCATAGACTCAAACGGAAACATAGTCACAGCACCGGAACTTGATCCAGATAAAGGGGTTGCAGCAGCAAATACAGATATATCCATTATAAATACAGCATTTGAAAAAGCTGTGCAGAATGCTGATGGAAAAAGGAGAATTGAGATCTCTGTACCTGAAGTGGATGGTGCAACAGGGTATGAATGCAACTTACCGGCAAGCATACTTACTTCAGAGCCTGACAAGCAGCTTGTAATAAAAACTAACGTAGCAGCGGTAACGCTTCCTGGCAGCATGCTTTCGCAAGTGGCTGCAGCAGGTGCCGAAAATGTATCGCTTAGTATTGCTCCGGCAGACATTGCGGTTATAGATAATGATGAAATAAGGAGTTTGATCGGAGGCAGAACAGTAATACAGTTGAACCTGTCCGTAGACGGTAATCCGCTTGCATGGAGAAATGAGGATGCCCCTGTGCAGGTAAGTATTCCATATGCTCCGACGGAAGCAGAATTAGCTGATCCTGAGTTTATTGTAGTATGGTACATTGACGGTAATGGCGAGGTGGTTTCAGTGCCTAATGGCAAATATGACCCCGAAACAGGGAACGTGACCTTCAGCACTACTCATTTCAGCCGCTTTGCGATCGCTTATGTACATAAGACCTTTAGCGATTTGGACAGCGTTGGATGGGCAAGAAAACCTATTGAGGCAATGGCTTCAAGGGGCATCATAACCGGTACAGGAAATAATACATTCTCGCCTGCTGCAAATATTACAAAAGCAGATTACTTAGTGCTGCTCGTTAAAACACTTGGACTCACTACGGAATTTGACAGTAATTTTGATGATATAAAGCCTGGACGCTACTATTACGAAGCTGTTGGTATCGCTAAAAAGCTTGGTATTGTTTATGACAGCGGGGATAATCTGTTTAATCCCCGAGAAAGTATTTCTCGACAGGACATGATGGTGATGACTGCAAGGGCACTTGAAATAAGCAAAGGACTAAAAACGGAGGGAGACCCTGCTCTGCTCGATGAATTTGATGACAAAGGCGACATTGACGACGCTGCTCTGAGAAGCATAGCCGTCCTGGTCAGGAAAGGCCTGATAGCCGGCTCCGGGAACAAGTTAAGGCCCCGGGCCGATGCAACAAGAGCTGAAACAGCTGTATTTCTATTTAGGTGCCAGGCACGACACTTAGACACTTATTAAAAAAATCCTTCCGGATACCGGAAGGATTTTTTTAATAAGTGTCTAAGTGTCGTGCCAGGCACCTTATTTGTAATCGCCCGGTTTGATTTCATCTCCGTATTGATCCTTGGCTGCCTTTATTCTTTTAATTACAGCATCCCAGTAATCAAAAATTTCCGAAGGTGTATTTGGATCCATCTTGGCATAAAATGCCTTGGTGCGTTCCAGCTTCTCGATCCATTTTGTGCATCGGAAGGTGAAGAGATATGTATAGTCTGCTTCTGAAAAGCTTTCGTTTAGGTGTTCTTTGAACAGGGCAACGAGATCCTCGTACTTCGGGATCTTGCCTGTTGGTGTATCGTATGCATCATACTCGCCGTAAATCCTGCCTTCAGCCCAGTGCAGCCAGACTTTCTTGGCCAGTTTGCTGGTCATGAACTTGCCGTCTGTTCCGCGCATGAAATAGTTGTTGCTGAATATCCGGGGTGTGTTTTTGACACCTTCACCAAACTTGATGTTGTTGAGGGTATATTCACCCAGAGGATAGGAAACAAAGTCCATATTGGCCATAGGGCTGGCTTTGCGGACTCCTTCAGCTCCAAGGGTAGCGCTGGTCGTTTCAGATTCCAGAGTTGCCGCCTTGAGAAGGATACCATCTCTCCAGCTTGGCGACTCCTCGACCGGAACGGTTGTGTCACTGTCTCTGCCGCCATAAAGGATGCCGTCTACCTTGACACCGTTTTTATCCTCAAATCCCTTGATATCAATATTATCCAGGTAATCCAGACGCATGGTATAGCGGGCATTTCCGTGAGCTAAATCAACGGTATTGCCTTTAGCATCCTTGACGCCTTCATTCCATTGACCAAAATGATTGCGGCCTTCGGAAGGAGTGTCCACACCCATACCCAGCCAGTAAGGCATCTTATCTGGTCCCATCAGGACATTGGAGAAAATTATTTCCTGGTTTTTCATCAGGTTTTTAAATATTACGGGGTCATCCTTTGCATTAACGTCTTTGATTATGCCGAACATACCGGCTTCAACATTGACAGCACGGAATTCACCGTCAATATTACGGAAGTATGCAATATCATCTCCGACAATTCTTTCGCCGGGAATCATAGCTGTTGATGTTTTTCCACAGGCGGATGGATATGCGCCACAGAAATAAGTCTTCCTGTTCTTTTTTTCATTCATGGCAGCCATGACGAACATGTGCTCACACAGCCAGCCTTCCTGACCGGCTTTTTTGATCGCTAATCGCATGGAATGCTTTTTCAGGCCGATGGAGTTACCGGCATACTGGTTGTTCATGGAATACACGATGTTGTTTTGGGTATCCATGTAGATCCTGCGCTTGTCGAGATTGACAGAGTTGCCTTTAGCATCAAGCTGTCCGGCAGAATGAATAAAACGGAAGAATTGGTCCTTTTCAGAATCCTTCATCTTCAGGAAGTGGTTGTAGGCTGACCGGTATAGTATAAATTCGGAATGTGCAACATACCAGCTGTCTGTAAACTGAATACAGGGGATTGTAAAAGGACTTTCTGTCGGGCCTTCAGCAAAAAACTGAACAACGGCGGGCTTTCCCTTCATAATACCTTTAGAGATTGACATGATCTCTTCATAACCCTGTTCATATTCAATCGAGTTCAAAGTTTTCATGCTCTCCAGATTTTCCTTGTAGACCAGGAAACGGGTGGATATCTTGTCTCGCGCCTGATCGCCATAACCATCCCAATGGATGGTCTGCTTCGGATGAGCCAAACGTTGCTCCTCTCCCAGTGCCAATGCCTGGTCGCGGACATATTGAACATCTTGCTCACTGTCATTACAAACATAGACTGATGCAGGATCACAATGATCGATAAAAAATCCAATAAAATCCATTACTTTCTGATTGTTCAGTGCTGCCAATTTTTCATAGCTTTCGCCGCTCATTCGAGATTTTAGCAATGCTTCATAATTCTTATCCATAGAGTCTTCCTTTCGTTCATAACAAAAATTTATTGTTTATATTTTATTGTTGTTTACTACAGATGTCAAATTTTTTAAATGGTGCCAGGCACGACACTTAGACACTTATTTATTGCGAATAAGTGTCTAAGTGTCGTGCCTGGCACCTAAAAAAATACTTGACAGATGGGATGTACTATGCTTATATTGAGATATATATTAAATAAACCGATGACTAAGAATAGTAGATTCTTTGACCACCTTAAAGAGAGCCGCAGATAGTGGAATTGCGGCAGGCAGGGATGAATCGAATGGACTTATGAGGGCAGACCGAAAGCACGCAGATTAGCTTGTGAGTAGTATCTGACGGAAACTTCGACCGTTAAAAAGGAAGCACACAATTTGTTGTGTGGAACGAGTAGATGCAATTGTGTAAGAAGCAATTTGTGTCATTTGGGTGGTACCGTAGGAGCTATGCTCTTGCCCCTTGTTTTTGGGGTAGGAGTTTTTTTAGTTTCGCCCGACATGAAAACAACTCTGTGGTGTAATTGCAGTGACAGATGAGAAAAGACGAGACTGTTAGAATGGAGATGAGATTAGTGTATGAAATATGAGGATCATGTTTTTCGATGGCGTATCCAGCCGAGTATAAGTCCAAACAATATTTATTAAACATTATAGAAAGTCCAGTGGTTAAATGTCAATACCTAAATTGGAAATGAACTTTGAAAATTTCATAGATATTGCCTAAAAATCATTTAAAATGAGTATAACAAACTAAACCTGCTCCTTTTTACTGGAAGCAAGTTT
>JAEZYU010000017.1 GCA_023418915.1 Bacillota bacterium
ACCCTGGTGACACCGGCATCCGAGATCGAGGCCCTCTGGGAGCGGGGCGATTACCGGCCCTACACCGAGGAGGAACTGATCGATCTCGTCGCCTACGCGAAATCGCTCCTCCCGGAGTACGTCCGCCTCCAGCGGATCCAGCGCGACATCCCGGCAAAGCTGATCGTCGCGGGCTCACGGCACAGCAACTTCCGCCAGCTTGCAGAGGCGCGGCTCCACGAACAGGGGGGGCGGTGCCGGTGCATCCGGTGCCGCGAGGTGGGCAGATCGCCCCCCCCCGGCGCGGCGACGGTCTCGACCCTGGTTTACCAGGCCTGCGGCGGCGAGGAGCGGTTCATCCAGGCGGGCTCAGAGGACGCCCTCGTCGGGTTCGCGCGGCTCCGGTTCCCGCACCGGCCTTCCCGCGGCGAACTTACCGACGCCGCGCTCCTGCGCGAACTCCATGTCTACGGGAGCGTGGTGCCGATCAGCACCGGGGCATCCGCCGACGAGTGGCAGCACCGCAGTTTCGGCGCACAACTCCTCTCCGCGGCCGAAGAAGAGGCACGCGACCACGGCTATGGGCACCTCGCGGTGATGAGCGGTGTCGGGGTGCGGCCCTACTACAGGAAACAGGGATATGAACGAGTGGGCCCATATATGATCAAGACGTTCCCATGAAACCCGCGCCGCTCGAGTTTGTGAAGCAGAGGTTCGCCGAGTACTACCAGAGGCAGAATCTCACCGTTCCGTCCTCCCTTGAGCAGCGCGAATGGGGTTTTGTCTTCTTCGATGCCGCGGCCGAAGTCAGGATGCGTCGGCATATGGCGTTTACCGACCCGCTGGAACTCGGTGCATACGTCAAAAACCTGGTTCCCGCCCACGTCTACTACTCGACGGCCTACTACCAGACGCCGGCGGCGCCGACGATGAACGAGAAGCACTGGGCCGGTGCCGACCTCATATTTGATCTCGACGCCGATCACATCGTCCGCGGTCCCTACGCGATGATGCTTGCCCGGGTCAAAGAGGAGACCGAAAAACTGCTCGGGTTGCTGACCGACGAACTCGGCTTTGCCCGGAACCACATCAGAGTCGCCTTCTCCGGAGGGCGCGGCTACCATATCCATGTCACCGATATCGCCGTCCGGGGATGGGGGAGCCAGGAGCGGCGCGAGATCGTCGATTACGTCTGCGGCATCGGGCTCGACCCGGGTGTGATGCTTGCTCCGAGGGGTGGCGAGACCGAGTCAGACCTTCGGTCTGACCGGGCGGGCGCCGAAGGTGCCCGCACCGGGTGGCGGCGGCGCTACGCAGAAGCCCTCCGGGCCCACCTCTCGGGGCTTGCGGGTCTCGACCCGGCGGAGGCGACGGCCTACCTTGCGGGGCTTGAAGGTATCGGCAAGCGGACGGCCGTGGAGTTCCTCGCGAACCTCGACGCCTTCCTGGCGAAGAAGCCGCGGGGCCTCCTCGAGAACCGGGTCGTCCGGGCGATCGTGGCCGCACCCGACTTCGAGGAGAGGCTCCGGGACGCCGGGGCGCGTGCGGACGAGCCGGTCACGACCGATATCAAGCGGCTGATCCGGACGCCGGGGTCGCTGCACGGCGGCAGCGGCATGCGGGTGGTGCCGCTTGATGTCCGGGATTTCGCGGATTTCGACCCGCTCGTGGACGCGGTGGTCTTCGGCGACAGGGAGATTCGCCTCGACGTGAAAGCAAACTTCGCCACGTCCCTGCTCGGGAACACCTACACCCTCAAAGCAGGGGTCCAGAGCGTTCCCGAGGCACTCGCGATCTTCCTCTGTTGCCGGAACATGGCAGAGATCACGGGAGGTGCGTGATGACCACCGACCTCCTTGAAAAACTGCGGCAGATGCTGCTTGATATGCAGCACACGGGACGGCTCTCGCACATCGAGCCCGGCCTCTACGAGGATGCCCGGGCCTACGTCGAGAAACTCAAGGCAGATTACTACAGCCTGAAAAATCCCCTGGAGAGCCGGGCGGGGAGCCTGCTCATCGAGGAGATAGGGAGCGTCACCGACACCGTGCAGGAGATCTTCTCGGTTCGGACCCGGCAGATCCTCGACCTTGCGTTCCAGCAGATGGAGGGCCAGTACTTCGACAAGGAAGAGGCGCGGAAGATGCTCCCGGCGGAGCGGGCGATGTACGAACAGATCGTCGACGCCATCGAAGGGTGCCGGGAGACGCTCGTCCACGGGGTGGAGTGTCCCTTCGGCAGCGAAGGTGCAGCCGTCACCGGCCGGATAGACGAGGGCGAAGAGGCCCCGGCGGTCTCCGGACAGGAGGTGCCGGCAGCCGCTCCCCGTCCCGTCCAATCCCCCTACGCTCTCGTGCACATCCTCTCCGATATGGAGTCGTTCCTGGGAGTGGACGGCAGGACCTACGCACTGGAGCGAGGGGATATCGTCACCCTGCCGGAAAACAATGCAGACGTGCTCTGCGAGCGCGACATAGCCTTAAATATTAGGCTTAACAAGTAATATAGGTACTCGTATCTATCGAATAGAGGCTACTATCATGAAAATGCCATCCAAATTCAAGACATACTGCCCGTTCTGCAGAAACCACCAGACTCATGAAGTCGTGAAGGTAAAGAAGGGCAAAGTTCGCCACTTCAACTGGATCGACCGCCAGAAAGCGCGCAGGAGCACGGTGGGCAACATGGGCAAATTTAACAAGGTGCCCGGCGGCGACAAGCCGACGAAGAGGATCAACGTGAAGTACCGGTGCACGGTCTGTGGAAAGTCGCACCTCCGGCCGGGATTCCGGGTCGGTAAATTCGAGCTTACGGAGTGAGGTTATTATGGGCCGGGTGAACAGAGAGAACAGGAGCACATTCCTCCGGGTAAAGTGCCCCGATTGCGAGAACGAACAGGTAGTCTTTGAGAGGGCGAGTACCATCGTGGAGTGCAACGTCTGCGGACGTATCCTTGCAGAACCCCACGGCGGGAAAGCTGATATAAAGGCTGAAATACTGGCAGTACTTGAGTGATAATTCCATGCATGAGAGAGAGTGGCCCGAGGACGGAGAACTCGTTGTCTGCACGGTCGCGGATGTCAAGGACTTTGCGGCATGCGTGACCCTGGACGAGTACAACGAGCGAAGAGGGCTCATACCGATATCCGAGATAGCACGGGGCTGGATTAAATACATCCGGGACTACGTAAGAGAAGGACAGAAGGTCGTCTGCAAAGTCCTGAATGTGGACCCCGACCGCGGCCACATCGATCTCTCGTTGAAAGACGTAAACGAACACCAGCGGCGCGAGAAGATCCACGAGTGGAAGAACGAGCAGAAGGCCGCCAAGTGGGTCGGGTTCGCCTCGGAGGCATCGGGAGCGGACGCAAAGATCATCGAGGAGGCCATATACCACGAATACGGCCAGTTGTACCCGGCCTTCGAGGATATCGTCACCACCGACGGCGAGGCGGCAGATAAGCTGAAACTCGACGAAAAGATCAAAAAGGCGCTGATCAACGTCGCGAATGAGAACGTGAAGGTCTCGAGGGTGACGATCACCGGACACCTCGTCCTGACGTCGGCCCGGCCCGACGGCGTCAACGTCATCCGCCGTGCGCTCCGGAGTGCGCAGCCGAAAGTCGATAACGTGGATATCGATCTGATCTACGTCGGGGCCCCGAAATACCGGATAAAAGTGACCGCACCCGATTATAAGGAAGCCGAGAAGGCAATCGAGAAGGCTGCAAGCGCTGCCGTCGGCGTGGTCGAACGGGCGGGCGGGTCCGGCAAGTTTATCCGGAAGCAGAAGGCCGGATAAGACCATATGAGCAATCGCATTCGCCGCTGTCCGCACGACCTGAGATACACACTCTCT
>JAEZYU010000029.1 GCA_023418915.1 Bacillota bacterium
GCGTTCCATACCGCGTACAGCGTCACGTTTCCTGCGGGCATCGAGAACGTGTCAGCGGCGTTCTTTGTTCCCGTAAACGCGGACGACGTCCAGCCCCCGAAAGTATAGCCTGATTTTGTCAGCCCGCCGGTATTGCCAAGCACCGTCACAGTGTTGTTGACGTTATATATTCCGGCGTCGTCAGGCACAACGCCGCCGTCGCTGCCGTTGCCATTATAAGTAACGCTGTAAACGGCCTCCGGCTGATATATAAATGTAAATACATTATTATCAAATTGCATAAGTTTAGTCTGACTTGAAGGTGTTATATAGTTAGTTATGGCGGGCGGCGTTTCAGTTATACTATCCCCGACATATACTCCGGTGTTTACCACCTTGTCAGGCAGCAGTTGAGCGCCGTGATTGTCCTGGTATCGTACGGTATAGCTCGTCTCTGCAGTGTCATTTTTAACAAACACATATACGTTGAATACTATAGGGCCGTCCTTCAGGTCTATCTGTCCATTTTTATAGATAGCGCCTTCTGATATCGGGCTTTTCGCTCCGGCTAAAGCATACCCCGTATCCGCCTGAAGCAAATTAAGCAGAGATATACCGTCGATCCCGTCATATTCCGTTATTTTTGCGTCAGTGACATTATTCATCTTATAATGCTGCATCAATGGAGCTGAGGTACTATTGCCAGCATAGATGTAGATATTTACGGTATTATCGTCAACAGCATAACTGGTTTCGGAAAATACTCCGAATATCATTAGCACCGACAGAACCATAATAACGATTCGTTTAATTCCCGTTTTCATCTCCCATAACTCCTTTCGACTTTCCGTATTTGCTCTTTATAAATAAAAGCCGCTCCCAAAAAACTTGAGGCGGCTGAACCATCATGACGATAAACGCTTTAGACTTCATGCTTTGCGTACCCGACTTTCGTACGGGGCTGCTTTTCACATTTCTGTAACGTTTATAATCCTTACTTATCCTTTTTAGCTTTATCAACTAAAAAAGCCGCCCTCGACTTATGAGGCGGCCGAACGATCATAGCATATAAACGCTTTAGACTTCATGCTTTGCGTCCCCGACTTTCGCCGAGTTTGCTTTTCACTGAATATTAGTATAAATATTTAATATAAACGTTACTGCACTATTATTTTTAATTATAATATACACATATAGTAGTCAGGTTGTCAAGAAGTAATTCGATAATTTATGTCAATCGGGTTAATTATTAACTCATTTTATTCCATATTTAATAATAATAATCATTTGATGAAATGTATGATAATTGATGTATATAATATGGTTTTATAATGTTTATATGCATTTTTATTATTATTTTCTCTCTATGGCGGGTAGAGGCATCTCTATCATATATCTACATATGTTGCTTCTTATGTAACAGATGATTTTTTGTGCATAATATACAATTATCTGTTTTATTATAGGATATTATGGTATCTCATGCATGTGTGTATTATATTCTGTCATATTGATATATAATAATTTATAAGCATTCAAGCAAATAGAGCATGAAATATGCTCTATTTATAGACACCTATAAGATTTTTTATGTGCAGTTTTATAAGGAGCTCTGCAGTTCCTGGACAAACATTTCAGCGTTTTCTGCTGATGAGGAAATAATATCGTCATATCGCGCAAAGTCAAACGTGGATATCTCACTAAGCACCGCATGCTCGTAAACATCGACCTTGCATGTTTTTTGCTTCTCCCTTGACAGCGACTTTCTTGTATTCGCATACGAACTCAGCATAGCCTGAAAAACGCCTATATCCCTGTCGCCGTCTATTTCCTGGTCAGTATCGGGGTCAATAGCTGCAAGCACGTCGCACTCGCCACGTATAATATCGAACGGCACAGGGTTAACGCATGACCCGTCAATATATATAACTCCGTTCTTTTCATAAGGAGACAATATACCCGGTACAGCCGCTCCCGCGCGTACGGCATGGCCAACGTCGCCGCTTGAAAATACTACCTCGCTGCCCGTCTCGTAATCCGCGGCTACAATCCTGAGCGGAAAATACAGCCGGTCAAACACCTTTATGGGCATCACCATCTTGAAATATTCCTCAAGGCCCATATCGTCGAGTATTCCCATGCGCGCATCCTTGACTTTTGATATGTTTATCGGCCTCTTCATCCCCGGAAATTCTATCTCTCTGATAAAACTGATGATATCGTCATACGTCATGCCCGAGGCGTACATCGCGGCGGCTACGCCGCCTATGCCCGTGCCCGAAACGACGTCGGGTTTTATACCCGCTTCTTCAAGCGCCTTTATGTACGCAACGCAGGCAATACCCTCCGCTCCGCTTCCGCCGAATGCAATTCCTAATGTTTTGGCCATATGCATCCCCCTTTTCATTATCCTTCCATGTTTTTCTTATAAACCGCGTGGAAATTGCAGCGCCCCATTACAGACATTGTTATTCATTTACACCCCATCGAGCCTCACGACTTGCTGGGGACCCCGTATTTACACCCCATCAAGCCTCACGACTTGCTGGGGACCCCGTATTAAAGCCCTGTGCCACACGTCTGCGGCAAAGCGTATTCGCAGTCATTACGTATTATACCAAACGCAGCTATGTTTGTCGCTCCCCCCACAAGAAATAATATCCTTTTCCCGTCTTAAAACAGGCCGCATATCTCAAATACCGTTATCCCGCCGTTAAAATTCGCCGTAACTGCTATGTGGTATATGCTGAGCCATTAATATTGTCCGGGTAATAGATCTCGATATCATTTGCATATAATGTTTTATTTTATCATATTTTGCTATTAAATTTCTACATTCTTATAATGATAAAAGGTCCAGTATCAAGGCAAGATATCCTTCCTGATTGTCCCTGTCGCTTACGATGATACGATCAGAGCCGGAGGCGGTCATAAATTCGAGCAGTATTATCGCCCCGAAAACTATCACGTCCGCCCTGTTCTTTTCAATGCCAATAAGCTCTTCCCTTTGCTTCTTTGTTTTGCCTTCGAGCATTGCGCACAGCTCTTTAGCCCTTTTAAGCGTGATAATATGGCCCTGTACTTTCTCCGCGGAATATTCTTTGAGCCCCAAATCTATAGCCGCCAGCGCCGTCGCGGTACCGCCTATGCCGGTAAATACGACGCCGCCGCTGTCCGGTAATACCGTAAACGTTTCGCGCGCAAGCTTATGCGCCTTTGAAAACGACAACGGATCAGCCTCGTCACCGCCCGGAAAAAGCTGCAGGAACTTGACCGTACCTATTTTAAAGCTGCGCTTAAATCTCGCGTCTTTTAAGCTGCCTACCATGACTTCTGTACTCCCGCCCCCGATATCCAGCACACCGCCGCGGACTCCCACGCTGCCCGCAAATCCGAGGTATGCTTCCATATCGCCCGATATCACTTCTATATCCACGCCGCACTGTGTGTTTATATACTCAAGGAACTCTTCTTTGTTCTCCGCTTCTCTCACGGCGCTCGTAGCAAAACAGAAAAAGCTCTTGGCTTTATGCGCTTTGCTAATGTTTTTAAATTCTTCGACGGTGTTCTTTGCGCGTTCCATGGCGGAAGAGAGTATCACCTTTTTGTCGGCCATGCCCTCGCCGATACGTATAGTGCGCAGCGTCTTGAAATCCGATACAACCTTTCCGTCTGAAACGTGCGCTATCATTAGCCTCGCGGAGTTAGTTCCCATATCGACTACAGCGTAACTCATAATGCTCTCCTTTTGCATTGAATTATAGCATACCGAATCGCGTTTTCATAATTCGCGCAATCATAACTGCGCGTTCAACGCGCAGTTTGCACTAGCCCTATAAGGGCATCTTTCTGCGCGGTACCTCAAGGTACTTGTGACCGACTTCCGCGTTGTTTACTGGGCTATCCCTTAAAGGGATTGTCCGGTTCTTTCACTTTATCAGTCATCTTATCGTTAGTTTCTTGTTCTCTGATGTATTTTCTTATTTGCTCTTCATTTAACCCTACTGTACTGACATAATATCCTTTACACCAGAATGTCCTATTGCCATATTTATACTTCAAATTAGGAAATTGCTCAAACATCATTAGCGAACTTTTTCCCTTGATGTACCCCATTATCTGTGCTACGCTGTATTTCGGTGGAATCCGCAGACACATATGTATGTGGTCTACACATGCATTGGCTTCTATAATTTCGATTCCTTTATACTCGCATAGTTTCCTTAATATCGCGCCAATTTCTTTCCGGTATTTCCCGTAGACTATCTTTCTCCGGAACTTTGGTGCCCATACTATGTGGTATCTGCAGAACAACTTCTGTCAAGGGGTGTTATGATTTTTGTTCAATTCGAGACCGTTCCGAAACCTAAAAATAGTTAACATATGAAAATCCGCAACTGCTCTAAACAGATGCGGATTTAACATTATCAGTAAATATAATGCTTGACGTTCAATTGTTTTTTACTGATCAGACTCCTTCCTTACAGAGTCATTAATGGTTGATTTAACATTATTAATAAGCATTCCGTCGGAGAGTAGATTGTTCCCACTATGAACAAGGATTTCACCGTCTTTTATTATTGGATATCCGACCGTAGGAGGCTGTAAGGTATACTTATTGGACTTGGTATCTTTGTTCTTAAGAAAGAACAAATAAGTCTCATTTTGTTTTAACAATTCATTTTCTTGGTAAAGCATTTTTTGTTGTTCAACAATAATCGTAGAGTCCGGCTTTTGTGAGCCCTTCAAGACTTCTATTATTTGTAGCTGAAATGGAATAATCTCCAACTGAAGTCCTTCCTCATCGACACCAAGTTCTTTCGCAGTCTCTTCCTCAGTCATAGTATGCATTTTTTCTTGAGCAACAACTTTCGCAATCACAATCAAGTCGCTATTTTCAACTAAATCATCCATTGTTTCGTAGTATACCCAATCAACCATAACATTTGATGTGTCTACTTTGGGCTGATTACTAATCGAGTCATCAATGGCAGCTTGGGCTGAATCCATTGGCTCATCATCGGAGTTTATATCAGATACAGCAGTACAGGCGCTAAGCATCAATAGCATAACGGCTATTATAATCAGACTAAATTTTTTCATTACATTACTCCTTTCAAATTAACTGATAGTTGACATATAAAAATATGGTTTACGGCCATTTTGAATTAACTCCAGCAATATCACTTGCTGCCGGATGCATTAATGTATTCCGGTCTCTACTATAACCCATAATACAATAGGAATCTCCTTCTCTATCATTAAGCCATAATGCATGACCAAGTTCATGGATTAATACGTCACGTGCAAACCCATCCCACTCCTTATCAGCTTCAATAGTTCTATAATTAAGCCAAATACTAAATCTTTGTGTTGGGTTTCCCCCGTTATCATAAGGGATATATAATCCATAATATGATTCAGAGGAGGATACTTCAGCAACACGATTATCAGTTGATGAACTTGAGTATACTGTGCAATTTGCTTCCGAATTGGTCCAAGCTGATATTGCTGGGGAAAACTGAGTGCTATAGTATGTTGAACTCAAATCATTGCGTATCGGAATGGATCTGCTATAATAGCCCCCAGTATATCTTGTCCAGAGGGACGTTCCAGTATATATGTTAACTATTAACTTAGGAGTATAACTAGCTGTTGAATAATCAGAAGAACAGAACGTCGTCCATACATTTTCACTGCTCTCATTATCATCATAGATTTTCACGCCGTAATTACTGTATCTGCCACAGTGCCACCGTCTTGTAAATTTGGTTACATCCAGCTTGTACCAATCACCTGACCAACTTCCACTCATGGTTGCATGAGTAGTGGTAGAATCAGGACTATTCCACCAAGTTACCGAACTTGATGACCAAGAGGTTGTTAAACGAACCGCATTTAAATTTGTCGCTCCAGCGCTTGAATATTTTCTAAGCTGAATTTCAGCTGTCGTTATAGGATATTTAGTTGCAATTGATGGTAAGTCCCACTTAATAAATGTTCTACGAATGCCATAATCAGCATCCTTGCCTGTTCGTATATATGTGTTCAAGTAATAATTATTATCCGGATATTTCCTTGACGCATAAGTATCATAAGTTACTGATGGCCCTTGTACTGTAGGATCAATTACAACTGGATATTTTATTTCTGGATCATTTAAAAACTTTTCATCTAATAAAATTTTTAAAATATATTCACCGTCTATTTCCGTATATCCCCATTCCAAATCATAACTAGCTTTACCATTAGAATCATACATATAGAAGTTATCCAATTTAAATATTTGGTCATTAGTTTTGAGGTCATAAAAGACACCAACTTCTTTTTGATATTTTTTTTCTTCCTTAGTATCTTCATTATATCCGGCGTACTCATGCGTCTCTTTTCTAAACCCTAAATTGTTTACATTAATAGTGTATACTAATTCAGTAAAACTAGGTTTGCTGTAGAGAATAATATCTTCTTTTAACTCTTCGCCATCAACCGAATACGCCATATCTGCGTTCGGAAATACATTTTTATATATCAAGGAATTGTTCTGATCATTAATCTGTTTCAAATATTCATTATTCTGATCTTCAACGGATTGGTCTTGACTCAATACTGCACTTTTATCAGATAGTAATACAAATTCAATACTGTATTTCCCTTTTTCAATTTTTGCTATCGGTTGTCCTTCATTAACACCAAAACTAGTTAAAAAATCATTCGCTTTATTTTTAAAACTGTATTTATTACTAATATCCTTTTGTTGAATGATTTCGTTGTCAATGTCTCGCCAAGAACCATTTTCATCTTTATAGTGTATTTTCTTAGAATCAACAATATAAGTGATTTGGTCTTTACCTGTAATATAAGCATCGGCATATTCTGTTGTTAATTTTTCAACCTTCTCATAATTAGTAATATTATTTAAATCGAAGTTGTCCTCGCTACTAGCCGCGCTCGCATTATTAATAAATACTGCTCCGATAAGAAGTATTGCAGTTACCATTGACATAAAAGCTCTTTTCATTTTTACAAACTCCTTTCAGTCTGATTCTGTTTCATAATAGCATCTAATACATATTTCAACATATAAATCAACATTCCTTCTATTGTGCAATATTAGTCATATTTCGACATATCCCCCCCTTTTGGTTTTTCTTTGCCAGTATTGAGATATTCAAAACGCCAATTATATTATAAATTCATCACGGTTGCAGATTATCAAATCGGATCAAATATCACATATTTAATTCATTGTTTGTATGATAGAATTGATAGTAAAAAAGTTCCCATGGTTTTCAAATCAGTTCATTTTTCACGCTGAACTCCGCTAGGGATATTTCTCGCTTTTTCGCTTCTACTTTTTAGATATTTCATCCCTAGTAATTATACGAGCACGAGAACGAGAATGATTATAATTGTATACAGCTAAATAAAAAAATGGAGAGACGCATGTTGAGGTTATACACAATCTACCAATACAGAAAGGGTAAAGGGCTCACCTCTCCGTCCCACGCGAGCGGTGAGCCCTCGTTTTCTGTTCGCTCCTGCTCATCAGCCATTCCACGTTCCGCTTAACGATTACCGCTTCCCTGACTTCTTCTTTCAGCGTGAGATACTGCTGACTGAGCTCAACCCACTCGGTGTACAATTTTGCCTGTTCCTCTTTCCACGAATTGAATGGCATGGTCTGGTCGTTCAGATGCTGCCCAAAATAACGGTATGCCGATTCAAAAAGCGCAATCTCCGAATAGTGTTGTTCGCGGAAGACCGCTTGTTTCTTTGGTCTTTTAATCTGCCGATACTGCCTATAAATCTCTCGGTGCTCCTGATAATATCGCATGTGCCGGATATGCTCATCCAGCGTTTTCAAACGGTCGTCTATCCTGTTCAGCTTGCCACCCATATCAAGCCGCCTGTTGTACATCCCGCCCACCTTTTCCCGCAACCCCGCCATGTCGGTGATTTGGTTTTCCTGCAGAAAAGTGAGCACTCTCGCCGCCATGTTGGTATCGGAAATCTGACCGTAATAGCCTCTCTGTTTATGCCCGTCCAGTATACCGCGAATGAGATCAGAGAGAGTGGGCGGTGCGGCTGGTGTAACCGCTTCTTTCAGCCTGCCCTTTAATGATTTTATCTGTTCCCAAAGTTGGCGCAAACGCCGATTGATACCTTCAATAATGCGATTCATATTACCTTGCTCGGTGTCAATACCGCGCCGCTCCATCTGCGCAGCGGCCATGCCCAAGTGAACGGTGGGGATTTCTTCCTTGCCCTGCCGCAAAAATGAGCGGTGATCCACCCTTTCTTCAAATCCCTGGCGCTCTAAAACGGCGTTTACCGCATCGGCCCATGCCGCCCGCCATTCCTCTGCATTGCCCTGCTCATTCCAATCCATCATATCGACTTTGCGCGTCTTGAATCCGCCGCTTTTGAGCCGGATCTTCTCGCCGTTCTTATCCAGCACATATTCTTTTCTGGATTTCGCGCCCCATAAACCATCCTGTTCAAACGGACGCATGGTGAGCATGATATGGGCATGGGGATTGCCATCGCCTTTATCGTGGATGCAAATGTCGGCGCACATACCGGCTTCAACAAAATGCCGTTTCACATACTCACGGACGAGGGAAATATTCTGCTCCCGCGATAGCTCCACCGGCAGGGCAAGCTCGATCTCACGGACAAGCTGCGCGTTTTTGTTCTTCTCTACCCGCTCCACGGCGTTCCATAAGGTTGAACGGTCTTCGTATTCTTTCGGCGCGTGTTCCGGCAGTAGAATATCGGTATGGACAACGCCGCCCTTGCGTGTGTAGTCGTGGGTAATACCATCATACTCATTCGTTATGGTTTCGCCCGCCCGGTAAGCCGCCGCCGCAATAGCCGACCTGCCTTTGCCCCGGCTTATGATTTTAATGCTGCAATGATAGATCGCCATGGTTTCACCTCCATTCGTTGTGGCGACAATACAAGACCTCGCAGGCGGACGTGTTCTCCGCAGAGGATACGTCCGACTGTGAGGTACACGTACACAAGGGGTTTGGGGAGTGTAGCTCCCCATTGCGCTCGTCAGAGCGCCAAAAGCCCCCGGCAGGGCGCACGCACCCGCAAGGGTGTATAAGTGCGCCCTTGCCAAAGCAAGGGAAGGGCGTCAGTCCGCCCGCCCTGCGACAATATCCGTCGTTTGGGATGCATCTCCGCTGCTGCCTCGTGCCGCTCCCGCAGCTTTGGCCGCAGCCGGTTCGCCCTGCGCCGCAGTCAGATTTGCTAACGCTTTACGGGCAGTCTCCGTCCGAAAGGTCTTTTCGAGGAATGCCCTGATTTGCTCGTTGGTGAATGCGTCCGCTTCCGGGATCAGGCTTTCCAGTATCGCCCCGCGCTCAATCAGCCGTTTGGTTCTGGCCCTGCGCTCCCGCTCCTTCTGCTCCTGCATGAGCCTCTTTTTCTGATTTTCCAGCTGCCGTATCTGCTCCTGTACGTTCTCGATTCTTTCTTCCGTGGTCTTTGCCATAATGGGTGCTCCTTTCGATTTTTTGCATAGAAAAAGCGGCCCACGGTGTTACCCGTAAGCCGCTCTATGCGTTGTTGATTATTTCGCGGCATACCGCCGCTGCGCCTCTCTGTGCCGCGCCCTTTTCTCCCGCGCCTGTTCTTCCTCCGCGATTTCCTCCGGCGCAGGCGTTGCCTCCGGCACTTCAAACCTGCCGATGAAATTGAGGTAAACATCGACTTGCTGTTCCCGCTCCCCGCTCGACCTGTCCGCCTCATGCACGACGATCTTCTCTATAAACTCGTTTATCATCGGCGCGGTCAGTTCAGAAAAATCCGTATGCCGCTTCACGATCTCGATAAACCTGTCCGCCCGCACGCTGTCGGCGTCGAAACCGCTGAGTTCAGCTTGCAGATTTTCAATGGACTGTTCCAGCGCCGCCTGCTCGTCCTCGTATTCGGCGGACAGTATTGCAAACCGTTTTTCCGATAGCGAACCGCTTACCTTATCCTCATAAATCTTGCGGATCAGCGTGTTCAGCTCGGCAACGCGCTTTTGCTCCTTGGCAATGCGCCGCCTGTGCGCTTTCGCCGTTTGCTCCTGCCTTACCGCCGAGGTTTCGCGCACCTGCCGTATAAATTCAGCCTCGTTCGATTTCACAAACCCGCTCACCGTCCTTATCGCCTCCAGCGCAAGCTCCCGGATAACGACGGTGCGGATATTGTGAGCCGTGCATTTGCCGTCAAACCGTCGGCTGGTGAGCGAATAGGTTGAACAGGTATAGATATCGCTCGGGCATTTATTGTAAATCTTGCCATTCGGGCTTCGGTACTGTATCGGGTGCGGCCTGCGGTGGTTATACATCTTCGCGCCGCAGTCCGCGCAGAATACCAGCCCCGTCAGCGGATTGGCTTCGCCCAGGCTGTCGGTGCGCCGCACGGTCTTGCGGCAGCGCTGCGCCGTTTCCCATGTTTCGGAATCCACGATTGCGGAATGGGTGTTTTCAAATATCACCCAATCCTCTTTATCCGAAAACTTTGACCGCTTGTCCTTGTACGAATCCTTGTAGGTGCGGAAGTTGACCGTATGCCCCATATACTCCGGCTTTTGCACGATGCTGGCAATCGTGTTGCCATTCCACGCATAGGGCATGGAGTGATCGTGATGGGCAAGCTTCACAATACCGCGTGTATAGAGGTAATATGACGGGCGCTCGATTTTATCACTGGCCAAAATACGCGCGATCTCACACGGCCCCTTGCCCTCAATGGTGAGTGCGAAAATGCGCCGTACCACCTCGGCGGCTTCGGGATCGATCAGCCATTCGTTTTTATCGTTTGGATTTTTGAAATAGCCGTAAATCGGGAAGAAGGTCAGCCGCTTTCCTTCCATGCCGCGCGCCCTGTGGCTGGCCTTGATCTTGCGGCTGGCGTCCCGCAGATACCATTCCGACATGATGTTGAGGAACGGAGCGAACTCGCCGCTGTCGCGGTTGATGCTGTCTATACTGTTGGCGATGGCGATAAAACGGACGTTCTTCTCCCGGAAAAACACTTCCGTGTAAAAGCCCGTTTGCAGATAATCCCTGCCTATCCTGCTCATATCCTTGCAGATGACCGTATCGACGCGCCCGCTCTCTATTTCGGCAATGAGGGCTTTCCAGCCGGGGCGTTCAAAGTTTCCGCCCGACCAGCCGTCGTCGGTAAAATGGACAAGGTTAGAAAAGCCGTTCCTGTCGGCGTAGTCCTCCAACATTTTCTTTTGCACGGTAATGGAATTGGATTCGCCGCTTTGCTCATCATCGCGGCTGAGACGCTCGTAAAGAGCGGTGATTTTAGGCTCCTGCTGCCTGATGTTCATACCGAACTCCTTTCAGGCAACCGGCTCATTTGCAGTACCTGTATCATACCACAAAAGCAGTGGCGCGAGAACGTCTTTTTCATTATTCAACCGCTTTTCCGCTTGCCGACTCGTTTTTGATGAGGCGCAGTATTTTATCGTTCACTGTTTCCCGGCTGGTTTTGCTGAAATGAACGCTCACCCGATAAGTGGTGGAGCCGATTCGTTTGGTAAATGCTCTCGGCCCGCTCTGCTGCTGCTCCCCTTTGGCTGTTGTCTGCATTGACCCGGCCCCCTTTCAGATGATAAAATTGGTTATAGTTCTGTTCCGGTTGCTGTAATCTGTCTGTGTTGTCGTTTGCGTGTGTTTCCTCCTTCCCCGCGCACAGGGCGCAAAAAAGGCAGGGGTAATGTAAAACCCTTGCCCTGTGTGAAACCGGCCCGGAAACCCGCTGTTTATGCGGTTTCCCGGATCCTAAAGCGTTACATCCCGCCCGCGGTGCTTTCGCACCCGCGCGGCGGCGGCGGCTTTGCGGGCGGGTATGGCGCAGGCTTCACAGTACGCCTGCCTGCCGTTGACAGGGAACTTCCTGCCGCAGCGCTTGCAGGCTTTGAGCGGTTTGCGGCTGAATACAGCTTCCAGCGCCGGATCGAGCGGCAGCACCGCGCTTTGGAACCATTTGCACAAAGAACTGCCCGCAAAAGCGATGGTGGACATATAGCAGGCTCCGTCTAGCGGCAGGCATCCGTACGCATGGTCATGGTTGGCGCACTCGGATATGACC
>JAEZYU010000050.1 GCA_023418915.1 Bacillota bacterium
ACCTTTCTGGTGGATATAACGAGAAGGTCACACCCGTTCCCATCCCGAACACGGCAGTTAAGCTTCTCAGTGCCGAAGATACTTGGCTGGTGACGGCCCGGGAAAATAGGTCTCCGCCGGATTTATACCAAAGCCCTGTGCTGCATTGCATGGGGCTTTGTGCATGTTCGCCCGGCTTGAAACACAGTTTAGTAATAAAATTTTCTGTAAACGAAAAATTTTCTTTGAATAAAAGTTTAATATATCTGGCTGCTCAAAAAATCAAGTAAGGTGAGGATATTTGAGTAAAAATTATAGAATGGTTAGTTAGAAAGTAACATAATAACACAAATTCAAGTATTATGTAACATCAACTATCACCAAAGTTGAAATTTTGAGCAAAAAGTTTTGTGCACTGAGTTCCTTACTGCCATAGGGACAAAAGAATTGGCTTCTATTCAACAAATACATTTCAAAGATTTTTTTTGGAGTTATATATATAGCTATTCACAATAGGTGTTTTATAACACTTCGGTGCAAAGAAAATTTTTCACACTTACAGAAAGAGCTCTTTTAAACCGAAGTGTTGTAAAAAGAAGGACAGGTCTCTCAAAAGAAGAACTGTTTTTAAAAGAAAAACTGTTCCTCAAGAGAAGGACAGGTCTCTCTAAAGAAGAACTGTCTCCAAAAGAAGAAGAGCCCTTAAAAGAAGAACTGGTCCCTTAAAAGAAGAACTGTCCCTCAAAAGAAGAAGAGCCCTCAAAAGAAGAACTGTCCCTCGAAAGAAGAACTGTCCCCAAATACCCCAATATTTTTTATTAGGGGTTTACTGTTCATGGTGAGAAACTTATGTTATATTATTTCTATAAATTAGATATAAAAGTAAAATGATTACGAGGAGAAAGATGTCCCCTACCTCCTAATTTATTTTCAGTCCATCAGGCTAAAAAACGCTAATATGTCTTTTCAAAGCCTTTGGGTTGAAAAATGTATGGTGGCGGGTACCTGTTTGCTTTCAGGTATTTTCTTTCGAGTAATCGAAAGAAAGCTGTGGAAGCATTATTTCCCGACTGGGATGGCATAGGCGAGCAGCAAGCTTTTCTTACGGCCAGCCTCATAGAAACGCACAAAGGCAAGAAAATTTTCTGCAGTAAAAATTTTTTCTTGAACGATGCGTTATAATAATCAAGGGAAATACTTATGGGAATATTTCATAGTACAGGACATTCTCAGCAATGGGGAGACTTACATCTGAATGTTACATATAGAATTGAAGGGAGGATAACCTGCCTAATATAATGGCAGGTCACATCAATGGACAGAAAAATAATTGCAGGCATAGTTGGCTACGGTAATCTTGGAAAAGGTGTTGAAATATCGCTGAAGCAAAATCCGGATTTTCAACTGGAGGCCATTTTTACCAGACGGGAAGCAGATAAGGTCAATGCGTCGGTTAAAACGGTACATATTTCTGAAATAGAAAAATATAAGGGAATAATTGATGTTATGATCCTCTGTGGGGGATCAGCAACTGATCTACCGCAGCAGGCACCAGAAATTGCGGCTTTATTTAATACTGTAGACAGCTTTGATACACATGCAAAGATCCCTGAGTATTACAAAAAAATGAATGAAGTAACAAAAAATGCTTGTACAACGAGCTTGATATCGATTGGATGGGATCCAGGCCTTTTTTCTATGATGAGGATGCTCACTGGTGCAGTACTTCCTGAGGGTAACGGCTATACATTCTGGGGAAGGGGTGTAAGCCAGGGGCATTCTGATGCAGTCAGGAGGGTAGCTGGTGTCAAAAATGCAATACAATACACAGTTCCAGTAGAAAGTGCTCTGGAAATGGTACGTTCCGGCCAAAATCCTGAGCTTACCGTCAGACAAAAGCATGAGAGAATTTGTTATGTTGTGGCGGAACCCGGAGCAGATAGAGCGAAAATCGAGGCGAGTATTAAGAATATGCCCGATTATTTTACTGAATATGATACTACTGTTCATTTCATCACAGAGCAAGAGCTTAAAGCCAACCACAGCGGAATGCCGCATGGCGGTTTTGTGATAAGGACCGGAAAGACAGGTAGTGGTACTAAGCAGAAAATTGAATTCAGCCTTGCGCTTGACAGTAATCCTGAATTTACAGCAAGTGTTCTGGTGGCTTATGCAAGAGCAGCTTACAGGCTTGCAGCTGAAGGAAGATCAGGTGTCTATACGGTATTGGATATACCTCTTGGATACCTGTCGCCTAAAACAGGTGATGAATTGCGAAAAGAACTGCTGTGATAATAATATTTTTGTGAGGTGGATAATGCATATTGATCAAAACCTAATCCCAATATTTGCGATCGGAGTTGGCTTGATTATCGGTGTAACATCGATACTGGCAAAAACCATATCAAATACCAGGCTGAAGATAGAGCAAATCAGAGCAGATGCCATGGTGAGAGCAGAAGAGGTCAGAATGCGAAATCAGCTGGAACTCGAAAAGATGATGCAGCAGGATAAGAAGACGGACACTGAAAACAATGGACGCTTTGATGGCGATAACCAGCGCTATGACGAAGATGGCAGCAGACAAAGAAGCAGGGTACGTGAATAGAATTATGTGGTGAATATGGAAAAAATATATATAAATAGCGGCCTGCAACATCTGCAAGCTGAAAAAACCATATATTTGTGTTGGAAAAGTTGATAAAAGTACTTGCATAGTTCACTCTATTGTAGTAAAATATCACTTGCTGTGACATGACATACGATGAAGTGGGAGATTGCTATTCTGAGAAATAGGTAACTTTCACGGAGAATGTCCGATTCATGAAACCGGGCGACAAGTCACTGTACATTTTGCGAGAACACGATAAGTGTGTCTGTTTGTAAAGTACAGCCCAGGTTTTGCAGGCCTTATGGCCGCGAAAGCAGCCTGGGTTTTTAAAATAGGTAAACAGGAAACACCCGGCATAGTGTACAGAATAAAATGCTTGTTGTACGTAACAGTCAGAGGGGTTAAAGCCTGAAGGTACGGTGTAATCGTACCGGAATGTCACCGACAGGCAGCCTTCCGGGAAGCAGGATTGATCTGCCGGCCGATAAAGGCGGATCCCCAACATAATTAAGGAGGTTATTGTATGGCAAACAATCAAAAAATCAGAATCAGGCTGAAAGCGTTTGATCATCAGATACTTGATCAGTCAGCCGAAAAAATCGTCGATACTGCAAAGAGAACCGGCGCACAGGTGTCAGGGCCAGTTCCGCTTCCGACACAAAAGGAGGTCATCACTATATTGAGAGCTCCGCACAAATATAAGGATGCACGTGAGCAGTTTGAGATGAGGACTCACAAGAGGCTTATAGATATACTGCTGCCTACACCCAAGACTGTCGATGCGCTTATGAGGCTTGACCTACCGGCTGGTGTAGATATTGAAATTAAGCTTTGAGTTTTTTATCAAAGTGATCATGTTCATGAGAGATCATGAACCAATGATATTTAGGAGGTAATAGGATGAACAAGTTTATTCTTGGAAAGAAATTAGGTATGACACAGATATTTGATGAAAACGGCGCAGCAATACCTGTTACTGTTATTCAAGCAGGTCCGTGTGCAGTTGTTCAGAAGAAAACTGTAGAAAACGATGGGTACAAAGCTGTAAAGCTTGGATTTGAAGAGATCCCGGAGAAAAAGCTGAATAAGCCGGACAAAGGTTTGTATGCAAAGATCAAGGTCACTGCAAAGAGGCATCTAAAAGAATTCAGAACAGAGGATGTTGACAAATATGAAGTCGGTCAGGAAATCAAGGTCACTGATATGTTCAGTAACGGTGATCAGATAGATGTAAGCGGCATATCTAAAGGTAAAGGCTTCCAGGGTGTCATAAGAAGGTTCGGAAACTCAAGAGGACCTGAAACACATGGCTCGATGTATCACAGAAGAGTCGGTTCCATGGGTGCAGGCACAAGCCCGGGAAGAGTTTTCAAGGGCAAGCATCAGCCAGGGCACATGGGAAAGGATAAAATAACAGTTCAAAATCTCAATGTTGTGAGAGTTGACGGCGAGAGAGATCTGCTGCTTGTAAAGGGCGCAGTTCCGGGACCGAAAGGCGGCTTTGTCGCCGTACGGGAAACTGTTAAGTCCAGCAAGTAATACAGATGGGAGGAGGAAGCGATTATGCCAAAGGTTGATTTATACAACATTAAAGGCGAGGCAGTCGGTGAAATTGAACTCAATGACAATATATTTGGAATAGATGTCAATGCCAATGCGATGCATCTCGCTGTACAAAATCAGTTAGCAAACAGGAGACAGGGCACTCAGTCCACCAAGACAAAGAGTGAGGTCAGAGGCGGCGGTAGAAAGCCCTATAGACAGAAGGGCACAGGAAGAGCACGTCACGGGAGCACTCGTTCCGCTCAATGGATAAAGGGTGGTATTGTTCTTGGACCTAAACCGAGAAGCTATTCATATACGCTGCCAAAGAAGCTCAAGAGGCTGGCTCTGAAATCAGCACTTACATCAAAGGTTAATGGCAATGAACTTCTGGTACTTGATCAGTTGAACTTTGACGCCATAAAAACAAAGCAGATGGTTAATGTGCTCGATGCATTGAAGGTTGATACAAGCGTATTGGTTGTCCTGGACAGCAAGAATGAAACTGTTGCAAAATCCGCAAGGAATATCCCCGGTGTCAAGATGGCACTGGTGAATACGATCAATGTATTTGACATCCTGAAATATGACAAGTTCATAATAACCAAGGATGCAGTCGAAAAAGTCGAGGAGGTGTATGCATAATGAGAGCACCGGAAGATATCATTTTAAGGCCGTTCATAACTGAGAAAAGCAATCTCGATGTGGCAGCCGGCAAATACACCTTCATCGTGGATGTCAATGCTACAAAAACTGAGATTAGGCAAGCAGCTGAAAGGCTTTTCCAGGTAAAAGTTCTCGAAGTCAACACCATAAATTATGAAGGAAAGACAAAGAGAATGGGTGTCCATATCGGACCAAGGCCTGACTGGAAGAAAGCTGTAGTAAAAATAGACCTTGACCCCAAGCCCGAGAAGTATTTGGCAAAAGGCGGCAAGGAAGTAGTAAGCTCTAGGAAATACAAGACAAGCATTGAGGAGTACGGGGTAACACAATAGGGACTAGGCTTCGCAGAGGCGAAATGATGTACAAACAAGTACTCGGCATGCGAATGCGAAACGATTAAGCAAGTACTCGACTTCGTAAAAACCAGACAGCGATACACTGCGGATTTACGAAGCAAAGCAATGTGTTATCCGTAAAGTGAAGAGAGTTATCACGTTTTCAGATTAAGGAGTGAGAAGAAATGGCAGTAAAAAAGTATAGTCCTACTTCTCCCGCCAGAAGGTTCATGACAGTCTCAGCTTATGAGGAGATCACAAAGAAGGAACCTGAAAAGTCGCTGTTGACGACTTTGAAAAAAACCGGCGGAAGAAATGTTTACGGTAGGATAACCGTACGTCACATAGGTGGCGGTGCAAAACAAAAGTACAGGATCATAGATTTTAAAAGGAACAAAGACGGCATCGATGCAAAGGTAGCCGCTATAGAGTATGATCCAAACAGGACTGCAAATATTGCGCTTCTCTACTATGTAGATGGAGAAAAGAGATATATATTGGCGCCTGTCGGACTTAAAGTCGGCGATATAGTCGAATCGGGCCCGGAAGCTGATATCAAACCAGGGAATGCACTTCAGCTGGCCAACATACCTGTTGGTACTATGATACACAACATAGAGCTGAAACCCGGAAAAGGAGGTCAGCTTGTCAGAGCGGCAGGAAACTCAGCACAGCTCATGGCAAAGGAAAACGACTATGCACAGGTAAGGCTTCCCTCAGGTGAAGTCAGGATGATAAGCATGCTGTGCAAGGCAACTATCGGACAGGTCAGTAATATCGAGCATGAAAACATTTCGATAGGCAAGGCAGGAAGAAAGAGATGGATGGGTGTAAGACCGACCGTACGCGGTGTTGTTATGAATCCGGTAGACCATCCTCACGGTGGTGGTGAAGGTAAGTCTCCGATAGGAAGACCGAGTCCGGTCACTCCTTGGGGCAAACCTACACTTGGTTACAAGACAAGGGCTAAGAAAAAGAAATCCGATAAATTCATAGTCAAGAGAAGGAACCAGAAATAATACACTGCGGTAATCCGAAGTTGGGAAAGGAGGACTAACACCAAATGAGCAGATCTTTAAAGAAAGGGCCATATGTTGACTTAAGGCTCCTGAAGAAAATAGAGGAGATGAACAAGACTAACGATAAAAAGGTTCTTAAAAGCTGGTCCAGAGCATCAACAATATACCCTCAGATGGTAGGACATACTATAGCAGTACATGACGGCAGAAAGCATGTACCAGTTTATATAACTGAAGATATGGTAGGGCACAAGCTTGGTGAGTTTGCACCGACCAGAACATTCAGGGGACACGGACATCACACTGAAAAATCGTCCGCATTGAAATAATCAGCATATGACCGGCAGTACCCGGTGAGCACCGGCCGGAGATGCATTTGATGGCGGCCGGATACAAGCGAAGCCGACGGGATCTATTTGATACTGCCGGGAGTGCTTAAGGTGTACAGTAATAAGCTTAATGCCGAAAGGAGGAATTCCAGTTGGAAAAGAAGGTTTTATCTAAAGAAGAGCTTTTAAAAGATAAAGATCAGATTCTGGATAGATATAGTAAAATCAGCAAACAGAATAAAAAACCTGCTCTGCTTTCCAAGAAGGAGAGAAAGGTGCTTGGAATAGGCAAGGATGAAGGAAGAGCACAACTCAGGTATGCAAGGATCTCTTCAAGGAAAGTGAAGATAGTCCTGGATCTTATCAAAAATAAGAGTATTGATGAAGCGTATGCTATAGTCAGATATACACAAAAAGCTGCTTCCGAATTGATTTACAAGCTTTTGAAATCAGCAGAGGCCAATGCATCAAACAATAACGATCTCAACAGAGATTCACTGTATGTAGCAGAAGCTTATGCTACACAGGGGCCTACCCTGAAGAGGATAATGCCGAGAGCTCGCGGCAGCGCAAACAGGATAAGAAAAAGAACCAGTCATATAACTGTTGTACTGAAGGAAAGATAAAGGACCAGATACAACGAACAGCAAGTATGTTAAGAAGGAGGTTTGATGATGGGCCAGAAGGTTAATCCACATGGATTGAGAATTGGTATAATCAAGGATTGGGATACCAAATGGTACGCCAACGATAAAAACTTCAGCGAATTTTTAGTTGAAGATGACAAAATAAGAAAATATATAAAGAAAAAATTGTATATTTCAGGTATAGCCAGAATCGAGATCGAAAGGGCTGCAAGCAAAATCAAGGTCAACGTCCATACAGCAAAACCCGGTCTGGTTATCGGCAAAGGCGGAGCAGGCATAGAAGAGCTGCGCAAGGAAGTTGAAGCTCTTACCGGAAAAAGTGTCCTGATCAACATCACTGAGATCAAAACACCTGAGGTAAACGCTCAACTGGTTGCTGAAAACATTGCTTCACAATTGGAGAAGAGGATATCTTTCAGAAGAGCAATGAAGCAGGCTATGTCAAGAGCGATGAAAATGGGAGCCAAGGGTATAAAAACTGCTGTAGCCGGTAGACTTGGAGGAGCAGAAATAGCAAGATCGGAGCATTATCACGAAGGAACCATACCTCTGCAGACATTGAGAGCAGACATAGATTATGGTTTTGCTGAAGCAAATACGACTTATGGAAAGCTTGGAGTCAAGACATGGATATACAAAGGTGAAGTGCTTCCGGCTGTTAAGAAGGAGAACAAGGCAGAAGGAGGCGATCGGTAATGTTGATGCCTAAAAGAGTTAAGCGCAGAAGAGTGCACAGAGGCAGAATGACCGGAGTTGCGTCCAGAGGGAATTTTCTGTCCAATGGTGATTTCGGTCTGCAGGCTGTTGAACCAGCATGGGTCACAAGCAATCAGATAGAAGCGGCCAGAATAGCAATGACTCGTTTTACTAAAAGAGGCGGCCAGGTCTGGATAAAGATATTCCCCGATAAACCGGTCACAAAGAAACCTGCCGAGACCCGTATGGGAAGCGGTAAGGGATCACCAGAGTACTGGGTAGCGGTTGTAAAGCCGGGGAGAGTATTATTTGAGATTGCGGGAGTGTCGGAAGAAGTGGCCAGAGAAGCAATGAGGCTTGCCATGCACAAACTGCCTATGAAATCGAAGTTTATATCCCGCAATAAAGAAATGGGTGGTGAAACGAATGAAAGCCAGTGAGATAAGAAATATGACGCAGGAAGAGCTTCAAAAGGAACTGAGCGAACTTAAATCAGAGCTTTTTAAACTTCGTTTCCAGCTTGTTACAAATCAACTGGAAAATCCTATGAAGCTCAAAGACGTTAAGAAATCGATAGCCCGAGTCAAGACAGTGATAAGGGAAAGAGAAATAAAAGGTGCGCAGGCATAATGAAAGGAGGAATCCTGATTGGCTGAAAGAGCGTTGAGAAAAACCAGGATAGGCAAAGTAGTCAGCGATAAGATGGATAAGACGATCGTCGTTGTAATAGAAACCAGCGTTAAGCATCCCCTATACAAAAAAATCGTCAAGAGGACCTACAAACTGAAGGCTCATGACGAGAACAACGAATGCGGCATTGGCGACAAGGTCAAGGTAATGGAGACTCGTCCGCTCAGTAAGGATAAAAGGTGGAGACTCGTTGAGATCGTAGAAAAGGCTCGTTGATGTCAGAATTTCAATAGAAACTGGAAGGAGGTACTGGTATGATACAGGTCCAGTCCATGCTGAAATCAGCAGACAACACAGGAGCCAAGGAAATGATGTGCATAAAGATACTCGGCGGTTCCTGGAGAAGATATGCCAATATAGGCGATGTAATAGTAGCAACAGTTAAAAATGCAACACCCGGCGGAGTTGTGAAAAAAGGTGAAATAGTCAAATGTGTCATAGTTCGTTCCAAGAAGGGCGTTAGAAGGTCCGATGGTTCATATATCAAGTTTGATGAGAATGCAGCGGTACTAATCAAAGATGATAAGAACCCAAGAGGAACACGTATATTTGGTCCTGTTGCGAGAGAATTGAGAGAAAAAGAATACATGAAGATACTTTCACTCGCACCGGAAGTTCTTTGAGGGAGGAGGCGGCGTAAAAGTGGTAAATAAAGTACATGTAAAAACTGGAGACAATGTTTATGTTCTCTCAGGCAAGGATAAAGGGAAAAAGGGCAAGGTGCTCGCTGTGAATCCCAATGACATGACGGTGATCATTGAAGGCGTGAACATGTCAACCAAGCACAAGAAACCAAGAGGAAGATACCAGCAGGGCGGCATCATCCATCAGGAATCACCGATAAGCAGTTCAAAGGTGATGTTGGTTTGCAGCAGATGCAAAAGCCCGACAAAGGTTGGGAAGGTCGTCCATGAAAACGGTCAGAAGGATCGTGTATGCAAGAAATGCGGCGAGATAATAGACACACAGAAAGAATCGAAAGAAGAATAATACAATCTTCTTGAAAGGAGGTTAAGGTCTAATGGCCAGGCTTAAGGATAAATACAAAAACGAAGTAATACCGGCGATGCAGGCAAAATTTAAATACAGCAGTCCGATGCAGATACCGAAACTCGAAAAGGTAGTACTCAACATGGGAGTCGGAGATGTAAAGGAAAATCCCAAAGCTATGGATGCTGCGGTTAATGATCTGACGACCATTACAGGGCAGAGACCGGTAGTGACCAAGGCGAAGAAATCGATAGCGAACTTCAAATTGAGAGAGGGAATGAGCATAGGCTGCAAGGTAACACTCCGCAGCGAGAAGATGTATAATTTTGTCGACAAACTGCTTAATGCGTCACTTCCGAGAGTTAGGGACTTTAGAGGAGTATCTGCTAATTCATTTGACGGAAGAGGCAATTATACACTGGGTGTAAAAGACCAACTGATATTCCCGGAGATCGAATACGATAAGGTGGAAAAAGCAAGAGGAATGGATATAGTATTCGTTACTACCGCAAAAACTGATGAGGAAGCCAGAGAGCTTCTCAAGCTTCTCGGAATGCCGTTCAGCCAGATGGGATGAACGATGTACAGTGACACTCCTTTGCAAGGGGAATTCCTCGATGGATGAGAAATGTCCCCGGGTAATAGGTGAACAATGTACGGATGTACAAGGAATTGGGACACGTGGAAGGAGGATAAACGTGGCAAAAAAATCAATGATCATAAAACAGCAAAGAAGTCCAAAATTCAGCACCAGGTCATATAACAGATGCAAACTCTGCGGAAGGCCTCATGCATATATGAGGAAATTCGGGATTTGCCGTTTGTGCTTCAGAGTTCTGGCTTACAAGGGACAAATACCGGGCGTAAAAAAAGCCAGCTGGTGAATAATTTTGGAAGGAGGTTGAAAATATGCAGATCACAGATGCTATCGCCGACATGCTGACGAGGATCAGGAATGCAAGCTCGGCAAAACATGAAACAGTTGACATACCGGCATCCAATATAAAGAAGGATATCGCTCGTATATTATTGGATGAAGGTTACATCAGGAACGTTGAGTTCATAGAAGACAGTAAACAGGGTATTATCCGGATAGTTCTCAAATATACAGGCAACAAGCAGAATGTCATCTCGGGAATCAAGAGGATCAGCAAGCCCGGACTCAGGGTCTATGCAAACAAGGATGAACTGCCGAAGGTTCTTGGAGGGCTTGGCGTTGCAGTGATTTCCACTTCAAAAGGTGTTATGACCGATAAAAGGGCCAGAACTGAAGGAGTAGGCGGAGAAGTACTTGCATTTATATGGTAGTTTGATCTAAAATATATGTTGCTAAATATGCGTAGATCGTAATGTGAAGCGACTGAATATCTGAAAAGGGCTCTCGGGGGTGACTGCCCGTAAGGGAGCTCATAATCTCAAGAACAGGAGGTGCTTTAATGTCAAGGATAGGAAAAATGCCAATCGATATACCGGCTGGCGTAAATGTAGATATAAATGAAAACGTTGTTGTAGTAAAAGGTCCTAAGGGAACTTTGACTAAAGAAATGCACAAAGATATGATCATTAAGAAAGAGGGCTCACAAATAATAGTAACAAGGCCTTCAGATAATAAGCTCCACAGATCCCTCCATGGGTTGACAAGAACACTTGTTAACAACATGGTGGAAGGTGTCACAAATGGTTTTGAAAAGAAACTCGAGATCAACGGTGTCGGCTACAGGGCACAGAAGCAGGGAAAGAAACTGATGCTCACCCTCGGTTATTCGCATCCGGTCGAAATGGATGAGCCTGCAGGCATCACTGTCGAAGTCCCAGCCCCCAACAAGATAATCGTCAAGGGCAGCGACAAGCAGGAGGTCGGTGAATTTGCCGCAAAGATCAGGGCGAAGAGAGAACCTGAGGTCTATCTCGGCAAAGGAATCAAGTATGAGACCGAAGTAATCAGACGCAAGGCAGGCAAAGCCGGAGCTAAAGCTTAGTAGGAGGGAGTTGAGAGTAAATGATTAATAAACCCAGCAAAAATGGAATCAGGCTGAGAAAGCATGTAAGAGTACGCAAAAAAATAAGTGGTACTCCTGAGCGCCCAAGGCTCAACGTTTTCAGAAGCTTAAAGAATATATATGTGCAGATAATCGATGATACCACAGGCACAACACTCGTATCAGCATCCACAATCGACGAGGCGCTCAAAGGGAAGCTGACTAACGGCGGTAATAAGGCAGCTGCAAAAGAAGTCGGCAAGCTGGTAGCCCAAAAAGCAGTTGAGAAGGGCATCAAGCAGGTCGTATTCGACAGGGGCGGATATCTGTACCACGGAAGAGTAATGGAACTTGCAGAAGGTGCAAGAGAAGGCGGACTTGAATTTTAGGAAGGCAGTCTTGAACCAATTATTAATCAGGTTTGTATGAGGAGGGATGGAAATTGCAGCGTATCGATGCTGGAACATTGGATCTTAAGGAAAAGGTCGTTAAAATAGGACGTGTTACCAAAGTTGTAAAGGGCGGCAGAAACTTCCGCTTCAGTGCCCTCGTCGTTGTCGGAGACGAGAATGGCTATGTAGGGACCGGAATCGGAAAAGCAGCTGAAATACCCGATGCAATAAGAAAGGGAATAGATGATGCCAAGAAAAATCTTATCAAGGTTCCTCTTGTTGAGACTACTATTCCCCATGAGGCAATCGGACAATACGGTGCGGGCAAAGTGCTGCTCAAGCCGGCTGGACCAGGTACTGGTGTTATTGCGGGAGGTCCCGTAAGAGCAGTCCTCGAGTTGTCGGGAGTACGTGATATCAGGACCAAGTCGCTGGGATCCAACAATCCGATCAACATGGTAAACGCAACGATCAATGCGCTTTCTCAGCTAAAGACGGTTGAGGAAGTAGCCAGACTGCGCGGTAAAACACCGGAAGAAATATTGGGTTAGGAGGATACTGCGGTGGCAAAGCTGAAAATAACATTAACGAGAAGTACAAATAAAAGCCTTAAAAACCAGAAAGCTACTGTTGAAGCACTTGGTTTAAGGAAAATAGGCAGTTCTGTCGAAAAACAGGATAACCCTCAGATCAGAGGAATGATAAAGACGGTATCACATCTGGTATCCGTAGAAGAGATATAAGGGAGGTGCAGAAGGTGAAACTATATGAATTGCGACCGGCAGCAGGTGCAAAGAAGGCCCCGACCAGAAAGGGCAGAGGACACGGTTCAGGCAACGGAAAAACAGGCGGCCGTGGACATAAGGGTCAGAATGCGCGCGCAGGCGGCGGAGTAAGGCCGGGGTTTGAAGGCGGCCAGATGCCTCTCTACAGAAGGATGCCCAAGAGAGGATTCAACAACAAGGATTTTGCAAAGGTATATGCTGAGATTAATGTATCGGCTCTGAATATATTCGAAGATGGTACGGTAGTTAACGGAGAGCTCCTTAAAGAAAAGGGGCTTACCAAGAAGCTTAATGACGGCGTATCGATACTCGGAAACGGAGAACTCACTAAAAAACTTACTGTCCAAGCTGCGAGATTTACAAAGACAGCTTCCCAGAAAATAGAAGCTGCAGGAGGAAAGGCAGAGGTGGTATAATATGGGCGAAATGTTCGAGACTATACGTAATGCATGGAAGATCCCTGATCTACGAAAGAGGATCCTGTTTACTATAGCAATGCTGATAGTATTTAGAATAGGCTCATATATACCAAATCCAGGACTTGACGCAAAGGCGTTTTCAGCACTGCTCGATGTGGCAGGCTCACTCGGCGGATTCCTTAATATAGTATCCGGCGGAGCATTCAAGGTGGCGTCAATATTTGCAATGAGTATATCACCGTACATCAACGCATCAATTATAATGCAGCTTTTGACCGTAGCCATCCCGGCACTCGAAAGACTGCAGAAGGAAGGCGAAGAAGGCAGGAAGATACTGCAGCAGTATGTCAGGTACGGCGCTGTTATACTCGGTCTTGTACAGGCAGTTGCACTCTACTTTACAGTACTTCCGTATGATGGTGTCATCGATGGAGGAAGTGTCTGGAGTTTTCTTACGATAACTCTGACATTTACAGCAGGTACAGCATTTCTTATGTGGCTTGGTGAACAGATCACAGAGAATGGAATCGGCAATGGCATATCAATGATAATCTTTGCAGGTATAGTATCAAGAGGACCGGATGCAGTAAAAGGACTGATAACGAACTATAATCTCGGAAGGTTTGGTACAGGCGTTTTCGGAATACTGGCAATAATCGGCGTACTCCTGTTGTTTGTTGTAGTTATAGCAGCGGTCATCTGGGTACAGCAGGCTGAGAGAAGGATTCCGATACAGTATGCGAAGAGAGTGGTTGGAAGAAAAATGTACGGCGGACAAAGCACTCATCTGCCTATAAAAGTCAATCTTGCAGGTGTTATTCCGATCATATTCGCAATGTCCATCATGATGCTTCCGTCGACTATCGTAACGATGTTCTTTGCAAATGCAGACAACTGGTTCGTGAATTTGTTCAAGAACCCTGAAAGAAGTCCGCTGTATATTATCATATATGCGCTGTTGATATTGTTCTTCACGTTCTTCTACTCGGTTATGCAGTTCAACCCGGTAGAAATTGCAAACAATATGAAAAAGAATGGCGGCTTCATACCAGGATACAGGCCGGGCAAGGCCACTTCGGACTACATTACAAAGGTACTGAACAGAGTCACATGGTTTGGCGGATTGTTCCTGGCTATAGTAACTGTAGCCCCGATAATGCTTGGGAATATCACCAATATACCCGGTATTTGGTTCGGAGGTACAGCAGTACTGATCCTCGTTGGTGTTGCATTGGATACTGTACAGGCAATCGAGTCACAGATGCTGATGAGACACTACAAGGGATTTTTGGAGTAAGACATAAAACATAAAGCCGGTACATGTAATGTTCCTTTTGCAAGGACTGCAAATACCGGCTTTCATGGGTTAGTCCCCGGAGCATTTTTTCACTGGGGACGATGGGAGAGTAGTGTAAAATGAAAATTATGATTTTAGGCGCACCGGGTGCGGGAAAAGGAACACAAGCGGTCATTCTCTCGAAGAAGCTGCAGATCCCGCATATATCGACTGGCGATATATTCAGGAGCAATATCAAAAATGAAACTCCGCTTGGAAAACTTGCGAAGCAGTATATCGACAGCGGAGAACTCGTTCCTGATGAAGTTACAGTCGGCATAGTCAAAGACAGGCTGTCTGAACCGGATTGCAGCAACGGATTCATACTGGACGGTTTTCCACGTACGATCCCGCAGGCTGAGGCTCTTGATAAGATATTGAGTGAAATTGGTACAAAGCTGGATATAGTCCTTAATATAGATATTGAGGATGATACCATAATAAAGAGGCTTTCCGGAAGAAGAGTATGTCCGGAGTGCAATACAATATACCATGTAAGATCAAGCGAAAACGCACGTGAAGGCATATGTGGGAATTGCAGTGCGGAACTGATCCAGAGGGAAGACGACCGTGAGCAAACGATTATAAATAGGCTTAAGACATATCATATTCAGACAGAACCTCTTATCAGCTACTATAAGGGGAAAAACATACTGGTTGAGGTAAAAGGTGCAGGCCAGGTTTCCGATACTACAGCGGAGATATATCAGACACTGGGTTTGACAGAATGATAACAATAAAGTCAAGAACTGAACTGGAAAAGATGGCAGGAGCATGCGAAATAGTAGCAACCGCGCTCAAACTTATAGAGGAAGCTGTCAGACCAGGTATTACGACAAAGGAACTCAACAGGATCGCAGAAGACTACGTATTAGGGCAGAAGGCATTACCGCTTTTTAAGGGTGTACCATGCCCGGTAAGAGGAGGACCGGACTTCCCGGGTACTATATGTGCGTCGATCAACGACGAGATCATACACGGGATACCGGGTTTAAGAGAATTAAAAGATGGAGATATTATTAGTGTCGATATGGGTGCCAGCTATGGCGGTTATTGCGCAGATGCGGCAAGGACATTTCCTGTCGGAAACATATCGGACGAAGCCCGTAGACTGATTGAGGTTACTGAACAGAGCTTCTATGAAGGAATAAGATATGCAATTAAAGGCAATCGTATTGTAGATATCTCCAGGGCAATACAGCAATATGCCGAAAGCAACGGATTTTCAGTAGTACGTGATTATGTAGGCCACGGCATAGGCAAAGAATTGTGGGAACCTCCTCAGATACCGAACTATGCTACACGTGAGAGAGGACCAAGACTGGAGCCGGGAATGACACTGGCGATAGAACCCATGATCAATCAGGGAGTATACAATGTAAAAATACTCAGTGATAAATGGACGGTGGTTACAGCCGACGGTAAGTTGTCTGCTCATTATGAAAATACCATAGCGGTTACTGACGGGGAACCGATCATCATGACAAAACACAGAGGTGAGGGTGCTTGAATGCAACTGTAGGCCGAATAGTTGTCTCTCGTGCCGGCAGGGATGCCGGGAGAAGGTTTGTTGTTGTAAAGGTGATTGATGATATTTTCGTAGAGATCTGTGATGGTGATTTGAGAAGAGTAGAGAAACCGAAAAAAAAGAAAATCAAGCATCTGGATATTACAGATGAAATGGCGGAAGGTCTTGCGGAAAAGCTGAAGAGCAGCGGCAGAATTACAAATGCGGATGTAAGGAAAGCTCTGGCTGATGTTGTCAGTTGAAAAGGAGGTTTGAGTTTTGTCAAAAGATGATGTAATAGAAGTTGAGGGAAAAATCATTGAAGCATTACCGAATGCGATGTTTCAGGTAGAACTGGAAAACGGGCATAAAGTGCTTGCTCATATTTCAGGCAAGCTCAGGATGAATTTTATAAGGATCCTGCCGGGTGACCGGGTGACTCTGGAATTGTCACCATACGATCTGACCCGCGGAAGGATCACATGGAGAGCAAAATAGGTAAGATCCTGGTAATATCGGCGCAGGCAACAGAACCTGCCGGATTGGATCAGATACATGATTACTAACTGGATAGGGAGTGTAAAAAATGAAAGTAAAACCTTCTGTAAAAGTTATGTGTGAAAAATGCAAGATAATCAGAAGAAAAGGTAAGGTAATGGTTATTTGCGAAAACCCCAAGCATAAACAGAAACAGGGCTGAGGCATTGAATCATCTGGATTCATTCAGTCAGGTTGGACGTTTGAAGCAACCGGACAAGGTGCTGGATGATCGATAAGATTTTGCTTATAACGAGGCGAATGATGTCCCCCATCTCTCGACGTATTTTCAGCCCATAGGGTGAAAACCACTTGGTGGAGGGTACCGATTTGCCTTTCAGGCGGCGAGCATATTTCCTGCCTGGGATGCAGAGCATATCTCCCGCATGGTTGAAATGCGCAGAGGTAAGAAAAATTTTCTGCAATCGTAAATTATTCTTTGAACTATGCGTTATAAGGTCATATTCAAAAAAATGACCGTTTCATGCGGCTTAGAGCTCATAAACTGCATGGATTACAGCAAAAGGAGTAATTGAAAATACTGTTGATAAGTAAAATCACAGATTGTACAAAGGCATTTCAGTATGGGAGCTAAACTGAAGTGCTCCCTACAGGCAAAGGTAACTCAGACTTGCAGGGGAAGTCGCATATAAGCATAAAAGCGGCTTTTTGAAGTACAATCGTAATTGGGGATTGGAAAATTGCAAAACAAGCTTGTTTTAGTTATAAATATATGATATAATTTTTGCTTGATTTGCAGTCAATTATCAATTATCCAACCTGGGACAAAATTGAATTGACCATTCCGGAGCGGCTGCGTGTGCGCCTGAAAATGCACACGATTCGGATGTTGATCATAAATACCGGGTCTGTATACTTAAGGTATGTAATTATACGAAATATATGCCGGTTATGTATGTGACCCTGTACACAAGCAATCGAACTACGATATAAAAGTTGTTACACTGTAGGAATTATTTGGAGGTGTTTGACAAGATGGCACGTATTGCCGGAGTAGACCTGCCCAGAGAAAAGCGGGTAGAAATTGGGTTGACTTACATCTTTGGCCTGGGAAGAAGCAAGGCTATTGAAATTCTAAAAAAGACTGCTATCAACCCGGACACAAGGGTAAGAGATCTGACAGATGATGAGATCAGCAGACTCAGAGAAGTAATAGACAAGGAATATAAGGTGGAGGGTGACCTCAGAAGAGAGATCTCTCTTAATATCAAAAGATTGATGGAAATTGGATGCTATAGAGGCAGGAGGCATAGAACCGGATTGCCGGTAAGAGGCCAGAAGACCAAGACAAATGCACGCACAAGAAAAGGTCCTAAGAGAACTGTTGGCGTCCAGAGAAGGAAATAACAAGGATAGGAGGTTGATTATCGCATGGCAGCTAGAACTGGTGGAAAAAGAACGACCAGAAAAAGAAGAGAGCGTAAAAATATTGAACGCGGAGCAGCACATATTCGTTCAACGTTCAATAATACTATAGTCACGATTACTGACACTGCAGGAAATGCAATTTCATGGGCAAGCGCCGGTGGACTGGGTTTCAGAGGATCCAGAAAGAGCACTCCGTTTGCGGCTCAGATGGCAGCAGAAACTGCATCAAAAGCAGCAATGGAGCATGGTCTTAAAACAGTTGAAGTTTATGTAAAAGGCCCCGGAGCCGGAAGAGAAGCAGCTATAAGAGCTTTACAGGCAGCCGGGCTTGATGTTAGCCTGATAAAGGACGAAACGCCTATTCCGCACAACGGATGCAGGCCGCCCAAGAGAAGAAGAGTGTAATATGGAGGTGTTAGAATAGATGGCAAGATATACAGATTCATCTTGCAGACTTTGCCGCAGAGAGGGCGAGAAGCTTTTTCTGAAGGGTGAAAGATGCTATACCAACAAATGCTCTGTCGCAAAGAGGGCATATGCTCCGGGACAGCATGGACAGCAGAGAAAGAAAATGTCTGAGTATGGCATGCAGCTGCGTGAAAAACAAAAAGCAAGAAGATTTTATGGAATACTTGAAAGCCAGTTCAGAAAGTATTTCGATATGGCAGTAAAGAAAAAAGGCGTTACTGGTGAAAACCTTCTGCAGATACTTGAAAGCAGGATAGATAATGTGGTTTACAGACTTGGACTTGCTACATCAAGACCTGAAGCAAGACAGCTTGTAAGGCATGGACATTTCACACTGAACGGTAAGAAGGCTAATATACCTTCGATCCTTCTGGTCCCTGGTGATGTAATAGCAGTACGCGAGAAATTGAGGGGATCTGATAAGATGAAATCCATTATTGATATAGCGGGCGGCAAGGTGGTCCCGAAATGGCTTGAATTCGACGCTGAAAACCTTACCGGCAAGATGGTTACGTTGCCGGAAAGGGAAGAGATTGATCTTCCGATCAGAGAACATCTCATCGTCGAGTTGTACTCCAAGTAATCTGATAGTACTATTGATTTATACCTATAGATCGGAAATAACCAGTTCGACCAGCCAGAAGGAGCTCTGGGAGATCCCGGCGCTCCGGACGGCTTGAAAAGCAACTGACTATTCCAGTAATATAAGCATAAGGGTATTAAAAACAGAGTACTGAATATGATATAAGGATTACGAATCAGTTGCCCTCATATAAATAAATTTGCAAGTCAAGGGAGGGTTTTTGTTGATCGAAATAGAAAAACCAAAAATCGAATGTGTTGAGTCCACGGAAGACAATACCTTTGGGAAGTTTGTAGTAGAGCCTCTGGAGAGGGGATACGGCATTACGCTGGGTAATTCCCTCAGAAGGATACTGCTCTCATCTTTGCCGGGAGTTGCGGTAACATCGATTAAGATAGATGGAGTACTGCATGAGTTTTCAACAGTGCCCGGTGTTATAGAAGATGTGACTGAAATCATACTTAATGTAAAGAACCTTTCGCTGAAGCTTCACAGCGACGGTCCAAAGATAGTCTATATAGACGCTGATGGTGAAGGACCTGTCACTGCTGGAGATATAAAGGCGGATTCAGATGTGGAGATCCTCAATCCTGATCTTCATATATGCACTTTGAATGGCGAGAGCAGATTTTACATGGAGCTGGTGCTCAATAAAAACAGAGGTTACATACCGGCGGAAAAGAACAAGCAGCCAGGTCAGCCTATCGGCATAGTACCTATTGATTCCATATATACGCCTGTAAGGAAGGTCAATTACACTGTGGAGAATACACGTGTAGGTCAGGTTACCGATTTTGACAAGCTCACTCTGGAGGTCTGGACTAATGGCAGCATCAAACCCGATGAGGCTATAAGTCTTGGTGCAAAGATCATGAGCGAGCATCTGAATCTGTTTATTGACCTTTCGGATCATGCGAAGCATACGGAAATCATGGTAGAAAAAGAGGAGACAAAGAAAGAGAAGGTTCTGGAGATGACAATCGAAGAACTGGATCTGTCCGTGAGATCATATAACTGCTTGAAGAGAGCCGGTATAAATACGGTCGAGGATTTGACCAACAAGACGGAAGAAGACATGATGAAAGTGAGAAACCTTGGAAGGAAGTCACTTGAGGAAGTGCTCCAGAAGCTTCACGCTTTAGGATTGTCGCTCGCTCCAAGCGAAGAATGAAAAAGGAGTTTAGGGAGGTAAGAGGGTAATGCCTACACAGAGAAAGCTGGGACGTGCTACCGATCAGAGAAAGGCAATACTAAAAAATCTCGTTACTGTTTTGCTTCAGAAGGGCAAGGTTGAGACGACCGTAGCCAGAGCAAAGGAAGTACAGGCTATTGCTGAAAAATTGATCGCTATGGCTATAAAGGAAGATGGCAACATCACATCAAAGCAGGTAAAGATCAGTGCTGCAAAAGTAGACAGCAAGGGGAAAAAGATCACCAAATCAGTCACTTCTAAAAACGGCAGGAAATACGAAGTAGTCGAAAGAGAAGTGAAGACAGATATGGTAACAGTTGATAAACCTTCAAGGCTTAGCGCCAGGAGAAGGGCAATGAACTGGATCTACAGAGTCAAGGATGAGAACGGTAAGTATATCAACGTTGTCGACAAGCTCTTTGATGAAATCGGCCCGAGATTCAAAGGAATCAGCGGCGGATATACCAGGATCTACAAGCTTGGACCAAGGAGAGGCGATGCAGCTGAGGCTGTCATACTTGAGTTGACCAAGCAGGCGTAAGTTTTTTGTACGAAAAAGCCAGGGATTTGCCGAAACAGGCCGATCCCTGATTTTGTTTGTATGGATCCAGCAATTTGATATCAGCTTGAAAGGGGTTTGTGCATTGTCAGCGGATAGAAATAAGAATAAAAGCATTATAGAAGTGAACAGCGCAAGCTATGTTTATAGATCCCACAGTGAAGACGTGCCGGATGTAAAGGCGCTTGACGATGTCAGCCTATCTATTGGGAAGGGTGAGTTTCTGGCTGTACTTGGCAGGAACGGCTCGGGCAAATCAACGCTGGCAAAGCTGATGAATGCATTGATCCTGCCGGTGTCCGGAACTGTCGTAGTAAACGGTATCGATACTGCCAATGAAGAATTGCTGTGGGATATCAGGAGTTCAACAGGCATGGTGTTCCAGAATCCCGACAATCAGATAGTCGGTACGGTGGTTGAAGAGGATGTGGCCTTCGGACCTGAGAACCTGGGTGTGCCGCCTCAGGAAATAAGAATGCGTGTTGATGAAGCGCTTGAGATGATCGGCATGACAGAATATAAGAAGCATGCTCCTCATCAGTTGTCGGGAGGACAGAAGCAAAGAGTCGCCATAGCTGGTATATTGGCTATGAAGCCTAAATGTATAGTGCTTGATGAAGCGACTGCGATGCTTGATCCTGTCGGCAGGAAGGAAGTAATGCGCATCCTGAGGAGGCTGAATACCGAAGAGGGCATTACTATTGTTCACATCACGCACCATATGGATGAAGCCGGGAAGGCAGACAGGGTTCTCGTGATAGATAATGGAAGCTGTGTTATGATTGGCACACCACGGGAGGTATTCAGTGATGTTAAGAGTATAAAAAGTCTGGGGCTCGATGTGCCGCAGGTTACAGAGCTTATGTATGAGCTTAATAAATTTGGCTTTGATTTTCCTACCGATGTATTGACTGTCGATGAGGCTGTACAGTATCTTAAGACACATCTCTGAGTTGCGGGCGCTTTTAGCAGGGTGCTTTTTGCGGGGCACTTTTAGCGGGGCACTTTTAGCGGGGCACTTATAGTGGGGCGCTTTTAGCAGGGCGCTTATAGCGGGGCGCTTATAGCGGGGCGCTTTTAGCAGAGCACTTTTAGCGGGGCGCTTTTAGCAGGGCACTTATAGCGAGGCGCTTTTAGCAGGGCACTTATAGCAGAGCACTTTTAGTGGGGCGCTTTTAGCGGGGCACTTATAGCGGAGCACTTTTAACGGAGTGCTTTTTGCGGGGCACTTTTAGCGGGGCACTTTTTGCAGGGCACTTATAGTGGGGCGCTTATAGCGGGGCACTTATAGCGGAGCACTTATAGCGGAGCACTTATAGCGGAGCACTTATAGCGGAGCACTTATAGCGGAGCACTTTTAACGGGGCACTTATATTAGTCGCAGATCGGTGTCAGGGTCGGACCGCCATATTCGATGTTGCTGTTAATAGCGAAGCATTGTTTTGAAGTACGTTGCTAAAAAATACAACTAATGGGGTATTATTTCCCGGAGAATTTAAAATATCACATGAGAGACTATACATAACTACGCCATTTACTGTATTATGGCAACTTACCGCAATTTATTAAGGCTTTATGACTCCCATTACTTGAAAAATCTAACTATTTCCCCAGGTTGGAATTCTGGACGAAAAGGACAGAGGATGGGAGATCAAAGCATTCATTGGCTGCAAGTGCTACAGATATGTACGGATCACGAAGCTCGAATGAGGCGGCAGGAACCACCACCGGCAACACGGATGATGTCGTGTGTTTGCAGTGGGTGTCAGGGTCGGAGCGCCAGTACCATTTATTTCGGTAGTGTTTCATAAGCACCAAAAATAATGCTCCTGTTCAACAAATAAGTAAACCTGGCTCAGGATGTCGTATCTATCAGGCAGTGCAGTAACTTCTGTTCGATTAATTGTTTTGCAGAGATGCTTTAAGGCATAAAAGATAACCTCCATAAACGCCGCTGTTGCTCTTGCTTTATGAGTGAGGTGTTGGTGATATGAGGGAAATAGCGCCAGCGCTATTTATATGCGCACTGACTTGTATACTCTGATGCCGCCGCTCTTTTCCACATCCTCGGCATTTGAAAAACGTCCCTGCATCATTTTCTTTAGTGAGGATCCGCCCTTATTGTGGTATGCGACCATCCACAGTGCACCATTTAGATTGAGGTGGTCATAGGCTTGATCTATCAGGCTCGACAGCAGTTTTTTTCCTGCTGCAAAGGGAGGGTTTGTAATTATATCATCGAAGGCGATCCCGTCAAATGCCGCAAAAAGGTTGCTTTTGACTGCCTTTACCTCCAGAGCGTTATTTGCAGCATTAAGCATAGCATACTCAACAGCTCGTTCATTAATGTCTGACAGGCATACGAGCTGGTTCTTGTAAAGTGCTTTTATGGATAGCCCAACAGCACCATAACCGCAGCCCAGATCCAGTACGGAATGGCCGGATGGCCTGAATGCTTCTATCAGTAGTTCGGAAGCCTTGTCCACTTTATTTTCAAATGCGAACACTCCGCTGACCGAGGTGAGGGACAGTTCTATATTCTTTATTTTATGTCTGAAACTACGTTCTTTTATCTCGGATGTAGGTTTTTCTGTAAAGTAATGTTCACTTCCGCTCATTGTGAAATCCTTTCGGAATATTTGCCAATCAAGTGTCCCTTTATATTAATCTTTGCCGTCGAAGATGCGATAATACCTGACCGGCCTGTTCACCATATTGTACCATTTATTCATTCTGATTGAAATAGGGTAGAACTGCCCTCATGAAGAACTGCCCTCATGAAGAACTGTCCCTCAGGAGAGAGTTGTCCCCCAACAAATGTAGAACTGTCCCTCAGAGGAAGTACTATCCCCGTGAAGAACTGTCCCCGTGAAGAACTGTCCCCAAAAAAAGCTTGCAGTTATTTTTGTTACAATTATAATAGTAAGCGTTAGGTATAGCGAGGCGATACTCGCCTCGTTGAAACACTGCATTATCACAAAATATCCTTTGGATATTCTGCGACTTGTAAGAAAATTTTTCTATGAACGAAAAATTTTCTATGAACTTAAGTGTTATAATAAATGTATATTTATTTGATGTGTTAGGGAGATATTGATGTCTATCGTTATTGAAAATTTATCATATATATATATGCAGGGAACGCCGTTTGAAAAAGAGGCTCTCAAGGATATCAGCCTGGAGATAGGTGATGGTGAGTTTATAGGCATCATTGGACATACGGGTTCGGGTAAGTCGACACTTATACAGCATTTCAACGGCCTTCTCAAGCCGACATCCGGGAAGGTGCTGATAAATGGCATTGACACGGCAGGTAAAGGACTGAAAGAGCTGCGGCGTCATGTTGGTATAGTGTTTCAATACCCGGAGCACCAGCTTTTTGAGGAAACGGTTTATAAAGATATTGCGTTTGGACTGCGCAAACAAAACCTGCCTGAAGAAGAGGCGAAAAAAGAGATCTACAGTGTGACCGAGGCGGTCGGACTAAGCCGGGAGATGCTGGAGAAATCGCCATTTGAGCTGTCTGGAGGGCAAAAGAGAAGGGTGGCTATAGCCGGAGTGCTGGCAATGAAACCTTCCATTCTCATACTTGATGAACCAACGGCAGGCCTCGATCCCAAAGGACGAGACGAGGTTTTCGGGTTTATAACGCATATACATGAAACGATGGGTATGACCGTTATCCTTGTATCTCACAGCATGGAGGATATTGCAAAGCTGGTGGACAGAGTAATAGTTATGAACAATGGGCGTCTTGAGATGGATGGGAGAATAGATGAAGTATTTTCCGACATCGACAGACTTGAGGACATAGGCCTCTCCGCACCACAGGTTGCTTATCTGATGAAAAAACTGAAGTCTTTATTACCTGAAATAAATGACAGGGCATATACTGTACAGGCTGCAAGGGATGAACTGCTCAAGCACCTGAAGGAAAGAGGTGCACTGGCATGATAAACACCAGTATAACGATAGGCCAGTACATTCCGGGCGAATCCATCATACACAGGGCAGATCCGAGAACAAAGATCATACTATCGATAGTGTTTATGGTAATGATATTCCTTGTGAATTCATTCTTCACGTTTATTTCAATAGCTATGTTCACGCTGCTGGCTGTGATAATCTCCGGAGTGCCTCTTAAATATACATTAAGGGGACTTAAGCCGCTGCTGTTTATTATTATCTTTACTGCGGTTATTAACATGTTTTCTACAGGCGGGACACCAATATCACAAACGGTGCCGTTCAAATACATTACCTATGAGGGTATCATCCTTGCGTTGATGCTGGCTGTGAGGCTTGCGTTGATAATAATCAGCGGATCGCTGCTGACCTTTACCACGACACCTATTCTTCTGACCGACGGTATCGAGAGGCTGTTGTCACCGTTCAAGAAGATAGGCCTGCCTGCTCATGAGCTGGCAATGATGATGTCAATTGCACTAAGGTTTATTCCCACACTGCTTGAGGAAACAGACAAGATAATGAAGGCACAGGCAGCAAGAGGGGCTGATTTTGATACGGGCAACCTTGTGCAGCGTGCAAAGAGCTTTATACCAGTCCTGGTACCGCTGTTTGTAAGTGCATTCAGAAGAGCAGATGAGCTGGCAACGGCAATGGAGGCTAGATGCTACAGAGGAGGTACGGGAAGAACAAGGCTGCGTCAACTGCAGTTTACAACCGCCGATACGATTATATGGATTGTCACTTTTACGTTTTTTACCGGCCTGTTAATGCTAGAATATTTATAGGTTCGTCCCCGATTTGCTTGTAAGTTATAAAGTATTCAAATTGGTTTAGCTTGGGCAGCAGTAAGAACAAAATGGTATCATGAGCTAACTCGGATCACTAATATCTGAATGAATAAAATGGTATCAGGAGCTAACTCGGATTATTAATATCTGAATGAATAAAATGTATATTTGGAGGTTTACCATGAAGATGGCGAAGGATAGGGCAGAGAGTTTTTTGAAAAAATTCGGGATGGATGCATCCGGTATTGATCTGGATAAAAACTGCCGAATATTTAGAAATGAAATGAAAATCGGCCTTGAGGGAGGCGGTTCCCTGCTAATGATCCCGACGTACATTGGAATGGACGGGGAATTGCCGCTGATGGAGCCTGTGATTGCAATTGATGCAGGCGGCACCAATTTCAGGGTAGCGGTCATTCATTTTGATGAGAACAAAAAACTGATTATTGATGACTTTAAGAATTATCCAATGCCGGGTTCTAAGGGCGAGGTATCAAAAGAGAAATTCTTTGAGACAATGGCGGACTATATTCAGCCAGTGCTTCACAGGAGCAACAAAATCAGCTTCTGTTTCTCATACCCGGCTGATATAATGCCGGATAAAGACGGAAGGCTGATAAAATTCAGCAAGGAAATTAAGGTCAGAGACGTCAAGGGAGAACTTTTGGGCAAAAACCTTATGAATGTATTTGTAAAACGCGGGTTCTCCAGAGACAAGAGCATAATTGTCCTAAATGATACTGTGGCTACGCTTCTGGCCGGAAGAGCCGCTTCACCGGACAGAGTCTTTGACGGATATATAGGCTTTATCCTTGGGACCGGAACAAACATATGCTATGCCGAAAAACGCCGTAATATCACAAAGATACCGGAGTTGGCATTGCAGGATGGATCGATTCTGATAAATATGGAGTCAGGAGGGTATAACAAGGTACCGCAAGGGAAGATCGATGAAGAATTTGACAGCACTACTATGAATCCTGGCGATTTTATTTTTGAAAAAACGATTTCAGGTGCATATCAGGGCGGACTGATGCTAACTGTCATAAGAAAGGCTGCGTCGGAAGGACTGTTCTCAGACGGTTTTACTGCAGAACTAAACAATGTCAGAGAGCTTGCGGCAAAGGAGATCGATGATTTCCTCTATTACCCGAAGGGCGATAATGCTCTTGCAGGATGCTGCTTAAAAGGAAGCGAAGAAGACGGTATTATTTTGTTCCATATCATGGATAATATATTTGAAAGAATAGCTAAATTCGTAGCATTCAGCCTTACTGCTGTTATTGAAAAAACAGGCAGGGGCAATAACCCGCTGGAGCCTGTCTGTATCACAGCAGATGGCTCTACCTTCTATAAATCAAAGCTGTTTCGGAGTAAGCTCGATCATTATATCAAAGTATACACAAATGAGGTAAAAGGCATCTATTGTGAATTTGTGAAGGTAGATAACGGAACGCTGATAGGTACTGCTATCGCAGGTCTGCTGAACTGATACCGGATGATATGATGACTGTCCGCAGCAGAAGAATACACAGGCAGACCCAAGCCGAAGAGGTTGTATGAAAGAATGAAGGTATATGAACTACAAATGTTGAGGGCATAAGGCTGTCTGTATTACTATTTATGGTCAGGTGGGATCAAAGCAAAGACAGAAAGGATGTTCTGCATCCTTGGACTCGAACACAGACAGGTAAATAAGTATGAAGAGAAATATCAGGCTTACAATCGAATATGACGGTACAGCGTACCATGGATGGCAACGACAGGACAACGCAGTTACAGTGCAGGATACTGTTACCGCCGCAGTCTGCAGACTCATCGGCGAAAGCTGCAACCTTACAGGTTCGAGCAGAACCGATACCGGAGTCCATGCTCTTGGATTTGTATGTAATTTTTTCACTGAGTCATCCATTCCCGCTGATAAGTTTTCATATGCACTTAATGCTCTTTTGCCTGATGACATCGTAGTAGTAAGCTCCGAAGAGGCTGCGCCGGATTTTCATTCCCGTTATAGTGCAAAAGGGAAAAAATACTGCTATCATATATATAACTCGGTCTTCCCGTCGGCGCTTCTACGTCACAGGGCTTATCATGTTTATTACCCGCTGGATGTTGAGGCAATGAATGAGGCCTCCGGTTTTTTCAGGGGCACTCACGATTTTCTGGCTTTCAGCGCATCAGGCAGCAGTGTAAAAACTACTGTCAGAACGATCACAGAAGCAGCTGTGATCAGGATATCGCAGGCTCAGCATATTATTCATCCCGAAGGTGAACATGATGTACAACTGATTGAGTTTTCCATTACAGGCGGCGGCTTTCTCTACAACATGGTCAGAATCATGGCAGGCACCCTTGTGGAAGTCGGCTTCGGTAAGCTCAAGGCGCAGGATATTCCAGATATCATTGCCGGCCTGGACCGCAGAAGAGCTGGTAGAACGGCACCGGCTCACGGACTGTATTTGTCGGAGGTTTTCTATTAGGAGAAAATGCAATTTTTCAGGAGTATGTAACGGAGTGCTGTGTTAAATAGAAATATATACTGCACTGGCACAATTACTAATGAATAAACGATGAATAAATGAGTTTTAGAACGATGTGTTTTTTTATTGGAGTAAGCATAAAGTAACTATATTCACTGCTCTATGCCAGAGCAGAGATAATATAGATATATACAATGTCAAACTAACCCTTTAGGGAGGTTTTACTTTTGAACAATACCTCTTTGCTATGGCTGCTTTTACTGCAACTAGTATTCATAAGCTTCAATGCGGTTTTTGCCTGTGCGGAAATTGCTGTAATAACAATGAATGACAACAAACTTGCGAAGCTGTCTGCTTCCGGAGATAAGCGTGCCATACGGCTTACCAGGCTAATCGGACAGCCGGCTGGTTTTCTTGCAACGATTCAGGTTGGTATTACCTTGGTAAACCTTTTGAGCAGCGCTGTCGCTACTGAAAATTTCTCTGACAGACTGGTAGAGTGGTTTTTCAGTATAGGAGTACACATACCTGCATCATTAGTCAACATTTTATCTGTAGCTATTATTACGGTTCTACTAACTTACTTTACTGTATTACTTGGTGAGTTAATCCCAAAGAGGCTCGCTATGAAAAAGGCTGAGCAAATTGCACTCGGTATGTCAGGGGTCATCTATACTGTTTCAAGAATATTTACTCCGGCTGTTTGGATTTTCACTATATCAACTAACGGTCTATTACGGCTTTTAGGAGTAGATCCGAATAGTGAAGATGAAGAGAATGCGGAAGAGGAAATCCGTATGATATTGGATGCGGGCAAGCAAAAAGGAACCATTCAGCCTGACGAACAGGATATGATCCACAATATATTTGAATTTGATGATACTTCTGCAGGAGAGATAATGACCCATCGTACGGAGGTTTCTCTTTTATGGCTCGATGAAACCGACAAGCAATGGGAGCAAACTATCATTGAAAGCAGACATTCCATATATCCAATTTGCTCTGACAGTCCGGACAACATTGTCGGTGTATTGTATGCAAAGGATTATCTCAGACTTGATAATAAAGTCCGCAACGAGGTTATGAAAAAAGCTGTAAAGCCTGCATGGTTTATCCCGGAAGCTGTTCGGGCGGATGTTCTGTTCCGCAATATGAAAAAACTCAGAAATCATTTTGCTGTGGTGGTAGATGAATATGGCGGCATGAGCGGAATAATAACAATGAATGATTTACTGGAGGAATTGGTTGGAGACCTTGAAGATGATATTTCTGTGCCAGCAGAAACACCCCCGATTGAGCGGATCGATTCAAAAACCTGGCGTATACGAGGAACAGCACCACTTGACGAAGTGTCTGAACAGCTTGGATTATTGCTTCCTGACGAAAGTTTCGAAACTTTTGGAGGTATGGTCTTTGGTCTGTTAGGAACTATTCCGGATGATGACAGCACACCGGAGGTGGAGGGATACGGGCTGATAATAAAGGTTACAAAGATCAGGGATCACAGACTTGAAAGCTCGGTGGTATGCCTTTCGGATACTGATCCGGCTGAAATCAGTGAATAATTGTGATGTAATAATAATTTCCCGTAAAGCTTGAAGCTCAGAAATAGCTGTTTTGGTATATGCATAGACTGTATATTCATTAAAAAAGTGAAATGACGAGCGATTATAGAGGAGATACGGGTATATTAAGGCAATAAAATAGAGATAATGAGAGATAAATTAAAATTATCGATATTTATACTTGACACGTCAGGCGGACCTGTATTATTATATTAAAGTGCCTAAAAGACCGGCCCATTTAGAGCTGTGTTCAAGGCCGGTTTAAAGTATATATGCGAAGTAATTGAGGAGGAAAGGTATTTCATGAAGACTTTTATGGCAAAAGCCGAAGAAGTTAAAAGAAAATGGTATGTAGTCGATGCCGACGGCAAGCCGCTGGGAAGACTTGCGAGCGAAGTTGCTAGCGTATTGAGAGGAAAAAACAAGCCTATATATACGCCTCATGTCGATACAGGAGACCATGTGATCGTAATCAATGCAGAGAAGGTTGTTCTGACCGGAAACAAGCTGGACGGTAAGATTTACAGACATCATTCCGGCTGGCCGGGCGGAATGAAAGAGATGAAGTACAGGCATCTTATGGCAAAATCACCTGAAAGGGTGATAGAGCTTGCAGTAAAGGGTATGCTCCCCCACAACAGCCTTGGACGTGCAATGTTCAGAAAGCTCAAGGTTTACAAGGGCGCAGAACATGAGCATCAGGCGCAGAAGCCGGAAGTTCTGGAAATCAATGTTTAATGAGGAGGGAGGAGTATAGCGATGGCAGCAAAAATACAGTATTACGGAACAGGAAGAAGAAAGAAATCAATAGCCAGAGTCAGGCTAGTACCTGGAGACGGCAAAATAATGATAAATGAAAGATCAATTGATGATTATTTTGGACTTGAGACCCTAAAGGTTATTGTAAAGCAGCCTTTAACACTTACAGAGACATTGTCCAAATTCGATGTATTGTGCAAGGTCATCGGCGGCGGCTTCACAGGCCAGGCCGGTGCAATAAGACACGGTATCGCAAGAGCGTTGCTCAAGGCCGACGAAGAATTCAGGCCGGCATTGAAGAAGGCTGGTTTCCTTACAAGGGATCCAAGAATGAAGGAAAGAAAGAAATATGGACTCAAAAAGGCAAGAAGAGCACCTCAGTTCAGCAAGAGGTAATCGGAACATATTGCAAATTGAAAGGGCTGCAGCAATGCGGCTCTTTTTTATTGTTGTGGCGCCTGACAGGCGCACGTTCCAATCGGCTACAGTGCCAATTTAAATACATTATATGAGATTTTCAAAAATTTGAGGGTGATAGTGATTGCTTGCACGTCAGTTGTATTGATTTTGATAAAAATCTATGCAGCTTAATTTATGTGGACAAAAATTCAGGTATAGGACAATTTGTGCGGTGAAAATTGGGTGTTTCATGTGATAATAGCGCCACTTACAAGATTATGTAAACAAAAAGTGTCCTATACTTGAAATTTTGTCCATTGAGTTGGCTGAATGTGGAATAAATCTAATTCTTGTTTACATAAATGTGCAAATGCGTACGTTATCTAAGCTAATAGATCGAACATGAGATGGTAGAATGGCACTACCTATGGTCTCATTAATAAAAGCAGGTCTTAAAAAGCAGGTCTGAAATGGAGTAACAGGAGAGTTATCTCCTCTGCCGGAGGTAAAACCGCCGGATTTCCGCAAGGAAGCTCCTCAGTCCATTGAAGTGAGGATGTCGCACGATTGAAGTGAGGATGTCGCACGATTGAGGTGAGGATGTCGCACGATATCTTCATGACTAGGCCATGTTGTCACATTGTTGATTATTTTAAAATATGAAAAACAGTGATATTATATTAGGGAGTGTTACGGAAAGCTTTATTGTGAATTTGAGGCCGCAGTTGCGTATACGCTGTGACTTCAGCCGAGTATCACGAAATTGAGTATGATGTACCAATAATACAAGCTAAAAGCATACAACAGGAGGTCAGAAAATGCTGCTTATTAAAAATGCAAGGCTGATTACCATGACAGGTGTTGACTATAGAAACGGATACATTGCAGCCGAAGGGGGCAAAATAACAGCGCTGGGAGATGATGGTCAGGAGCTGGCGAAGCTTGAAACAAGCTGTTCAGAGGTGATTGATGCAAAAGGTTGTTATGTAATGCCTGGATTTGTTGACGCACACTGTCATGTTGGCATGTGGGAGGATTCCGTCGGTTTTGAAGGAGATGACGGCAATGAGATGTCGGATCCTGTTATGCCGCATCTGCGTGCAATAGATGCGATCTATCATGCAGACAGATCATTTATTGAGGCGAGGGAGAGTGGCGTAACAACTGTTGTGACGGGACCCGGCAGCGCAAACGTGATCGGTGGGCAGTTTGCGGCACTAAAGACGTACGGCCGAAGAGTTGAAGATATGGTGATAAAGGAACCTGTGGCCATGAAGGTCGCATTCGGAGAGAATCCGAAAACCGTATATCATGAAAAAAGGCAGGCTCCCATGACAAGGATGGCTACGGCTGCGCTGCTGAGAGAGAATCTTATGAAGGCTTCGGAATACAAGAAGATGCTCGAAGACTATAAGCGCGACAGTGAAAATTTTGATAAGCCTGATTATGATATGAAAATGGAAGCTCTACTGAAAGTACTCAATGGTGAAATCCCCCTCAAAGCGCATGCGCACAGGGCTGACGATATACTTACGGCTATCAGGATCGCTAAGGAATTCGGTCTGAGGATCACAATCGAGCACTGCACTGAGGGGCATCTTATTACAGAAATACTGCGAGATGAGAATGTAAGTGTGATCACAGGACCATTCCTTACTGACAGGTCGAAAATAGAGCTGAGGAACCAGAGTGTTAAGGCGCCTGGAATACTCTCAGGTGCGGGAATAAAAACAGCCATTATGACAGACCACCCATGCACACCGGTTCAGTATCTGTCTCTATGCGCCGCTGTCGCTGTAAAAGAGGGAATGGATGATACCGAGGCACTCAGGGCGATCACAATAAATGCAGCTGAAATAGCAGGAATAGACGACCGTGTCGGAAGCCTGGCAATAGGCAAGGATGCGGATATCATAATAATGGACGGGCACCCGATGGAGCTCAGGTCCAAGGTATTATATACGATTATCAATGGTCAGGTGGTAAAGGGAATATGAGAAAATACCACGTCCATTCTGTTGCGGAAACGGCTGAATTGGGACGCAAGCTTGGCAGCCTGCTGCAAAAAGGAGACACCATATGTCTTATTGGTGATCTCGGCACAGGCAAGACAGCCTTTACCGGCGGTATAGCAAAGGGTCTGGGTGTCGGTGGGTACATTACCAGCCCTACATTCACCATTATCAATGAATACGAAGGAAGGCTTCCGCTGTACCATTTTGATGTATACAGGATCGGTGATGCGCAGGAGATGTTCGAAACCGGTTATTATGAATATATCGAAGGTGACGGAGTGACAGTCATAGAATGGGCGGATATCATAAGAGAAATACTTCCCTCGGACCGTATCGAGATAAATATAGATAAAGTTGATTATGCAGACACTGACAGCAGAACGGTAACCATGGAATTTATAGGAGACAAATCAGCAGATTATGAAAGGAGGCTCGAGGATGAGAGCACTCGCAGTTGATACTTCCACTGCAACGGCAGGGATAGCGGTAGTTGACGACGAAAGGGGCTTGCTGGCTGAATTTCTGATGAAGGATCAAAAAACGCATTCACAAAAGCTGATCCCAATGCTGAAGGAGCTGCTGGACAGCCTCAGCCTGGCTCCCGGTGATATAGATATTTATGCTGCTGTGACCGGCCCGGGTTCATTTACAGGACTGAGAATCGGTGTAACAACGGTCAAGGCGATGGCATACGCACTTGGAAAGCCTGTTGCCGGGGTACCGTCACTGGATGCGCTCGCCAATGCAGCTGTTGCTTATGAAGATACGCTGGTATGTCCTATTATGGATGCACGGAACAATCAAGTCTATACTGCCCTATACAAGCCTCAGAACGGTCTTATGAACAATCTGTCAGGTTATATGGGGCTGCATGTTTCAGAACTGGTGAAGCAACTCGAAGAAAAATACGGAAATGCAAGGGTTCTGTTCACAGGTGATGGAGTACTGCTGCATAGAGATTTTTTGAAGATAGAGCTGAATGACCGGTGTTATTTCATGCCCGATTTCACACTTCAGCAGATGGCAGCTTCTGCAGCTCACCTGGCACTTTGCAGTTTGGCCAGAGATGAAAGCATTGATTATCAGGAGTTGATGCCCTTATATTTGAGGCCATCACAGGCTGAAAGAGAGTATGAGAGAAAGAAAGCCGAACAGTCTGAGAACATAAAAGGATCTGATGATTGAGATTATGCAGGAGAATCGCAAGCAGTTTGAAAATAGTCGGCTAGCATGTCGGAGGATGTCGGACAGAATGATAAAAAGCTTTAAAATCGTCGAGGCATGTAAAGAACACATAGAAGATATAATCGAGGTGGAGAACCTGAGCTTTAAAATTCCTTGGTCCAGGCAATCCATCATGGACGAGTTTATACATAATGAAGCGGCTGTCTACTTTTGTGCATTGTCAGACAGCAAGGCAATCGGCTATGCAGGCATGTGGCAGATATGCGATGAAGGACATATAACCAATATAGCAGTCCATCCGGAGTTCAGGCGCAGCGGCGTTGGCAGCTTGCTGATAGAGTCACTGCTTGAAGAGGCGGGAAAGAGAAGTTTGACTGCACTCACACTGGAAGTAAGAAAAAGCAATTTTAGCGCACAGTCTATATACCGTAAATACGGGTTCAAAGAAGGCGGCCTGAGGAAGGCTTATTATGCTGACAACAATGAGGATGCACTGATCATGTGGAAGCGGCTGGATGGTTGATATGCGTGAGCAGGCAGATGATATAACAAGGTGTGTAATGCCATACAGCGCTGTTTGATAAGTGCATTGTTTCATTTCACAGCCGATGACATATGAGTTTTGTCCAAGGATATGATGAAAAACTCGGGATGACGGCTGTGTCATATGAATCAGGAATTTTGGATTTCTATGAAATCGCCTGTTTCAGTGCCTGTCGCAGATACGGTTCCAGAAGGCAGTTCCAATACGCTTCGTGAGTTTTTTACTACTTTCGATATTCTCCACGGTTTGATATTTTCTTCTATGTGGATGATCGTATTGCTGGGATCAATAAAGACGGCATCTATAGGGAATCTCATAAAAAACATGTGTATGGAGCTGCAGGGCGTTAGCAGCAGACCACAGCCGCACCGCAGCTCCTTTCTAAGCTGAAGGCCTTTAAATCTGGAAATGAATGTTGCGGCCATCTCACATTTGTCTGCAAGTACTGTTTTGCGTGTAGCATTCACTATAACCATAACTATACCTCCATAAAAAGGGGGGTAGAGAAGCGTCAAGCCAGGCAATCAAAAGGGGACGTTTCTCAGCCACCGGAGCACTTCGCCATGTTGAGAAGCGTCAAGCCAGGTAATCAAAAGGGGACGTTTCTCAGCCACCGGAGCACTTCGTCATGTAGAGAAGCGTCCCCTTACATTATATCAAAAAAATTACAAGTTACATAAGACATAGAGCCCGCTTTGTCGTATAATCATATATAGGCAAGGTGGTGAGAACCGATTGGAGCTGACCGACTATGATCTGATACAAAAGTGTCTGGCAGGGCAGCAGGAATATTTTGAAGAGCTAGTGACACGATATAAAAAGTTGATATTCAGCGTCGTATATAATATGATAAATGACAAAGAGGAGGTCAGCGACATCTCTCAGGAGGTTTTTATCAGGATTTACAAGGCACTTGACCGGTATAATCCTGAGTATAAGTTCTCCACCTGGGCGGTTCGCATAGCGACAAACCTCTGTCTGGACATACACAGAAAAAAGAAGCTAAATGTTGCACCAATCGAGGAGATCCAGGATTTATCAGACGGCGTTGACACACCTGAGGTCAGTTATCTGCAAAAGGAACGCTCCGAAAGGATACGAAAGGCAATCCAGGCGCTGCCCGAAAAATACAGGACACCGATAATCCTTTTCCATCAGAACGGATTATCATACGATGAAATGACCAAGGTACTCGGAGAACCTATGACGATAATCAAAAACAGGCTGTACAGAGCGAGGCTGATGTTGAGAGAAGCACTGATGCCGGCTAGAAAGGAGGAGGCACTATGAACTGTGAGACAGCGAAAGAATATATGATGAAATATTTCGACAAAGAAGTGGATAAAGACGAAGAGATACAGTTCACAGAGCATTTGAAGAACTGCAGCAGTTGCAGTGATGAATTCAATTGCATGAAGGCCATCTTCACAACACTCGATACAAAGGTTGAAATAGAACCCCCGGCCGATTTTGAAGCCAAGGTCATGGATAAAGTAGCTGTCATTGAGAAGGAACGAAAAGAAAAAAGTTCGAAGAGGATCGTATGGCTTTATAATGGCGCCTCACTGCTGTCCATTATATTGCTGTTGATTTTTGTCGCAGATATGAAAGAAGTAAGTGTGTTCAGCGCATTTGAGAAGCTGGGGGAATACTTCAACTCGTTTTCCAGTGCGACTGCTGCGATCATAGGCGTGGTAAAGGATATTTTTACACTGCTTGCCAACGCTGTTTTGGCAGTGGTGGATGTAGCGTTTTCCATTGTAAAGTCATATTATTATGTGTTTGTAATACTGATCATGATGCTTTTTGGCATTCAGAGACTGCTTCACTATGTCGGCACTCACGGCGGGGGGGAAGCTGAATGAAAAAACTGACAGCGCTCCTTGTCGTCTTCATGATTGTAATCATGTCGTTCATACCGGTAATGGGTGAGGGAATATATGTCGGCTCAGAAAGCGGTGACAAGATACGGATCCTAGAAGATACTGTGATATCTGAGCCTGTTTCTGGAAACGTTGTATCAGTGCTCGGAAATGTTTCAGTCAACAATCGGGTAAACGGTCATGTTATCGCAGTCTTCGGAGACATTATAGTGGATGGAGAAGTCACCGGACAGGTGGTTTCACTGTTTGGAAGTACTGCACTTAAGGATCAGGCCAGGATCATGGGAGATGTCATCACAGTAGGGCCTCTGTCCAGGTCGTCCAATGCCGTCTTATACGGGCAGGAGGTAAGGATATTCGGCGAATCCATGAATCTAGACATTGGAGCGCTTTCATACCTGAGGCTAATAATCATGCTTCTGTTTACACTGGCAGTATTTATAGCAGGACTGCTGGCGCTTCTGATATCAAGGAAAAGGTACGACAGAATCTCAAAAGGTTTAGAGAAAAATATCGGCAGGAAGTTAATACTGGGTATACTTGCCTTTATCGGAGCGAGCTCATTGCTGCTGATACTGCTTGTGACGCTTATCGCACCGCTGTTTTACATCATATTGCTCATATGGTCTTCTGTTCCGGCCTTCATGTATCTTGGCAGGATGATACTTAAGACATTCAGCCAGAAAAATAGTAAGTATGCTGAGTTTATCACCGGCTTGGTATCAATAACACTGATCAAGCTCCTCATAATATTTATTTTGCCTGAGCAAAGCATCTTCCTGGGGGTTATAATAGTAAGCCTGCTCAATATCTTCATATATTCACTTGGTATGGGTATATTGATGGAGCAGTATTATCTAAAAAATAACAAGGCAGAGCCGCAAAAGGACAAACCTGAATCGGAAAAGACGGAGCAGCCAGACGGCAAATCCGACCCGGAGAGCGAAAAACATGAACCGCAAAAAGGGAAATCCGAATCGTCTGATAAATAGCCGTATTGAAGAAGGATTAAGTAATACAGAAGCCATATTTATAGAAGGAGCTGCTTTGAGTGTGTTCACTCAGATTCAGCTCCTTTTCTGTTGCAGAAAAAGTTTTACATATTGTTATTGACATATGCTCATAATAATGCTACTATAATTATGGGCATATGCTAATAAAAATTAACAGAAAAGATAAATAAGGAGCAAGGAGGTGTAATATATGCCAGCGGGAGATGGAGCAGGTCCAATGGGAATGGGATCGATGACAGGTAGAGGAATGGGCTTGTGCACAGGATTTGAAGCGCCGGGATATGCAAACTATACAGGGCGGCATGCCGGCATCGGCTGGCGCCGCGGACTCGGGCGCAGATGCGGGTATGGAAGGATATACTATGGCGCCGGTATTCCCAGACGAGCGCGAGTCGATTATGCACAATATTCCGGAATATACGATGCAGCTGATGAAAAGGATTTTTTAGGCAGACAGGCTGATTTTCTCGAGGATCAGCTCAAGCAGGTAAAAAAGCGTCTATCCTCCATGGAGGAAGAAACTGAATAGCTTTAGATTAAGGCAGGGCAGGGGCTTTACTACCTGCCTTTTTCTTTGCTATTTGTGTATTGACGAATTCATTAATAGTCTATAAACTTAAATATATATTGATGTATCTGTAATGCGGATGTTGACCAGAATACCTGGGATTTGTGCAGTCACAAAATAACTATCAAATAATAACGAGGCATATCATGTCCTCCACCTGGGATGCATAGGCGAGCAGCAAGCCTTGCTTGCGACCAGCCTCGTTGAAATGCACAGAGGTAAGAAAATTTTTTCCAGTCGGAAATTTTTCTTTGAACGATGCGTTGGCTTTACAAAATAGCGGGATGGAGTGATATAATTGGCAAGACCAACAAAATGGAGGAAGATCGAAAATATACCTAATATTCCATATTTTATTCCCTCCGAAAATAGTGTGGACGAATTGCCTGAAAACATACTGAAGCTTGAAGAGCTGGAAGCAATACGCCTTAAGGATATGGAAGGGCTGGAGCAGGGCGAGTGTGCGGAAAGAATGGAAGTTTCCAGACCCACATTTCAGCGTATCCTTATTTCGGCAAGAGAAAAAATTGCGGACAGTCTTGTCAACGGAAAGACCATACGTATTGAGGGAGGAAATTTTACTCGAAATATCTGTCCTGTAAAATGTAATGACTGCGGTAAGGAATGGATGGAAAGCTATGAAAATCTCGAATCAATAAAGAACGGAAAATATATATGCCCTTCCTGTGGATCTGTCAATGTTATGTGTGAGCAGAACTGCAAAGGTAAGTTTTGCAGGAGAAACTGCTGGAGACACGGAAGAAACGGGTAGCACATTGATGCCGTTTTATGAGAATAACTGTATCTGATTTGAATGATGAACAATCCTTAAAATCAAAGCCAACCAACAAAGCTATGGAGTGAATCTGCTTCAGGCTTTTTTTGTGTGCTGGTCTGACAGGCGGAGCGAAGCATATTTCGCTTCGACGCTATCGAAGAAAACAAACAAAAAGCAGAGATTTATTTAGAGAGCTATGCGTTTCAACGAGGCTGGTCGATGGTTGAAAATACGTAATGAAGTTAGGATATCTATTGCCTCATCATTTATATTGACATATGCTCAATACAGTACTACAATATCAATTGTGAGCATAAGCCCAAAATAGACATATGTTAAGCATGGAGGCCCGGCAAACTATAATACATAACAAATGGATAATGAAGTAAAAGGACAGGCAATTTAGAAAACGGTGCGAGCATATCTCTCACCTGGGATTTCTTTGAACGATGCGTTATAAAATTACTTTTATCGGAAGGAGACCTCAACTATGAATATGGGAAATAAACACACAGCAAAGAAGGAAGCAAATAAAGGCTCGTGCTTACAGCCTTCTCCCAAGGTACTTGTATCGTGCCGCGGAGCAAACGGTGAGAATAATGCGCTGGCGGTCGCTTATTGCGGGAACTGCAGCTATGACCCTCCAATGGTTATTGTTGGTATCGTGCCGTCAAGATATTCCTACCATATGGTAAAGGAATCCGGATGCTTTGTGGTAAACCTTGCAAGCAGTGATTATCGGGAAGCGTTTGAATACCTGGGAAGCCACAGTAAAAAGGATGGTGACAAGCTGACTGCTGTCAATGCCCGCATCGAAGATGGGAAAAAGGTCAATGCGCCGATTCTATTGGACTGTCCTGTAAATATTGAATGTACGGTTGTCGATTCCATCAGGACCGGTTCCCATGAGATGTTTGTCGGCCGGATCGAATATGTCCATGCCAACGAGAATTATGTTGATGATGAAGGCAACATCAATTTTTCGAAGATCGATTTGCTATGAGGACCAATGAGAATATATCAGGAGGAATGTTCAGATGAAAATAATAATACCAGTAGAAAGCAAGTCTTTGGAAGCTCCGCTTTGCCAGTCTTTCGGGCGTACACCTCTTTTTGCATTGTATGATACGGACAGTGATGAACATGAATTTCTGGACAACGCCGCTGCCGCGAGCCAGGGCGGAGCAGGGATCAAAGCAGCACAGATGCTCGTAGACAAAGGAGCTTCCGCCCTTATTGCATATCGATGCGGAGAAAACGCAGCAAATGTTTTAAAAGCGGCCGGAGTCGATATATACAAGGCACAGGAAGGTTCTGTCGCTGAGAATTTAGAGAAATTCAAGGATGGCAGCCTTTCATTGCTGACTAATATACATCCGGGTTTTCATAATCATGGAGGTGGAAACAGATGAGGATCGCCGTGCTAAGCGGCAAAGGCGGAACAGGTAAGACGCTTGTGTCGGTGAACCTGGCCTGTGTTGCCGAAAAGGCGGTTTATTTGGATTGCGATGTTGAAGAGCCCAACGGACATTTGTTTTTAAAGCCTCAGGTACAACAACGCTGTCAGGTCACTGTGCGAGTACCTGAAATAGATCAGGACAAGTGCAGGGGCTGCCGAAAATGCGTGGATTTCTGTAAATACAATGCATTAGCGCTGGTCAAAGATAAACTGATGATATTCTACGAGGTGTGCCACTCATGCGGGGGATGTGTACTGCTCTGCCCAGAAAAAGCACTCTCTGAAAGGGAAAGGGTGATTGGCTCCATTGAGATGGGTGCCTCAGGTGATGTCTCCGTACTGACGGGTTGTCTAAATACAGGTGAGGTTTCGGGTGTACCGATCATAAAAGGACTCATGGACAAACTAAACGGTCATACGACAGCCGTAATAGATTGTCCTCCCGGAAGTGCATGCGTTGTAATGGAAAGCATCCGGGAAGCGGATTTTTGTCTGCTCGTGGCTGAGCCGACACTGTTCGGTTCACATAACCTCTCAATGGTATATGACCTTGTTAAGCTGTTTGATAAACCTTTTGGTGTTGTGCTGAACAAGTGCATGTCTGATCCGGATCCCTCAGAACAGTTTTGCATCGATAATGACATCAATATACTTGCCAGGATACCATTTGATGAAGAACTTGGAAGACTCAATTCAAATGGCCTGATAGCTGTAATGGAGAAAAAGCGGTACAGAGAATTGTTCCAGAAGCTGCTCACGGATATCGGGAAGGAGGCGGTATCATGAGACAGCTGCTTATATTGAGCGGGAAGGGCGGCACAGGTAAAACCACTGTATCGGGGGCATTTATAGAAATGAGTGAAGCCAGGGCTTTTGCAGACTGTGATGTAGACGCCCCAAATCTTCACTTTGTAGTTTCACTGGATTCAAAGCCGAAAACAGAAGATTATTATGGGTTTGGCAAGGCAAGGATAGATTGTGCTATATGCATTCGCTGCGGGGCATGTGAAGATAACTGCCGTTTTGGTGCCATTAAGGACGGGACAGTAGGTTTGTATGAATGTGAGGGCTGCGGTGTATGCGAGGCGATATGTCCCGTGGGAGCGATCAAATTATATGACCACTCTTCGGGCAGTCTTAAGCTTTATAAGGACCATGAAACCGTATTTTCGACAGCTCAGCTTAAAATGGGCAGCGGCGCATCGGGAAAGCTGGTGTCCGCAGTAAAGAAACAGCTCTCTGATAATGCGCCTGATGCAGAGATTGCCATCATTGATGGATCTCCGGGAATAGGCTGCCCTGTTATAGCATCGATCAGCGGAGCTGATATGGTGCTTATAGTTGCAGAGCCGACGATATCAGGCATGCACGACATGAAACGAATTATTGATACTGCAGGGCAATTTGGTACGTTATGTGCCGTCTGCATCAACAAATATGATGTGAATCCTGATAATACGGCTGAAATCGAGAGCTTCTGCAATGAGCATGAGATACCTTTAGCAGGCAAAATACCATTTGATAAAACTGTGATAGAAGCAGTGAACCAATTAAGGAGCATTGCCGCATATCCGGACAGTCCGGCAGGGAAGGCCGTTTATGATGTATGGCGTACAGTGTATAAGCTGGTTGGTAAATGACAATAAGAGTTTGCAATAGGCCGGTGCTTGACGATGATTATATGATGAAGCGGCCGGAATTAATACTAATATTTTAGAAGGAGAAGATCAATTATGAGAGTTGCAGTTGCAAGCGATGGGAAGTTAGTGACAGAGCATTTCGGTCATTGTGAGGGCTTCTATGTCTTTGAGACAGAAAATGTACAGATCAAAGGGGTTAAATTTCTTACAAACCCCGGACACAGACCCGGGTTTTTGCCTGTATACCTGCATGAAAAAGGTGTTGAGGTGATCATATCAGGAGGTATGGGAGGAGGAGCAGTAGAAATATTCAACGAAAAAGGGATAGAAGTCATTACTGGAGCCTCCGGCGATACGGAGAAAGTTGTAATGAGTTATCTGCAGGGCAATCTGACGTCAACTGGATCTGTATGCCATGAACATAAGCATGCTGATGAATGCCGCTGATAGTGTTGCTGTTTTTTGAAGCAGCAAATCTTATTTGTGAGATGAATGTGGACAGCTATTGATATAGCGCATCGTTAAAGATAAATTTCTTTGGACGATGCATTATATCAATAGCTGTCTTTTCATACGACGAAAGGTAAAGTACAATACTCTTGGTAAAGAGTATCAATGCACGATATATTTATATGGAAAAAATGAGATACATTTGCTATAATTAGTGATGGGACGCCATTTGACAGGTATTGAATATATACCGCAGCAGAGGAAAGCATAGATATACGGAGGGAAAAATGATTGTCAAAGAGATCGTAATAAGAAACCCACAAGGGCTGCAGTCCAAGTGCGCAGCGATATTCATACAAAAGGCTACAGGCTATAAGTCAAGCATATGGATAGCCAAGGGAGAGAGAAAGGCAAACGGCAAGAGCCTGCTTGGAGTTCTGTCCCTCAGCATCGGCAGGGATACCGTGATTTCACTGTCGGCTGAAGGGGAAGATGAGACCGAAGCAGTTTCCGAACTGGAAAACTATCTATTGACGGATACAGGTGAGAACAGCTGAAACCATGTTCGATATTCATGAAGAGCTAAAAAAACTGCCCGATAAACCGGGCGTTTATATTATGAAGGATAAAAACGGCACCGTTATATATGTCGGCAAGGCCAAGGTACTCAAAAACAGAGTCAGACAGTACTTTCAGAGTTCTGCTGCCCATACGCCGAAGGTCGAAGCCATGGTGGCAAAGATAAAGGAGTTTGAATACATTGTCACAGATACGGAGCTTGAGGCACTCATTCTCGAGTGCAATCTTATAAAGGATATTAAGCCAAGGTACAACATACTCCTAAAAGATGACAAGAACTATCCCTATATTAAAATCACAATGAACGAGGACTACCCGAGGATATACATGACCAGAAGGGTCGAAAACGACGGCGCAAGGTATTTTGGCCCTTATTCCAACGTTTTTTCTGTTCGCGAAACTATAAATCTCATAAAGAAAGTATTCCCCATACGTACATGCAAGCGCATACTTCCCAGAGATACAGGCAAGAGCAGACCTTGCCTGAATTATCATATAGGCCAGTGCCTGGGGCCGTGTGCAGGACACGTGGGCATGGAGGAGTATCGGGCAGCGGTACGGGATATTTGTTCATTCCTGGAGGGAAAGCAGGATGCTATCATTGCAAAGCTGGACAAGCAAATGAAAGAGGCATCAGAGAGGCTGGAATTTGAACAGGCCGCAGTTCTGAGGAACAAGCTCATGAGTCTGAGGCATGTCACACAGGAGCAGAAGGTGCTTTCGGTAGCTGATGTGGATCAGGATATTGTAGGGTTTGCAGCAAGCAAGACAGATACATGTGTACAGGTGTTTTTCGTTAGGAACGGAAAGCTTATAGGAAGAAGATATTATATAATAGAAGGTAATGGAGAAGCAGATTTGAAGGAAACAGCGTCATCCTTTCTCAAGCAGTTCTATGGTACAGCCGATCTCATTCCCGCAGAGATCATATCAGCTGCCGAGGTTGATGACAGGGAACTTATTGAAGGCTGGCTGAGTTCGATAAGACGCCGGAGAGTACATGTCAGAGTGCCCAAAAGAGGCGAGAAGCTCCATATGGTTGAAATGGTTTGTGAAAATGCAAGAATTGAACTGAAAAGATTTAATGAGGAAATAGCCAGGACCGGCAGCGTGCAGGAGGGCTTCCGGGAGATGGCGGCGATGCTTCAGCTTGATGAAGCTCCCAAAAGAATTGAGGCGTATGATATTTCCAATACCGGATCTTCTGAGATAGTTGCATCAATGGTCGTGTTTGAGGATGGAGCGGCAGCCAAAAAGGAATACAGGCGTTTCAAGATCCGTTCCACTGAAACACAGAACGATTATGCCAGCATGCAGGAGGTATTATACAGAAGATTCAGGCATGCCATGTCTGAAAGAATGAGAGAGGAAATGCAGGGTAATATCAAGCCGGCCGAAGGTGCAGACTCCAAAACAGGCGGGAGCGCAGACTCCAAAACGGACGAAAGACAGGGAGGCAAGTTCAGTAAGCTGCCCGACCTGATAATGCTTGACGGTGGACTTGGGCATGTACATGCGGTAACTGAAGTTCTTCGGGAACTTGATGTCAATATACCAGTATGCGGGATGGTGAAGGATGACAAACACCGTACGCGCGGGCTTATTTTGCCGGAAAATGAGATCGATCTGACAGGTAACCTGACTGTCCTGAGATTTGTCACATCGATCCAGGACGAGGCACATAGATTTGCACTGGAGTATAACAGAAAGCTGAGAGCCAAAAGATACAGGAAGTCAATACTGGATGAGGCAGAGGGTATCGGTCCGAAACGCAAAAAGGCACTGCTGAAGCATTTTGGATCAGTGACCCGTATGCGAAAGGCAGGAATCGACGATCTGCAGGCTGTAGAGGGCATCAGCAGACCAATGGCGGAAAAGCTTTACGAGTTTTTCCGTTCGGTCAGATAAGAGATTCGATCAGATAAGAGAACTGTCCACTAATGAAAGGATTGTTTTTATGTCATTATATGCAATATCAGACCTGCACCTGGCGATGAGCATCGAAAAGCCTATGGATGTGTTTGGTGCCAGGTGGGCTAATTATATGGATAAGCTGAAAGAAAACTGGAATTCCATAGTCAGCGATGAAGACTATGTGATCGTGCCCGGGGATATTTCGTGGGCGACCTATCTGGAACAAGCCGTTGATGATTTCAAATTCATACACGAGCTGCCGGGCAAAAAAATCATATCAAAGGGGAACCATGATTATTGGTGGACTACGAAGAGCAAGCTGGATAAGTTCATAAATGATAACGGTTTTACTTCCATCAGCTTCATGCACAACAACAGCTACCTCATCGGGAGAGCTGCGGTATGCGGAACGAGGGGATGGGAGACACCGGGAGAGATCGGGTTCAGCTCCGAGGATTCCAAAATATATCAAAGGGAGCTGCAGAGACTAGAGCTGTCGCTTAAAAATGCAATAGGCAATATAGCAGCCGCCACCCAGGCAACAGACAGCGCTGCCGGCATATCAACCGAAAACGGAGTCTGTGCAGCCCCAGCTGGTGCCGGGCCAACTGTAATGGACAAGGGTGCTGTGCTCGTTGCTGCAATGCATTATCCACCATATAATTCAAAGGGGGATTTTTCCGGATTTACAGAGATAATGAAAAAGTACGGCGTTAAGCTTTGTATATATGGACATCTACATGGAGATGCTTGTAGAAACGCCATTGAAGGGGTTGTGGACGGCATAATGTTCAGGCTAGTCTCAGCTGATCATCTTGGGTTTTCGCCTCTGCTCCTGTATTGATGGCAGACAGTGTTATGGTGAAAAACCGCTTAATGGGCAATAATTCAACAAAAAATTGTTTTGTATTGGCTTTACAAAAATATTTTGTTATAATGTATGGGATAATCGAGGGGGTATGCCTACCCCCGTAAATTTTAGACAGATTCTGATAATCTGTAATGATAGGAGAATGAAAGCTGATGCAGGTAAAAGTAGAAAATGCAGGTAAAAATGTTGTTCAACTCGAAATAGAGGTTGATGCAGAGAAATTTGAGCAGGGGCTGCAGAAGGCCTTTGTAAAAAATGCCAAGAAATTTAGCATTCCTGGATTCAGGAAGGGCAAGGCACCGAGATATATGGTCGAGAAGTTTTATGGCGAACAGGTGCTTTATGAGGATGCCATAAACGAAGTTTGTCCAGAAGCATATGATCAGGCGGTGGAAGAAAACGACATTCACCCGGTGGAAAGACCGGAAATTGATATAAAGCAGATAGGAAAGGGACAACAGCTGATATTCACAGCAAAGGTGACAGTTAAACCGGAAGTGGAGTTGGGAGAGTATAAGGGTGTAGAGGTTACTAAAGCAAGCACTCTTGTGACTGATGAGGATGTTGAGAAAGAGATCGAAAAGATCCGCGATAAAAACTCAAGGCTCATCACCATCGAAGACAGGCCGGCAGCATCAGGTGATACAGTGACGATCGATTTTGAAGGCTTTGTTGACGATGTGGCATTTGAAGGCGGCATGGGAACAGATTATGATCTGGTCCTTGGTTCAGGCTCATTTATCCCCGGATTTGAAGATCAGCTCATCGGTGTTTCAAAGGGAGAAGCAAAGGATGTAAACGTTACATTCCCCGAAGACTACAACAGCAAGGAGCTGGCTGGCAAACCCGCACTTTTCAAGGCTACTGTCAAAGAGATCAAGGTCAAGGAACTGCCGGAGCTAGATGACGAATTTGCAAAGGATGTAAGTGAGTTCGACACGATAGAGGAATACAAGACAGACCTCAGGAAGAAGCTGGCCGAAAGAGCCGAGCACAGCGCACAGCATGAGAATGAGGACAATGTTGTTGAAAAGGTCGTTGGAAATGCGACTGTTGATATCCCGGAGGTAATGATAGAAAAGCACATAGACAATTTGGTGTATGATTTTGGAATGAGGCTGCGCTATCAAGGCCTTGAACTCGAAAAATATCTCGAGATAATGGGTATGGACATGAAAGCCTTCAGGGAACAATTTAAAAATAGAGCAGAGCAGGAAGTAAAGACACAGATGGTTATCGAAAAGATCAGCAAGGCTGAGGCTATCGTTCCGTCAGATGAAGACACAGACGGAGAAATAAAGAAGATGGCTGAAAATTACAAGCAGACTGAGGAAGAATTCAGGCAACATTTACAGCCGGATGATATAGAATATATCAGAAGCACACTGGTCGCCAGAAAGACAGTGGAGTTCCTTGTTGAAAATGCAAAACTGATTTGATATACGGTTTATTTTTATTTTTTAGTGGGAAACAATATAGAAGCTTAAACTATTTGACATCAATACCGTAATATATAGCAAAGAGTATGTCAGGAGGAATATTATGAGTTTAGTACCGATAGTTGTTGAACAATCTAACAGGGGAGAACGTTCTTATGATATTTTCTCCATGCTGTTAAAGGAAAGGATCATAATGCTCAGTGACGAGGTAAACGATGTGACCGCCAGTCTTGTGGTGGCACAGATGCTGTATCTCGACTCGGTTGACCCGGATAAGGATATACAGTTGTACATCAACAGTCCGGGAGGTTCGGTGACCGCAGGCTTTGCAATATATGACACGATGCAGCATGTGAAGGCTGATGTTCAGACGATATGCGTTGGTATGGCGGCAAGCATGGGAGCCTTTTTACTTGCTGCAGGAGCAAAGGGAAAGAGGTTTGCACTCCCCAACAGCGAAATAATGATACATCAGCCTCTTGGAGGAACGCAGGGCCAGGCAACAGATATAAAGATACGAACGGAATGGCTTTTAAAAATCAAATCCAGGATAAACAATATCCTGAGTGAAAGGACCGGCCAGCCTCTCGAAAAGATCGAAAGAGACACTGACAGAGATTTCTTTATGTCAGCAGAGGACGCTAAGGCTTACGGTATTGTGGACGATATAATGATCAGAAAGAAGTAGATGGGGTGGAATAATGTCCAGATATGATGAGAAGAAACAGTTAAAATGTTCCTTCTGCGGCAAAACTCAAGAGCAGGTCAAAAGGTTGGTCGCAGGCCCCGGTGTATATATTTGTGATGAGTGCATCGAGCTGTGTTCTGAGATCATCGAGGAGGAATTCGATGAAACAAAGGCTGATGCTGAACTCAATGATATACCCAAGCCAAAGGAAATCAAAGCGATCCTGGATCAATATGTGATTGGACAGGAAGCTGCAAAAAAATCGCTTTCAGTGGCGGTTTACAATCACTATAAAAGAATTAACACCGACATCAAATCGAGTGATGTCGAGATCCAGAAAAGCAATATAGTTATGCTGGGACCTACCGGCTCCGGAAAGACGCTGCTTGCTCAGACGCTTGCAAAGCTGCTGAATGTACCTTTTGCCATAGCTGACGCCACCTCGCTGACAGAGGCGGGCTATGTGGGCGAGGATGTTGAGAACATACTGCTCAAGCTTATTCAGGCTGCCGATTACGATATTGAACGGGCGGAAAAGGGCATTATTTATATAGATGAGATCGATAAAATAGCCAGGAAGTCTGAGAATCCTTCCATTACCAGAGATGTCAGCGGTGAGGGCGTACAGCAGGCGCTGCTCAAAATACTCGAAGGTACTACAGCCTCCGTACCGCCGCAGGGAGGAAGGAAGCATCCGCATCAGGAATTCATACAGATAGATACGACTAATATTCTGTTTATTTGCGGCGGAGCATTTGACGGTATAGACAAGATAATCAAGAACAGGATAGGCACCAGAGCCATAGGCTTTGGCGCAAAAATAGAGAGCAAGAAGGATGAAGATATAGGCCAGATACTGGCCAGGATACTGCCGCAGGATTTGCTCAAATACGGACTGATACCGGAATTTGTCGGCAGGCTTCCCGTTATAGTCACTCTGGGATCACTTGACAGGCAGGCGCTTGTACAGATATTGACCGAGCCTAAGAACGCGCTGGTAAAGCAGTATCAAAAGCTGTTTGAAATGGATGATGCAATGTTGGAATTTGAGTCCGAAGCTCTTGAAGCAATAGCGGATAAGGCACTGGAACGCAAAACAGGGGCCAGAGGGCTAAGAGCCATAATCGAGGAGATCATGCTTGATGTGATGTATGATATTCCTTCAGCGAACAACATTGAAAAATGCATCGTTACAAAGGATACCATTAAGAGCGGGACAGCGCCGAGCCTGGTCTTAAACGAAAACAGGAAACCGCTTAAAAAAGCGACAGGCAAAAAGTCCAGGGTAAAGAAGGAAAGTGCGTCATAAGCAGTTAGGCCTCCATAAAGAGGCGAACACTAAATAAAGACCATATAGCTAAAATAAGAACCATATAGTTAGAAGCTAAAGGGCATTCCGTAATGAAAACGGGATGCCTTTTATTTACTCACTCGTTAAGTTGCTCTATTTTCATTCACCGGCGGATAAATTTATCTTTAAAGTCAATACTATTTAGTAACAAAAAAACTGTCTCATTTGCAGCTAATACTCGAGGAGGAGATGGAATGCTAACCAATACCTTTCTGATAATCCAGTTTTTCTTTTCTGTCATAATAGGCATATATTTTCTTAACCTGCTAAAATCGCAGCAGGGCAATAAGAGTGCCATTGAGAAAGAATCACGAAAGGAATTGGAGAAGCTTCACAAGCTTAAAGAGATAAAGCTGTCAGAGCCGCTATCAGAAAAAACAAGACCGGCGACACTCACCGATATCATAGGTCAGGAGCAGGGCATAAAAGCCCTGAGGGCAGCTTTGTGCGGACCAAACCCGCAGCACGTGATCATCTACGGGCCTCCCGGGATTGGTAAAACAGCTGCGGCAAGGGTCATACTTGAAGAAGCGAAGCATATGCCGATTTCGCCATTCAGAAGAGACTCAAAATTCATTGAAGTCGACGCAACGATACTGCGGTTCGACGAGCGAGGCATAGCTGACCCGCTGATAGGCTCTGTGCATGATCCTATCTATCAGGGAGCCGGCGCATATGGTGTGGCAGGCATCCCTCAGCCTAAACCTGGGGCTGTGACCAAAGCACATGGAGGCATATTGTTCGTCGATGAAATAGGAGAACTCCATCCAATACAAATGAACAAGCTGCTAAAGGTCCTCGAGGACAGGAAGGTAATACTTGAAAGTGCATACTACAGCGCTGAGGATAATAACATCCCGGCTCATATACATGAAATATTTCAAAAGGGTCTCCCGGCCGATTTCAGACTTGTCGGTGCTACTACGCGGCCGGCGGAGGAGTTGCCGCCGGCACTTCGTTCCAGATGTGTGGAGATCTACTTCAGACCTCTGATCTCTGACGAGATTGCTGTGATAGCCCGCAATGCAGCCATAAGGGGCGGCTTCAGAGTAGAGGACGGCACAGAAGAGCTCATCTCAAAATATGCTCAGAACGGAAGGGATGCTGTAAACATAATCCAGATAGCCGGCGGAGTGATACAGGTAGAGGGAAGAAGCATCATTACGCGCAAGGATATCGAGTGGGTGGTGGAATTTGGTCATTACAGTCCACGGATAGAAAAGAAGGTATCGGCGCAGGAGATGCAGATCGGATGCGTAAATGGACTTGCTGTTTTCGGTAATGCAACAGGCATCGTGATCGATATAGAAGTCACTGCAATGAAAGCAGTCTCAGGCAAAGGCGTAATAAAGGTCACTGGCATCGTAGAAGAGGAGGAGATGGACGGCAAGGGTCACAAATTGAAGAGAACAAGCTCAGCGAAGGCTTCTGTGGAAAATGTACTTACTGTGTTGAAGAAGTTCCTAAATATAGATGCCAGAGAATATGACATACATCTTAACTTCCCGGGAGGAATTCCGATAGATGGTCCGTCAGCAGGCATAGCTATAGCCGCTGCCATATATTCGGCCATATTTAACCTGCCTGTAAACAACGACATCGCACTGACAGGAGAGATATCCATAAGAGGCAAGGTCAAACCGGTTGGAGGAGTAGCTGCAAAGGTAGAAGCCGCTAAGCTGGCCGGTATAAATAAGGTTCTGATACCCAGAGAAAACTGGCAGGAGACATTTGAAAATATGGGAGTAGAGGTGATAGCAGTCGATGATATCACAGAGGTTATGAATCATACCTTCCATCCGGGCATACTAAAGCAGGATGAGGACATACCCGTACAGAAACCGGCGGTATCAGTTTTGGCAGCATCGCCTGCAATAGAAAAAAGTTTTTAGCAATAATCAGACATAAACCAGTGTAACCAGTATAAACTACAGTGTGCGCATGCAGCTGTAGTTTTTATGTACTCATCAGTTGTTATATGGTATTATGATACGCAGGGACGGTTCTACCAAACAATTTATATATGGTCTGCGCACTCAATACAGACAATCGGAGGTAATAAAGAATGAGTCTGCTTGAAGCAATAATCTATGGAATATTACAAGGACTGGGTGAATTCCTGCCGATATCAAGCACAGCGCACATTACACTGGCACCTTGGTTTTTCGGCTGGAAGGACCCGGGACTTGCATTTGATATAGCACTGCATCTGGGTACACTGGCGGCCGTTATCATATTCTTCTGGAAGGACTGGATCAATCTGATCAAAGCCGGTCTGACTGATGTGAAATCTTCCGAGGGCAAGCTTTTTTGGTACATAGTGCTGGCATGTGTTCCCGGCGGAGTACTGGGACTGATTTTTGAAGAGCATATAGAGACCACTTTCAGAAACCCTTTGCTTATAGGGATAATGTTTATCATAATGGGTGTTGTCATATATGCTGCCGACAAGTATTCCAAATCGGAAATTGAACTGATGGATATCGGACTGAAAAGAAGCTTTTTGATAGGAGTGTCTCAGGCTGTGGCCATGATACCCGGTGTATCTCGTTCAGGTATCACTATGGCAGCCGGCAGGGCAATGAAAATCAAGAGGGAGGATGCAGCAAGGTTTACTTTCCTGCTTTCCACACCGTTCATTTTTTTAAGCGGCGTATATAAGGCAAAGGACCTAATCAGCATTCAGGTTGATGCGCTGCCGTTTATCGTCGCAATATTGACATCAGCTGTCGTCGGAATCTTCAGTATCAAATTCCTGCTTGAATACCTGAGAAGAAAAGGCTTCGGGATCTTTGCCATATACAGGATAATATTCGGAATTATTGTCATTTCGACAGCATTGCTGAGGGGATGATAAGCAACAGCTAGCCGGTATACTCGGTAAACCAGATAGAAAGCGAACTCTACTAATTATCATACATAAGAAACAGAACTATACGTCGCCGATATAGGACCAAGGTCCCGGCTGTAGGACCAGAAGCCCGGGAAAATTGGGAAACATGATCTATTTAATATATCATCCGGTCTTGTTATAATCTAAATGAACATTAGCGTTTTCCCTTATATGGGCATGGAGGCAAACTCCATGTTTTTTTTGTCCTTCTTTATTTTGAACGAAATGATACATCCTTGTAAATACTATCTTTTTAGGCTATCATACTAGTGTAAATCATTGGTCCCGTCCAGGAAGATCGGGCAGTACTCAGGGGGACAGGGTTGCAAAAAATGATAAATGAAGGTGTTTTTATTGGATAACAGAATTAACAAGGATATAACCATACTGGCTGTTGAGTCAAGCTGTGACGAAACCTCTGCGGCTGTAGTTGTCAATGGACGGCAGATACGGTCGAATATCATTTCATCACAGGTCGACATACATAAAAAATTTGGTGGAGTTGTGCCTGAAATAGCTTCACGAAAGCATGTAGAGCTGGTTCTGCCGGTCATTGACCAGGCACTGGAGGAAGCATCGGTTAGGCTTAAGCAGGTAGATGTCATAGCAGTGACGTACGGTCCCGGACTTGCCGGAGCTCTGCTTGTTGGCTTGTCCGCTGCCAAGGCTCTGGCATTTGCAGCGGAAAAGCCTTTAGTTGGTGTACATCATATAGAAGGTCACATTGCAGCGAATTATCTTGAAAACCATATGCTGGAGCCTCCCTTTGTATGCCTTGTCGCATCAGGCGGCCACAGCCATATCGTGTATGTGGCTGATTACCACAGATTTGAAATAATGGGGCAGACACGTGACGATGCAGCTGGTGAGGCATTTGATAAAACGGCTCGTGCGCTTGGGCTGGGCTACCCCGGCGGTCCTCTGATAGATGCGCAGGCTAAAAAGGGCAGCAGTACGGCATTGGATTTTCCTCGGGTGTATTTTAGTGACGGTTCTTTTGATTTCAGCTTCAGCGGATTGAAAACAGCAGTATTGAACTATTTGAACAGCAGCGCTCAAAAGGGTCTGAGTATTGATATACCGGATGTCTGCGCAAGCTTCCAGCAGTCAGTTGTAGATGTACTTGTTCATAATACCATCAGAGCGGCAGAACAGAAGGGTGTAAGCAAGATAGCGCTCGCCGGAGGTGTAGCTGCCAACTCACGACTAAGAAGCGGCATGAAGGAAGCAGCAGAAAGAGCCGCTATGGACATGTTTTATCCAAGGCCGGTGCTATGCACTGACAATGCAGCGATGATCGGAGCGGCGGCTTTTTTCGAATTCAGGAGAGGAAATGCGGCAGGACTCGACCTGAATGCTGTACCTGGGCTGAAACTGGGCACGGCCTGTGGATAACTTTATATTTTCCACATTTTTCAATGTAAAATGTGTGTTAAAAAAGTAACAGTAAATTATGGAAAAAAACGACATTTGACATAAATTGTCGGATACTCTCGTAAAGTGCCAGGAGACGGATTGTACTTCAAGAAGTACATAGATTAAGGCGTTTGGAGCTAAATAGCGCAATTGCGGGGCTGTAGAAAACTTCGAATTATGGTGAAAACCTACCTGTGAATAATGTGGAAAATAGCTTGGAAAAGGCGTAAAATGTAGGAATTTCTTGTGTGGATAAGAGTGTGGAAAGTGTGGATTACAGGTGTCGTAAATTGATAATATAGCAAGACATGCTTACGAAAATATTACTTATTATTTGAGTATTTTAAATAATTCTCTAATACTTTTTTCACATATCCCTGAGTTTCGGGATAAGGAGGGATACCGTTGTATCTGGCAACACTTCCCGGACCTGCATTATAGGCAGCAAGTGCCAGTTCAAGATCGCCGTCGAATTCTACTAGCTGCGCTTTTAAATACCTTGTTCCGCCGTCGATATTCTGTTCGATATCAAAAGGATCGATGACGCCAAGATAATCTGCGGTTCCAGGCATCAGCTGCATCAGACCCTGTGCTCCGGCCCGGGAGACGGCGTATGGATTGTAGTTTGACTCCTGCTTTATCACAGCTCTGATCAGATTAGCGTCGACATGGAATTTTTGTGAGCTCTCACGGATACATTTTTCAATTTGTTCATTTGATAAAGCTTTATCATAGACATTATTTGATTTATAGGCTGCCAGAGCGTTCAATGCTCTTTGGAGTGTGCTTGACATACTGATGCCGTCAGAAGTTGAGGAAGATGTGACGGCTGTGCCCTTTAAGGCATTGGCAGCTGTAACCGGATTGTTCAATGCGTCAGATAGTGCGTCTTCTATTGATGAGTTTGTTACAGATGTATTCTTAGCAGCTGCATCAGACAAATATTTTTCAAAGGGAACATTATTAGATGAGCCGGTGATCTTAACAGGCACTCTGCTTTGTATCTCATTTATCTTCTGTTGAAATATAGCTGATATTTTTGGAATCAAAGCGTACCTCCATTTTGATTTTATTTTACCATAATCTTCAGGTGTGATAAAGGGGGACATAATATATATCGGATAAAATGCGGTAAAGCTGAGATGATATGCACTGAAGCATATCAAGAAAGACTGTCAGAACGGCAGCATATCAAGAAATATTACGGTCAGCCTTTTTAGAGAATTTTGAGCATGCATTTTTTGAGCTGCCGTTGTAGTGCCGCACTGTGAACAGTTGGCAATATCCAATAGAAGGATTGTGTTCTCTATTTGAATCTGGCACTAAAAAGAATTCGCAATCGATGCACTTGACCTTTTGATTGTCTTCTGCAGTTGGGGAAGGAGGATTAGCCGACCACACAGACGGTCTCCTCTTGTATCGTGAGCACCTGAAATCCCTGGAAACAACCCCGCGAATGCTGCAGAGAATATCCGTGTTCACTCTCATGCTTTCACCTCTGGCACAACTACTGCAATTTCCGGTCTGCTTCATCAGTACCTCCTGCCTTGTATCATTGGTAGCCTTTAGTCCATACACGTAAATATTCTAGCACATCAGGCATAAAATGACAAATAATGGGAAATAATTATTGCCTTAAGGCTAGCAAAATTAAATATAGAGTCGATCATGTTTCACATTGCATGCCACTGGGGTATAATTAACATAAGTATTACCCAAAACTTAATTGAACGTATAAAGAGGCGAAGTGTTACAAGGGGAGAATTATGAAAAAACCGATCTTGCTCCGCAGAAGATATATACCATATGAGGTAGTGGATATTTCTGGAGATGAGCTGCTTTACAGGAGTGATGAGCTGCTTGTTACAAAATGGAGATCAATAAAGCCGAGGCAGGATTTTCACGGAGGTATTTCCTTCACATTTCTAGACAAAGGCTATAAGCTTGGCCGGTTTTATGACATCAAAGGTAAATTCCTGTACTGGTACTGCGACATTATCGATGTTGAATATGATAAGGCTTCTGACACATACACTATAAACGATCTTCTTGTGGATATAAAAATATATCCGGATGGTACCGTGAAGGTGCTAGATGCCGATGAACTGGCTCAGGCGCTGGAAGAAGGTCTGGTCAGTCCCGAGCAGGCAGCGGTGTCACTGAGAACCCTTGACGGTCTGCTAAAATCGATATACGATGGAAACTTTCCGCCCGCAGAGTGCAGCGGCTGGGAGTATTAGCTTGATTTCATGAGGTGTGGATGAATGATGACAAAATTTATTTATGATAATAAAAAATACATTGATCTCCATACACATTCCACTGCGTCGGATGGGAGCATGGCTCCGGCTGAACTGGTAAGGTACGCTCACAGCAAAGGCTTGGCGGCCGTAGCACTGACAGATCATGATACTGTCGTTGGATTGGAGCAGGCTCTTGAAGAAGGCAGCAGGCTTGGTATCGAAGTAATTGCAGGAGTTGAGATCAGCGTATCGGTTTCCCCATGGAATATTCCTTCATACAGGTGCCCGAATGGGGAGACTGGCGAGCCTGAGATGCATCTGCTTGGATATTTCTTTAAAGGTAATTATGAGCCGATACTAAAGACTCTAGACGAGCTTCGCGCAAAAAGAGAGCAGAGAAACCACAGGATCGTCGGAAAGCTCAACGAGATGGGCTTTGATATTTCTATGGAAGAGGTGGCTGCCAAAGCGGGCGGAGGGATCGTAGGACGGCCGCATATAGCTAGGGTGTTGATGGAAAAAGGCTATACATCAAGTATCACTGAGGGCTTTGAAAAATTCCTGGCTGCAGGACGGCCTGCTTATTTTAGGAAAGACAAGCTAACACCCGAGGTGGGAATAGCTGAAATCCGACAATCAGGAGGAGTGCCGGTGCTGGCGCATCCGATATTTTTAGGTTTGAAGGGCGAAGCCTTAGACAGGGTGCTGAATAAGCTAAAGGCTGCAGGCCTTATAGGTATTGAAGCGTTCTACACAGAAAATACCGGGGAGCGAACGAAGGAGCTGCTGGAGCTAGCGGTGAAAAATGAGCTCAAGGTCACAGGCGGAAGTGATTTCCATGGCAGCTTCAAACCGGATATAGAGATAGGAGTCGGCAGAGGGAATCTGAGGATTCCATATGAACTTTTGGCAAGCCTTCGTGTGCCATGACGGAGGGAAATCGTATCTTTATCATGGCTTGCAGGAAACGCTTTACGGCGGATTGCGATTTGATTGTCAGACGGCGAGCGCATCTATAGTCTGGCAGGACAGCCTAAACAATAATGAGGCGGGAGGCAGATGGATTTAATGTACAAGGTATTTGTAGTCGATGACGAGCCATCAGTCATAGAAGGCCTAAAAATCATGATACCATGGAAAGAGATGGATTTTGACCTATGCGGAGAAGCATCAAATGCACAGGAGGCGATTGCGAAAATAGAAGAACTGCGTCCGCATTTGCTGATAAGTGATATACGAATGCCTCATAAAAGCGGTCTGGCACTGATAAATGATGTGCGGAAGCTGAATTTTGACATGGAGTTCATCATGCTGAGCGGCTACTCTGATTTTTCTTATGCCCAGGAAGCCATGAGAAATCAGGTATTTGATTATCTTCTCAAGCCACTTGACAGGGAGGAGATAATTTCTGTGCTTCAAAAGGTCTCGAAAAAACTCGATGATAGATTTTTAGCGAAATATGGCTTTACCAGGGAGGATATAGAAGCAGTAAAAGCAGGTCTGAGCCCAACAGCAGTCAAATATGAACCATTAGATGGTAAAGGTCTGCCTGACTGTGGTGAGTGTCACTCCTTCAAAACTGATTTTGATGAGGAGTTTACAAAGGCTGTTAAACTGATGGATTTCGCTGATGCAAAAAAGCTTATAGATGAAATGTTTGATTATATAAGGTCCGATGGTATCAGCCAGGCAGAAGTGCGCATAATGATTAACAGCTGCATCTATCACATACTGCATGCTGCTTATGAGAGAAACATCAGCCTCACTAATGTGCTGCCGGTTGAAAAAAGTGAGCAATGGAGCTGCGATGAAGCATTTGAGAGTATCCTTGGCATATTGTTGGAAACGATAGATAAAATGAAGGAGGACAGGCGAAGGATTTCCCATGGCTATCTCTATGATGTAAAGGAATATATAGAAGCTCATTACAACGAGGAGCTGAGCGTATCACAGCTTGCAGAGATGAACTACGCAGAGGCTGGTTATCTTGGAGAAGCTTTCATAAAGCATTTTGGATGCAGCATCAATGAATATCAGCACCGTCTAAGAATAAAAAAGGCAATTGAGCTCATCAAGAGCACTAATATGAAGCTGAGCGAAATATCGAATGCGGTGGGATATAACAATTACAACAACTTTTTTAGCCGGTTTGAAAAGATTACTCATAAGAAGCCGACAGAATTCGATGCTAAGTAATAGGTGCCGTAAGCACATCATATATCATTGATACGCATCACGATCTCGGTTCCTGAACCTAGAGTACTGTTTATCGTAAAATGGAAACGTTTTTCGTAGGTCATGAGCATTCGTCTGTAAACGTTCTGAATGCCTACGCCATTCCCGCTTTCATCACAACTGTCCGAATGTGTTCCGATATTGGTATAGGGGTCCTCCAGCCTTTGAAGTATAGCGGAAACCTGTTTATCATCCATGCCGGTGCCATTATCCTTCACTGATATCACAAGTGTTCCTGAATCGATCATGGTCTTTATGTCCAGCCTCCGGCTCTCATCCATAGACGACTGGAGACCGTGTTTGCAGGCGTTTTCCACGATAGGCTGTATGCTCATTTTTGGGATCATGACCTTGGAGGAGATCACTTCCGGAGAGATATCGATTTTATAGTCAAACTTACCGCCAAACCGGAATTTTTCGATCGCAAGATATTTGTCAATAAAATCGAGCTCCTCCGATATTGATACAAAATCGCTGCCTGTAGTAAGCAGCCGCTTTAATAGCTTTGACAGGCTTGATATAACATCTGAAAGCTCCGTATAGTTGTTCTTGTAACAGAAGACCAATATTGCATTGAGCGTGTTGAACAAAAAGTGGGGATCGACCTGCGCCTGCAGGTACATGTACTTTGCCCGAATGTTTTCGACTTCGATGCTCTTCTTCTGCATTTCCAGCTTGTAGACAACATTTATCAGTTCGTTTATTTCTATTATCATTTTATTGAATGCATGGATCAGCCAGCCTATTTCATCCTGGCCGGTATTCTCAAGCAGCAGCGGTTCAAGATGATCCTCCGGGACTTGCTTCATATGACCGGATAAGGCCAGCAGACGGAACCGCATCGATTTCAGTACCGACCAGATCAATATTACCGACAGGCCGGCCAGTGAAAGCGTTATCAGCAGGATATATGCCATTACAGCGAGCTGCCTCTGGAATATCTGATTTTTATCATATATACCTATTATCTTCCAGTCGTCGAAATGAGGGCTGATGCCTACCGATTTCTGAAAAATGTAGTATTTGTTTTCAGGCGGAAGCTCAAGTATGAAGGGTGTTTCGGAATTGGTTGCGATATCTGTGCCCCAGAATATGTTATGGCCGGAGAATGTCAGATAAGTGTCGGTGGTTGACTCTTCGCGGCTGAGCTCATAAATGATCCTGTCAAGCTTCAATTCTATAAGAAGATAATTTGTTGCATTATTCAGGTATTCGGGGGCTCTTATTTTCCGTATAACTGTTAATCTGTTGGCATGATGTGTGATTGAAATCATTGTGGAACCTGGAAATATCATTATATCGGAGCTGCTCTCAGATGCAGCCTTGTACCATTCCATTTCTCGTGTCGCAGTGTCGAGGGTACGAAAATAACTGGTGTTTATAAAGTGAGGATCGTCGATATAGAGAGTGATTGCAGCGATTTCCTGATTGCTTACCAGATACATGTTGAAGCGCTCTCGAAAAAAATCCCAGTATAATTCATAATGTTCCTTTGGACTCGAAAATCCCTTTGACAGATCATTCCGGATGGATTGATCCGCATTTATCTGGTTTGCAATGTTGATTGCAGTTTGAGTGAGAACATTAAAGTCAGATGCTGTTTTGTCATAAGCCTGATCCAGATAGTGTATAGTGTTGAGCCTGATCTCATGCGAAGTGAAAGCTATCCAGATCACGGCTCCTACTATTACTGGAAGGAGTATACCCAAAACATAGACCATGATGAACTTTCGTCGGATACTGACATTGTCCAGCGAAGTCAATAATCGTTTCATACTTGCTTCTCCTGACACATAACAAATATTTTATGAATACTTTTTCTTGTAGTCCGAGGGCAGAACTCCCGTAATCTCCTTAAATTTTTTTGTGAAATACCCATAATCCAAATAGCCGGATTGATCGCAGACTGCTGCTATCTTCATATCCTCGGAGGAAAAAAGCATTTTAGCATGCTCGATGCGTAAAATATTTACATAATCATTAAATTTTTTTCCGGTTTTCTTCTTTATTATTTTACTAATAATCATTGCAGGCAGTGAGAAATTTTCAGCGATATTTTGGATACTGAGGCTCTTCATTGTGCTATTTGTCTTGATGTAATCAATTATTTCATTCTCCAACAAAACAAGGGATTTGTCGTTGTTGCAGTTCAACCTTTCAAAAACATGGCTGCACATAGCTACAGCTAACTGTTTGCAGCCTGGATCCCTTTTGCCGATGGATGCAGTAAATTCGAAAATAGCTTTGCCGGCTTCTATCTCGAAGGCAGAGGCTGTTTTTCTTACAACATCCGCCAATCTATAGAGGTAGACAGAAATGAGCCTGTCGGTTCCGATTTTCTGATACAGCTCATGAAAAAACTCTTCGACAGCTGCAGAAACCCTATCAACATCATTTCCTTTGATAGCATCGATAATGCTGCCATACAGCGATTCAGCGGGTACAGCTCCTGATGTCTGGCTGACTTGTCCGCGCATCAAGGCTTTTTTATCAAGAGCTTCGTAACAGACTACCTTTTTTTCAGGATGGAGCATACTGTATATGTGGAGTTGATCGAGCTGTCTTGAACAACTGCAGATACTTTCAAGTACATCGGTATCGGATATGCCGCTTATCAGAGTCCAGAGAGCACGCAGGCCGATATCGGAGGGCGACATCCGGCCGAGCTCATTTAGCATAATTTTATATAATGTGGTGTGGGAAGGAAAACTTCCCATGTATTCGTACAGTATAATTATATATATGCCATTCCCGTTATAGAAAACACAGTTTTCACTTTTGATATCCAGCACCCTCACAAGAAAATCATAAATTCTTGTGTCGCAGGTGTGGTTTGAATCTGAATCGGGTATTGTGACAAAGTGTATGATGCGCATCTTTGCTCTTTCTGGTGTCCCGAAAATAAAGTTTGCCTTCCGGCGCAGCTTCATACTGGGTTTACCGTTTATTACATCGTTAAAGAGCTGATTTGCGGAATAACGAATAAGCTCAAGATTTTCTCTGTTTGTTTTCTCATCATTTTCAATTATGTTTGCTGCGTGTGAGAGCTCAGATAAAAGCTCCTTTGGATCAAGAGGCTTTGTCATATACCCAATGGCACCAAGCTGCAGCGCTCTTTGTGCATATGAAAAATCATTATAGCCACTTAACATAATGAATTTAGGAACAGTGCCAGTCTCGGCGTTTGTTTTCTCCATAAGCTCCAAACCGGTAAAGCCTGGCATTCGTATATCACATATGACTATATCAGGCTGCCTTTCCCTGATAATGGGCAAAGCTGCCATACCATCCGAAGCCTCACCGACTATTTCATATCCCTCTCTGTTCCAGTCGATGAAGATCCGTAAACCTTCCAGTACTGATGGCTCATCGTCTACGATCACTACCTTGAGCATACGGCATATCCCTTCATAAAAAATGTCCGGTACTCTTCCGTAATTTGATAATTTACTTAATCGTGTAATGTGAATATACTGTGATTATACTATAAGCAGGTATTCGGGTCAATTTTGCGAAATAGAAGAACATAGGCACATTATGGTATTTTTCCTGATCCGGTTCCTGCGACAAAAAAAGGGGGATTTTATGAAAAAGTTTCTAGTACTCTTTCTAGTCGCTGCACTCGTATTGTCAGTGGCTGCGTGTGGAAGCAGCACCGAGGGCGGAACGCCTGACCAGAATCAGGGTCAAGACACTCCTTCTACCGGTGACAGCGGCTCGAAACCAGCTGATAGCAAGAGCGGAGGACTACCGGCGCTTTCACCTGACAACCCGGTGACGATCAGCACCTGGTTGGTAACCAACCATTCTGCTCCGGCTTCTGACAACAAGCTCACGAAACTCCTGAAGGACAGACTTGGTGTTACGCTCACATATGAGATAATCACGCCGGACAACCAGGATCAGAAGACTGGCGTTATGCTCGCAGGCGGCGAGTATCCTGATCTTGTTGCTGCGACAGACCTGAATGCACGCTTTATTACAGGCGGCGCTCTCATTCCTCTGGATGATTACCTGACAGAGGACAAGGCAAGTGCTCTTTTTGAGCATGTAAGGCCTTATTGGAACCGTTTGTCGTATGACGCAGGGGACGGCACAAAGAGACTCTATATTCTTCCGAACTATAATCGTTTTTATGGTGAGATCACCGGTGGTATCCACTATGGCGCATCAGGCTTCTGGATTCAGAAGCAGGTGCTTCAGGATGCGGGATATCCGAGTCTTGACAATTGGACACTGGACAAATACTTTGGGCTTATAGAAGATTATGTTAAGAAGAATCCTACCATCGACGGACAGCCTACGATCGGATTTGAAATCCTGACAGCAGCGGGAAGAGAATGGGGTATGACGAACCCGCCGCAGTATCTGGCAGGTCACCCGAATAACGGTGGTGTTGTAGTTGAGAACGAAGTGGCTTCCATATTTGCAAATAAGGATATTGCAAAGCAGTATTACCAGTATTTGAATCAGATGAATGCAAAGGGTCTTGTTGACAGAGAATCCTTTACACAAACCCTTGACCAGTACCTTGCAAAGCTTGCAACCGGTCGTGTATTAGGTATGTATGACCAGCGCTGGAGCTTTGGAAATGCTCAGGACGCTCTTGAAGCAGCAGGTATGGATAACCGTACATTCGTATCGACTATGCCTGTTTATGAAGGATGCGAGCCTTATTACGCAGACAGAGATGTTATGAACATCAATCAGGGCTTTGGTGTATCAGTATCATGCGAGCAGCCTGATGTGGCAGTTTCGTTCCTGAACACGATGCTCAGTGAAGAATGGCAGAAGCTTCTCAGCTGGGGCATCGAGGGCGAAGACTATCAGGTGGATGAGAACGGCAGATACTACAGAACTCCTGAACAGCGTGAAGTCCAGAAGGATCTTGTATGGAGATCATCCAACAAGCTCGAAGCGCTCCTCGATGTACTGCCGAAGCACCAGGGCACTTACTCTGATGGTAATGCATATGGTCCTAATGAGCAGCCGGAAGAGTTCTTCGATACTCTGAGGCAGTATGACAAGGACTTCCTGAACGCTTATGGAAAGAAGACATGGAAAGACTTCCTCAATATGCCTCCTGACAATCCGATATACTATCCTTGCTGGAATATCACTCTTCCTGATGGAAGTGATGCGCAGATGGCTAACACCCAGCTGACAGACCTTTCACTCAAATACCTGCCTAGAGCTATCCTTGCAGACCCGAGTGAATTTGAAGGAATTTGGGCGGAATATGTATCAGAGATAGAGAAGGTCGACTATTCTGAAGTTGAAAGAGTTATCAATGAAGGTATCCAGGATAGAATCGCAAACTGGGGCGGCGGTAAATAGTATTCAGTTCCAAGAAAAAAGGGGACGCAAGTCCCCTTTTTTTAGATATGGGGGAGGTAACTATCATGAGTAGAGCTCTTGCTTCTACAACCAAGAGCAAAGGTTTCTGGAGTACGGTGTTTAGACAGCGTGAATTGGTAATAATGAGCGTACCCATACTTCTTTACAAGATTCTGTTCTCATATGCTCCAATTACCGGATGGACAATGGCATTCCAGAATTATAAGCCCGCCATCAGGAACGTGTGGGAACAAAAATGGGTAGGGTTTGATAATTTTATCAAACTTTTTTCAGGCATCAATGGGGAGCGTTTCATAAGAGATATCATCAACACCTTTGGACAAAGCTTTTTTACACTAATTCTGGGGTATGTATGTGCCATTACACTGGCTTTATTATTGAATGAAATAAGAAATGGCCCATTCAAACGTATTGTTCAGAACGTCAGCTACATGCCGCACTTTCTATCCTGGATCATTGTTGCAGGCATGGTATCAATTATGCTGTCAGAACCTGCCAGTGGCGGTATCATCAATGATATACTGATGAGACTGCATTTAGTTAAGGAACCAATAATGTTTTTAGCCGAACCGAAGTACTTCTGGGGCATTGTTGCCGGATCGCATCTGTGGAAGGAGCTCGGCTGGAATACGATCATATATTTGGCGGCGATGACGGCCATAAACCCATCGTTGTACGAGGCTTCTGTCATGGATGGGGCAAACCGATATCATAAAATGTGGTATATAACACTGCCTGGCATTAAGTCTACAATAGTGGTGCTGCTTATTATGAGCATTGGAATGCTCCTGGAAGCAGGCTTTGAGATCCAATACTTCTTGGGTAACGGTCTGGTAGTTGACAGGTCTGAAACCATCGACATTTTTGTCCTTAGGTATGGAATTCAGATGGGTAATTACTCTCTGGCCACAGTTGCCGGTATCTTTAAGACCGGGGTGAGCATTACCATGATTTCTTTAGCCAACTTCATATCCGGACGTCTTGGCGAAGAAAAACTGATATAGGGGGGTGAGCAGAGTGAAGTTAGAAGTCAATAGTGGAGCTGCAAGATTAAGACACAGAGGGATCAAAAGGGAGAGTATAGTTTTTAATACCTTAAACTCAATATTCATGATCATTCTATGCATAGTGATGGTATATCCGATGCTAAACACACTTGCTACATCCTTCAATGACGGTCTGGATACGGTGAGAGGCGGAATTTATTTATGGCCCAGGATTTTCACACTGCAGAATTACCGTGTAGTCCTGAAAATGGATACGATTTACAATGCATTTATCATCAGTGTATTAAAAACAATAGTTATCGTTATAACCAACCTGTTTTTTACTTCAATGCTTGCTTATACACTAAGCCGCAAGGAGTATATTTTCAGGAAACCCATTACAACTATTTTTGTACTCACGATGTATTTTAATGCCGGCTTGATTCCAAACTACATGCTGATAAAGAACCTTGACATGATCAACACTTTTTCAGTATATTGGATACCTAATATTATAAGCGCTTTCAACCTGATAGTTATACGCACTTATATAAAGACGATCCCCGAAAGCTTTATTGAATCGGCAAGAATAGATGGTGCTCGTGAGTTTCGAATATTCATGCAGATCATATTGCCTCTGTGCATACCTACTATGGCTACGATAGCGCTTTTTGTCGCCGTAGGGTCGTGGAACTCCTGGTTTGACACATTCCTGTATAACTCAGGAAAACAGGAGCTGTCTACGCTGCAATATGAGCTGCAAAAGCTTCTTGCAAGTGCAATGAATGCGGGTCAGCGTACTGCTGGAGCGTCAGGTGCAAATGCCGGCGCAGCAGCCGGGGTTTCAAGCAATGCAACTACACCGCAGGCTATCAGAGCGGCTATAACCATAGTCACAGCAGTGCCAATCCTGATAGTGTATCCGTTCCTGCAGAGGTATTTCATCAATGGACTGGCAATCGGCGGTGTAAAAGAATAAGACTGGTTTGTTTTAACAGCCGAATGAAGATAAATAATAAGGTATCGTTTGGATAACAGGGCAGAATATGTACAATATTCTGCTTTTTCCTGCAAAGATATGGATTGCCAGTTTGCGGCTGATATTATATAGTATATAGGTATTTCAACTTTAGAGTATAGGCTGGTATAAATGATGCAGAATAAATCGCTTGAAAAAAATCTGACAGAAGGCAGCGTTGCGATGCAGTTAATCAAGTTTGCGCTGCCATTCATGCTATCGAACCTGGTACAAACACTGTACAATGTTGCAGACATGCTGATCGTGGGGAATTATAACGGGTCTGCAGGAATCTCGGGAGTAAATATCGGAGGACAGGTCACTTTTATTATAACCAATATAGTTATTGGTCTGAGCGTCGGCGGCACAGTCGTGATCGCACAGTATTTGGGGTCAAGCGACAGGAAGGGCATGCGAGAATCTATCAGTACGCTGATAACATTTCTGCTGGCTGCGGCTGTTGTTTTAACTGTATCGATGCTGCTGCTGTCGGATACGATCCTCGAGCTTATTAAAACGCCTCCTGAGTCGTACAGGCAGGCGAAGGAGTATCTGAATATCACACTGAGCGGAACGATATTCATTTTCGGCTACAATGCATTTTCCGCAATTCTGCGCGGATTGGGAGACAGTAAAAGGCCGTTGATCTTTGTTACTATCGCATGTGTTATAAATGTATTCTTAGACCTGCTGTTCGTGGGAGTGTATGGAATGGATGCGGCAGGTGCTGCACTTGCGACAATAATTTCACAGGCGATCAGTATGTTTACATGCATAATCTATCTTAAGCGCAGCGGCTTTGACTTTGATTTCAAACTCAATTCCTTCAGATTTTATAAAACCAGATTTTTTATGCTGCTGAAGATCGGTATTCCTATCTCAGTACAGAATGTAATAACTAACTTTTCGTTTCTTGTGCTTACAACCATTGCGAATGGGATGGGAGTGAGTGCATCTGCAGCAGTCGGGATAGTCGCCAAATATAATGGATTTGCCATATTGCCTGCTATTGCAGTAGGTTCATCAGTCTCCGCCATGGTGGCGCAAAATATGGGAGCGGGTATGGTCGACCGGGCTAAAAAGACGTTTCATGTAGGCTTTACGCTTGCATTTTCCGTATCGCTCGTTGTGTTTGTTATTACGCAATTGATACCTGAGCAGATCCTTTCACTTTTTGGTAATGATCCTGAAATGATTGCAGCCGGGGTCGAATATGTAAGGACATTTTCCATTGATTATATTATTGTCCCCGCCACATTTTGTCTCAATGGGATTATAACAGGCTCTGGGCATACTTTCATATCTTCGGTCGGCGGCATACTGGCAGCGATAGGTTTTCGAATTCCGCTGGCGATACTGCTCGGATCTGTACTCGACATGGGTATGTTTGGCTTGGGGATCGCAGCGCCGGCAGCCAGCGTCGGTGCGGGAACTTTACTGTTCATTTATTATTTGCTTGGTAAATGGAAGAAAAGCACGGTCGTTCGTGGGCAGGTACAGGAATAAGCGGCAGGGGTACGAGGGTAGACCGTGCAGGGATAGGCCGCACGAATGTGTGGTTGTTCGTTAGTAGGTCAAGGATAGGCCGCATAGGTGCGGCTGCATGTGAGTAGGTCAAGGATAGGCCGCACGAATGTGTGGTTGTTCGTTAGTAGGTCAAGGATAGGCCGCATAGGTGTGGTTGTTCGTGAGTAGGTCAAGGGATAGGCCGCATAGGTGCGGCTGCATGTAAGCAGGTCAAGGATAGGTCGCATAGGTGCGGCTGCATGTAAGCAGGTCAAGGATAGGTCGTGCGAATGTGTGAGCAGGTCAAGGATAGGTCGTACGAATGTGTGAGCAGGTCAAGGTCATGCTCGATGAGTAAAAATTTAATTAATGTGTGGGTTGCAAAAATTTTGATGAATTATTTCTGTGAAATGGAGACATAAAAATGGCAATATTAGCATTATGTATATCCACAATGACTTAGATGCACACATTAATCGAAATTTTTCTCACGCAATAAAGGACTACTGTGTTTTTAGTGGAATCTATACACAAGCAGTGATCTGTGAAGTGATATGTGCAGTGATATGTGAAGTGATACATTGCCCGTGCTGACTTGACATCAAGCCTGGTTTGCGGTTATAATGATAGTCGACCGAACCGATAAAGGAAAGTATGCAAGCCCTTTTCACGAAGGGTTATTTTTATCGGTCGGGGAGTTTAAAGGAAGGCTTGTGTTATGGCAAACGAAGGTATAAAAGTCATCGCTCAGAATAAGAAAGCCAGACATGATTACTTTATCGAGCAGACAATGGAGGCCGGTATAGTACTGTCGGGCACCGAAGTAAAATCGATCAGGCAGGGCAAGGTGAACCTGAAGGACAGCTATGCCATGATCGAGAGTGGTGAGGTCATGCTCAACGGCATGCATATCAGCCCATATGAGCAGGGGAACATATTCAACAAGGATCCTCTGCGTGACCGCAAGCTGCTGCTGCACAAGAATGAGATCAACAGGCTCATCGGCATCACGCAGCAGAAGGGACTTTCACTGGTACCGCTGCAGATCTACTTTAAAAGAGGTAAAGTTAAAGTGGAGCTGGGGGTCGCAAAGGGCAAAAAGCTGTATGACAAGCGCGAGGACATCGCCGAACGCGATGCCAAACGCGAGATCGACCGTAAACTCAAGGAAAGCATACGGTAAACAGGTGGGGACATTCCTCACTTGGTAGGAAGACACCCTGTTCAAGAAGGAGTGCTGCCTACCTTGAACGTTGAAAAAAGTTGATAAGGGGAAATCCAACACCAGAATAGAATGGATCCTGATAATGAGAAGTGTCGCCTTACTATCAAAAGGGGGCATTCCTCGCTGAAGTAGTAATACTTCCATGTTCAAAGTGGAGTGTCCCCTTACCTATAAATATGTGACGTTTCTCAGCTTATGGGGAATACCTCCTGTAAGAGAAGTGTCACGTTACCTTATACCATGGGGGCGTATTGGTTTCGACGGGATTGTTGAGATCAGTGCAGCGGGTAGAGGATTCTCGTTGGCCTCTTAAAAAACGAGAAACTAAAATTAAACGCTAAAAACGATAATTTCGCTTTAGCTGCTGCCTAATATAGGCGGCCCGTCAGTCCGGGGTTCCTGCACCTCGGGTAGCTGGCGTCATTAAGTCAGGCCTTAGGAATGGGAAGGTCAAATTCCGGGACTGGTTCAGTGGTAGCCTTGAGCTGAACCCGATTTAAAGGCTACCGAGGGTGGAACTTTGATTGCAGAGGTCCGCCGGAGGGAAACGCAGGGCCGTCGTCCGCAAGGATACCCGGCAATGCATAAAGTGCAATCTACACCCGTAGAAACACTGGAGGATATGGTTTCGGACAGGGGTTCGACTCTAGGGAATCCGGCAGGGCTACTAAATGTCCGGCTGGATGGCAATTGTTCAGTCGATTGCCGTAAAAAGAATCGCCCTGCCTGGCGACAGGCAGGTGAAAACCCGGCTTTATCGGTGAAACCGCAGCGGAAAGGTGGCGCAGCGATAGTTGCAGGACACTCAGAAAGGGACATTTTTCACTATAGGGAAATGCCTGTTATTCTGAGAGAAGTGTCCCTTTGCCTTAGATGCCGCCGGCAATACCGAGAGGTATGTGGGGAAACCCAACAGCCTTGTATCGACTCATAGGGATCTTATGAAGCTGGCATAGCCCGGCTCAATGATCTACTAGGATGGGAGTTTCTTGGGGACATTCCTTACTCGTAAGGAATACATCTTGCTAAGAAAGGTGTGTCTCCACAAATTATACTTCCCATAATACGCCGGGGGACTTGGTACAATGGAGCGCATAAACAATGCATTACCAATACCAAGTTCAAGATATAGTCAGTGCCAATGGAAACATTGGATGTACATGTCCCCTCGCCTCCACCAAAACGTAAAACGGGCTGTTGAATGACAGCCCTTTTATGTTGCAATAAATCGTTGATAGAAATCCATTTTTGCTTGGAATTGGCTTTCTGTATATCGCCCGTTTCTGGGTGTTAATTCTTTGTATTCTGATAGTATCATATTAGCTCTTTGCTTCTTTGTGGGTATTACTAAATATTGAGTTATTTCAGCTAAGAGTTTTAGTACATCATTATATTTTAAGTGTAAGCATATGAATTTTGATATATGCTAGGTTTGTAATTTTCCTTATATTTGACGGTACCTGCGCGATCTTTTTTCTCAGCCAATCTAGAAGTTCATATGAGGTTGAAGCAACAGAAATGCAAGGTGACGGTAGCTGATTACTATGAAATTGCAAAAGCATAATGCTGCCTTCACCGTCTATAATTCCAGCGATATAAGCTTTTTCAACATTTGTCATAACTAAACAGCTCTATAATATTGTAATAATTGTTCAAAACGTTTCTATCAATTTTCTGCGCATTATTGCAGAAAATTCTATTATTTAAGGATTGGAAATATGGATATTGAAAAAACAACCATTATTATTACTTCATTAGAGAAGTGGTTCCTTTGGATATTTTTAAACGCATAAAAGATAGCTTAATGCTAAATATGGTATCCAAGAGCTTCCATCGTAAATAATAGAAAATAGGCTACTGCCGTCTCGGTATTCGTTTTTTCAGCTGCTGCAACATCGCAGATAAGCTGGAGCTTGTTTTCATCAAAATCGATATTTATATGAGGGTCATCAAGAGTCAGCCATTTCCGTTGCGGTTCACCGTGACCCCAAATAGGCAGTGCAATAGGTCCCACCCCTGTATTGATAATTTGACGAAATATTCTGGGATTCACAGCAAAATCGATAGCAGCTGATGTTGATAATCCTTTTTCTTTTTCAATTAGCTTGATCATATCCTGTGCCGCCTTGTGCCTGGCCAGATTCAGTTTGAGCAACGACATAATATTTTCTCCTCGTATGTAAAAGTTGACATTTTACCTAGAAACATCATATCGCTGTTCAACTTTACTTTCAATTATTTCCCTTAATGAATTCAAGAGCATTGTTGTAAAAACGTCAGTTGTGGCAAATTGTTTGCCAAAGCTAAGTGCCAGGAACTGCTCAGGCGACCAGCCTTTTTACTGGGACTTAGGCTTTGGACCTAGCTGTGATTGCCGTAACATGGATCACCATGAGGTATTCAATGTCGCGGCTTCGCGGCGGTAGTATCGTTGAAATGGTACGTTCGCAACACGGACTATAGTCATTGGGCAGATTGTAAAAGAACTGGAAATATCGCTTTGGTTGTTACATATACCACTGATTTGGCAGTAGCGGCGCTGGAAATGGAGTGATGTAAATCCAGGCTATCGTATACTGCGGCATGGTTTCCCGGTAAACTTGGAACTAACCTGTTGGGACGGCGATATTCTTCACAAATCCCTGTTTACCTGTTCAGTTACCATATTGACCATACACATAAGGCAATATTATCAATGTTACATCGTCAGCCATAATGGTATCTGTGTGGATTTTGGGCTTCATCCCCTGATATAAATGATGAGCCTTGTCGCAGGGGTTTTTGTGACAATCCTGGCATCTGTCGACGCCGTTTTCCGCCGCACATTTCAATGAATCGCAGCTGAAGGATTTATCCAATCCCCCTGTATGACAGCCATCACATAACATCATGTCATCGCCCCAATACCCACCGTCACCTACACCTCCTGCGTATACGCGTATCAGCCGCTCTTTCAGCTCCGATCTGAGTTCTTCGCTGATCGTTCCACCTGTATAATGCACACACATGTCGCAGCGATGTCCGCAGCTGGCATAGACTGCCTGCTCTTTTGGAAACGGCTTTCGGTTTGGCTTTTTCTTAATCAAAACAAGCTGCTTGACAGCTTCGAGTGTACGTAAATCGGTAACGGTAATAAGCATCCATTTGCCGTCATGGAAGGTTTTGCTGCTATCGTATATTTTCTGTATCCTTTCTGGAAATTCATTTCGCTGCGCCTCAAATACTCCACGTTCTGATTTCCCGAAAATAACAAGAAAATCATAGCGGTCTTCGCGTATGTAGACCGTCAGCACCGTTTTACCGCCCCTGCGGAATTTTAATTCGTCTTTGCCGTTGCCGACTTCATCAAGGACGTATTTTCCTCGCATGAAACGCATGGTTTCCTCGCTTACCTTTTGCAGTTCTGATTTATCGCTCATGGTTACAGCCCCCTATCAGCCAATTTAAGGCCTTTTTCACCAACTGAGTTTGAAAAGAGTTGGGGTTATTCGTATACTATATTATTTCAAAAAGATGCTCGCATTGTTTCTCACCATTAGAGCTAATGGGAGATGATACAATTTCTATCAGGCGCAGCTTCACTCCGAGATAATTTTCAAAATGGTATTTTACATGCCCGCTGCAACAACCGCAATATGTAAGGGAAACGGTCGCGGGTTCGGGTAGTTTATTTATGGTTGAGCAAACGCATCTGTATTTTCCGTCTTCATTATAAAAGTCCCAAAATATACTCAACGTTCCACTATCATTTAATCTACAGTGGGCTGATTCGCTTTTATCCAATGCGTTTATTATTTCTATACGTTCTTCGATGGACTTATCTTTAAGTCTTGACATGAATTCGTTGGTAGGTTTATTTTTGCTGCAACCCTGCTCCTGCATGACGGAAAGGATTTGCTCCTTTGTAAGCAGCTTGTCCATTTGACTCGCAAACGCAATTTCTTCTTTGGGCGTTTCAGCTTCAGATTTCGGAAAAACAAATTGCCGTATTACTTCCATGGGTATGCCTTTGTCAAGCATAGTCTGTTTGATTTCATATATGTTCATATTTTCAACTCCTCCATATTTCTTGTCAGTCAGAGCGCATTCGTATGGGTACAAATACGTCCTGCTGGTATCTGCTTAGTTTATTTGCAATATCCCACGGCAGGATTTCCTCAATCATTTCGCTTCGCTGCATTTTACCTGTCGCGTCGGTGTCAAGTACATAATTATCGTCCTTATTTACCCAGTCTTTTAGCAGAATAAAGGTATCGTCCATATCCTCCATAAAAGAACTGGCTACAGCATACAACCCGCCCGCCAAAACCTCATCGGTATACATTGTCGTATTCTCATAATCGCTCGGTATTTTCATCAGCATGATCCATTCGTTATCCGGTTCTTTACGGTAAAAACAATTTCGCATTCCGGGATTGGGCATGAAGCCATATTCCGCGAACAGGTTTTGCATATTGCCTCCATCGAGGTTCCCTGCTTGTCCTGTTTTCAGTCGCGAAGTCATAACACGCATTGAGGGTAATCGTATAACCCGGACATCATGCAGCCTTAATGCATCCCGGCCGATTTTCGACAGATTTTCAAACGTAACCGGCTCGCTCTTTTCCACTGCGGCAAGCCTCTTTTCGGTTTCCTCGTAAAGCAAGGTTATTGCCGATATTTTCTTGATGCCGCTCATCAGCATTTTGTGAAGAAAATCATCTACTAGCCGCCGCAACTCGGACAAAGCTGATATTTCCGTATCAAGCGATTCGAGCTTGTCCACAAATGCCTGAATCAATGCTGCTGTACTTTCACTTTTATAAATTGCAGCTATATCCTTTATGGGAATTTGTAATTTTCGCAGAACAATGATTTGTTTTAATCGTTCCAGCGCGTCGGCATCATAATATCTTTGTGTCTTATTATCTGGATGGCTGCTCCACAACAGGCCCATTTCCTCATAATATCTGAGCGTCCTGCTGGATATTGTAAATCTGTTCACGACGTCGTTTATGCGTAACAGCTCCATACAAAAAGCCCCTCCCTGTCTATTATACAAATTGACGCAAGGTCAATGTCAATAATAAAAGTTAATAAATGCAAATAATTTGCCATCTATTGATAAAAAGTAATTTGAGAAGCGAAGGATAGTCCTTGCCGGAGCAGATCGGAAATGGTTTTTGTACACTAACGTGTGTCTATCACGAGAAGTTTCCAAAAACCTGTTTAAGTGAACTAAAGCCTTCCTGGCAAACAACCTTCGGGTACCCAAGGCCTCCAAGCCTTTTGATTTTATGTTCACCTTCATAAATCAGGATTTCCAGATGCTCTTTAGCGGAACTGCTGATTTTCTGCCGGTAATACCGAGAGGTTTATGGGGAAACCGATTGCGTTGAAATCGGCTTCCTTTCATGGTAAAATATAGATAAATTTATTCATATTTTGGAATAAAATCAGTGAGATGGTAAGATGTTCATAAGCTTTACGTAGATCGCACTTAGGGGTGTAAAATGATGGGATGAAGTTTAGTTATTTTCATGAGATAATACCGCCTGACATGTATTCCAGGACAAAAACGGCGATCTGCCAGTACATGGCTATCTTTGAGCCGCTGGAATATACCATGGGAGAAGTGATGTGTGTTGATGATTACCACTTCGATCTATTTTTTGAAAACGCTCCTATTACAAGAATTAATAATGTCGAGTATCGCGTAAAAAAAGGCGATATGCTGGTGGTCCAGCCGTGGGAGGAGATTTGTGGCGTTCCCTGTAAAACTAACGAATATGGTAAATATCTGCATATTGCGATAAAAAAAGTTTTTTTTCAAAAGATATCCGCTGAAATTACAGGTGAAAAGGCTTTTGCATTCAAGCGCGTCCAGGGGCGTTATAGTACTCAGTTGCTGGATTTGATCGGCAATTTTCAACAAGAACTGATGAATTACGGCGAAGCTTATCCTCAAATGCTCCTCAGCCTCTCAACGCAGATTGTGTTTCAGTTAATTCGGGATATGAGTGCGGATTACAGAAAAGTCAGTGAAAAGACCGGTAAGGACAATCCATATATCAATGAGGCTATTCGTTTGATGCAGCAATATTATGTAACCAACATCAGCATAAGCGATATCAGTAATCTCATTTACCTAAGCCCATGTCACTTTAAGCATGTATTTAAGGAGTGCACAGGGCAGACGCCTCACCGCTTCTTAATGGATATCCGCCTTAAAAAGGCAAAGGAGCTTCTGGAAGGAAGTGGAGATACGATTGAGGATATTGCAGGACAATGTGGTTTTGTAAATCCGGGTCATTTTGCGGTGGCTTTTAAGCGCAGCACAAAACTGTCGCCGTCCGAATACAGAAGAATATATACGAGAAAATGAAATCACACTCGAATCCCATACTGTTCACCGATATGGTGGGCAGTATTTTTTATGTAATAGCCTGTAACAAAATATAGCACTTTTGAGAAAATAGACGATACTTTTGGAAAATTTTAAGCTCTTGTAACATGTTAATATAGATAGAGTCCTGATTTATTTGGAGGTCAGTACGGGACAAGTGGTCACTACAATCGAGGCCACCCTGCTTTTCTCCGTTTCAGAGAACAATATCATGTTTAGCAGGAGTTTCTTCTGATAATCCTCATGTGGTTCTCAGTTACACAGCTGGCTGTGGTGATCACAAGAGTCTTTAGTGGTGATACCTTCTTTTTATAGGACATAATGATCCATTATCCATGTTCTCGGGAATTGGACGACAAGCATGTCTCGGCCTGGTCGATTCAACAGAGTCGTTGTCTTTCCTGTTTTGGCTGATGATGCTCAGATTATCCATGGAGTGATTGCGTTTATACCTTGAGCAGACAGAAAGCTTATATAGTAAGAGTAAAAAGAAAGCGGGGTCGATTTATGAAAAGATCATTTGGGAAAATATTGTCCGTGATGATTGTATTCTGCCTTTGTACTGCGATAATGCCTTTTTCAGTCCAGGCGGAGCCGGGAGATAACGTGTGCGAGATCGACGGGGTCGGGTATACTACGCTGGATAACGCACTGGCGGACGTTCAAAGCGGGGAGGACAAAACCATAAAGCTGCTGGGGAGCATTGATTATGACGGCGGCATTGTGGTCGAGAACAAGAGCATAACTTTTGATTTAAACGGTTACACGCTTAATGTGGTCAATAACGCGGAAGAAGACACTTTTGAAGAAATGAGCGGCCTTTATGTGAAAGGGAATGCCGCCGTCGACCTGACAGGCGAAGGTGAATTCAATGTTACCGGCAGCTGGTACGGTTTATTTGCCGAATGCGACAACGATACCGGGGAGAGTCCTGAAGTTACCGTTACCAACGTAATCGGCAACGGGCGTGACGGCGTGGCAGCACAGGGTGGTGCGAAGGTTACCGTTAAAGGGAATGTAACGTCTAATGGTTCCAATGACTACGAATATAGTGGGGTATGGGCATCTGATGTGAGTTCAATGGTGACCGTAGAGGGCGATGTCTATGCAAACGGCGATCTAAATACCGGAGTTAAATCCGATGAATCAGCCTTTGTAGAGGTTAAGGGCGATGTCATCGTAAATGGCACCGGCAGTATAGGGATAAAAGCCGGTGAGGATGGAGATGTGACGGTAAATGGAAATATAACCGTAACCGGAGACGATTGCACAGGTGTTTATCTCACAGCCTTGGCAGGGATGCCGTCAATCGTTACTATAAAAGGCGAAATCAATGCTACCAAATATGTGCTTTTCGAAGACGAGGATGAAGAACCTTTCGAACAAGATTTCGAATATGGCGATTATGATTCAGAGACAAGTGAAGAATCCAGGTACTACACTATAGATTATGAAAGCTTCGTATATGTGTCGATGTTCGCCGGCGGCAGCGGCACCGCTGAGGACCCTTACCTGATTGCCAATGGAACGCAGCTCGCTAACATAGGAGATCACAATTTTTTACGTGAGGGCTATCATTATAAGCAAACTGCCAATATTGACCTTGGCGGGTATTTCAGCCTTGGCCAGGGTTTTAAACCTATAGGGCATGGCGAGGTTCCCTTTCTCGGCATCTATGACGGAGATGGCCATACCATCAGTAATCTTAAAATCAACCGTACGGACGTGAATTTTGTAGGCTTGTTTGGCCTTATCGGAATGTATTCGGAAATACGGAATGTCGGATTGATAGATGCAAATATAACCGGGGAGAGACATGTAGGTGCTTTGGCTGGTGAAAATACCGGTTCTGTTATAAATTCATACGCCGCAGGTACTGTGAATGGCTTGGATAATGATGTCGGAGGCTTGATCGGAGCTAATTATGGCGAGATCACAGATTCTTATTTTGTTGGAACTGTTGCAGCCGAAGGGAATTATATAGGCGGTCTGACTGGAGTAAACAGCCAAGACGCCATCATTACCGACTGCTATGCAGAGGCAGCTGTGACAAGTGAAGGAGAATATGGTACCGGCGGCTTGGTAGGGGTTAACTACAGTTCTGTCATGGAATCACACGCTATCTGCACTGTTGTGGGCAATGAGGTAGTTGGCGGCCTTGTCGGTGAAAATACCGATGAGGAAGCTATCATATGGGAATCCTATGCCGATGGAAATGTGACAGGGACATCACAAGTGGGAGGCTTGGCTGGCAATAGTAGCAGCACCATCAACGACTCTTACTTCACGGGAACAGTGACGGGCTCCGGCAGTTATACAGGAGGACTGGTCGGCGACAACAGCGGCCCGATTACAGACAGCCATGCAGATGTAACCGTAACAAGCACAGGAGATTATGTCGGTGGCCTGGCAGGCACAAGTCCCGGGTCGATCATGAGCTCCTATTCTACAGGCTCCGTTACAGGCAAAAGTTATGTCGGCGGCCTGGCTGGAGAGATCCATACCAGCTTTAGCATGGATGGAATCATCGCCTCTCATTCTACATGCACCGTTGAAGGTGAAATGTATGTCGGCGGTCTGGCAGGCAGCAATGAAGCCGATATTTTCTCATCATTCGCAAAGGGAGATGTAGCAAGTACTGATGATGATGAATTAACTTATACATATTTCGGCGGATTAGTCGGAAATAACACCGGCCCCATAGAGAATTCCTATGCCTGGGGCGATGTATCAGGTAATCAGTATATTGGCGGTTTGATTGGTTATAACCAAGCCGATATTGCCAACTGTTATGAGATCGGAAAGGTAACCGGCGATAGCGAGGGCAATGCCGGTCCGCTTATGGGTTACAGTGATCCGTTAGCTGATATAACAGGCAGTTTCTGGAACAACAACACATCGGGCCATACTACGTCAAGTTATGGCATAGAGGCAGGCTCCGGCTCTATGAAACAGGCGGCGACGTATAATAAAGCGTACGGGGATGAAATAGTAGAATGGGATTTCGATGCCATTTGGGACATTGCCAATAGCACCTCAGGCTATAATGACGGTTATCCGTATCTCAAATGGGAGCTGCCTGAGGAGTTTGGAGGAGGCAGCGGGACAGAGGACGATCCCTACCTTATATACACGGACGACCACCTGAACAATGTCAGGAACCATCTTGACAAGCACTTCAGGCAAATGGCGGATCTGGATCTGAGCTTCTACAGAACAGGCTCGGGCTGGGAGCCTATAGGCACCGCGGCTGCTCCCTTCACAGGCACCTTTGACGGCGAATATCATACCATCAGCGCTCTTTTTATTGAACAGAACGATAATACCGTCTATACAGGATTGTTCGGGTGTACCGGAGCTGAAGCGGAAATCCGAACTCTCGGCCTTGAGAATGTGGATGTTACGGGCAGCGGTGAAACCGGCGGTCTGACAGCCATAAATAACGGCATGATAGAAAATTGCTATGTAACAGGCGCTGTGACAGGAACATGGGATGATTGCGTCGGCGGACTAGTTGCTGAAAACGAAGGAACGATCCTAAACTGCCATACTGATGTAACTGTGTCAGGCGGCGATATAGATGATTATGTTGATTATGTCGGCGGCCTGGCTGGACAAAACTTTGGCTCGATCCGCAGTTCCAGCTCCGCCGGAGAAGTGACAGGTGATGATGAAGTTGGAGGATTGGTTGGTTTTAACTGTGCCTACCAGGGCAGCGCCGGTGAAATATCAGGCTCTTATTCCACGTGTGATGTGATGGGAGTTGGGAATAATGTCGGAGGCCTGGTTGGCAACAATGACGGACCAATCACTTATTCCTGCGCCGCAGGCAGTGTGACGGGCGAAGATAATGTAGGCGGCCTGGCAGGTATGAACTGTAATACAATTACTGATTCTTATGCTGTGGGGGATGTTGCAGGTGATGATTATATCGGAGGTCTGGTGGGATACAATACTGATTTGCTCACGAACTGTTATTCTGCCGGCACTGTGACAGATCATATAGACAGTATGCATGTCGGCGGATTGGTGGGTGACAACGACATCGCAGGCAGCAGTGAAGGCGCCGCCACTGATAGCTATTGGGATTTGGATGCTTCAGGCCAGACAGAATCTGCCTGCGGCACAGGCAAGACTACAGCTGAAATGAAGCAGCTGACGACTTTTGAAAACTGGGATTTTATTGCGATTTGGGATATCAGTGCGGACTTTAATGAGGGTTACCCATTCCTGAAGTGGCAGGATGCTGCTCCGCCGGTTATAAGCAATGCGGGAGTCGATTCCGTAACTGAAACAACAGCCACATTAAGCTTCACCTCCAATAGAACCGGGCTCTATTATTATCTTGTATATAAGGCGGAGTATGACGCTCCTGTTCCTGATGCGGCTGCTATCAAAGCTCAGGGTGACGGTGCGATAGCCAAAGGGTCGGGTACGGCAGCGGCAGCGGTAAATGAGATTGCGTTGACCAATTTTACAGCATCGACAGAATATAATGCATATATCATAGTAGAATATGCGCAAGGAAATATTTCTGACGTTGCGGAGATCAACTTTAGCACACAGGCTCCGCCTTCCGGTCCGGGCGTTGCGCCTTTAAGTCTAAGCATAACTACGGGAGGGACCGGGGTATTCACCGTTTCTCTCGGGTATAGCGAGAACGGTGCCGACAGCGCGATCGTGACCAGCAATGACACAGGTATTGCCATGGTCAGCCCGTCTATCGTCAACACCTCCGGGCAAGCTATCGCCGTTACCGGCATATCTGCTGGTAATACGACTGTGACTGTTGCTTTCAGCGGCGGCAACTATACCGGCGATGATATTATCGTCAATGTAACCGTGACAGATCCGATCAGTGATCTATGCGAAGTAAACTTTTTCAGTAATGGTATACATTATGCCGACATAACCGTGACCAGCGGCGCTGCTCTCGGGATCAGCTGGCCGAGCGATCCGACAAGAAGCAAATATAGCTTTGGCGGCTGGTTCACCGGGCAGAACGGCGCAGGAACGCAGTATACAAGTTCTACTATTATAACTGCCGATGTGGATCTGTACGCCAAATGGACGTACAGCGGAGGCGGAGGCGGCGGGGGCGGCACTCCGTCAGTACCCACGATACCGGCAGCACCGGATTACAGTGCGGAAGTAAAGAAAGGAAGCAGTACGGAAACAACGTTACCGGTGACAGTCAAAAAGGAAACCCGAACCGCATCAATAGATACAGGTCCGCAAAACCTAAATCGGGAGGGAACTGCTATCACGATACCATCCATCCCCGACGTTGACACCTATACAGTCGGCATACCGGTTCCGGATCTGTCAACTGCTCTTGTTCAGGGCATACTGACTCTTAATACCGATGCCGGCAGTATAGCAGTCCCGTCTAATATGCTCACAGGTGTTGAGGATACGGACGGAAACAAGGCGCAGATTACTATCGGACAGGGAGACAAGACAAATCTGCCGAAGGATGTCAGGAACTACATTGCAGACAGGCCGCTTGTACAGCTCACATTGTCCATCGATGGCAGGCAGACCGAATGGAGCAATCAAGAGGCGCCGGTTACGATATCGATCCCTTATACACCGACAGCCGCCGAACTGGCAAACTCGGAAAGTATTGTTGTTTGGTATATCGACGGCAGCGGCAAAGCGGTTTGCGTACCAAATGGGCATTACGATCCTGCGACGGGCATGGTCACCTTCACTACCACTCATTTCAGCAATTTTGCAGTGGCATATAACAAAGTCAGCTTCAATGACGTAGCCTCAGGTGCATGGTACAGCCAGGTGGTAAGCTTCATCGCAGCAAGGGAGATCACCACAGGCACGGGGGGCGGTAATTTCAGTCCGTCGGCAAGGCTGACCAGAGGTGAATTTATTGTAATGCTGATGAAGGCGTACGGCATAGGCCCCGACGCAGAACCGGAAGACAATTTTGCAGATGCGGGAGCAGCCTACTACACCGGTTACCTGGCTGCGGCAAAGAGGTTGAGCATTTCAGCAGGTGTGGGGAACAATTTGTTTGCGCCTAAAAATGAGATCACCCGTCAGGAGATGTTTACTCTGATATGCAATGCTCTGAAGGTTATCGATGAACTCCCGCAGGGCAAATCCGGCAAAACGCTGTCAGACTTCAACGATGCCGGGCAGATCGCCACATGGGCAAAGGATGCTGTGACACTGCTGGTCAGAGCCGGTACAGTCGGCGGCAGCAACGGAAAGCTTTCTCCGCTCGACACGGCTACCAGGGCGGAGATGGCGCAGGTGCTGTACAATCTGCTTTCAAAATGAATGTTCACTAGAGATTGGTAAAACAAGAGCCAGTTCCGTCGGGATTGGCTCTTATTTTCATTTTCATGTTTTAGCGAATGCATTGACAAATTGTTATCTATTTCATATACTAATAACATATCAAAAATATTTGATATGAGGTGATGAGTATGATAAAACCAATGGTATATGAGGAACATGCAAAAGTGTTCAAAGCCTTATGCGACGAGAAACGGCTGCGAATACTGGAGCTATTGCGCTGTGGTGAAAAATGTGCCTGTGTTTTACTGGAACAGTTGGATCTGGGGCAGTCCGGACTTTCCTACCATATGAAGATCCTTGTTGAGTCAGGCATTGTAGATAGCCGACAGGATGGTAAATGGACGCATTACAAAATCAGCGAGAAAGGCAGTGCTAATGCCATCACTCTGCTTAAGGAGCTGACAACTCCTAATACAACAAAGAAAGAGGCAAATTGTTGCGAAGGATAAAGTTAACTTAAAGGTGGAGTCACCTATCTTAAGGACAAAGCTGTCTGTTGATGGCCTTTAGTATGTTGGACACATCAAATTTTATTGATATGATGTTCGTTTATTGAAAGCGGGGTTATATGATGCAAGTATTAAAATCGATCTGGGATTTTTTTCAGAACCAGATCCTAGGCATGAAATGGCTTAACGAACTAATCGGGAATACATTATCAGGTTTTGGACTTGACACCTCCAATCGGTGGATCGGGAGTGTTCAATTTTTCATTTATGACGTTGTAAAAATTGTCGTTCTGCTGTGCTTCCTGATTTTTATTATCAGCTATATTCAAAGCTACTTTCCCCCGGAACGCAGCAAGAAGATATTGGGACGATTCCGAGGTATCGGGGCTAACTCTGTTGCCGCCCTGCTTGGTACTGTAACGCCGTTTTGCTCCTGCTCGTCCATACCGTTATTTATAGGATTTACATCAGCCGGTCTACCGCTGGGGGTCACCTTTTCATTCTTGATTTCCTCTCCGATGGTAGACCTGGGCTCTCTTGTCCTGCTGATGGGCATATTCGGTGCAAAAGTCGCTGTTTTATATGTGATATTCGGTTTGATAATTGCAGTGGCCGGCGGCACCTTTATCGAGAAAATGCATATGGAAAAGCACGTCGAGAGCTTTATCCTGACCGCTGGAAGCGTTGATATTGAATCACCGGAGCTGACGAGAAAAGACCGGTTGAACTATGCGAAGGAGCAAACGCTGTCAACCTTTAAAAAGGTTATCCCATATATCCTGATCGGTGTGGGGATAGGCGCAATAATTCATAACTGGATTCCCGAGTCCTTGATAGTTTCACTGCTTGGAGGTAAAAATCCCTTCGGCGTAATATTAGCGACACTGCTTGGTGTGCCGATGTATGCTGATATCTTTGGCACGATTCCGATAGCCGAAGCGTTGCTTTTCAAAGGTGCCCAGCTGGGAACTGTGCTGTCATTTATGATGGGCGTTACCACTCTTTCCCTGCCATCGATGATCATGCTTCGAAAGGCTGTTAAACCGAAGCTGCTGGCAGTGTTCATCGCTATATGTGCGGTTGGAATAATTATTGTCGGATATTTGTTCAACGCTTTACAGGCGTTGATAGTTTAGGAGGGCAGGATTATGGCACTGTTTAGAAAAAGAAACAAAAATGAAAAAACTGTATCTTGCTGTTGCGGCGGCAATTGCGATGCAGATAGTATGGCAAAAACAGAGAGAACAAAGGCAGCGGGCTTTAAAGTAAAAAGCGCTAAAACAGAGAGAACTAAAGCAGACGGTATGAAATTAGAGAGTATTAAAGCAGACGGTGTGAAACAAGAGGACACTAAGACAGAGGGCGTAAGCGTGAAGGTGCTGGGGAGCGGCTGTGCAAGGTGCAATCAGCTTGAAACAGCAGTAAAAGCAGCTCTGGAGCAGCTTGGGATAGATACAACCATTGACCACGTGACGGATTTCCCACAGATTGCCTCCTATGGCGTAATGACCACACCTGCTCTTGTCGTTAACGGAAAAGTGGCTTCCTACGGAAAGGTTTTGAAAACAGAAGAGGTGGTTAAAATACTGCAAAAGGTTAGACAATAGTACGGAAGGTCAGACAATAGCACCTGGAGGCGCATAGATGGAGAATAGCAAAAATACTGGAATCGGCTTTTTCGAAAAATACCTTACGGTGTGGGTTGTTTTATGTATGGCCTCAGGAGTACTGATCGGCAGGTTTCTGCCCGGCGTTCCGGTGCTTCTGGGGCGTCTCGAGTATGCGAATGTTTCCATACCAATAGCTATACTTATTTGGCTTATGATCTATCCAATGATGCTGAAAGTCGATTTCAAGAGCATTAAAAATGTGGGTAGAAATCCGAAAGGGTTGTTTGTTACATGGGTGACCAACTGGCTTATCAAGCCTTTTACCATGTTTGGAATCGCATGGATGTTTTTCTTTGTCATTTTTAGGGCACTGATCCCGGCGGAACTTGCGAAAGACTATCTGGCTGGAGCGATACTTCTAGGGGCGGCCCCATGTACAGCCATGGTATTTGTCTGGAGCCATCTGACAAAGGGAAATGCAGCCTACACCGTGGTACAGGTAGCGACCAACGATATCATCATTCTCATAGCATTTACACCCATTGTCGCATTTCTTCTTGGTATAAGCGGCGTAATGATACCTTGGGATACGCTAATCCTTTCGGTGTTTTTATTTGTCGTAATTCCACTGGCAGCAGGAGCAATCACTAGGAATTATGTGACAAAAAAGCATGGATTGGAATACTTTGAAAAGGGTTTTGTGCCTAAATTCGGGAATATTACCATTACTGGTTTGCTGTTGACACTTGTTATCATTTTTTCATTTCAAGGTAAGGTTATTCTCGAGAACCCGCTGCATATAGTGTTGATAGCCATACCGCTGATAATCCAGACATTTATGATTTTCTTTATTGCCTATCTTGCAGGCAAGGCTCTGAAACTTCCGCACGATATTGCAGCACCGGCTGGTATGATCGGCGCATCCAATTTCTTTGAGCTTGCGGTTGCAGTTTCTATTGCACTATTTGGTGCACAAAGCCCCGTGGCACTTGCTACTATAGTCGGTGTACTGGTTGAGGTTCCGGTTATGCTTACTCTCGTTAGAATTGCAAACAATACGAAAGGATGGTTTGGACATGAGTAAACCCAAGGTTGCTTTTATCTGTGTACACAATTCTTGCCGCAGCCAGATTGCCGAGGCTCTTGGCAAACGTTTTGCAGCTGATGTGTTTGAGAGCTATTCGGCAGGCACAGAGATGAGAAACCGGATCAATCCGGATGCGGTACGCCTTATGAAGGAACTCTATGGCATTGATATGGAACAAACCCAGTGTCCAAAGCTGCTTACCGATATTCCTCCTGTAGATGTGGTCATCACGATGGGCTGCAATGTGGAGTGCCCTTATCTGCCCTGTAGACGCAGAGAGGACTGGGGATTGGATGACCCAACCGGAAAACCGGACGATGAATTTATTAAAGTAATCAAGGAAATTGAGAAGAAGATTCTACATTTGCGTTCCTCGCTCATTAGTTAGGAAAACTGGTTGGTCCTGAAGGTCAGGCCACCAGTACACTCATGGATGATGATCTGAAAGATTCATGATCGCAACAAGAGCCCGTCACAACTGACCGGCTCTTATTTATTCTGTCATAAAAAATGAGGAGTTATTTCTATACCTTCAGTCGAAAATATGCTTGATGACGTATACTGTTTACGATTTCAAACAGTGATGCTTGCTCATGACGTAACGTAATGTAGTATAATAGAATTTAGAGGTGAGATGCGGCTATGGACGACGAAAAAACCTATTCGGTGGGCGAACTGGCAAAGGCAACAGGGCTGACCGTCCGGCAGCACAGCACCTGGCTGGAAACTGGTGGAATAAAGTTATACTATACACAATAGAAGGCAATCCCGATATGATGGATGCAATGCTCACAGTCAACAATTCGCGCGATGAATGGCCTGCAGCTGACCGCAAATTGTACGAGATGGCTGAGCCGTTCATTGAGGCGGCATTAACAGTCTATATGGAAAAGAACAATTTGAAAATTCCGTTTGGGGAGGATAAATATAATGACTGACAGTATAAAGGTCACTAATCTGAAAAAGTCTTACGGCGACAATGAAGTCTTGCGCGGCGTGACGTTTTCCGTAAAACGTGGCGAAATATTCTCACTGCTCGGTGTGAATGGTGCAGGAAAAACTACAACCATCGAATGTCTGGAGGGCTTACGTAAATGGAGCACGGGCGAAATTGTTGTGGAGGGTATATCTGTCGCAAAAGCGCCTGAAAAAATCCGTAGGATCCTCGGCGTTCAACTTCAGAGCACTGCGCTGGCTGAAAACATGACAGCAAAGGAAGCCATGCGGCTGTTCTGTGCCTGGCACAAAGTTAAATACCGCAAAGATTTGCTCGTAAGGTTCGACATGGATGGCGAATATTTGAACAAACCCTACGCAGCACTGTCTACCGGACGCAAGCGCAGGCTTCACCTGGCGCTGGCACTTTGCCATAATCCACGTTTGGTGGTACTCGATGAGCCGACGGCAGGTCTGGATGTGGAAGGGCGAAATACGCTCCATAAGGAAATACGACGGCTTCGTGATGATGGCGTGACGATTCTGATGGCAACTCACGATATGGCTGAAGCTGAAGCCCTGAGCGACCATATTGCTATTCTGCGCGGCGGTGTGATTGCCCGCAGTGGTACGCCGATGGAATTGACGGCGGATTCCGACATTCAAAGCCGTGTATTTGTAAAAACGCGGGGTGGCAGTTTACAAAAGAGCCTTCCTTCAGAATTGGAAAAGCCGGAAACGACAGCGGAAGGTTATTCTGTGTTTAAATGTAAGGATGCGGCGGAGTTTCTCCTGATTCTTCTTAGTCACATACAAAAGTGCGGGGACACGGTAACTGACCTTAGGGTAGAGCGAGCCAGCATTGAAGACATTTTTCTTTCGGTTGCGGGAGGTGCAAAATGAAAGCATTTTTCATTCAGTTGAGTATTCAGTTCAGGGGTGATTTTCGTGACAAGGGTATACTGATGGTGTACTATCTTGTTCCGATCGCATTTTATGTTATTATGGGCAGTATCATGAAAACGCTGGAAATGGAGAATGGTGTGCCGCTGAACCTATCCATTACGATATTCGCTTTGTCTATGTCTGCATTCCTTGGTATGCCGCAGATTTTGGTTAAAGCCCGCGAGATCGGAGTGCTGGATGCATACAAGGCCACAGGGATTCCTGTGTGGAGTATGCCGCTTGCCACAATTGTGATTTCCACGCTTCATATTATGCTTGTAGCGCTGATCATTCTGTTTTCTGCACCGTATCTTTTTGCGACAGAGCTGCCTGGAAATATAGGAGCGTATCTTTTCACAGTGCTGTTGATTGCGCTATGCTCGGAAACTTTGGGGGCATTGCTCTCATGTCTTGTCAAGAAGCAGAACACCTTGACTTTGGTTTCTCAATGCCTGTTCCTGCCTACGATTATGTTTTCCGGCATCATGTTTCCGTCTGAATTGCTGCCGGAGCCTATGCAATGGGCTGGCAAGGTACTGCCTGCTACGCAGGGAATGTATATGTATACTAATGAAGGGCTTCAAGCGCAGCCAATCATCATTCTTTGTGTGATGACAATCATGTTTTTCGCAGTTTCGGGGGTATTGTTCAGGCGTATTAGCGCAAGGCGGTAACCCGTAATGCGGGAACAAAAAAATCAAGGGGAGTGCAAGCAGACTGTGCGTTTCTTGTACTTTCTTATTGAGTATATTTTTTGGGAGAGATCCCCTCTAATCGTCTAAAGGTTTTGTAGAAATTCGAGTAGTCTGCAAAACCTGCAGAATGGCAGGTTTCCAGCACAGGGGTGCCGCTTATCAGCAGTTCCTTGGCCTTTAATATTCTTTTGTAAGCAATGTATTCCCCTACTGTTACTCCTGTATTTTGCTTGAACAGATGACAGAGGTAATACTTATTGACATAAAACTTCTCTTCCAGAGAATCCAGGGTGATCCGGTGATGCAGGTGGGTGTTGATATAGTCCAGAATCACTACGATTTTCTCGTCATAAGCCATGGTGTTTTCCTGGGCTGTTCTACTTTCTGCAAAGATTTGATTGAGGGATACGAGCAGCTGTAAAAAGTACGTTTTGATCATGAGATCGCTTTCACAAACCCGATCTTCAGAATATTTTTTCATCTTATGAAAGTAATGATCGATATGATGATCGATAATGTCTGAACCGTCGATTCGATTATGATGTCCTAATTTTCTTCGTTCAAAACAATAGAGCAGATTGTAATCCTTTTGCTGAAAGGAAGAAACATATTCCGGACGGAAGTGGATCGTGATCCGTTCATAGGGCCTGGATGAGTTAAATATCGGTCTGTGCAGTTCTCCGGTGTTGATGACAAGAAGATCGTGCTTTTTGAGGGAGTAGCCTTGCCCCTCTATGGAATAGGTCACATCTCCGGAAAGAAAGTAGTAGATCTCATATCTGTCATGGATGTGGATCGGATATTCCATGGGGGCTTTTGAGGTTGCCGTATGACTTATATCGATTTGATTTTCATAGGAATAACTAAATAAAAGTGAATCCATAAAAAACTCCTGCCAGTATCATTTGCTTATATCAATATAACGAAGCGAATGATATTCACCGCCTCGCGTAAACGCACAGAGGTAAGATAAATTTTCTGGTTTTTTCTTTGAACGATGCGTTCTAACAATGCTAAGCTAACTTTTTGCAGATATTATTAATTATTATACAGCAAAATTTGCAATATTTGAAGCAACAAAGTCAAAGAGATTATCTATGGAATTCTCTATAATAGAAATATTAAAGCAAGAAAAGAGAGGGAAAGATGAGTAAATTTATTCTATCTGCTTTTGCAGATGAGATCGATCCAAATCTGGATGTACAGATGGATGTCCTGGAACAGCACGGGATCAATTATATCGAAGTACGAGGAGTCAATGGAAAGAGTATAACCCAATATTCGCTGGAAGAAGTAAGGGAAATCAAAAGAAAGCTGGATGACAGGGGATTTAAGATTTCTGCCATTGGGTCTCCTATTGGGAAAATCAAAATAACCGATGATTTTGGCCCTCATTTGGAATTGTTCAAGCATACCATAGAGATTGCAAAAATTCTGAAAACGCCGTACATTCGTATGTTTAGTTTTTTTATTCCGGAGGGGGAAAACCCGGCGGACTATCGGGAAGAAGTCATGAATCGATGGAATAAGTTTATAGAGGCAGCTGAGGGAACCGGAATTACATTGCTTCATGAAAACGAAAAGGGGATTTATGGAGATACTGCAGAGCGATGTCTCGATTTAGTAAGAGAGATGAACTGTGAGTATATGAAGCTTATTTTTGATCCGGCTAACTTTGTTCAATGTGATGAAAAAACCTATCCGGAAGCCTATGAGTTGTTAAAGGAGCATGTTGTTTATCTGCATATCAAGGATGCGGTATACAGTGATCATCATGTAGTGCCTGCCGGGCAAGGGGATGGAAGGTTGAGTGAGCTTCTTTTGAGCTTCCATAAAAAGGGATTTGAAGGATTTCTCTCCTTGGAGCCTCACTTATGGAATTTCGTAGGCTTTGCAGAATTGGAAAATGGAAGGATAGAGGCCGGTACGGAGGATTCAGGACCTCAGAAGTTTGCCATAGCAGCTTTTGCACTAAAGAAGCTGATTAAGGAGATCACGGGATAGCAATAGGTTTACCTTAGCAGTTTTGCGCTAAGGAAGCTGTTTATAGGAAGCTGCATAAATGAATCACAGGTTAGGAGGATATAGAATGGAGAATGTTCGCATAGGGATTATTGGCATCGGAAATATGGGAAGTTCTCATGCCGAGAACTTGATTGCGGGAAAAGTGCCGGGAGCCAAGTTGACAGCAGTTTGCGATCTGCGGCTGACAAGACTTGAATGGGCACAAAAGGAACTAGGGGAAGAGGTGCAAAGATTTGCATCTCCTGAGGAATTATTTCATGCGCAGGTGATCGATGCAGTAATGATCTGTACTCCTCACTATGCTCATCCCCCTCTTGCGATTCAGGCTTTTGACAATGGTCTCCATGTATTGATCGAAAAACCGGCCGGAGTTTATACGAAGCAAGTCAGAGAAATGAATGAAGCAGCAGCTAAAAGCGGTAAGAGCTTCTGTATCATGTATAATCAAAGAACCAATCCATTATATCAAAAAGTAAAAGAGCTGATAGATGCAGGGGAGCTTGGAGAGCTACGAAGAACCAATTGGATCATCACCTCCTGGTATCGCCCTCAAAGCTATTATGACAGCGGCGGATGGAGAGCTACATGGGGCGGAGAAGGAGGAGGAGTCCTTCTGAATCAGGATCCTCATCAGTTGGATCTATGGCAATGGATATGTGGAATGCCTGTAAGAGTCCGGGCATTTATGGGGTTTGGCAAGATGCACGACATAGAAGTGGAAGATGATGTAACGGCTTATGTGGAATATGAGAACGGAGCTACCGGAGTATTCGTTACTTCCACCAGTGATGCTCCTGGTACCAATCGCCTGGAGATCACAGGAGATCGGGGAAAAATCGTTATAGAAGATGAGAAAATCACCTTCCACCGGCTTCGGGTACCGGAAAGGCGATTCAATAAAGAGTATAAGGGCGGATTTGGACAGCCGGAGTGCTGGAAATGTGAAGTACCTGTAAACGGGCGTCAGACCGATCATGTGGGTATTATGAATAATTGGGTGGATTCTATTACCAGGGGAGTCCCGCTATTGGCTCCCGGAGAAGAAGGGATCCTGGGATTAACGATTTCCAATGCCATGCATTTATCCGCATGGGCTGATGATTGGGTAGAGCTGCCTATAGATGAGGATTTGTATTATAAAAAATTGCAGGAACGAATAAAGGCATCAACATTTAAGAAAGAAGTAAGGGATACAACACTGGATGTTCATGGGACCCACTAAAAACGAGGCTTTTGATCTCAGGCAAACGAGACTTTCGATCTCAGACAAATGAGGTTCTCGATCTCAGGCAAACGAGACTTTCGATCTCAGACAAATGAGGTTCTCGATCTCAGGTAAACGAGGCTTTTGATCTCAGACATGGGACATGCCTTTTTTAGGAAGTGCACACAGACAAGGGAAATACGACAGGCGCGAAACATGAACAGATGAGAAATGCGGATAGACGAAAATGCAAGCAGACGAGAAATGCGGATAGATGAAAATGCAAGCAGACGGGAAACATGAATAGTTGGGATAGGCAAGATAATCCGGCTCAAATATGATGATATGGATGTGGTATAAGAGATGGGGAAAATACAGGTAGCCATTATCGGATGCGGAGCTATTTTTGGGATACATGCAGATGCTGTTATGAAATCAGAGGCTGCGGAACTTATTGCAGTAGTGGATATAAGGGAAAGCGCAGCGAAAAAAGCTGCTGCCCGATACAACTGTGAGTATTATACAGATTACAGAGAAATGCTAAAGGATCCCAGAATACAGGCAGTTCAGATCTGTACACCGCACCATCTCCATGCTCTTATGGCTATTGAGGCAATGAAGGCAGGAAAGCATGTGCTGACGGAAAAGCCGGTTGCCATTAGTCTAAAGGAAGCAACGGAAATGACAGAAACGGCCATAGCCTGTAAGAAACATTTGGCTGTATGTTTTCAGAACCGCTTCAATCCAACATCCGTAAAAGCAAAAGAAGTGATCGATTCCGGCCTGTTAGGTGACATAAAAGGAATAAAGGGAATCGTTACCTGGTATCGAAATGAATCCTATTATGCCGAGAGTGATTGGAGAGGAGACAAGAAGACAGCAGGTGGCGGGGTCCTCATCAATCAAGCTATCCATACCCTGGACCTGATGCAGTGGTTTGGTGGTAATATGGAGGGAATCAAAGGGCACGTAGATACCCGATGCCTCTGGAATGTAACCGAAGTGGAAGACACAGCGGAAGCCACGATTTATTTTAAAAATGGAGCCAGAGGGATTTTTTATGGGACCAATTGCTATACGGCCAATTCACCGGTAAAAATTGAAATTCACTGCGAGAAAGGGTTATTAACGATCCTGGATGGAGAGTTGTATATGACCCGAAACGGGAAGCGAGAACTGCTGACCTGTGATCAGACAGCCTCGGGAGAAAAAGCCTATTGGGGATTGAGCCATGAAAAGCTTATAGAACATTATTATGAATGTCTTCTACATGACAGAGAAGATTATATAAGCGCTTCAGAGGCAGCCACTGCAATTGAAATGATCGAGGGGATTTATGAGTCATCAAGAAATAATCGAGAGTACTTGTTTAATGAATGGCAAGGGCGTGACGGTCTATATAGGTCATCCGTATCAGTAAGTGAATATTTCAAGCCTGACACCAAAATAGCAGCACAGCTTTATACTCTTCGTGAGTTTCTACAAAGCCCGGAGGACATTGTAAGCACACTGAAAAGGGTGAAAGAAATCGGATACAATGCCGTGCAGGTATCGGGAATGGGTGCTATAGATCGAGAAAAGGCAGAACTGGTGAAAAAGACCACTGAAGAATTGGGATTGACTATTTGTGCAACTCATGTAGGCTTTGATCAGTTGGAATGTGAAATGGATTGGATGATCGAGCTTCATAAGATGTGGAATTGCAGATATGTTGGGTTAGGCTCCATGCCGGATCGCTTTCGTGACAGTAAAGAAGGATATTTGGAGTTTGCAAAGATAGCCAACGGATTCGGAAGGCTTCTGAATGAAAACGGGCTGCGTTTTATCTATCACAATCACAATTTTGAATTTCACAAGTTTGATGGATTAACTGGGATGGAGATCCTACTTAATGAAACAGATCCAAATTTCTTTGACTTTGAACTTGATACATATTGGGTACAGGCCGGAGGAGCCGATCCCATTGAATGGATCAAAAGGCTGAAAGGTCGTATGGATGTTGTTCACTTTAAGGACATGGTAATGCACCAGGGACAACAGACGATGGCTGAAGTAGGAGAGGGAAATCTCAATTGGCCCGGTATCATTGATGCTTGCAGAGAGATCGGGGCGCAATGGGTTCCGGTGGAGCAGGATATTTGCCTGAGAGATCCCTTTGAAAGCCTAAAAATCAGCCTGAATAACCTAAAGAAGTATGGTGCCAGGCACGACACTTAGACACTTATTTACGACAGAATGAATTATCTGTGTTTTATACACCATTGCAGCAATTTTGCTGCATACATCGTCCGCATCAGTAAGTGAATATTTCAAGCCTGACCCCGTAGCAAATTATTTTTTTGAACAAATATGATATAATAGGTGAATAACTGGAGCACGATATTGACATAATACATTTTGATAGTATTCGTATGCTAGCAAAGATATTTAAGGAGGTGCAGCAATAATGACAGGTACAGTTAAATGGTTTAATGCAGAAAAAGGTTTTGGATTTATTGAAAGAGAAGACGGAGAAGACGTATTTGTACATTTCTCTGCGATTCAGTCACAGGGATATAAGTCACTGGATGAAGGCCAACGGGTCGAGTTTGATATTGAAAAAGGGCAGCGTGGTCTTCAGGCGGTTAATGTAAGGTTATCATAGCTGAATAACGATACAGAAGGTTTTTCATTAAATGTGTTATTCTGTAAACATGCAGAATATTAATTATTTGTTGCTAAATGCTGAAAAATATGATATGGTTCTTTAATGTCACTATATATTAATATGGATTGATTTTTTGATAACTCTCTTTAATTTATTGGAGTGGGAAGTTAAGAATTATATGATCCAAATAAATTAAGGAGGTATATAGATATGGCGGATAAAGTAATAACTTGCAAAGATTGCAATTCGGAATTCATTTTTAATGAAAGCGAACAAGCTTTCTACAAAGAAAAGGGATTCGAAAATGAACCACAGAGATGTCCTGACTGCAGGAGAGCAAGAAAGCAGCAAAGAAACGACAACAGAGGCGGCGGAAGAAGCTTTGGTAATAGGTGGTAGATAGAAGGAGAGCGCAAGCTCTCCTTTTTAATTTTGTTCTGCCTGCGGGAGCAATTGCTGTATCATGTTACATAGGTTATGCCATTATACCCTCTCGATAGAAACAGGCAAATATTATTTGCATTCTTTAATAAGCTAGTAGAAATTACTCGAAAATTGCAGGGATTTATACCTTTGTGTCGAATTCACTATTTAATCAACATTTTTTGGATATTACAAATACATATTGTTTTAGTGGCAAGCAATCCAGTGAAATACAGGAGGTATAAATCAGTATGGATCAAAAAAGCTCACATTCCATATCGTGGTTTGGATATGTATGGAAAACACTAATTATCGTTATGCCGTGCGCCGCTGTTATTTCATATCTTGTAGGACTGGGCATCGGAATCCGCCGTGAGACGATGGCGGCTTATGTCGTAACAAATACGCTGATAGCTGTTTTCATTGTTATTCTGGCCAGCTCAAAGAACTATCTCCTATATGTAAAACCATCTGTCAATTTTATCAGTTTACTAAAAAATGTTGTAACCAACCGTGATCTGACAGGCAGGATAACTAACAGGTCAAGGGGCGAGATCGGTGAAATTGAGCACTACTACAATATGTTTATCAATGAGATACATACTGTTATGAACAACATTTCCGAAGCATCAAGGGTTCTCAATAAATCTTCTGATGATCTTTCGCGCATTTCAGGTGATATGGCAAATACCAGCAGAGAGACCAGCAAAAAAACAACAATGGTCAATTCTACTACGGAAAGCATAGCCACAAGTCTTGAGGAAACTGCAGCAGATCTGACAGAAGCCAGCAGCGGCATGCTTGCCGTGAATTCATCAGTTGTGAACATGTCTGAAACCACTGTCAATCTGGCTTCAGCATCACAACAAACCTCGGTGGCGGTAGAACAGATCGCAGATATAGCGGAACAGATTTCAGGAAATATAAATAATGTTTCTGATTCCGCACGGGATGTGTCTGCGTCGGTTAACAGCGTTGCAACAGCTATGAAGGAAATAAGCATTTCACTAAATGAGATCAGTAAGAATTGTGAGCGTTCTATCCATATCACGACAGATGCCGAATCAAACGCAAAAGACACAAATACTATCATAGACAGGCTTAATGAATCATCAAAACAGATAGGTAAAATTGTGAATGTCATCAGCGATATTGCAGATCAGACAAATATGCTTGCTTTAAATGCCGCAATAGAGGCGGCCGGGGCAGGAGAGGCAGGAAAGGGATTTGCCGTGGTAGCCAATGAGGTGAAGGAGCTGGCTAAGCAAACAGCTGAAGCTACCGATGAGATAAGTGATCAGATAGAAGCTATGCAGGGTAATATGTCTGGAGCTGTTAATGCAGTTGAAACTATCAATGATGTAATAAAGGAAATAACTATCATAACAAATACTATAGCTGCGGCAGTGACTGAACAGACGGCGATAACCGGGGAGATTTCTAGCGCAGTGCTCAAAGCCGCAGAAAGGACAAGCAATATTACCAATGACATAGGTGAGATCGCTGAAAATGCAAAAAACGTGACTGCAGCTTTGAGCGAAGCATCAAATGGAGTTTCCAGTATTGCAGATGCTTCCAGAAATCTTTCTGTCGATTCCAGTGCCGTAGTTCAAAATGTTGAAAAAACATACACAAAGATACAGGATATTACAAAGGTCACCTATGATATTTCAAATGGAACGAATGAGATCTCAAAAAACATACAGGAAGTAAATGCAACCGCAGGTGAAATCACCGAAACATCCATCCAAACGAACAATTCAGCAAAGGCCCTTACTGAAGCGGCGCAAAAGCTTCAGGCTCTTACAAGGCAGTTCAGGCTGTAAATGCTGTGAGTTAAATTATAACGAGTATAGCGAGGCGATAGATATCTTAGCTTCTATAAATACAGGTGCCGAGTTTAAAAGTTCTTCTATAGACGAGAAATTTTCTTTGAACCTAAGTGTTATAAGCAATAATGGAGGATGATGCAGATGAATAATATTATTTTCGTAAATGAGGACAATTGTGTTGGGTGTAATAAATGTATCAGGAATTGTCTTGTTGTCGACGCTAATGTTTCTTTTATTTCAGGCGGTGAAAACAAAGTAAGGGTCAATCCCGACAAGTGTGTGCTTTGCGGGAAGTGCATAGAGGTATGCGACCATGATGCAAGAGATTATATCGATGATACTGAAAGCTTTTTTGAAGATCTGGAAAAGGGTAAAAAGATTTCGGTAATAGCGGCACCTTCTGTGAGGGTTAATTTCAGCGATTATGAAAAATTGTACGGATATCTGAAATCAAGAGGTGTGAATGTCATCTATGATGTTTCCTTCGGTGCAGATATCACCACCTGGGCGTACCTGAAGGCGATAAGGGAAATGAAGCTCACTTCTGTAATAGCACAGCCCTGTCCTGCGGTCGTCGGCTATGTGGAAAAATATAAACCTGAACTTATCTCAAGGCTGGCTCCCATTCATAGTCCAATGACCTGTACGGCGATATATTTGAAACGGTATGCGAATGTGTACGGTGATATAGCCTTTTTATCGCCCTGCATAGGTAAAATCAATGAGATAACGGACCCAAACACAAGCAATTATGTGAAGTACAATGTGACGTTTAAAAAGCTGGATCAGTATATCAGAAAAAACAATATAAATCTTTTGAATTATAAAGGTGAAGAGCCCGAGGATATAGGCTGCAGTCTGGGGTGTTTGTTCAGCAGACCCGGCGGCTTGCGTGAAAATGTTGAGCAGAAGGTGAAGAACGCATGGATCAGGCAGGTGGAGGGACACGAATACGCATATAAATACCTTGACGTGTACGGTGAAAGATTGAAAAACAATGAACCTGTCCCGCTTCTGGTCGATATTTTGAATTGCCCTCACGGGTGCAATATTGGAACTGCCGCAGTACGGGATATCACAGTTGACGATGCCGATCTGACCTTAAATAAACTGAAAGATGAAAAACTCAAGGATAAGGGCGGTAAATTGATCACCAGAAAAATTGACTGGCTTTACCGGCTGTTTGATAAAACGCTTAAGCTTGATGATTTCATGAGGCACTACAATACTCAGATGAAGGCAGAACCATTAAAAGTACCGACAGAGGAACAGTATGATGAGATTTTTACCAGAATGCACAAGGCAACAAAGAGGGACAGGGAGCTCAATTGCTCCGCTTGCGGTTACAATACCTGCAGAGAAATGGTGCAGGCCATATTTAATGGGTTGAATGATATCACAAACTGTATTGATTACAACAAACACGAAACCAACTTAGAAAGAGAGCTTCTCGAGGCCAACAACAAGGCTCTGGAGGGTCAGAACAGTGAAATCAATAAAGCGCTCGAGGAAGTCAGAAAGCTGAGTGATGAAAGGCTGAAAAAATCCCAGGAGATCGAGTCGATCATATCTAAGCTTGCAGCCGCTTCGTCAAAAACCTCAGCCGGTATAGAGCAGGTAAATGCCATAGTTGATGGCATTGCGGACAATACAAATAATGTATCCAATTTTACAAAGGATGTGTCTTCATCGGTTAACAGCGTTGTTTTAGCGATGAAGGAAATCAACATATCGCTAAATGAAATCAGCCAAAATTGCGGCAGATCCAAAAATATTACTTCCGATGCTGAAATGAAGGCAAAGGACACAAACCATATCATTGATGTTCTGAACACTTCCTCCAGGCAGATCGGCAAAATCGTAAAAGTCATAAATGAAATAGCTGACCAGACCAATATGCTGGCATTGAATGCGGCGATAGAAGCGGCTGGCGCCGGCGAAGCAGGCAAGGGTTTTGCTGTTGTTGCAGGAGAAGTCAAGGAGCTTGCAAGACAGACTGCCGAGTCTACAGAGGAAATAGGCCAGCAAATCGAAATGATGCAAAAGAACATGTCCGATGCAGTCAAAGCGATGGGCACTATTCTTGAGGTTATTGATGAGATGTCCAGTATCACAAACACTATTGCGGCGGCAGTAGCTGAACAGTCATCGGTGTCTGGCAGTATATCAAATGCTGTAGTGGCTGCTGCAGAGAAAGTGAATATGATAACCGAAAGAACCAGGGATATTGCTGTGAGTTCTCACGATGCCGCAAAAAGTATCGCAGAAGCATCTGTTGGTATCAAGGAACTGGCTGCTACAGCTTCGGAGCTTTCCGGCGTATAGGAACAAAACGAGTTGCACCTTAGCAGCGTTTGCGCTGTAAGGCAAAACGGAATGCCGGAAACCAACAGGCAAATGAAGGGGGCGATCGGTGGGTATGATACGGGATGATGATATATTACAAAGCTTTGTGGAGGAAGCCAGGATCCATGTCGAAACTGTTGAAGCAGAGCTGCTGAAGCTGGATACCGGCCGCGTTGATGAAGAAAGCATACATAATATCTTCCGTGCAGTGCACAGCATAAAGGGCACATCGGGCTTTCTGGACTTAAAGAAGATCGTGGAACTGTCTCATGCAATGGAAAATATTTTTGGGGAGATCAGGTCAGGAAAGAAGAAAATAACAGAGGGCATGATTGATATTTTACTTTGTGCCAATGATTGCATGAGAATAATGGTGGATGACGTAAAGAACAGTGAAATCATTGATACCTCAGAAGCAATGGAGGGTTTGTCAAGGATCATTGCGGGTATGCTAAATCCAAGCACAGCTAAAAAAGATGCATCCAGTTCTTCCGTTTATCCAGCCTCTCTTAAGATGTTCGATCACGTGGATCGATGCATCAAGGCCATCCATGATAATGCAGAGAGGGGACATAAGGTATACCGTATTAAGAAAATGCTGGGCAGGGATATTACTCAAAACAACACTTCGCTGCCTCAATTTATTGAGCTTGTGAATACTCTGGGAATGGTGATCGATTGCTCGGCGGATATTGAAGGCATACAAAATGGGCAGGAGCCTGAAGACATAGGAATTAACCTTTTGTTCTCATCTGTGCTGGAAAAGGACATGCTTGCGCCGGTACTTGAGCTTACAGAAGAGGAAATAACCGAATTTCAAGTTTCTGTTGATGAAGATTGTTCCGAAGGGCAAGAGGAGCAGCAGGAAGATCGTGTTTCTATGCATAAAGCAGCAGAGGATGGTGATCAGTGCGATATAGGCGATCACCCTGTCAAAGGGCAGTCTTCTGCTGCCGAAGACAGCATACGTGTCAATGTGGCGCTTCTGAACAGCTTACTGAATCTTGCCAGTGAAATGGTACTTGCAAGAAATCAACTTCTCAGGATAATGGAAGGACACAGAAAAAACATCCCCGGGATAGATCCTATTTTCCAGAATGTGGACCATATCACTACAAATCTGCAGGAAAAGATAATGCAGACCAGAATGCAGCCGGTTTCAAATATATTCAACAAATTCCCCAGGATCATCCGTGAGCTGTCAAAAAAACTTGGGAAAAACATCAGGCTGCACATGGAAGGCTCTGATGTAGAGCTGGACAAGTCTATTATCGAAGCGCTGGGCGACCCGCTTACACATCTGATCAGAAATGCGGCAGATCACGGTCTGGAAATGCCTGAGGAAAGAGAGAAAGAGGGAAAGAGCAGAGACGGCATGATCAGCCTGAAAGCATATCACGAAGGTGGGTATGTCAATATAGATGTGGTAGATGACGGAAGAGGCATTGATATAGAAAGTGTAAAAAAGAAAGCAGTTGAAAAGAACTTCGTCAGCAGGCAGGATCTGGCTGTCATGGGAGAGCTTGATATCTTGAAACTGCTGTTCAGGCCGGGTTTCTCTACCTCAGACAAAGTCTCGGACATTTCCGGCAGGGGAGTCGGGATGGATGTAGTAAAAACAAATATCGAAAAGCTCGGAGGGAACATAGAAATATTCACTACACCCGGAACCGGTACCACATTCCGCCTCTTGCTCCCGCTGACGCTTGCCATTATTTCATCGCTGATCGTCGAAACCGAGGGGCAGAAGTTTGCGCTTCCTCAGGTAAACCTGCAGGAGATCGTGCGCATTAAGTCCGATGATGCGTCAAGAAAGATCGAGTACATAAATAATGCCGAAGTATTGCGGCTAAGGGGCAGACTGCTGCCGGTAATTCATCTGGCTGATGTTCTGGGAATAAGAAGGACATACATAGACCGGAGGACCGGCAAGAGGTATTACGACAAAAGGAAAACCCTGTTTAGTCACAAACCGACGGCAGCAAAAAGTAACGGTGTACATGAAGAGCGCCGCAAATCCGACAGCAGTGATATTGTAAAAATTCTTGTTATCAAAATGGGCTCCAGAAGGCTGGGTCTGGCGGTAGATTCAATACATGAAAGCGAAGAGATACTTGTGAAAACGCTTCCTTCTTATTTCAAGGAATGTAAATGCTACTCGGGAGTAACGATCCTTGGAGACGGAAAGGCTGCAATGATCCTGGATCCCGGAGGGATCATTGAAAAATCCAATCTCCACTACCTTGACGGTGTGGATGAGAGGGCCGGCGATAAGGAGGAAGATCAGGAAAGTATCAGAGAGGATCAAAATCTGTTGCTGTTCCAGTGTTCGGGACCGGAAACACTGGCGTTGGACATGTCCATGGTATCCAGAGTGGAAGAGGTGATGTCTGCTGATATAGAAAGGATCGGCGACAGGGAGTTCATCAAATTCAGGGGAGCATCACTCAGGGTAATCAGACCCGAAGAGTATCTCCCCATTAGCAATGAAAGAGTACAAAAAGAAAAGTACTATGTAATAATTCCAAAGCTGGTTAGCCGACCATTGGGGATCCTTATAGAGAGGATACTTGACACAGTTCGGGCGGAAATCGACATAAGGCAGGATGACAGCATCAAGGTAAAGGGGTTGATTGGTTCTTCCATACTGAATAATACCATTGTCCTTCTGGTGAACGTATATGAGCTTTTTGAGACAGCCGACCCTGAACACTACAAAGCGGTGCCCAAACACAACAATGGTGATATGACGAATATCCTTCTTGCTGAAGATACTCCGTTTTTCCAGACACTTGAGAAAACCTACCTTGAGGAAGCAGGATATACTGTTCACCTTGCAAAGAATGGGAAAGAGGCATTAGATTTACTGCTAACCCGCAAAATAGATGCTGTAGCAAGTGACATAAACATGCCTGTGATGGACGGGTTGGAATTGGTCAGAAGGATCCGGGCAGACCCGGAATTGGCTCATCTGCCGGTTATCGCCATAACGTCGCTTATCGGAGAAGCACAGGTAAAAGAAGGTCTGGAAGCGGGATTTGATGCCTATGAGTTCAAGCTCGACAGGCAGAGGCTGCTGCAGATATTGGATAGCGCCATTAAGAAAAGAAGGAGAATGATGTGATGATAAAGGTACTCACTTTTTATCTGTACGGGAATCTCCTTGGTATCGATGTGACCTTAGTCAAAGAAATCAACAGGAATGTCTGTTATACGGCAGTGCCGGGCTCAAGGAAGCATATTGCAGGTTTGTTGAATATGAGGGGACAGGTTGTGACACTTTTTGATCTGGCAGAATTATTAACACTGAAAAAAGAAAACCCGCAAAACAGCAGCATACGTACCTGTATAATATTGAAAACTCCCCGGGACCCTGATCAGGTAGGGATACTGATAGACCGTCCCGGAGATGTTATCGACATCGACAGTGAGGAATGTGAACCGCCACCTGCAAATGTAGGAGGTGTAGAAAACGAGTTTATCAGCAGTATTGTAAAGCTTGAAGGTGAACTGCTTATACTTATCGATCCTCAAAAGGTTTTTTCCGACAGGGGAATATTCGAAGTATAATAATTTTAGCATCAGTATTGCAGCAAATAATCCAACAAAATGGGGGGTCATCTGTTCTTGAACAAGGTGAAGGTATTATTAGCGGACAGTTCCGTGGTCACACGAATGTATATTTCAGAACTGGTCAACTCAACAGGCTACAGTATAGTAGAGAAGACAGCATCGAATGGAAGCATAGCTCTTGAATGGCTGAAGCAATGCGAAATCGATGTACTTCTGCTGGACGTGATGATTATTAAAAAAGAGGGCATCGAACTGGTCGGGTCGATAAAAAGCATTTTGCCGAGTATCGAAGTCATCGTGATGAGCAACGATCAGCCTGATAGTCCTGCAATTACACTGGAATCGCTCAAGGAGGGAGCAATAGATTTTATACAGAAGCCGGCTGAAAAGAATTTCGAAGGATGCAGTTTTGAACTTAAATCACACTTTTCTTCTCTTTTCTATCAGATGTCAATAAAAAAGTATACGGACAACACCGGACAGAATGCCTTTATTGCCGGTAATTCAAGTGTTTCAGGTAAAGGGCGGGAGACATATGCATCAAAGACGCAGAGCCTTGAGAAAAACAACAGGGGCAGGGCATTGGAAAGTACGGACCTGATCCTGATTGCTTCCTCTACAGGAGGACCTGCAGCTCTCGATTCGGTACTTGGCACATTCTCAGCGGACATCAAAAAGCCGGTGCTTATAGTTCAACACATGCCTCCCGAGTTCACAAATATACTTGCGCAGACTATGAACAGGAAATATCATTTGAATATTTCAGAGGCAAAGAATGGTGACATAATTGAGGGCGGGAGGGTATATATCGCCCCGGGAGGCAAGCATATGACAGTCAGAGAAACAGAAGGAGGAGAAAAAATCATTCGGCTGCTGGACACAGCCTTTGTCAATGGAGTCAAACCTTCGGCTGATGTACTTTTTCAGTCTGTGGCAGCTGCATACAAAGGGAATAATATACTTGCTGTCGTGCTTACAGGCATGGGTAATGATGGAACCCTTGGCATCGCAGAGATAAAGAGGAACTGCAATTGTTACTGTATTACCCAGAGCGAGAACAGCTGCGTGGTATATGGGATGCCAAGGTGTGTTAGTGAGGCAGGTTTATCAGACGAGGCAGCAGATTTGAAGGATATATCCGCACGAATAAGCCAAATTGTGATAAATAAAGAAGGAGGCAGACCGAATGGAAAATAGGGCTGTCTCAAGGGAATTTTCATTATTCCAGCGCTTTATTGAGGATAAATGCGGCATTTTTATTGACGCAGACAAATCATATCTTTTTGAGAGCAGACTTGCGCAAATGCTTGCAGAATCCTCTCTGGACAGCTTCGAAAAGCTATATGCGCAGATAAGCAGTTATGAAAACCCTGAAATAGTCGACGATATCATTGATATGGTAACCGTAAATGAAACCTTTTGGTTCAGGGACAGGACACCATGGATCGTACTTGAGGAAGTACTGCTGCCGGCATATGTCAGGGAGTTTAGGGGAAGAAAGAGAAGTAAGGTGCGCATTTGGAGTTCAGCCTGTTCATATGGACAAGAGCCGTATTCTATAGCCATGTGCATAGACAATTACCTTGAACGTCACAGTATTCACGATATTAGTCTTCGAGATTTTGAGATATTTGCTACAGATATATCCAATACTGTTCTTCAAATGGCAGAAACGGGCAGGTATGATAATATTTCGATCCAGCGCGGACTGGACGAGGCATACAAATCGAAGTATTTCACAAATGAAGGCAGAATCTGGACTATTATTGATAAAATCAGAGGTTCAGTACAATTTGAGCAGTTCAATCTTATAGATAATTTTCTGCATTTTGGCAGCTTTGATATTGTTTTTTTAAGAAACGTAATGATCTACTTTACAGATGAGCTTAAAAGAAAGACACTCATTAAGCTAAGGGATGCCATGAAGCCTGGCGGAGTCTTGTTTATCGGAAGTTCAGAGCTGCTGTGTGACCATGTGAAGGATTTTAAAATGGAACAGCATAATAATGGGATATATTTCAGGATAAGGAGTGGAGCAGAATGATTCTCAAGAAGAAAATATTGTCGGTAGATGATTCAACAACAATACGCAAAATAATTAGATCATCTGTAGAGGTTCTAAACTATGAGCTTCTTGAAGCCAGCGACGGAAATGAGGCACTGAAAATCCTTTCAAAGGAGTGGGAAAACATCAAGCTGATCCTGCTCGACTGGAACATGCCGGGCATGTCGGGCTTTGATTTTCTTCTGGCTGTAAAGAAACATAATCTTTACAGGAGTATTCCGGTTATGATGGTCACAACGGAAGGTGAAAAGGTAAACATTGTCAAGGCAGTACAGGCTGGAGTTGCCAATTATTTACTAAAACCTTTCACTTCAGAAGAGCTTACGAAAAAGATAATTCAGTGTGTCGGGAGGAGGTAGCAGTGATGAGTAAAGAAGTAACAGGAAATGCTATGCAATCTGAATTCTCGGAATATTTTTTTTCCAGTACCATGAAAGAAATCATCCATACCATGACCGGATTAGAGCTGTCGGAGGAATGGCCTTCCATAGAAGATCTGAAGGACTTTGTTGCACAGTTTACCGGAGTTGTGATACTGACCGGAGAAAAAAATATAATGATTTCAATCAGTATGAGCACAATTACTATCTCGACACTAACCGCATTTATGGTGGGGATACAGAGAGAGCAGCTGAGCGATGAGGATCTCAATGATGGAATATCAGAAATTGCAAATGTGATCGGAGGAAAGGTCAAGGCCAAGCTTGCTATGAGCGGCAGCCGTTATACAATACTCACCCCGTTTACTATAAAAGGACAGGGTCACTACATAACACAAAGAAAGAATGTCTTGCTGTTTGTGAAGAAATTTAAAGCCTCCGATATAGAAATCGTAGCAAAGGCATTTTTGTTGTAAGTAGGGTGCCTGGCACGACACTTAGACACTTATTGAGTAAGTAGGGTGCCTGGCACGACACTTAGACACTTATTGAGTGCTGTCCTGGTCTTGTTTGACACCATTGACTATTGCCTCATATTAAATTGCAATTCATTTTTGCATACTAATGATAAACATAATCAAGGAGGCAAAATGATTGCGAAAAAAATTTATCGGCAGCCTTATCGACCGGGTTACGACAGTTCTGGAAGAATTTGAGCCTGGGCAGAAGGAATTCATTATTCCGCTTGAAAAATTCAATGTAGCACCCAGAAGGGTGAGCGAAGTGATCGAGAAGGAAGTTGAGATTACAGTTCCTGCTCGTCTGCATCCCACAGTTCTTGACATGAACAGATTTAACCTGAACAGGGCAGGCGGCATAGTCAGCTCCCATATTTGAAGCCATTTTCAGTCTCCTGTCCATCAGATCGGCCATAATCACAACCGCTCCTGCCCATTTCGAAACCTTCAGGTGGATCAGACCCATTGGGCCTGCGCCAACTATCACCACCCTGTCGCCGGGCTTGACCCTGTTGGCTGTATCCGGCAGATCCACCCTGTAAACCATTTCAAGATCATCCGCTCCCAGCACCCAGCCGACGTTGACTCCCGCCATAGCTCCGATTCCGGTTTCAAATGCAGGTATCAGGTATCCGTTGCCATTCGGACTTTCTTCGCACGAATGATACCCAAGTATTCTTCTTAATTCACGTCCCGTAAAAGGATTGCCGAGAACTTCGTTGATTCCGATACATGCCGCACACATAGAGCCTGCTGACGAACCCATTCCGACATGTCTTCTCTTGTGATCGTAGAGTTCGATCTCAAATCCCCCGGGATAACCGACTGCAGGATGACCCAAATGTGAGACTGATTTCGATACATTGAACATGATTTACGGTGCGCTGCAGGAAGGTGCTAAGGGGATCGTAATGGGACGCAATGTGTGGCAAAGTCCTCATCCGAAGTCCCTGATGGCGGCAGTGTACGGACTGATCCATAAAGATATGAATGTCAGGGTAGCTGTGGAATTGCTGGAGCACAGCAAAAATATATAGCTCAGCATGAATTACGCCGGTTGATCATAATCGGCTTTTTTAATAGTGCTTCTTATTCCAATATGTAAAAGGGCTGTCGGTAGACAGCCCTTTTTAAGTAGCAGCAAGGTGATATAACGATATATGTCTCCCCAACCTCTCGACGTTTTTTCAGTCCTTAGGATGAAAAACGCTAGCAGCGGGTGAAACTATGCAGATTGTCAAGTTACTGGACTTATAGCTTTTTGCTTTTGTTGTCACAACACTTAAGAAAAGGGAATATTTCAAGCCTGACCCCGCAAGCGTTTTGCCAGATAAATATCCGGCTTTCCTATGCCGCCCGCATCAGGCATGACACCCACAATGCTGAATCCCATTTTCAAGTAGAAGGCAGCCTGATGTGTTCCCGGATCAAATTCTTTGATGCGTTTCGGCAGGTCATCATACAAATTGACATTGGCAAATGATGTTTCTCCGCCTGCCTCATCATCGTCTGCACCGAGCCACATGGTTATAGCTCCACGTTCACGGGCAGCTTCCTCGGCTGCATTTACAAGCATTGCACCAATACCTCTGCGCTGCATATGCCCTGTAACCACCAACGGATGAAGCTCAAAAACATTTCCATCATACGACGGAAGAATTCCACACCAGCCAAGCACTTCCTCATCTTCTACAGCGGCAAGCAGAGTGTTTTCAGGAACCAGCCGTTCTCTGACCTCACTCATTGCCTCGTCAAAGGTTGGCCAGCCAAGCGGCAGTTCATCCGCCAGCATCTGAGCAGCCTGCGCTATTTGCCTTTCATTAAGCGTGTTCATGTTTACTATTTTCATTACGATACCTCCTAAATTTATCAATTAACGAATATCAGGTGATTACTCAGGAGGTGCTCGTGCCTGATATTAACAGGGTAATCGTATATAATACATTTTATTTCACCGCCAGTTAATTATTGGATAGTTTTAGTATATGTTATATTGCTGAAAAAGTAAAGTAAGGTGCCAGGCAGCTTCTGATGATTATTCGGCACACCTACATATGCCTGCGATATCACCACAGGAAATTCAGTGCATGATTGTATAAGCTTTTGGAAATTGCCAGTTGCAGCCCAGCCAACGTACTTTTTCTGTAAGTCTCAGGTCACTGTGATGTATCAGTCTGACTCTTCATTATGAAATTCCTCATATGCTCCATGACCAGCGGAAAATACTGAAGCTAAATCTCATCCTTATGTGTGTGGATATAAAGCAATCATTAGTGGCACATCGCCAATATACTGTAAATGATTTCTTGACAATACTTTATATGGCTGATATCATGAGGATATAATCTATATGGAGCGTGCAGGAAATGATCTATACTCTTCAATAACCACACTGAGGAAAATAACATCGAAAAGACCGGCTTATAAAGCGGACCTTTTGTTATGCGATGATCCAATGTGGAAATGAAGGGTATCAGTTACGGCACGCACCCGACCTGTAAATGATGCCTGGGCTTACCAGGCTTTATTTTATCAATCAGGGCTGTGGCGGTACATTTACTGTCCACCGCCCTTTTGTCATTATCATGACACGAAAATAAACCGAAGGGAGTGCAGAATATGAATAAAATATTGTTTGCTGTACTGAAAAAGCTCCATGCAAAGTCTGCAATATAAACAGATGGCGATTGATTGCATGGAGCCTGATAAATGATCGCCGGCATTCATTCCAGCATTATAGCGGCAGCTATAGTGGCAGTTTGTAGTGCGGACTTTGCATCCTTAAAATATATTTTAAGGAGCGGAGTCGGAATGGAATATAAGAAAGCTGAAGAGATTTTCCCAAAAAGCCTGTTGGAAGAGATGCAGAAATATATTACCGGTGGGTTGGTCTATATCCCAAATCCCAACGGGACGCGCAAAAAATGGGGCGAAAGCTCCGGCAGCCGTGCGTATCTTTCGAAAAGGAACAAGGAAATAAGATTGCGGTTCAGGAACGGAGCAACCATAGACCAGCTCACAGCTGCATTCTATCTTTCACATGACAGCATCAAAAAAATAGTATACTCGAAGCAGTGAACGAAACCCGCTGGAACACAAATCCAGCGGGTTTTTGTGCAATAAACGTTTTAAAATGTTTTCGCTATATATTCCGACTGACATTTCTCTTATGATCTAAGCATAATAAAGGCCCGGCATCGGCCCTGATATACGGCATTGTCCGGCGCAATTCTAAGAAACGGCAGCGGCTATGGAACGGTTTAATTTATCGACACTAAAAAAAGCTTATACTTACCCGTCTGAAATGAAAAGAGAGGACGGCTCATCCAAATATGCCTATGTCACATTCCTTATGAGAAATGACAATTACCTCCCCGGAGCGCTCCTGCTCGGTTTCTGCCTGCGCGAAAAGCGGACGCAGGCGGACCTGGTGTGCCTGGTGACCCGGAATATCTCGCCGACAGCAAGGTATGCCCTTGGTATGATTTTCGACCATATCATAGAGATCGATGAGATCTACATTCCCAGTAAAAGAGGACATGAGCGTCAGGATATACCTTACGTATTTACCAGGTTTAACGCACTGAGACTCGGAAAAGACGGGGACCTGAAAATGAATTACGACAAAATTGTCATTGCAGACGCCGACATCCTTCCCATCAGATTCTATGAGCATTTGTTTACCCTTGATGTACCGGCAGGCATAATCAATGAATGCAAGTCCTATTTCCTCGAATATGATCCTGCCGGCAAATATGTTATATCGAATAACGTAAAAAGAACAGGCAAATGGAAATGGCATGAGGTATATGAGAAAGTTTGTCCCCATGGCTGCGCTATACCCGGCGAAATCACAGACAGAATACGTCGTGATCCTGAAAACATGGGCATCAACGGAGCATTGTTGGTCGTGGCTCCGTCATATCTTGAGTACAGTAGACTCATTGATGATATCAAGCACTCGGAAGTGAGGCATATGATAGGAAACCTGTTTAGGTGGCCGGAAATGCAATATATCACTATGGCATGGTCCGGCATGTGGACCAATATCGACCTGCGCTTCTGCGGCTTTAATGGGTACCCTGACGTTTCTGCGCTCTGCGGCATCCACTATGCCGGCGCCAAACCCTGGAACATCAGGGACAGAAGGACGATCGAAAGGTTCAGGCGGCTGCCCGACCATGTCTTCTGGTTCGATACATACAAAAGAATGGTGGAGGAAGGATTCCCCAAACTCCAGCGCAACCCAAAGCTTGTGAGACTACTTAGGCTGATCAATGAGCACAATCTGTATAGATATATGGGGCGGGGTCAGGCTTGAAATATTCACTTTTTTAAGAGATATATAGGATTCGCTTATTGCATTAATGCCTTTGTAAAATGATAAGGTTGAAGGTTTGCGAAGGCTAACAGGAAGGCTTGCCAAGGCTAACAGGAAGGTTTGCCAAGGCTATCAGCGATGCTGGCGGGATCTTTATTGGACTATGTATCTGTACTAATATGCAGATTATGTAAATGATTAAAATTCAGAATTCGTCGAGGCTCATAAGTACGCCGCTATCTCCTGTTGCAATGCCAGCGTAAACTTTGTCATCATTTTTTCCAGTCTTAAAATAGTGCTTGAAGCAATATTTTGCAGAGAACGGCATTTCCTTTTCCAAAGCTTCGTGAATGTTGATCCATTCTAATTTTCCTTCATCACAAGTGCATATGTTAACTGCACTATTGAGCAGATCAGCGAAGTAATAGTAATTCTGTCTTATTTCATCACCTTGAATACGTAATGTGACATATTTCAGCCTAAGATTACATATGTCGTTTTCTGTTATCCCTGTTTCTTCTTTAAGCTCCCTTAGAATGCAGCTTAATGGATCGTTAAGCTCCTCTTTTTCAAAATGTCCGCCAATTCCACACCATTTAGGAGTGGTAATGACTTTGGAGCCTATCCGATAAAGCAGTAAGACTTTGCTTTCATGTAGAATAAAGATTGACGCCATATTTCTAAGTTTGATCATTATACTTTACCTCACTGAGTGCCTGTACATTTGGTAGATAATAAGCATGCTCTAAATGCTTTTCCTTATTATATCATATTTTAATTAGGTATCTTGTTTAATAATTGGGAATTACTCCATTGTCAACCTTTATTCGATAAAGGAACCAAACAATAAGGGAATAATTCAAGCCTGACCCCATAAGGCAGGTATAGTTTATAGTTTAACGTGATTATTTTTCGAAACTGCAAGCAAGAAAGAAGCGAATTGATTAGGGAAGTTGTGTTACAATAATGGAATAAACGCAGTTGAAAGAGAGAACACAATGAGTAATCAGAAATTTGAAGATTACCGGCTGGATGATGCGCTATTGAGATCCCTTAGCTTATTGAATTACAGCGAGCCGGCAGAGGTTCAAAAGCAGGTGATACCCGCCATTCTGGAGAGAAAGGACATCATCGTCAAATCCCAGACCGGAAGCGGAAAGACTGCAGCATTTTCCATACCCATTTGTCAGTTGGTGGATTGGGAGGACAACAAGCCTCAGGCATTAGTGCTTACACCTACAAGAGAGCTTGCCCTCCAGGTCAGGGAAGAGATCTTTAACATAGGCAGGTTCAAGAGGCTGAAAGCAGCAGCTGTTTTTGGGAAATACCCTATTGATAACCAGATAAAGGAACTTAAGCAGAAAACGCATGTAGTCGTTGGCACACCGGGGCGCATTATTGACCACATTGAAAGAGAAACCCTTGATACATCCAATATTAAGTTCCTTGTAATAGATGAAGCTGATAAGATGCTCCAAATGGGATTTATAGAGCAAATAGAGACAGTTGTTGAAGTGCTGCCCGGTGAACGGGTAACAATACTGTTATCTGCGACTATGCCAACAGATATTAAGGTTTTATGCGACAAGTATATGAAACATCCTCTCCAGGTCGAGGTGGAAGAATGTAATTCGGCAGTTGACAGGATCCGGCAGGAAAGGTATCAAACAGATCAAAAAGAAAAAATTAATCTGTTAAAAGATATTATTATTGTGGAAAATCCGGATAGCTGCATTGTTTTCTGCAATACCAAAAAAATGGTTGACGAGGTTTTCGGGGAACTGGAAAGCTTACAGTATTCCTGTGAGAAAATTCATGGCGGAATGGAACAGCGCAATCGGATCAGAGTCATGGAAGATTTCAGAAAAGGACGCTTTCGTTATCTTGTAGCAACAGATGTGGCGGCCAGAGGGATTGACATTGAAAATATTACACTAGTCATCAATTACGATGTGCCGCAGGACACAGAAAACTATGTTCATCGGATCGGAAGAACCGGACGGATCGGAAATACAGGCAGGGCTATCACTTTTGTATCAAAGAATGAAATAGATTACCTTCAGCAAATTCAACAGTTTATTGGCAAGGAGATCCCAATCAGGGAGAGGCCTGATATGGAAGCGGTGAATGAAGCCAGGCGGGGATTTCTTGAAAAAACGGCTATCAGACCTGAAGTCAAAGAATCAAAGGGTGCGCGGCTAACTAAAGATATTATGAAACTGCACATCAATGCAGGCAAAAAAACAAAAATGCGGCCGGTGGATATAGTGGGCACCCTGTGCAATATTGAAGGTATGACAGCAGAAGATATTGGTATTATCAATGTGCTGGATGTCTCTACTTTTGTGGAAATACTCAATAACAAGGGAGATATGGTGTTGAGAAAACTGCAGAAGACACCGATAAAAGGAAGGCTTCGCTCCGTCAGCAAAGTGGATAATGAAAACCTGGCGAAAAGATTTCAACTAAAAAGATTTCAGCCGAAATGCGGTAAATGATGAGCGGAGACAGGGCCAAGTGAAGCGAGAGGGAAATTGCTATGTTTATACCATCTTATCTGGTGAATGAGCTGTTTGATGATCGTTATTTTGATGTGGTTAATGCATTGGACGAAGCTCAGCAGATCTATTTCAGAAATAATAATCTGGTTGAGCGGATTGTTATTAAAAAAGAATCGGGAAGCACTTTCGTAATTGGTGAGATGGGCTTTGGCGCCGGACGTATAGTAGTTTCGTTGATGGAATTTCTCAAGAAAAACGGTTTGAATAACATCTCTATTGAGTATAATTCAGTTGAATTGTATCCAATGAGCCCGGAGAGGATGCTTCAGATTTTAGGTGGGTTCCGAGAGCGGGTAGGTGCTGAGATTGATGTGCTTACAGAGGAATATCGCAATATCGATACAACCAAAGGTGGTTGGCATACAGTTATACTTCGGCTATCATTTGGAGTGCTCAAGTTGAATCTTTGGATAGGAGAAGCGCTGGAAATGGTGAGCGCTTTGGAAAAGTCCTGTGACGTATGGTTCCTTGACGGGCACAGTCCCAAAAAGAATCCTTCCATATGGCGAGATGAGCTGCTTATGGCGATTGGGAGAAAAACGAAGGCCGGAGGCACATGCTCTACATTCACTGTATCGGTTGCAGTAAGAAAAGCGTTGACTGCAGCAGGCTTTACATTGACGCTGCTCCCTGGCTGTGGCGGGAAAAAAGAGGTGTTGCATGGAGTAAAGCGCAAAATGTGGTAGAACAAGCGTACACATAAGGGAATAATTCAAACCTGACCCCTGCAAAACTTCTCGATATAATTATCTATTTCCATACTGATGGTCAGAATTGCGTTTTCACGACCTTCTACCTCGGTAACCTCTGTTTCAATTTTCTCCAGTTCCTTGTAAACGCTGAAGAAATGAGTCATTTCTAGGGAGATATGTCTAGGCAGATCAGTAACATCCTTATAACTGTTATAGCTTGGGTCTGTAAAAGGGATTGCAATAACCTTGCTATCCTTTCTGCCATTGTCGATCATTGTAAATACCCCAATCGGATAGCAACGAACAAGTGTCATTGGTACGATCGGCTCCGAACACAGGATCAATACATCCAGTGGATCGTTATCGTCACCGTATGTACGGGGAATAAATCCATAGTTCGCAGGGTAGTGGGTCGAGGTTGAGAGGATACGGTCAAGCACCAGCATGCCTGTATCCTTATCGAGCTCGTATTTGGCTTTGGAGCCCTTTTGAATTTCTACTACAGCATAAAAATCATCAGCCTTGATTCGTGTTGGAGTGATATCGTGCCATATATTCATTTAAATATCTCCATTCGGTTTATTCTTTAAGTATTATAACGCACGGAGGCAAAAAAAATTTTCGAACAGGCGATATTTTGCTTCGAAAATTACGCTTAGTAGAAAATTTTTCTTGCCTCTGTGCGTTTCAACGAGGCTGGTCGCAAGCAAGGCTTGCTGCTCGCCTATGCGTCCGGGCGGGAGATATGTTCGTACCGTCTTCTTTTGCTCATTCGAAAGAAAATATCTGAAAGGCAAAGTGGCACCCGCCACATAGCGTTTTCCTGTCTGAAGGGCTGAGTATACATCATGAGGTGGGGGAAAACCATCGCATCGTTATATCATGATTTGTAGCTTTGCCGAAAGGGATTTGTTTATGTGATTGGTGTTTCGGAATGACATAATTTTCATATTATATAACGAAGTGTTTTATCGAAGCGTTGTAATGAGGCATTGCGACGAGGTGATATGACGGACGGTTATGCTCCCGACTCATAATGTATTCTTAGCCCTTCAGGCTGGAAAATGCCTGCTGACAGGTTGCGCTTCGCCTTTTATTAAACATACAGGAGGTGAGAATATTGTATAACTACACAAATCCATACACTGATAATTATGTTACACAATGCTATTTGAATAAGTACCAAAGAGAAAATATGGTTTACATACTCGATATACAGACAGGTGATGTGAATGGTGACAGAATACCAGATACAGTTTACCTCACAGGTGAAAAGGGAGAAGGTCCGTTTTATGAGAATATTAAAGTAATAGTACAGGATGGCAGGACAATGCAAAGGTATATCGTCCCATTGCATTCCCAATATAGCTCTGGTACTGATCCATGGCTGTTTATTGGAAGTTTCTCCGACTCTGGCATCAATGATATTATGGTAAACTTACCTACGCCAGGCAGCGGAGCATTGACATACTATTATCTAATATCATTCCGTGGCAATAATGCAGAATATATACTTGGTCCCCAGCAGCTTGCAGCCATATCTGAACCTTTACAATATGAGGTGATCTATCAGGATTACTATAAAGTGCTTGTCAGAAGTGGAAAGCTGAATCAGTCATATGTACTTGATGTGAGCAATAGAAAAGAATCCTATGAAGGAAAGGTTTACGACGAGAAGGGAATGCTCATAAAGCCGCTTAAAGGTTTTGTTATCTACCTCGCTCATCTTTATCCCGTTAAATTTGGTGGCAGTATGCCGTATAAGCTAATGTCATTGCAGGATATCGCGGGAACAGCACGTGTTGACGGTCTTGGGAGCATTGTGACCTATTGGAGATACACCGGGGACAGAAAATGGGTTTTAGATCCGGAAATGTTCTTTGTTATGCTAAATTAGACAAAACCATTCAAAGGAGTGTTCAAACACTCCTTTTGAGTGGTTTTGTATAGCATGATAACTCAGTAAGCTGTGGGTGAACATGGAGGAAATGGGTATATATTCTGTATCAGACTGAAAGGATAGTGTTTCAACGCAAATTGTGATTGATATAAATACTCAAGCAAATATATTTCATTGCCTGTAATATCGCAAAGTACACCAGAAACACCCTGACCATTCATAAGTGATACGCCTACCGGTTGATTTATCAAATAGTATATATTTGTTTGATAAGGCATTACAATCACCTCCTATTATCAGTTTATTTTCATTTGTGTATGTTGCTATTGAAATAAAGGCAAATTGGTTTACAAAAACTTTAGGATTTCTTTAGGTTATATGACGGTGATTCATGGTAATGTCTTTTATGTGACAAGTTTTTTACGATCAGTGAAAGGTGAGTTTGCGAGATGTGAAAGATTCTATTATGAGGAGAGGTATAGTTAATGAGAAAAGCAGCAGGAATATTGTTCGTTATTTTTCTGTGTTTTGCACTGGTAGCCTGCGGTGATGCGACATCCACAGAACAGCCACAGGCAAATGAACAGCCACAGACAAATGAACAGCCACAGGCAAATGAACAGCCACAGACAAATGAACAGTCGTCAGATGTTGAGAATTCTGTTGCTAATGATAGCGGCGAAGCAGATAAATCAGGCAATGACCAGGTTGATGCAGCCAACCAGGAAAGCAACAAACCATCTTTATCAGCCGAGAAGATCAGAGAAGCTTATATTGATTACAACAACTATGATCTTGTGGCTATCGACTCTTACGGTGGCGACGCTGCAAGCTCACTGGGGTACTTTGAATACACAAGACCGGGTAGTGAAGCAGAAAGCGATACGGCGGCATACTATGACAGCAGAGATATAGCTATAATTGGTGAGATATCCGCCCTTTCCTACCATTCAGCTTTAACCGGCAAGGACTATAAAATTGCTGATAAATTCGGCAACAAGATCCTGGTGATAAAAGATGACATATCAGGAGATAAGTCTTATATCACTTTTAAAGATGCGAAAGGATATGAATACTTACTTGATATGTTTGGAGAAGAAGAGCAATTCGAAACCATACTTGTCAAGGGTGATCACCGGCAGCTGCTGGGGACTAATGACAGGGAAGCCAGGCCTGGTGACAGAATTGAACCCACTGATTACTCCAATCAAACTGTCATAGAATTATCTAAACTCATAAACGGCGATTCTATAGGCGGAGGCTTGATTATAAGGAACATTGAATATGATAAGCCCTGGGAAAAAGCAAAATTCACGCTAGAGGGTAATATTGAGCTCGCCGGTAAGCTGTACTGGGAAGGCGATATAGCAGGTGCCCCTATCTTTGCAGTCGATGAGAGCACATTCCCAACAGCCCTGATTATAGGTGATCCGAAGGATTCGCCGTTCGGCGCCATTGAATACAAACCTGTCTATATATATTTCACAAATTCTGATGTATTAGAAAAAAACCTGTCACAGAGTGCTTTGGAACAGATAAAGATTGGCGGGGCTTTGAGTGTAAAAATAAACGTCAGAGATATTGGGGCTATTATTAACCTGGGCTCAGAGAGTGCAGCGTACTGTGAGTATATAGAAATTGTTGAACAGACACCTGCAGCAGGAACAGAAGAATCGGATACCCTTAAGCTGTCCGGACTTAAAAATGAAAACATCAATGGTACCCAGGTGAATTATAGTGACTATCGAGTTGTTGTGGTACCTATGTATGATGGAGTCAATTCCTTGTATGAGGTCACTCAGGACATAGGCAGCGTTACTCAGGGCCCGCAGGGTATGCAGGTGAGCTTTGCCATATTCGGGCATTTGAATGACATTAAGATCACATATTACGAAGGCATGGAATCAGCAGGTGAGACTATAGATGTTGGTACATTATTCGATTCCAATGTAAACGTCAGGGTGTGGCTGCCCAATAATGATATGTCTCATATTATGGTAACCGGAGTGGCTGAGCTGGGCAATGGGGTTTTGCAGAATGTAGAATTCTCACTGGATGACATGAGAGACTCTTCGGAATATGATGTTTTGATGTTTGAATAATGATTAAACAAAATACGACAGAAATATAGTTATTTTAAGAAAGTACAATACTTTTGACGGGAGGAAATATTTGATTATGAAGCAGAGGATACTACTTGTATTGTTTGTGTTTGTGCTGGTGGGTGGCTTGTTTGCCGGCTGCGATTCAAAGGAAGCTGCGAAAACTGAAGAAGAACTAAAAGCAGAATTAATGGCAGAAATGGAAGCGGAAGCTAAAGAGAGAGAAGAAATGGAAGCCGAGATAAGGGCTAAGCTTGAAGCTGAGCTAGAGGCAGAGGCAGGAAGTACCGAGCAGGATACGGAGCAGAAGCCTGAAGAAGTACAACAGGATGATGAAAATGAGGCTGAAACGACTAAAGAGGCGGATATTCCTGAAGCACCTAAATCAGGGGGAAAAACTGAAAAGCCTAAGGATGAAGCAAAGGAAGTCAATACATTGCTTGAATCGGATGAAGCTCAGGGATACTACAAGTATAAAGCGAATGCAGCAGTCAAGTTCGATATCGACAAAGATGGAAATCAAGAGGAAATAGAATATGACTCTGCCAGTGGGAAATTAAACATTACCGGGTACAAAGCAGTGGATATTGACACTATGTTTGCAGAGAAAGACTATTTTGTAATAGTCAAATTCATGGACAAGTATAATACTGAGATGAACATGATAGGTATTATAGATTATGGTCCCAGTAATGACCCGTCAACAGCCCTATACTCAATTATCGAACCAATGGGAGAGAAATGGTTCGGGTCGGTTGGTGTTGTGCCTGGTGAGCTTGTTTCTCCAGCAAAGTATGATGAAAATAGTATGAATGATTTCAATTACAAAGCTGTCCTAAGAAAAGGTAAGGGCATCGAAGCTCCTGTCAGGCTGTCTGTATTGCCTCACGCTACCTGGTTTGGAAGAAATACCTTCACATATTATTCAACATATAGTAGTCTGATAGATAATATTGAAGTATATGAGCAGGATTATGATACAAAAATGGAACTAAAGGTTGAAAATGATGTAAGGGTTTATAGTGAAAAGGATGTTAGTTCGCAGAATGTGACCGTTAATGCAGGTAAAACAGTATACATTATTGCTACTGATAATGATGAATGGATCGGTATTGCAACATTAGATGGATTAGAGGGATGGATTCCGGCAAAGGATGTTACACCGAACAGTTTCTCGGGTTTCCCCATATTTGATTAAAGAGGGCAGGAAAAACATATTATGGAAGGCCGGCAGTGCTATTGCGCTGCCGCTTTTTTTAGTATATCATTATTCTGTAATTCCAGCTGTTAGTCTGTCAAAAATGTTTGAGACATCAAGCCGAACTGCATAATATACTGTTTCTAAGGGGTTCTGCGGTGAGGAATGTAATATATTATTTCACTGGAACAGGTAATTCCTTTATAGTGGCAAGGGATATTGCTGAAAAAATCAAGGCAGACCTGGTGCCGATTTCCAGAGCAATTGCCATGGAAAGTATCCATATTGATGCTGAGAGTATAGGATCATCTTTCCGGCGTATTTAGCTGCTTTATCTGGTTTGCCTCTTATCGTTGAGCACTTTGTTCAAAAAATTGACAATATTGAATCCTTACATATCTTTGCTGTTTGTACGTGTGGTGGGTATGAAAGTGTGAACGCCCTTGCGCCGCTCAATAGATTGAAGCAAGTCATAAAAGCTTGCGGTGGAAAACTATCAGGTGAGTATTCCACGAGGCTTCCAATGAACAACCTGGATTACGAGCATATCCCGATCCCGATAACCACAGATCATGATGTTATTTTCAAGAAAAGTAAGGACAAAATTGATAGTATTTGTACCAGCAACTGCAGCATGGACGGCGAGAATCAGAACATAGGGAGTCAACGTAGTAACTGCAGCATGGACGGCGAGAATCAGCGGAATGGATCTAATCTTTATCCAGTTTGCTCGGTTCAGGTTTTCCTACTGGAAGTAATGACCTTAACAAAGTGTGCATCTCATCGAACCTGCTTGTGCGTATTTGTATACGTTTCCCGAGACGAACCGAGAGATTATTCGCAAAAACCCTGCAAGCTTCTCTGTCGTATAACTGGATAGTGCTCAGATGCATTACTTCTATACCCTGCTTTTCAAGAATAGCTGATCGTATAGCATCTCTGCCTTGTTCTGACGGGTTGCTGTGATGAGTAAAACTATCATATTCGACTGCCAATTTAGCCTTATTATAGTATAGATCCACGAAGCAGCTGTTTTGTTCAAGTTGTGTTTTCTTTTCCTCTTTTATTTTGATTTCATGATTAAACTCTGCTCCATTGAGCCCGTAACCTCCCAGAATATGAGGAAGCGTCAGGATCATATATGTAAGTGATTCCATAATTGATGCTGAACCGTTCTCCATATACTTCAACGCCCGTAAAGCCTTACGGTGTCCTCGATGCCCTGAAGTCTTAGCAAGAAAAGTACCAAGCTTTTGCTTTGTTGTGATCGCCGAAGAAGAAGAGTCAGATGTATTTGAACATAACTGAAGCCCCAGCAGGATAAGCCGGTGAATGCTCAATTCGGACGCAAGCTCCAGAAATAACAATTCAGGGGATGCAAAGGATTCGCCATTTAACGTTTTTATTGCGCCGGCTGGAAGATCAAGCTTACATGCATGGACCTTCTTGCCATTGGCATTGTATCGCTGGTTGTAGTTTGATACCGTAATATCGGGCGAATCGACTTTGTCAGCTTTAAAACCGAGGACAGCTTCAATACATGGAATATCCCATATTATTGCGGCGGTGTAGTGACTAAAATATTTCATCATGCAACTATGGTATATCAAAATGCTTGGAAATTCAATTAATGGGAAATAATATATAAATAATTTGGGAAATTGTTAAGTTTTTCAATTAATGGGATGAAATCTAAGGCAACAAGTGTGTTTCTAATGTGTTTAGGCTACATAACTCAAGGTTATAATGAATTATTGTGCCTCTTTATAGAAATTTTTATCCCACTAATTGAAAAACTTAACAATTTCCTGGATAATTTCCCGTATGATCTGGCTGGGCCGATGGCTAAGTGCGGGTTAGACCTTCGGCGAAGCCAGAGAGGCCTCCTAACAAACAAGCTGAGCCGCGGCTAAGTGCGGGTTAGACCTTCGGCGAAGCCAGAGAGGCCTCCTAACGAACAAGCTGAGCCTCGGCTAAGTGCGGGTTAGACCTTCGGCGAAGCCAGAGAGGCCTCCTAACGAACAAGCTGAGCCTCGGCTAAGTGCGGGTGAGACCTTCGGCCGAAGCCGGAGAAGTCTCCTAACGAACAAGCTGAGCCTCGGTTAAGTGCGGGTGAGACCTTCGGCCGAAGCCGGAGAGGCCTCCTAACAAACAAGTTGAGCCTCGGCTAAGTGCGGGTGAGACCTTCGGCCGAAGCCGGAGAAGTCTCCTAACGAATAAGCTGAACCGCGGCTATTCACAAAGAAGCCCGTTTTAAAGCATCTGCAAGTGAAATTCATCATTAATTTGCAGCCATTCTGGTTGAAAAACGCTTAGTGGCGGGTGCCGATTAACCTTTCAGATTTTTCTTTCGAAAAATCGATAGAAGACTATGCAAGCATATCTCCCGCCTGGGTAGCACAGGGGAGCAGCAAGCCTTGCTTGCGACTAGCTTCGTGGAAATACTGCTATAACACAAAACATCATTTGGATATTTTGAGATTTAGTAAGAGATTTTTCTACAAAAAAAATCTCTTTGAACTAAAGTGTTATAACATGGAAATCCATTAATAAAGACAATATATTGACTAAAAAAACAATATATGATATGCTCGATAGACAATAGTAGACAATACATTGTCTATTGAATTTACTAAAATATTTATGTGTTATAGCGAGGCGGTAGATATCCCCCGTTTCTAGAAGTTACGGGTACCGATTAACCTTTCAGATTTTTCTTTTGAAAAAATCGATAGAAGACGATGCGAGCATATCTCCTGCCTGGGTAGCACAGGAGAGCAGCAGGCTTGCTAGCGACCAGCCTCGTTGAAATACTGCTATATTACAAAACATCCTTTGGATATTTTATGATTTGGAAAGAAATTTTCCTACAAACGAATAGGTTTCTTTTAACCGAAGTGTTATAAGAAAGGAGGCAGGCATGGATTTTGCAGAAGAGCTTAGAGATCTATTTCTAATGCAGCAAGTATACTCAACCTTATTATCAGTCAATAACAAGCTGCAGGCGGGAAGCGACAGATATTTTTCGAAAATGTCATCCAGGCAATATATGGCAATGATGGCGGTTCTTCATTTACAGGAGAGCGAAGCAACAATCAATAATATAGCAAGAAAACTGGGGACTACAAAGCAAAACACCAAGCAACTCATTACTGCTTTGGTGAAAAAAAGATATGCAGTACTAAAGAAGAGCGAAACTGATCGACGCGCAGCCAATGTTGAAATAACGCCATTGGGTTTTTCTGAACTGCTTACGGCGAGTGAAATTGGCATCATGTTTTTAGCTGATGTTTTTAATGAATTTTCCGGTGATGAGTTGCAGGTATTATGGGATCTGCTGAAAAAGCTATACCGGTTTGACGGGAAAGAGCAGGATGGGTTTGAAACTGATGTCGGTGAGAACATCAAAATGGATAAAGCAGCACGCGAATTACAGGGAAAGGCGTTGCAAGCCTTTGCTGAAAAAAGAAAAGCGCTGAAGCTTAGATAGTGTAATGCAGCTTATGAAAACGCTGCCAACTGCCATATAAAGTAAATTCTAAAGGGGAGGAAAATCTTGTGAATAACAATGCGAAGCAGCTAAATGTGCTGCAGATAATACTGTTACATCTGACTCCAGGGTTACCTGTTCTGGCTATTGCATTCATATTATCAAGTCCTTATTGTGCAATAGGTCTTCCGTTTGTGATGTCAATTTATTTGTCTATTGCTCTTGGTCTTATACCAACACAGTTGCTAATAATGTATTTTATATCAAGGCGCAGCGGCAGAAAAATCAGGGATATTGTTTGTTTTACTGAAGGGACATCATTTATTAGAACTGTTTTGTGGGTGCTGCCTTTATATGCATTTATGGGATTCATTTTTTCAGCTTTACCTGATATCGAAAAGCCGCTTTGGACGATGTTTAACTGGGTGCCAGACTGGTTTCGCATCAACATTGACATTCTAAAGGATCGGCAATCGCTGATATTGCCGACAATTATACTTGCCTTCATTTTTAATGGACTTTTTGGGCCGATTACCGAGGAACTGTATTTTCGGGGATTTCTGCTGCCCCGCATGAGCAGGATGGGAAAGCTGGCTCCTATCGTCAATGTTGTTCTATTTTCAATATATCATTTTTTTACACCCTGGGAAAACATTACACGTATTTTGGCTATTACACCTTATGTATACGCAGTTTGGTATAAAAGGAATATTCGAATTGGAATGATCGTGCATTGTCTGGGCAACTTAACTGGGATTTTGTTCACAGCGATGTATTTGTGGAGTTGATTTTTATTGATCACATTTTCATACATAATAAAGCAATTCACTTCACACAAAAATAATTCATTTCACATCGATTTTTGTCCCGTTCACCACCCGATATGTCCTTTTTGCCAGAATGGCGGGGTCAAATTTCCTCATGCCTTCTATACTTGATATTGTAGCAGGATAGTGTAATGCAGCCTAAAAAATGCAGCCAACTACAACTATTAAAGTAAAGCTGCCAGCTGCAACTATCTTGCAAAAATCCTGCAAGCATCTCTGTTGCGGCGGAAAGGTGACTAAAATATTTTATCATGCAATTATGGCATATTAAAATGCCTGAAAACTCAATTTATAGGAAATAATTAATAAATAATTCGGGAAATTGTTAAAAATTTCAACTAATGGGATAAAATACAAGGCGAAATGTGTGTTTCTAATGAGTTTAGGCTACATAACCCAAGGTTATGATGCATTATTGCGCCTCTTGATAGCATTTTCTGTCCCACTAATTGAAAAACTTAACAATTTCCCGGAATAATTCCCCGTATGATTTGTCAGAACCTCCGAATGAGCACAGATAAACCTCAAACAAATCTGGTGGAACCTCTGGGTGGAACCTCTGGGTGGAACCTCCGGGTGATCCTGGAGGAACGGTATAGCCATAAAACAGCAGCTTCGTACAGAACTTTTTACCTGATAATGTTCCTGCGCAGGAAAACGGTGCAAGACAACACATAGAACACCAGAGTATATATTCCCATAAGACTCAGAATCTTTGCCGGACCGCCCCATACCTCTCCGCGCCCCAGTATGCTGCTGAAATATGGCACATATATATACATGAAGGTCCATGGACTGTATGCTATCATGTCGGTATTTGAAAATACAGCCATCCAAACGTAGCATATAACAAACAGTATCACAGACAGTGTTATTGCTACAGAAGCCTTGGGCACCGATGTGCTGAAGAATAACATGATTGTTCCCAGAACAAATGCACCTGTCGAGCCAAGCAGGTAGCACTTTGCAATAAATATCACCGTATCCTGCCAACTCATGGTAAGCCCTGTAAACTCACTGATCTGATAATTCTCTGTAAATACGATGGTTTCCTGTCTGCCGTAAAGTATATCGGGTATAAAAAGTGTTGCCAGAAAAAACAGCGAATAAAAAGTAAATATGGCTATGCACAAGGTCGCGACCTTGGCATTGAAAACTGTAAATCTTGATATCGGCCGCATAATTGAAAGCTTCAGAGTTCCTGATTCGTAATCCTCAGCTATCAGATATGATGCTGTCATAATAACGAAAAAGAAACCGAGCAGGGGCATCACGTTGTAAAGCAACTGGACAGACATCTCAGGACCCAATAACGTGCCATTTGATTTACTCACTATGAAGCACATAAACATTATGAATAGTATTGGTATTAGCAAAAAAATGTACAGTCTTTTCTGGCGATAAAGCTTTGATAGTTCTGCCGAAAGTACTCTAAAAAAGCTCATTTGAGCTTCCTCCTTTTGTAGCCCTGATAAAGAGAGCTTCGAGTGACTGCAGCTGTCTGGTTACTGTTTCAACCGCGATACCATTGGATACCAGCAAGGTTGTAATGTCACTGAGTCTGCCCTTTTGTACGGTCACATTAAGCTTGTCCCCGGCAAGAGAACAAGCTGACACAATTTCCTGCTGCCTTACCAGTTTTTCAGCTGCTTCTGGATTGCCGACACTTATGACGGCCCTATCGCAGTCAGTTGACAGAAGGTCATCCAAATAACCTTCAATAACCATACGCCCGTTTGAGATAATGCCGACACGGTTGCATATAGTCTCGACTTCCCTTAATATGTGGGATGATATCAGGAAGGTTATGCCCAGATCACCGGCAAGCTGCCTGATGAATTCACGCAGCTCGATAACACCCTGCGGGTCAAGACCATTGGTAGGCTCATCGAGCACGACTACCCCGGGGTTGTTCAGCAACGCTGCCGCGATACCGAGGCGCTGCCTCATGCCCAGTGAGTATGTTTTGACCTTTCTGTTTTTATCAGAGGTCAGACCTACCGTATCAAGCACCTCATTTACACGTCTTCCGGTTATTCGGGGATAATACTTTGCAATAAGGCGCAGGTTGGCATAACCTGACATATAGTCGTAGAAAACCGGGTACTCAACAATCGCACCGAGGTTTGCCAGAGCTGAGTTGTGATCCTTTTTGATATCCATTGAGCATATCTCGATACTTCCGGCATCCGGACGGATCAAGCCGGTGATCATGCGGATAGTTGTTGTTTTTCCTGAACCGTTGGGTCCGAGAAAACCGTAGACATCTCCCTTATAAGCAGTCAGTGACAGGCTATTCACAGCCTGCCTGCTGCCATAACTTTTTGATATATTATTCAATTTGAGTACGATTTCTTTTTCAAGTTCCGGCATAATCAATTCCCTTAAATTACATAAATATAAAATAGATAGTAAAACATTATTGTCTTTTTACATGATCTATGAAATATTTTACCATTGTATGTTGATATATGTAAATAGATACTTCTGAAGGGACAAAAGCTGCAGACTATATAAAAAAGCAATGTATTGTGCTACAATATTAGCAATATATAGAAATTTTTTAGAAGGGGGTTCAAGATGATCTGTCCTTTCTGTCAAAAGGATACATCCTTGGTATTAAGACACTGTCAAAACTGCAATGCCGATCTGGAGGAATATCGCACAAAACGTAACCAGAGCATACAGGGAACCGGGAACATCTATATTGGAAAAGGTTTTGAACTGGAAACGCTGTTACTAAAACTGGGACCGATAGGCGGTATAATATTGATGCTGTTTTCTGCAGTTGTTTTTATTGCAGCGCTGCTGGATGGAGTGATATATTTCTACCTGCCTATTCTTTTCTTAATAGGAGTGTATGGCTTAATCGAAGGCATCAGACGGAACAAAAAAAGAAAGCAGCATAGGGAGATGAAAGAGAGAGGGGAAATACTGGAATAACTTAAAAGAGAATCAGATTCAATAAGAAGAGCGCCGGCATTTAAATGCGGCGCTCTTTTTTGTAGGATCACACTTGCTGAGGGTTTAAGTGTGGGCACATTGTAGTTGGTGCAGGCACATTGTAGTCGGCGCTGATATATAGCAGCCGGCTATTTGTTGACGGCTACAGGTGCCGCTCTAAATTTCAGGCAGCTCAATCTCGATTTCGCGGCCAAGCTCTGCGGACTTTACGATACCATCAAGGATTGCCTGGTTGTAGAAAATCTGGCTGGATGGTACAGGCGCTTCGCCGCCGTTTCTGACTGCATCGGCAAAGGAGCGAAGCTTTTTGTAAAAGAGGCCGCCCTGTGTTTTGTCCGGCGGGCATAGCGGTATTTCCGCCTCTATGTGGTTGCCTGCCACATCCTTATACAGCTTCATCGGGCCGCCGACGGAACCGTTCCAGCACTCTGTAGCCGGTATCCTGAGTGCGCCTTCGGTGCCCATGATGATCGTATCTCCGGGGGAGTCGATATGCATCGCCCAGGCGATCCTGAAGTCCAGTATTATACCGCCTTCCAGACGGATAAATGCTGCGGCGAAATCGTCAACATCAAATCTTGCGGCATCTGCCGGATTATTGTATTTTGGATTTGCTCCAAAGAAGCTGGATTTATACCCCGAAACAGTAAGAGGCTTTGGGTAATCGATGGCATTTAGTACCATGTCCAGCGAATAACAGCCAATGTCGCCCAAAGCTCCGATCCCTGCGGTCTTTTTCTCGATAAAGGTACTGTTCGGAATACCTCTTCTGCGGCCTCCGCCGGTCTGGATATAGTAGATGCGGCCAAGCTCGCCGGATTGAACAATCTTTTTTATCATTTTCATGTTCTCGTCCATGCGGGGCTGGAAGCCAATAGACAAAAGCTTGCCGCTCTGATTTTCGGCCCGGATGATATCGGCTGCCTCTTCAGTTGTGACGCACATGGGTTTCTCCAAAAGCACATTTACACCCTTTTTTAATGAATCTATGGTGCATTCGGCATGCGTGCAGTTATAGGTACATACACATACAGCATCCAGTTCTTCTGCTTCCAGCATCGATTTATGGTCAGGGTAGCACCTTACATTAGGCAAGTCGTATCTTTTGAAGAATTTTTCGGCCTTGCCGCTGATAAAATCGGCGCCTGCAACGATTTCGACATCAGGCATAAGCTTCAGGCTCTCCACATGGGCTTCTGCGATCCAGCCAGTGCCTATGATACCGAATTTCAGCTTCCTCGATGTATTGATTGTCTCTTCGCTTTCAGACGGTGGTGTAAATTGGTTCAATACTGAATCTGACATAAATTCTCCTCCTCATTATAGATTTTCCAGGTATCGTACACTGAATTATAGACTTTTTAGATACTGTATACTGATTTGTGCACATTCGACAGATGTATTACCCATAGATGGTCTGTCCTGCTCTACAACGACCCACTGTGTACCTGCGTCGCTGCAGGCTTTGAGTATTTCTTCAAAGTTTTGTACACCGAGGCCTAAAGGACGAAATTCAAAGGCTGCTGCTTCTTCTTTCTTTGCATCGTCCTTTATCCCAATGAGGTCATACATTTTCTCCGGTCTTTTGCCAGGCATGACAAAATCCTTAAGATGCACGATCGGCGAGCGTCCTGTGTATTTTCTGATATACTCTGATGGATTTTCTCCGGCGACATTTACCCAGCATGTGTCTATTTCAGTTTTTAGCAGATCTTCAGAAACACTTCCGTATAGTATATCCAATGCATACTTGCCGTCTATTTTCTCAAATTCAAAGTCATGGTTATGGTAAAGCAACGTAAGGCCGGATGCCTTTGCAGCTTTACCGATTTTCTCGGCTCCTTCGATAACTTCATTGAATCTTTCACCGTTGGGACGATATTCGGGTGTGAGGTATGGTATTACGATATAACTGCAGCCTATTTCGGCATACTCACTGATGATCCTCTCCGGAGCTCCGATCATATCAGTAAAGGGGACATGAGCCGACAATGGGGCCAGTCCGATGTCCTTTAGTGCCTTGCTGATTTCTGTGGGTTTTTTGCCATAAAGCCCGGCAAATTCAACACCATCATATCCGAAGGCTTTTATCCTTTCGAGTGTTGCTGAGAAATCATTTTCGAGTACATCCCTAACGGAATACAGCTGCAATGCTATTGGAAACATCATAAGCGGTTCCTCCTGTTTTGAGTTGTGGTGAATTATTTACTACAATTGCATTTTAGGTCAGGTAGTGTTATTATTCAAGCAAAAGAGAGGTTATTATTAGCCAAATATTGCTGTGTTTATTAAATGACGAAGATCATTTTGAAACGATATCACAAACAGGCTGTTTTTATTAAGGCTGCAATAGGAGTTATTTTATTAGGAGGCTGCAATAGGAACTGTTTTATTAGGAAGGCTGCTTATGAAATTTTTCTATGAGAACAAGGATTTGTCTGTCAGGGCGTCATATGGAAGTAGTTTAGCATTTGGGGCACACCTGCACAATCATATCGAATTGGCATATATGATGGAGGGACGTACAAGGCTTCTGGTAGATTCGAAGGAGTACATCGTCTGTGCCGGAGATGCATTTATCATTTTTCCGAACCAGATACATCAGTACAAGAAAATAGATCATGAGAGGTACTTTCTGAGTATTTTTCCGCCGGAAATGTGCCCTGAGTTCCAACAAATTATAAAAAACAAGGTTCCTGTATCACCGGTGATAGAGAATGCTTCAAGAAACAGTAAGATCCCGGCTCTTGCCGAAAACATCGCCGATATCAACAGGCGCAAGGGTGCCTTCTATGATACTTGCATCAAGGGTTATTTCCTGATTCTGCTCAGCGAACTGTTTGAGATGATGGAGTTTGAAGATTCGAAATCGCCTGATGCCAATACTATTAAGGCGGTACTGAACTACTGCACAGACAATTATAACAAAGACATACAACTAGACACAGTGTCAAAAGCACTTCATATTAGCAAGTACTATATTTCTCATCTGTTTTCTGAGAAGCTGCATATGAGTTTCAGTGAGTATATAGGAACGCTCAGGGTTTCCGAGGCCTGCAGACTTTTGATAAGTGAAGATATGAGCATAACTGAGGTTGCGGGAAATGCAGGGTTCAATTCCACAAGGTCGTTCAATCGCCTGTTCTTGAAATATACAGCAGTTACGCCAAGACAATACAGATCAGCAAATATCTTGTCCAAATAAATTTTTCTATTGAGCGTGAGATATAAATGACTATTGACATTGACGCATTATTGCTGTACAATAATTTAGGAATAGTTCCTATTCTTAAATGCAAGAAGGTGTTTGGTTTGACAAAACAAAGAAAAATAATTTTAGAAATAATCAAATCATCTTCAGATCACATGACAGCTGAGGAGATATACACTAAAGCAAAACAAATAATGCCTTCTATAGCAGTGGGAACTGTCTACAGAAATCTGGGGCTTATGACAGAGGCGGGAGAAATACGACGACTCGCAATACCTGATAAACCAGATAAATATGATAAATCCGTACAGCCTCACGAGCACCTTATTTGTCAGAAATGCGGGGAGGTATCTGATTTGTTTGTTTCCAGTCTGCAGGATTATTTGCAGCAGCAAACGGGAATTGAAATCACAGGGTATGATTTGAATTTAAGATATATTTGTGGAAAGTGTAAAAAAGAAGCTGCTAAAAAAGGCAATAACAAATCTTGATATATCAAAATAAAAATAATAGTAAAGGAGAGTCAACAATGAACATTAAAGGAACAAAAACGGAGAAAAACCTCGCAGAGGCATTTGCCGGGGAGTCACAGGCAAGGAACAAGTATACGTATTTTGCATCTGTAGCAAAAAAGGAAGGTTACGAGCAGATAGCAGCGCTGTTTGAAGCAACAGCAAACAATGAAAAAGAGCATGCAAAGCTATGGTTCAAAGCCCTTGGCGAACTTGGCAACACAGCAGAGAATCTGCTTCATGCCGCTGAAGGTGAAAATTATGAGTGGACCGATATGTACGAGCGTTTTGCAAAGGACGCAGAGGAAGAAGGCTTCGCTGCTCTTGCAGCACAGTTCAGAATGGTAGGAAAAATTGAAAAGGCTCATGAGGAAAGGTATCGTGCGCTTCTAAAAAATGTAGAAATGCAGCAGGTATTTGAAAAGGCTGATATGATCATGTGGGAATGCCGTAACTGCGGCCATCTCGTAATGGGCAAAAAAGCTCCTGAGGTCTGCCCTGTTTGCGCTCATCCCAAAAGCTTCTTCGAAGTAAGGAAAGAGAACTATTAGTAATAAGCCAACTAGGAGAATTACTAATTTAACAGTAGAACTGTTGATTTATACATGCGCTTAACTCTTATTGATAAAAGAAACCATCTCTGAACAGAGGTGGTTTCTTTTTGATAAATGAGTTTGTCATGTGTTTCAAAAACATTTTTCAGGTTTTGGTACTGTCACAGATGATGCAAAATCCGTTGCTAAGCAGGAACTGACAAAACTACTGGAGTGATTTTTCACCAGAAATTTTTATAGCGAGGCGTGATGTCAAAGAGCCGACAAAGATGCTCTTTGCCTGCAGCTCAATAAAAGGGCAATCCCACCATATACTTAAGCCTTCGGAAGTAAGTTCACCAAACGTGAGACATTACTGAATTGCACACTTCTTTATCTGTTTACATAAAATATATAGAATAAATTGTATATTAGCAAAATATAGTGAGAGGATGGCTCAATGATGTCAATTCCAAACTTACCGGCAAACATAGATCCCTACATCAGTATCACCCGCAATACTGCAACTGATCTGATCCTGGCTTCTGTTGCATTTGAAGAACTGGGACTGGCACATTTAATCAATGCAGAGGCTGAAAAAATACAATCACTGCTTGGTACACTTACCGGACAGTCCATAAGGGACCCTTCGGTTGCAGAACTCGAAAGAGTTAATCGAGCTGTGGACAAGGTGCTTATTGATATTATCAAGAAGGAAATGCTTCTTCAATTCAAGCTCGAAAAAGTCCTTGGGGCATTCACCTTAACGAGCACGACAACGACCACAACAACGAGTACGAGTACAACGACCACGACCACAACGAGTACGACCACAACAACGACCACAACAACGAGTATGAGCACGACAACAAGTACATCCAGCTCTAGTACGACAACTACAACGAGCACAACGACTACGACCAGCACCACGAGCACCACTACGAGCAGCAGCACTACAACCATGACTTCAAGTACAAGTACCACAACATCAACTACCACAACATCAACTACCACAACAACTACCACAACAACTACCAGCACAACTACCAGCACTACATCCACCAGCTCGACTACAACAGCAGCAGGGCCTCAGCTGCAGTGGGAGATCGTCAACTCCGGTGCGAGACTGGATACAGCCGTATTCGGAAATGGGGTTTTTGTGACTGCAGGTCTGGGAGGGATCGTTGGGACGTCCGCAAGTGGAACACTTTGGGATTATCAGGTCTTGGGATCACTAAACCAAAGCTTCTTTGGATCTGTATTTGCCAATAATCATTTTGTTCTGACAGGTCAGAGCGGGATACTTTTTACCTCGCCTGATGGAGTCAACTGGACACAAGGCGATTCCGGCACTACCAGCCTCCTGGAAGGGATCGCCTTTGGCAGCGGCTTATACGCGGTGGTTGGACCGGGCGGACTTATACGGACATCCCCGGATCTTGAAACGTGGACAAATCGTATTTCAGGCACCGGTGTTGCGCTTCATGATGTTATATTTGCTAACGATCAATTTGTAGCTGCAGGAGATGGCGGTACGATCCTTACCTCTCCGGATGGAATAGAGTGGACTGCACAGACATCCGGCACCATCACCAACCTCTTTGGGTTGACTTTTGGCAATGGTCTTTATATAGCGGTCGGTGTTGGAGTAACTGTTCTGAGATCCTCCGATGGGATCACCTGGAATTCATCAGTTATTGGTATAGGCGGAATACTCCGGGATGCAACCTTCCTCAACAACCTTTTTGTTGCTGTAGGGGAGCCTGACACACCGGCGGATGCATCCTTGATAATTACCTCTGCCGACGGGATCAACTGGACAGAACGTGAAGGCAATACGATCAGCACACTATTGGCAGCTGCCACAGGCAATGGTATTTATACAGCAGTAGGACTAAACGGAAGCATAGTTACATCACCCAATGGTATCGACTGGACACTCCGGACAGCCAGCGCAGCAATCAGGGGCATAGCATTTGGGAACAACAGAATCGTTACGGTGTTGACAACAGAACAGATCCTGACTTCTGATGATGGTGTCACATGGGTATTGAGGACTGCAGGTATTGAGGAGACAGCGAACTTAAGAGGCGTGACATTTGGCAACGGTCTTTTTGCTGCTGTTGGAGACTTTGGAACGATTATAACCTCCAGCGATGGTATCTCATGGGATCAGCAGACATCTCCGGTCAATATAAGACTAAATGGTGTTGCATTTGGGGACGGCCTTTTTGCAGCGGTTGGTAACAGCGGTACAGTAATCACCTCGCCAGACGGGATAACATGGACTGAACAGGAGACTCCGGTCACAGATATACTTACTGCGATTACATTTGGCAACGGCATCTTTGTCGCAGCAGGAAACTCCGGAACCATACTTATTTCTCAAGACGGCATCAACTGGGAAGATCAAAGTATCCTGGCTGCAACCAACCTGTCTGGTGCTGCATTTGGAAATAATACGTTTGTCATTGTAGGAGTATTTGGAACTGTGCTCACATCCTCTGACGGAATGATGTGGGAGTCCGGGACCATACCTGCGGCAGCTCTCAGCGCTGTTGCATTCGGAGCGGATCTCTTTGTAACTGTCACGGCGGAGGGCACTGTTATTGAGGGTATATTCGTATCTGCAGATAATGGTGTCAACTGGGCTAAACAAGCTTTACTGGATGGCAGCTCCGACAACTATTCAGCTGCTGTTTTTGCACTGGATCGCTTCTTTTTGGGAGGGGGAGGGATTGCGGGCATCCTGCGGTCGGATATATTGATCTGAGCCTTAAAAACGAGGCGATGGTTATACCCAGCCTCGTTGAAACACTGCATTATCACAAAATATCCTTTGGACATTTTGTGATTTGGCAAGAAAAATATACTATGATCGAAAATTTTTCTTTGAACGATGTATTATAAACCAGGCCGGAATAAACTATATTTTCCGGCCGCCTTTTATTTTGCATATAGTCAGGGAGCACCTGCTGATCAGCTGTCCTATTTGTCCTATCTGGACAGATAGGATGCCGTTATATCTTTAAAAGCCGCTTGTTAAAGTGTAATATAGATATTGTAATTGCATGTTTGAGGTATCATGATCTTGTATGTATAAAGATTTTGTATGCTAGATATGGTTCCATTACCATATCAGATGCTTTATACTACATATAACGAGTATACGAGACTTTATTAAGGGAGGCGATAGATATTCCCCACTTCTATAAGTTGCGGGTATCAATTTGCATTTCAGATATTTTCTTTCGATTAATCGAAAGAAAACGATGCGTTATATCGAGGCAAAATGTGTAAAAATTTTCAGAACAAATGAATTATGAAACGGAGGCGCAGTCATGTATAAAGGGATATTTTCACCTGCAGTAACAATATTTGATAAAAACGGACAGTTTGATTTTGAGGCGAATGAGATAGTCATCAATAACCTCATTGATAATGGGATCAATGGCATAGCCTTTCTTGGAAGCATGGGAGAATTCTTTAATATTTCACTCGAGAAAAAGAAGGAATTAATTGATTTTGCTCTGAAAACAGTCAATGGAAGGGTCAAGGTACTGATAGGAACAGGAGGCACAGATGTCGACGAGGTTGTGGAGCTGACGAAGTATGCTCAAGGAGCGGGGGCGGATGCGGCACTTGTAGTATCTCCTTACTACTTCAAATTGGATGATGAGAGCCTTTACAGGTACTATGCGTATGTGGCGTCATCAACTGATATGGACATAATGTTATACAACTTCCCTGACAGGACGGCAGTAAGCTTGGAGCCGCATCTTATTTTAAGGCTGGCCAGGGAATTTAGAAACATAGTCGGAATAAAGGATACTGTAGATAGTATAAGTCATACAAGAAAGCTGATAAAGGCCATAAAGCCGGAGTTTGGTGAGTTTTCGATCCTTTCAGGATTTGATGAATATCTGGTGCCAAACCTCATGGCAGGAGGCGATGGGGTAATCTGCGGGCTCACAAATGCAGCGCCTCAGATTTTCTCAAGCTTATATGCCGCATATAATCGGAAAGATCTCGACACAGTAGAGTCACTGCAAAAAAGGGTCAACATACTTATGCAGCTATACGATGTGACCCAGCCGTTTGTGGGTGGCATCAAGACCGCAACATCCATAGTTCTTGGAGGAGAAATCTCACAACAGGTCGGGAAGCCTGCAAAAGCAGCTGACGAGATGCAGATAGAGACAATAAAGAGAATACTTCGGGAAGCTGAGCTCATATAGGGCATAGGCCAGGCAGATAAGGCCGGACTATATGAACTGATGCCATGTTCGGCAGGACCATAAATACGCAGAATGTTGCATCGTTGAAAAGCATAAAGGTAAGAAACTGAAGTGCATTTAGGTAGATACATTAATAGAAGGAGTAACTCTCATGACAGATAAGAATTCAATGCAAGATATGATACTAAAACAGAAGAGCGCGCCGGAACGAAAGCTGTGGGCTCAGTTTGATGCTCTTCAGATGGGTACCGAATGGGATGAAGAGGATATTCTAAAGCCTCAGATACTGATAGATGATGTGTATGGCGACAGCCATCCCGGAAGTAAACACCTTTTAGGACTGAATCAGCAGGCGGCCATAGGTGTTTATGAAAAAGGAGGAAAGCCTGCGGAATTTCATGTAACTGACCTGTGTGACGGCTGTGCACAGGGGCATAATGGCATGAATTTTATACTCGCTTCCAGAGAAGTCATTGCGGATATGGTGGAGCTGCATGCCAGCGTGTGTCCATGGGACGGCATGGTACTAATATCATCCTGTGACAAATCAATACCTGCTCATCTCAAAGCTGCAGCCCGAATGGATATGCCAACGATATTCATACCTGGGGGCAGCATGCGCCCGTCCCCGGACATGTCCACATCGATAAAGGCAGGAGAGATTTCTCTCAGGGAAAAACGTAAGGATCAGATCACACCTCAGGAAATACGCAGTTACAAGCTTACAGGCTGCCCATCGTTCGGAGCCTGTCAGTTCCTTGGTACAGCAAGCACTATGCAGTGTATGGCAGAGGCATTGGGTCTTGCGCTGCCGGGAAGTGCACTCGTACCGGCAACCATGAGAGATATTTCTGCGATGGCCAGAAAGGCCGGCCGCAAGATAATGGAGCTGGTTGGCAAGGGGATCACCGCCAGAACCATATTTACAGCTGATGCATTCTACAATGCTATTGTTGTTCATGCGGCCATAGGCGGCTCCACCAATGCACTGCTGCATCTTCCTTCTATTGCGGCGGAAGCGGGTCTTGAGCTCAGACCGGAGCTGTTTGATGAAATCAATATGAAGATACCTCACACAGGCAACATATGTCCTTCCGGCAAATATCCTACAGAAGCGTTCTACTTTGCGGGAGGGATTCCCATGGTGCAGCTGGTTTTAAAGGATTACCTCAAGCTTGATGTAATGACGGTCACGGGCAAAACGCTCGGAGAAAACTTGGAAGAACTGCAGAAGGAAGGCTTTTTCGAAAGACTGCTGGGGTATCTTCACAACTATGGTCTTGAAAGGAAGGATCTGATCATACCATTGGAGGATGTCAGGGAGATGGGTTCCATTGCCGTTATGAAGGGCAATTTGGCTCCGGAGGGGGCAGTAATAAAGTATGCCGCTGTTAAGGAGGAAATGATGGTGCATACAGGTCCTGTTAGAGTATTTGACAGTGAAGAGGACTGTCACAGGGCTGTAGTTGAGGACAGGGTCGACCCCGGTGATGTTCTGATCATACGCTATGAAGGACCGCGAGGCTCGGGAATGCCTGAGATGCTGATGACAACTGAGGCAATAGTATGTGACGCCAGACTGAACGGCTCCACAGTGCTGATAACAGATGGCCGTTTTTCGGGGGCAACAAGAGGACCCTGTGTTGGACACGTTTCTCCCGAAGCTGCAGTCGGAGGACCAATTGCTCTGCTGAAGGACGGTGATATAGTTGAGATGGACATACCTAACAGGAAGCTGAATATTGTGGGTGTCGATGGAAAACGGTGCAGCAAGACTGAGGTGGATGAGGTGCTGTCCAGAAGGAAGCTGGAATGGAAGCCGATAGAACGCAAGCTAAAGAAGGGAGTATTCCGAAGATACAGCGAAAATGCAGCATCGGCTATGAAAGGTGCCGGAATGGATTAGACATCAATCCGGCATACACAAATGGGTTAAACAACAGACTGCCTCCCGGGATACGAGAGGCAGTCAATATTTTTTTCTGAGTTTCTTGCTGTCTAATCTATATCATTGTTTATGATATTATTGTCTGTCCCGTTATTATCAATGCTTTGTGGTGTGTTATCTTCCAGATCATTACCTGCGACAGTGTTTTTACTTCCATCTACTTCAATGCCATCGTCGGTATTTTCTTCTACATCATTTTCCTGAACGATATTGTAGTTACCGTTTATTTCGATGCCGGTCCCGTTATCCTCCACGTCATTGTCGATAATGATGGCGTGATGGCTGGAGATAAGAAGGTTGCTGCCAGTGTTTTTTTCTATTTCATTGTCGGCTGCAGCGGCATAGTCGCCGATTTCGAAGTTAACTCCGCTCTGTGAATTGCCCTTGGCTTCATTGCCGTACACAAGTGTGTTCAAGCCTTTTACTTTGACGCCATCCCCACTGTTTCTAAACAGCTTATTGTCGATGACCGAATTGTTGGCGTTGACCGGACTCCAAATTTCTATACCGTGGAAGCCGTTGTTATTGATCGTGTTATCAACAACGCTGTTATTTGTTGAACCAATATTCCATCCGAGCAGAACGCCTACAGAGTCATTATTGCGGATTGTGTTCTGATAGATAAAATTGCCCGTTGAATCTTCTGTCAAAATACCCTCGCCGCTGTTTTGCATGATATTCCCAATAATGCGGTGGTAACCGCCTCTATAGACGAAGACTCCTCTTAACGAATTCTGGATCACAAACCCGTAAATCTCTACATTGGTAACGTTATTGAGCGTGAAGGGGTTTTGCCCTCTGTTCACTGCCTGAAGAATGACGTCATGTTTTTTTTCTGCAATGATCCGAATGGAGCTTTTGCTGACGTCAACTGTTTCAGTATAGGTACCCTTTTCAACCAATACTACATCACCGGGATTTGCTGCATTAACGCCGGCTTGAATAGTTGGATATTGAGAAGGAACACGAATTGTCATAAACTATCACCTTCCTTGTATATTTCATAGTATGAAGCAGTTTACATAAGTGTGAATAATTGAAACAGCATTTCAATAACAGAATTAAATGTACAACAAAACAAGCCTTCTGAGAATCCAAACAAGTATATGGGTACATAAAAGGAAGTTAACAAATAATAATGACAGCATAGACGGAGCAGAGCTAGTTTTTTTAGCAGCCTCATCGAGGTAAGAGATGAGAATATCTCTGCAAACCGATAAATTTTTATTGAAGTTATGCATATTAAATATGGAACTGAAAGAGATGAACCTGATAATGAGAAAAAAGCTTGATGAATATAACCGTAAAAGAAATTTTGAAAAAACTATCGAGCCGGAAGTGAAGCCAAAACATCCGAAAGGAGCTGTCAAGGAGTCTGATGGCGCAGCGAAAGGACAACCGGGAAAAACTGATGATCCTAAAATGAACCGGGATGAATATGCTGGCGAAGCACAAGAGCCTGAAGAAAAGCCGGATGGATCTGATGGAGAATCACAAAAGCCTGAAGAAATGCCTCGATTTGTTGTACAGCACCATATTGCCAGCAGAGATCACTTCGACTTTCGCCTTGAATGGGATGGAGCTTTACTGAGTTGGGCTGTGCCCAAAGGTCCGTCCTACAATACCCGTGACAAGAGACTTGCCGTTCAGGTGGAGGATCATCCGCTGGAGTATAGGAATTTTGAGGGGACAATTCCAAAGGGTGAATATGGCGGCGGTACAGTCATGCTATGGGATGAGGGCTGGTGGATACCTCAGGCGGATGTAGATAAAGGACTTGATGAGGGATCACTCAAGTTTGTTCTCAAAGGGCGGAGACTTAAGGGAAGGTGGGCGCTGGTGCGACTTAAAGCTAATGAGGGTGATACAAAAAACAATTGGCTTTTATTAAAAGAAAAAGATGAATACGCACAAACAACTGACGAGATTTCCGAATTTTCAACCAGTATCAGGACCGGACGAACTATGGCTGAAATTGAAAATGGGGAGGAAGACAAGATAAGCATCACTTATAATCCCTTCAAGAAGGCCGGTGTGCAGCTCGCCAAGCTGGTAAAAAAAATACCGGAGGGTGACGATTGGTTATTTGAGCTGAAATATGACGGCTACAGGATCATAGCATATATAGAGGACAACAGTGCTCGGCTGATTACCAGAAATGGCCATGACTATACTAAGAAATTTCATGATATAACATATTCTCTTATTGACTGGGCGGCGGGAAGATCAATGGTTCTGGATGGGGAAATGGTAGTTTCGGATACTGAGGGCAGGACGGATTTTCAGGCTCTGCAAAGCTATATGAAAAACCCGCGGGAGAAAAAGCTCACCTATATAGTTTTTGATTTGCTGGCTCTGGAAGGGAAGGATTTGAGAGGGCGCAGCCTGATTGAAAGGAAAGAACTGCTTGAGGCAATTATGAAGGATTCGCCATCAAATCTATATTACAGCAAGCATATAAGAGGAAACGGAAAGGCAAGCTTCATGGCAGCCTGTGAAAAAAATCTTGAGGGTATAATCGGTAAAAGGGTTGATTCATTATACAGTGGGACGAGAAACAGTGACTGGATCAAGCTGAAGTGTGACTCAAGACAGGAGCTCGTTATAGGAGGCTATACTCTTTCAGATAAAAAAACAAGCGGCGTAAGCTCGCTACTCCTTGGCGTTTATGAAGGAGAGGAGTTGATTTATGCCGGGCGCGCCGGAACGGGTTTTACTGAGCGCAGTATGAAAGAACTAGAGAGAAGGTTTCAAGCAATAAAGATTGAAGCAAGTCCCTTCAAAGCGACACCGGCTGCTAAAAAGAATGAAAGGATAACCTGGCTTAGGCCTGTCCTGGTCGCAGAAATCAAGTTTGCGGAATGGACTGATGAAAATCTTCTAAGACAGGCCAGCTTCAAAGGGCTGCGGGCTGATAAAGATCCAATAGATGTAAAAAGGGAAGGATTGAGTAATGAATTGTCTGAAGAAAAAGGGATACAAACAGATGATGAGATGCAGATTAGTGACCGGATCCGCAATGATAAACAAATGGATGACAGACCACTGTCAGATGGTGAGGCAGAGATCAGTAAGATAAAAGCCTCCAATAAAAAAGTGAAGGAGAAAAGGCCTGCAGAGGGAAAAATGAGAAATAGACTTGTGAGAGAAAAGGCGCAGGATGAATCAGATGAGGAGCAAAAGGTACCATTGGGATCAATAGAAGAAAAACCGGTACAGGGAAAGATGACAGGCGAACCGGATTTTGAAATGCAGTTTTCGCAAAATGGTAAAAGTGTCAGTATCGGCGGAATAAAGATCACAAATCCTGCCAGAGTCGTCTTTGATGATATGGATATCAAAAAAGTCGATGTCGTCCAGTATTATGCCAGTGTATCAGAACGCATGATGCCGTATGCTGGAGGCAGGATCCTCAGCGTAGTGCGATGTCATAAGGGTATATCCGAGACTTGCTTTTTTAAGAAGCATCCCGGCAATGATAATAAAGGGATCGTCACAATACCAGTCGCAAACAGCAGTGGGGAAAAGAAGGAATATTTCTATATAGAGAACGCCTTCGGACTCATATCAGAAGCTCAGATGGGCACGCTGGAGTTCCATACCTGGGGGAGCCGTGCCGATGAGCTGGAAAAACCTGATATAATGGTGTTTGATCTGGACCCCGATGAGGGAATGGAACTGGAAAGGGTGCGCCAGGGAGTGAGTGATTTGAGAAGCCTTCTTGACCAGCTATCTTTGGTCTCATATCTCAAAACCAGCGGAGGCAAGGGGTACCATGTAGTTGTTCCCTTCTTGCCGTCGGTTGACTGGGATGCATTTAGTGGTTTTGCCAGGCAGATCGCAGAGATCATGGAGCAGAAATGGCCTGACCGCTATACAAGCAATGTCAGGAAGGATAAACGTAAAGGCAGGATTTTCATCGATTGGATTAGAAATGGCAGAGGAGCCACTAGTATTGCTCCATATTCATTAAGAGCACGAAAAGGTGCTCGGGTATCCATGCCCATTACATGGGAAGAGCTTGACACAGTTGCCCCTGACGGTATCGGTATAGATGATGCGCTTAAAAGAATAGATAGTACCGATCCATGGAAGAATTTTTTCCAGACCGATCAGCGGCTCAAGTGATGGCTTTATAAGGGACTATTACCAAGGTATATTGAGAAAGCAGATGAATCCTCTTCGCAGACATGACTCTGGTTATTGATGACAGGAAGGCTCAACTATATATGTAACAGCTGGGCCTTTTTCATGTATTATTCGATTATCCGGCATGGAACTTCTGTACTTATTGTGTTATGATATTTATCAATAAAAGTAGATAAATATGTTTTGTGCATATTTATTGCTTTTGGATATTTTGTGACTTGGTAAGAAAGATTTTCTATAGTCGGAAATTTTTCTTTGAACGATGCGTTATAAAGCAAACAAATAAACAAAAGACAAAGGAAGCGAATTTTCTAATGATCTCACGGCATCGTGATATGGATATGTGCAGCGGACCGCTGTTTAGCAAGATACTGATATTTGCACTGCCTATCATGGCAATGAATATCCTGCAACTGATGTTCAATGCTGCTGATATGGTTGTGGTTGGACAATTTTCGGGCAAAGCAGCTTTAGCTGCAGTTGGTGCAACCGGAGCACTGATAAACTTGATTGTAAACCTGTTTCTGGGATTGTCAGTAGGTACGAGCGTCATAGTTTCACAGGATTATGGCGCAGGTAAGCCGGATGCTGTAAGCCGGTCTGTCCACACCTCTATATCAATCAGTATAATCAGTGGCTTGGTTGTAATGACAGTCGGTCTGATATTTTGTGAACCATTATTACACATGATGGGAACTCCGGCGGATATTATTGATCTGGCAGTACTATATATGAGGATTTACTTTATAGGCGTACCTGCCAGCATGTTGTTCAACTTTGCCGCAGCCATACTGCGTGCTGTGGGAGACAGTCGCCATCCGATGTACTATCTTGTCATCGCCGGTGTTGTCAATGTACTACTCAACCTGTTTTTTGTAATCAAGCTGGATATGAGTGTAAGAGGAGTGGCCTGGGCTACTGTCATATCACAGTGTCTCTCTGCTCTTCTTATTATGATCTGTCTCTACAGAAGCGGCATAGCAATACGCTTCATACCTAAACAGCTGCGTGTTGATGGACAAAAGCTGAAGAGCATTGTTAAGATCGGTCTGCCTGCAGGACTTCAGAGCCTGCTGTTTTCCTTGTCAAATACGCTGATCCAGTCTGCTGTAAACTCCTTCGGCTCAAACATGGTTGCAGCCAGTTCAGCTGCAAGCAATGTAGAGGGTTTTATAGGAACCACGATGAATGCATATTATAATGCGGCCATCACATTTACAGGACAGAATATGGGTGCTAAAAAATATAAACGGATCGATACTATCGCTAAGGTGTGTACAGTTTTGATCTTTGCCACATGGATTATTATGGGCGGCGCAACAATGCTGTTCGGCAGACCATTATTAAGCATATTCACATCTGATCAGGAAGTTATTGATCTGGGTATGATGCGCATGAATGTTCTCATGGTTGCATACTTTACCTGCGGCACAATGAATGTGTATCCCGGATTGACCCGTGGGATGGGTTATTCCATAATGCCTATGCTATGCACATTGATAGGCGCATGCCTCATGCGTATAGTTTGGCTGGGGACATTCTTTACCTGGCATCGCTCAGTGGTCATGCTTTTTGTCTGTTATCCCATCACCTGGGCATTAGCAGGGCTTGGCCAAGTGGGAAGCTTTTTCTATGCACGGTACAGGGTCCGTAAGCGTGCGGCGCTGGAAGCCGGAGATGAAGACCAGAGCACAGGGATTATAAGTACCTGCTGACACTTTGTGATTACAATATAGTTTATCATGTGCCAATAGGGAAATATATGGAAATTGCTTAAAATTTCAATTAATGGGAATAAAAATGCGTTGAATGGATTACATAATGCCGTATATTCATGAATTATGTAACCTTTTCCCATAAAAAATATTGTTTTTACTGCGAAATACACCCCATTAATTGAAAAACTTAACAATTTTATTAATTACCAACAGAAAGCCCACTCATCTCTCATCCATTTTGCAGTAAATAGAAGAGTCTACTATGAAGCATACAGCAGGCACCTATACAACGGAAGTTTTGTGTGCAGCATTGGGCAGACTTAGGGAAAAAGCAGCATAAGACAGTGGGGCAGACACCAAGGCCAAAACAAGGCCTAGGCGAAGCATAAGACAGTGGGGCAGACACCAAAGCCAAAACAAGACCTAGGCGAAGCTTATGCTATTAAAAGATTGACAAATCCTTTATTTTAGTTTAAATTGAATCAAATATGAAAATTATGGTTGTATAGTGAGGCGGTAGATGTCCCCATTTCACAACGTATTTTCAGTCCGTCAGGCTGAAAAACGTTTGGCGGCGTGTACCGATTTGCCTTTCAGATATCTTCTTTCGCACAGTCGAAAGAAAACGATGCGGGCATTCTCGCGTCTGGAATGCATAGGCGAGCAGCAAGCCTTGCTTGCGACCAGCCCGGATGCATAGGCGAGCAGCAAGCCTTGCTTGCGACCAGCCCGGATGCATAGGCGAGCAGCAAGCCTTGCTTGCGACCAGCCCGGATGC
>JAEZYU010000072.1 GCA_023418915.1 Bacillota bacterium
CTCTTTCGGCCCCACCGAGATAAGCTACCTTGAAAACCGCTTTACCAATATGGCGATCGCAGCAAAACGATACTTAGTCAAGAACGGCAATGATCCGACGCCAGGCAATATCACGGAAGAAAAGGAAAGCGAACTGGAAGAGTTTATCGACTACGCGAAAATCGTGATGGGAACGTTCGGCCATAGGGTGTTCGAGCCGCTATCGCAACCGATGATAGTAGCTTCGCCAACTAGGGAGGAAGCCACTCAAGCCGAGAAAGTCTTCTTCATCAAGAGAAGCGGCTGTAACGCCCAAGCCCGATTAACCAGCGAAGGTCTCGTGGTTCTTGCTGGAAGCACGATTCGTAAAACCCTCGTTCCGAGTTGCCCGGACTATGTGAAGTCCGCACGTGAGGATAACAAGAATTATATAGACGAGAACAGCATACTGCAAAAGTCCATCCTTTTTAAGACTCCGTCTGGTGCATCCTCCTTTGTCCTTGGCGCGCCATCAAACGGCAACATGGAATGGCAAACCGAGGATGGTAAGACTCTAAAAGCGGTAGAGGCAAACGAGGGAAGCATACAATGACCCGCCAAGCCCTCATTGACTTTTGCCTGGCGTTCCACGCAACCTACAAAGACCAACCATTTGACGCCACCGTAGACGACAGCGTGTGTCTACAAGCACTTCGACCTCGACCGTTAGCTGTTTTCAGGTTTCGGACGGGCGCTGACGAGCAAATAAACTATCAATATTGGAGGGACGAGTGATGCTGTATCAGATAAATCAAAATCATGACAAAACTCAGTACCATAAGGTAAAAAGGGTTAGCTTGGCAGATATTGGCTGGAAAGAACTTGATTTGCAAAATCTGCTTTCAAAGAACTTATATGACTTAATCTCGTCAACTGACTTAATGACAATCTTCAACGAGCGACCCAGGCAAGAAGAACCGGATATTCTCGCTCTCGACAAAGATGGCGATTTGTATATTTTTGAGCTAAAGCGTTGGTCTGGTTACACTGAAAACCTACTGCAGGTGCTACGCTACGGCCAGTTATTTGGCAATAGCGACTACGATGAACTAAATGAACTATATAAAAAATACGAGAAGCAACCACATGCAGATTTGTTGGCGACTCATAAGAGTTACTTTTCGCTTGATGGCGAAGATGAACTTAAAAAGAGCGAATTTAATCGAAAGCAACACTTTCTTGTGGTTGTAAACGGGCTTGATCAGAAAACTATAGAAGCTATTCTCTACTGGAAAAAGAATGGACTTAATATTGACGCTATCATCTATTGGGTGTTTAGCATTGGCGATGGACACTACATTGAATTTAGTATGTACTCGCCGACTGAAAACCTGCTCGAATACGAAACAAGTCACTATGTGCTAAATACGAACTATTCCAACAACCGGCAACACACTGATGATATGCTGCGTGAGCATAAAGCGGCAGCATATTATCCAGGTTGGCGTGAAAAAATTCAGAAGCTTCAAAAGGACGATACGATCTTTCTCTACAAGAGCGGCACGGGGATAATCGCATACGGCATCGCAGATGGGAGGCTACAAAAAACTGATTGTGACGGTTATCCAGATTACGAATATTTTATGAGCCTGAACAATTTTGTTGTTTTGAAAAACCCGATAAGTGCGTCGAAAATGAAGGAGTTAACAAACCAAGGTTTCTCATTCAGAACAACGCTGTTTTCAATATCTGAGGAGGCAGCAAAGAAAATTATTAAGGCGGCGCAATGAGCTGTCGTTTCCTAAGCGAAGAGGATCGAAAGTAATGCTTGCCATCGCGTCCAACAGAACCTGAATCCAGCATAACAGAGGATATTCTAGTGATGGCGGCTTATAATTCGGCGAAACCCATACAATATGGCGAAACTCTGTATGATTTGGCGAAACTCATACGATTTGGCGAAACACTAAAGGGGGGTAATAGTTGGCGGCTTGGAGCCATTGAAGGCGATATGGGCAAGCGGATTCTCGCCATCCGCCATCCAGAAGCCACATCCCGAAAACAAAAAGGAGGCTGAAAACCCTTGCACTACAAGGATTTCCAGCCGCTTGCCTATAAAGAATCATCCCACAGGATTGTATCAAATCCTATGGGATGAGGTGGTGGAAAAGGTGGGATTCGAACCCATCTAGATGGGGGCGATACTGCTACACTTTTGGGGTATTCCTTGCGCTCGCGCGAACGATTATGTCACAGTTTCGGCCTCAGGAATTAGTCGGTCGACTATTTCTCACGTAGTATGGCCAGCGCTTCGGCAAGCTCCACGTCCACGCCTTGCGCGACCATGAGCGCGCGCTCACGCGTCATGGGGATGCGGATGGTCGGTTCAACGCCCCCAATGCCGTCCCGGCTGTCGATCTGAATCTGCCGATTCGCGTCCAGCGATTGCCCCGCTGGCCACGCAACGGTCAACCCGCCGGGCATCAGCGCCTCCGAACCAGTCAGACCGAAGGAACCGTTCGTGCCGTAGAAACCAAGGGTGTCGCCGTTCGGAAGATCCCGTATACCTAGCGCTAACCCCTCGCCGGAGCTCACGCATTTCTGATTGATGAGCGCAATAATCCGACCGGTAAACACAGTCTCCGCTGGCTCGATCATCAGTGCGTCCGAATCAGGCATCGCGCGCAGGATCGCACGGTTCCCGGTAGCGTAGTCGTAGTCGTTCTGGTACTCATAGAACGTTTCCTCGGTGTAGAACGAGCCGAGCAGCGCCGCCGCCATTTCGTCCAGCCCACCCACATTATTGCGTATGTCGAGGATCAGCCCCTTGCAGCCTGCGCCTTTTGCGGATTGCACGGCGCTTTGTAACAGCGCGACGGTGGAAGGTGCGCTGCCGCTGCCCGTCAGGTCGACGTCTAGCTCGCCCCAAACGCGGATGTAGGCAACGTTCCCGTCGAGAACTTCATATTCAACCGTGCTCGTGAGCGGGGGCGTGTCGCTCTCGATATTCAGTATCATTTCTCGAAGCCTGTCGGATACAACCGCAACAGGATAGGTTTTTTTAATCGTGATCATGCCATCTTCATAGGCAGTCAGCGTTCCGGAATGTGTTTCGCCGGCGTTATTCCGGAAGGACAGATCTGTCCTTTCGCCTACCGCCGCGCGCGCCAGATACGCCATGCGCTTGAGTGCGGCATCCTCATCGGTGGCTGCATTGGAGGCGAAGATCGTGGGTACACACGCGACAGCTTCCCCGATGGGCAGACCGTTCCAAGTGATCAATTCGTCCCCGGCGCGCAACCCGGCGCGATATGCCTCAGACGCTTCGTCAACCCAGCCCGCAATCACCGCGCCGCCTTCGAGCAGTACAGGCGTGAAGCCGAATCCCCCACCGACATGCTTATAATCGATCTCCGGTAGAAACGTCATCCTCACATGTCCATCTGGGATAGCGTTTACATATCGTCGCAGCGCGAGGTAATATGCCTCGAAATCTTCATTATCCTGCGCAGCTTGGATCTCTGCGCGGCAGGTCAAGCCCAGCGTATCCCAATTAATACCTTTCCAATCTGTAAACGCATATTCAGTAGAAAAGCGTTCATGAAGCCGATCGAACGCCTCTATCCATGAACCCATCGAGAAATCGGTCGCTTGATCCACCGCGTCCTTTTCTTTCGAAAGAACGGACGGCATCATGAGAAGCATCAGTGCTGAAATCAGGCAGAGACCGCGAATGACCCGTTTCTTCAATTAAAAAGCACATCCTTTCATAACTCACCTACATACAGGTGCAACCATTTCCTTTACCAACATTATATCTCATTTTCGTAGTATTGCCTAGTATTTCCAGGGTCCCGGCGTTATCCGCCGATAAGGAGCAGAAGATATTATAGATTCGCGCAAATCGTCAGAATGCAATCTCACACCGGCGTCATGCAAAACCAGCAGGCTAGGAGAGCGGAGGGACCGTTTTCATGCAACCATTTTGCACCGGATTCCGTCCGGGCATGTCCGACAATGCCGATCTGAGGCTTTTTCTACCTGAAGTATGGTGATATCTTCGGACATAAATCGGAGTATCCGTTCGATTGCGGGATCTGAAAGGCGATAAGACCAGTTTTCTACTATGAAAGCACTATTTGGAGCTTGCTTTCCACACGTGAATGTGTAAGCTGTATGTGGCGCTCATCGCGAAGCGCGGCAGGATACAGAGCTACTTGGAAACACTGAAACGCCAAGAATTGATCACCGAATTCATCGAGGTGCTGTGGTACAGCACGATGGATCAAGTTCGTGTGCGATTCGGGCCTTATCCAGGCATACGGGTGTGCGTTTTCGGTTGTCCAAGTCTTGGGGCGGTAGATTATCCAAATCAAAACGTTATTTGAATAGGTGTTTACTATCTCATGAAGTATATATTGCCAGAATAATCTGTTGATATCGGCCTAAACTATATTCGAGGTGAAGACTATGGCCAATCAAAAAGGTCGCAACCCCAAACGAAAAAACGCTCCCATAAACCTACCTTCCACTCGCCGCAATAAATACGGGGAACTCAAATCAGAAAAATGAATCCGTCGCTCCCGGTTTGACAGTAGCGTCGCCGAGAAGGCGGAGATCATCCGAACCTGCGAAGTGGTCTAGATGTTCGCCGCCCAACGCTGGCAAAAATCGGTTCTGTGGGCCGGATCGTGCACTCCTGCAAATCAACCCCCAAAGCGGCCATAACCGGCCGCTTTTCGCAGGCAAAAAAACGCCCACCGCAATTGGTGAGCATTTTATGGGAACGAATGTCCCTCTTGATGTCTAAAGAGACATTCGTTGATAATAAATACACGGTAGCCCGATAACAGGGCAGGATCCCGTCGTTCCCCCTGTGCAGTGTGTAGTCGTGTACTCATGCACACCCGTAGACCGCCCGAATTTGATATCAGGGGTATTGGTATCCCTTCAGGATATTTCTTCAGCGATCGATCAAGTTCCCTCGAAAAATCACCCAAAGTAAACTCAAGTGCTAATCTCCAATTTCAATTAGTCTTCTTCGCCAAGTTCTTTGTGAGAGGCGTCCAATCACGGCAGTTCTCTACTCGCTTGTATTCTCTAATAGAAACTTCGTCCCTGTCTGCCGCTTTTGTTGCGGGATAGATGTTTATGCCTGGGTCCGGGCTATTTTAGGTATTCTTGATTAACGGTGACCGTCGAAACAAGTGGCAAACCTATTCTTTTGCAGATATCTTTCTCCTAGAGGTCTGTCCAAATTATGCTGATAGTATGGTAAACGCCTCGCTGAATCTCCATAAGTAATGCGTAGATCTTTCCTCGTATCTTGTTCAATGTGATCTGGCAATATCTTTCCTATATAAATAACGAGTTCCCGAGATTAATAATCACTCATCAGTTTATCTCCGCCTTTGCAAACAAATTAGCATTATATAGTACTTGCCGCCGCAAAACGCGGCGGCATTGCACACAAAGTTGAGGGCAGTTATGAGGATCAGTCGTCGTCTCTGCGACAGCAGACACACTTGAAGATCAGAAAACCGATGCCCGCAAGGAGCGCAGCGACTGAGCCGATAATCCCCGCGATTCCGATATGCACCGGGAAGAGCGCCGAGACTATTAAGCCAATGATACCAACTGCAATCAATGCAATGATTATCCCTTTTAACATAAATGGTCCTCATTTCATGCAAGATACCGACGCAATGCGGCTCGCTGTATACTATGCATGCAGCTTTTTTCGTGTTCACACTGCAAATCAGTGCGAATTGTGGCGGTCATTCTGGCATTACTCCGCGACAATCAAGGAGGAACGTCATGAACCCGATTGGCAAACTCTTCAAGTTACGGGACAAACCTTTCAATTCTCTGAACGGCGGCGCCTAATCTTCATTTTTGGAGGACAGGCAAGGCGGCAACGAGCCTCCGCTTTGCATACGACCACTGTATATGCTTGTGTGCGCATCCTATCCGAGGCGTCGCCTCGCTCCCGCTGCACGTGTACCGCTACAACGACACAGGCGGAAAGGAAAAGGCCCTCACGCATCCGCTGTACACGCTGCTGCATGACGTGCCGAACCCGGAAAAGCCCGCCTTCTCCTTCCGGGAAACCCTCATGACCTATCTGTTCCTGTAAGGGAACGGTTACGCGCAGGTGATCCGCGACCAGCGCGGCGAGGTAATGGCGCTGTATCCGCTCATGCCGGACCATATGGAGGTGGACCGGGATGCCCATGGGCGTATTTTCTACGATTATCCCCACTCGAGCGGGGACGCGCGGACGATGGGTCGGATCAACGAGGGCGGCGAGCAGCGCGAGGCGCTCATCGCTAAGCGCGGCCGGATACAAAGCTACCTTGATACGCTAAACCAGCAAAAACTGATCGCCGAATTCGACGAGGTACTATGGTACGGCACGGTGGATCAGGTTGGGTTACTCAGCGGGGATATCCGGCTTCCGGCTGGGCATCTATCGCCTGAATCATGCGG
>JAEZYU010000061.1 GCA_023418915.1 Bacillota bacterium
ATACTTCATATTAGATGCCTCCTGTTATTTTGAATTGTGGTTACTATGGTCGGCAACTCACATTTCAAATCTTACAGCATGGCATCTCTTTTTTCAAAGTTCATTTTATTTCATTACAGGAATGCTCTTTAAATTATTAATATTCTCTAGGTGGGGTTATAATTAGATTTAAACTCCGCAACTTGCGCTGTGGAGTTACCTTATTTCCACTTACGTCCTGTATAATACTTCCCATCTTTTTCATCATCTCTTGATATTCTTCATCACTTGCATAAAATGAGCTAACTGCAAAAGTAATTCCATCATTTCTTAGATCAAAATTCCCTTTAGCTATATACTCTCTAAACTCTGCTAAAATATTGATAATGCCAGTATTTACAATATACATTAACTTTTCACCATCATTGGAACTTTTAATTTCTTCTGTTGTTTTTGCTAAATCTACATTTAAAGTATATACCTTTTCAATTGTTCCTCTGACTTCATTTTCAGCCACAACTTTTATCATTCCATCTTTTAGAAGGCGATTTAAGTAACGATATAATGTAGCCTGTGGAATATCGTTACAAATTTCTGATAATTCTTTTGTTGTAGCCTGTTCTTTAAAATGCAATTCTACTAATAACTTATTAGTAACCGGATTAACTAAATAGTCCATTATTTTATCATTCAAAAGTTTCACTCCTTCATATTATCAACATGATAATATTATCATGTTGATAACGTAGTGTCAAGTACTTATGGAAAAGTATGAATAACAATCTATTGCTAAACGTTTGAACCCTTAAAGCAAAACCACATTTCAATGGGTGAGCACAGTCCATCTCTTTTCCCCTATTCCCATAACACACCCAAAATCCATCAATCTTCCCACACTCAAAAAACAAATAAACCCCTGAAAATACTGTAAATACGCCATTCTCAAGGGCTTACACATCTATTTTCCTGTCAGCAGACAGACGGTCTCAACGTGCCTTGAGTGGGTAAAAAGATGCTGCTTGAACCTAGGGGGCCTTGGTGGCTACCTATGGCTTTCAAAAAACTAAGGTTTAATTCCGTAGATTTCAATAATTAAATTGTAATTGTAGACTCTTGTTTTAGCTCAGGTGTGCTATCTTGTTCTTACTGTGAAAGTTCCTGTTTCAGTAGTAGCTCCATGCTATAGTCGAGGATTTTTTTATTTCTTTCCGCTAGCATAACCTTATAAAAATCTTTCTGTATCTCTGTAATTGTAGGAGTTTCTTCCACCAGTTTATTGAGTATATCCATATTAATGCGTCCAGCAATCCTTTTCAGTGCTCGATTACAATCCTCATTTTTGAGTGAGGAAATATACTCAAAGTAGGAAATCTTGTTGCCATTTTCCAAAATAGCAGCAGTAGGAAACACATATATCCGCTGATTGATTTCCTTTTCATCATTCAGCACTGTCTGCATACCTGCCTGATCTATTTGAGGGTATAGGCAGGAGCCACAATCATAGATTGGCGCAATCTCAGCAGACTGCTGCACCTCATCAATCAGTATGCCCCAGTTTCCGTTGTGGCGATCAAAGTTCGCCAAGAAAGCATCTGCAATAAACATATCCCAAAAGAAGTCCTTTAGCTTTTTCGGTTCTACAAGGGATTGTTCGTCAATGGCTTTCATAATAGAGGAAAGCTCTGTACCATATCCGCTTTGCTCACTGTCTACGCAGGTGTTTTTGAGGTGCGCAAACTCCATTAGCTTTTTGCCATCAGCAGTAAAATCCTTACAGGCCACTACGGTTTTTTCTTTTCCTCGCTTATCCGTATAGGTTCCAAGCAGGGTTTCCTGTACGGTAAATCCAAGAGTTTGAAAGATATGACAGGCTAAATATTCACTTATACAGCTATTAGAATAGCTCATTACTTTACTTTTCGTTGACACTGGCGGAAACTTCAGCATATAGCTTGTACCATCGTACAACACATTTATCTTATTTCCATTGGCACCGCCGTAGCCTTTAAATTTATTGACTTGGCAAACTGTAAAATCAATCATTTTCTCATTCCTGTTCTTCCCCATGGAGATATTTTGTCCTCAGATAATTTGCCTGTTCCTCTGAAATGATACCCGACCAGAGGTCTGCATTGATAGAGCCATACAACTCTCCCCACAGACAGTCCATATAAGACACCTTATCTTTTTCACCCTGCACATAATCATTGATTGCCTTTTGAAGGTGGGCAGAGAGGTTCGTTTCCAAGTAGGAGCGGTCACAGGGTTTTCCGTCTTTCTGACTTTCAGAAGGCTCTACCGTGAGGGCTAATATATCTTCAATGGTCATACCAAGTGCGCCCGACAGCTTCTGAAGGGTTTGCGCATTACAGCGTGTCAGGCTTGTTTTGCCAGAGAAGATATCCGAGAGAGTTGCCCAGGGAATACCGCTTGCTTTTGACAGGCTGTATTTGGACATTCCTTTTTCTTTTAATAATTCATTTATAGTCATTTTTATCACCAACATCATTATATCGGACCTCCGATATATCGTCAAGGGTATTACAATAATAAGACCAGCTCAACTTCCTTAAAGCGGCTGATAATAATTATCTATCCAGCACTTATCATCCAGTGCAAAATGGGAAACAATTGCATATCCGCATCCAGGTCCCTTATGTGTTTGGAGGGCAGATTGAAGCTACAATCTCAATTGAAGTATTTATCGGTTACTCCATTTTATATTTGCCACTTAAATAAGATCTGATAAGCCTTTTCGTTCCTGCCTCATGCCAGTAGCAAAAGCTAACGCCTTTTCCCATGTTTTTTCAGTCTCATACATAAAAAACTCATACACAGGAGTTAGTTCCTCGGTTTCATCATACTTTTGCAGGCACTCATAATACAAGTGTTTATCCTCATTATAGACAATGATGGGAGGATGATCTTTTATCATCAGATAGTAGTTCATGAGTGTCCTTCCAACACGACCATTTCCATCTGCAAAGGGATGGATGTACTCAAACCTTGCATGAAAATACGCGGCAGCCTTTAAAACGTCCTTACCCTTATACTCATTTATTTCTGTTATCATTTCTGCCATGTCATTTTCCACTTCTTCTACAGAAGAACCTACTTCATTGATACCCGTTACATAATCATGCTTTTTAAATTCACCCGGCCGCTCCATATTTTCGATATACCGGCGCTCATCATATGTCCCACCGGTTAGGACCTTGTGAATTTCCTTAACCAACTCTATACTAACGGGTTCCTTTTTTATTATTTTTTCTTTCAACACTTCATAGCAAAGCTTCTGATTTTGTTGTTCGAATACACTGCGAGGATTTCCGGTATAATTCACAACTCTTCCATTTTCAAAGATTTCTCTGGTATCGTGATAGGTGATTTCTTCGTTCTCTATTTTCCCGGAATGAAATGCAAACAAGATTCGGAAGCTATCAAGGTATTTATCTAAATCAGCAGTAGATGCAATCTTGTATGACTGCCATAATCCAACGGCTTGGTTATATTGTTCCAAGTACAGCTCTCCTTTTCGTTGTTTAGTTTATTAAGATTATACCACATTTTTTGTTGACATACGTATTCCCCATACCTCTCATATAGCCATCAAGCGGAGTTCCCTGTATACGGGTGTGATGGGAAGTTCTCTACGCAAATTTATGTCATGCTTTTTCACACAAAATTCTGTAGTCCCTGGTGAATCATTGTTAACATTTCCAATCGATTTTTGCCGGGCTTGGTTCGTTCTCCACGTTAATTTCTAACTCTAAACGGTTTGTAAAATGCGCGAATATCTTCAGCAAGCAACTCTGGCTCCTCCATTGCAGTGACATCCTCTCCTCAATGAATTGAGCTTTCCAGAGACCCCTTCTTAACCCATTATAGAGTAGAGCAGTGGGGTTGCCACCGCCCCCTCATCAAACCGTACGTGCGGTTTTCCCGCATACGGCTTTCCGATATTCTTCTTCCTTCAGCATTCAGCCGCAAACACTTGCTAGTCCTGCCTGCAAGGTCAATTCTCCGACCTTTGCCGCATTTCCAAGCCTGTATTTACGTTGTTTCTTCCGATTGTACCACCGGGTAAATTTGTAATTGATATACTTCTCTATCTTCCATAACCATGGTCTTGTGAACCGTCTGGCATAATAATTTCTCATCCCAACACCACCCTTCGGTGCTCCAAGTGTACTTTCACTGTATTGTCCAGCTTCAAGCACTCCTGCTTTCAACCAGCCTTTTATAAGCTTCAGCACCTTGCGGTCAGTTATCCTCTGCTCTACCAGTAAAAGTAGTTTATCGTGGCTTATGCTGCCGAAATAGCTCTCTCCAGTTCCGACAAACACTTTCCTAGCGTGTCGCTACCTCTACACCGCAGGGTTCTTAGGTATTGCATTTAGGGTTCTTCATACCGTCTGCTGTCTTCGCTCTTGATATCTCAGCTCGACTCCCTGTTGTTCCCTTTCGGGAAAGTCAATAACGGTGCGGCAGTATTCACTTTATGTTACGACCCGCCAGTTTGTCTGCTCCCTAAAGAACATTTCGTAACGCTTCAACGCATGAATTACTCCATACGCTGGTTACTGACTAAGTGGCTGCCCTACCTTTGCCACTACAGGACTTCCACCTGTTAGCATTTGCCAGCTTTGCTGGACGCACACATCAATACTACCGTCTCAACGTGCCTTGAGTGCTTAATAATGATGCCGCACCCCTCTGGTATCCCCTTGACGGCAGGACAGACTCCCAAAATTCAAGCATATTGCAGGCTAAAACTAAATTTTATTTGACATCTACACCATTGTAAGCAATAAAATCTTCAAAACTGTTTGCCTCGTGTTCTTGAAGGCTTTACTCGTTATTCTGATGCTGAACCAAGGACATTAATGTTCAGGCATGTCTTGGATTATAACACTTCGGTTCAAAGAAAATTTTTCGGTTGTAGGAAAATTTTCTCACCTCAGCAGTGTTTCAACGAGACGGGAGATATACTCGCCGCCGGAAAGGCAAATCGGTACCCGCTACCTGTAGAGGTGGGGGACATATATCGCCATAGTTATATAACCACACGATCATTGTGCCAAGTAATCAATTCAGTTCTTTAAGTTGATTCTCCATTTCTTCTAAAGTATATTTATCTTGTATTTTCACACATTGATTAAGAGGTCCTTTATTATTAACTGAAAGATCCGTGATGTAATACCATTGACCGCGTTTATAATATTGTCCATCCTTAGTAAATTTACCCATCCATAATCCCAATGTGGTATATGCACCCTCTGGATAGGATAGTTTACTTTCGAGAGCAAGTTGTATTTTTTTATCTTTATACGAATCATCGGAACTTTCTGCAAGGAACAATAAAAGTTCATCGCCGACTTTGCTATCCTCTGGTTTATCATTATAGAATATTTTAATTAATCCATCATCTTCGATATCCTTTTTATCTGTCATAAAAGTTATACCATATAAATAATCATCTTTCTTTTTTTGATCCTTATCTTCGCTATTCTTTTCATAATAAGCTTTAGCATCTTCATATAATGATTTTACTCGTAGATACCCGTCATTTTCAAGAATTGAAATGAGAGTATTATTCTCGATATTTCCTTTATAGCTTTTCTTTACTAGAACATTAATTTTTCTTAATAATGTATATTTGAATTGAAAATATTCAACGTCCTTTACCACTCCGGATAGTACACAATCAGAATCTTCATACATTTCACCTATATCATTGTAAACCCCTGTAAGATAAAAACTTTGATAATCATTCCTTATTATTTTACTTTTACTTATATCATAAGGTGTTGTTTTAAGCGATTTGTCTGAATATTTACATCCGGTCCCCATAAATAGAAAAATTGAGCATACAATAACAACTAAAACAGCTTTATTTTTAATCATCCCATTAATTCTTATCAATGTATATTCACTCCCTTTAAATTAATAGCCTTTGCATATTCCAACCAATTGAAATAATTGGTTATGGTGTTGCTTGGATCTGACACGTAAATGAAATTGTACTTCCATTACTTATATTGGCATCAACGTAAGAGTATATTTGGTTGTTAATTCCTCCGTCTTTCGGGTAAAAATTAGGATTACTTGAGTATACGGTATATGTATGGTATGTTATGGGGGAATTTATTGATTCAAACTTGTGATCATCAGTTAAATCATAAACTATATGATAACCGTGTTGAAAATAAGTACATAAACTACTACCAGATTGTTGCGGTACTGTTGTCTCGACTCTGTTTACCCGAAATGTTTGGTCATATTTAAGGACAGGATCAGTATACCTACATGTAAAATATAATGTTTGTACAATTACACAATTGCCACTAGTGCCACTTCCAGATTTTGTTCCATCTTGATAAATATATCCGCCGGAGGGTGTCACACTGGCAACTTTTGATGCATCAATTTGATTCATGTCTTCGAATACGGCTATTGAATTAGATACATAATCTTCTTCAATTAATCCACCATCATAAAGTCTTTTTTCAACTAACTGATCTGAATTAAAGTTTTTTTTGTTTCCAGTTATATGTACTTCACCTTTGCCTGAATTTGAATGTTCAGATGTTTGTTTTATTGCTAGTTTGATTAACTTTTTATAATCTTTAATCTGTTGGTGTGACTCCAATAATATCGATTTTTTTTCATATCTAGCCGGTTCCTGAGCAAATGTATCTATTGGTAAAGTAAGTGTTAGAATTAAAGTAATTAAGGCTAATAATTTTCTCATAATTACACCCATACCTTTCATTATGCTTTTTTATGCTGGCACTTCTATTATTATACGCTATACTATTTTTTGTCAATATATGTGTCTATGCGTATCATTATATCATATAAACTACATCAAAAATCAAACAGAGCCGATGCATCAAATAGGATATCACTTGGCATACACACTTTATGTTTTTCACAAAACGAATTAATAAATTCACTTGTTGGCTCCTTATGGGTCTGATATTCTTGTGCAAGTTCGATTTTTATATCTTCACGTTTAGAATCAGCCTTTTCCGCATCCACATAAATAATTCCGTATAATATGCCATATGAAAAGTTATTGCGTTCCTGATCTGTTTCCAGCACCTCCACCTTTCTGAATAAGTATATCAAGCAAGTTAAACTATATATAGAACAAATCACTTAGTTCAACTATCAACCTACTTGAAAAAACACTTTGGGCCGGTAACATTGTAACCTTTCAGGCGCTATATTTAAAAATCCCTGATGTCATCTATAAAATGCCCGAAAAAACAAGCTCAAAAAACGCACTTTTTTGCCTGGATTCCGAGGCTTTTTTTGCTTTAAAACCACTACATATCGTGGTTTACCTTCCTCATTTACCCTTAGAACCACAATACGTCATCATTATTACGCACTCAACGTGCCTTGAGTGCGTAATAATGATGACGAATCAATCTGGTATCCCCTTGGCGGTAATGTTTATTTCAGATAAAACCACCTTTGAAATCATTTATTGGCATATCATAGCCATACCATTTCACACTAGCCGCGTAATTTCAAATCTTGAATTTCCTGCATCTGTTTTTCTTTCAGTATCCTGGATGCCTCCTCTCGTATACTGACAGATTACAGTATACCGATTTCAGGCACTGATGCCATCCTCCTTGTGATTTACTCGTCACACGTGAAAGAAAAAAGTGCTTACCATGATAAGAAAAAACTACTTACCGGACAGAGAAAATCTTCCTTACCGTATGACTGTAAAATCATCTTACCACCCACAGCGTTTTCTCATTGAATTCTTCTGGTGTCATCGACAGGTATGTGTCTGGGTTTTCTCCCAGCTTAGCTCGGGCCTCATCCAGCAGGGTGATGATCCCCTCCGAGGTGTTCCGAGCGTGGTTGTTGTTTCGGATCAAGCCGCCAGGTCCGGCGGAAAGTGAATGGACGGCAAGCAGCTTTCTGTCGGAATCATACACCTCCAGATGTCCATCCTGCTCACGAACCAATGCAGTTTTGCAACGAGTGTATGTACCTATGGGAATGCTATATCTGCTAGCTTTGTAGCGAATGGTATTGTTTTTAAGCACAGGGGTTGATATCATGGATTCATAGACATCCATATGGATTGTCGGAAGAACCGGTTGAAGGTGCAGTTTTTCAAGGGCGAACACCTCGGCCGGTATCTTTTTCGTCACATCATGGACCTTCCCATTCCCGGTTCGTTCAAGCCAGCCAAAGCAGTCCTGAGTCCATTGGTCGATGTCTCTAAAATAGCGGTTCCTTGCGAAGTTATACTTAACATACTTCACACTGGGAAACCTTTCCAGCCAGCTCTTGATGACGTTTTCGTGTTTGTCTAGAGTGCACTGATGATGGCTTTTGGATAATTCCAGGTATTGCTCTGGCGTCATATCCCAATAACGGTCAATTGTTCGCCAGGATAACCTCAGACGTCTTGCTGTCGCATCCTTGGAATATCCTTTGACCCTTTCGCTTTGAATTTTTGAGTACATTATGAAATCCTCCAATCTTCTGCCTCCTTTGAGGTGTGATGATAAAATCTTACCTCAAGGAGAGTTTTCGGTCGAATCCTTACTTTCTTTGCCGAAAACTCTAACATTTACTTGCCGGATTTCATGACATTTACTTGCCGAAAGTTATGACCTTACTTTACCGTTTTCTCTGCATTTTACCTTGCCGGTTCCATACCATCAGCTTACTGACATTAAGCGGCGGCGCAAACAATTAAAGACTATCGTACCAACCATCCATAATCCTGCCTGCAATCCACAATAAAATCAACATATACTGACTGATCCCTGATCTGATACAAAACCAGATACCATTTTTCTACAAACATCTTGTGATATTTATTATGCGGGATAAATTCAGCCTCCAAAAATGGAAAACGCTCCGGCATTTGGTATAGGGAGCGGATAGTATTCATCAGGTCATTTTTTATTTTACGAGCAGCTATAGGGCTTTTCTGAGCCAGAAATCGAACATGGCCTACCAACATTTGACGGGCACGATCAGAAACAACAACTTTATATTGAAGCTTCTTTTCCATGTTCCACCTCATCAATAATGCTTTCCAGGTAGCTGTCCAGCTCATCCGGCGTACTTCCCATACGTCCGGCCATACGATCTTCCTCAACCGCCAACAGTTCTTCCCTCAGTTTCAGCATTTTTTCGCGGCGGTTAAACGCTTCTATATCCATTACCACGAGATCTCCTTCGCCGTTTTTTGTAAGATACACAGGTTCACCGGAGGCTTTACACAAAGCCGCAATTTCATTATAATTCTGCCGAATGCTTGCGGACGGTTTAATCTGCATATTATCAACTCCTCATAGTAATATTCTAATCATATTATAACTCTATTATGCTATGCAATCAACCGACAATATGCTTGTCTCTACTGTGATTAAGGAATATCCAGTCACGTTCAATTTTCACGCAGCATTCTGTATGCCGAGAAAATTGAAATATCCTTTCATCGCTTTCGTCGATCCAGTTACAAATCTGGGAATTCATGTTCTACTTTACCGGTTCAAAACGAGGCTACTTATTTTGGTTTTAGTAAAATTCTAAGCCAGTCGCACCAGCCAAAGAAAAAGCAATGATAAAGATAGCGATGATTCATGAGTATTCGCAGCATCCCAGTCAGCGGTTATACCATTTTCCAAACAGTACCTAAGCATACATGCACTAATTTTTGTAGCCATTCTTTGCTGCCTATATTTTTGTTTTGTATTAACCTGAATCTGAATTTTATTACCACATCGTAAAAAAGCTGCTGTCAAACTGAGAGTTCGCTCAGCCCCAGACAGCGTCTTCTTCCATAGAGTTAAACCATTGATAATCGTTGTCTTCTTGATCTTAATATTAATCTATATTGTTATTGAGAATCTTCTATCAATCTATTTGTGAGTATATCTGCTACGAATATTTTTGTAAAGCTCTACTCCATTTCGTTTGGAACCTCTTTTATCTGATCTTTGGTTACAGTACATAAGCCTATAGTGCATTTATCATCGTCAACAAATTCGACCTCATACATATCAGTGTTATACACATACACAATTGTACCTAAACAACCTTTCTTGATCGTTTCATTTATTATTTCTTTTGAATAAACAACAGCATGCTCACTTAACATAATAGCCATCTCTTTCTATTAGGGATGTATATGTAAAAATCCAACTAAACGTGAACATCTATTACTGATACCATTTTATCATAATATAGCCCCCTACTCAATTCATATATGGTATTTCCTGTATATTGCCTGCTTCTTTTAGCAAGTCCGTCAAGGCAATTCATCCTCCACCTTCGCTCACACTAAAGTGAGCAAGGTAGCTTAGAGGTGGAGGACTTCTTGCAAGCTATGTTAAATTAAAACTCACTTTATTATATACCTCGTCAATCTTCCGCTACCCACTTTCTTAATAAGATCTTTTGATAACATCTCTTTAAGTGTATTAACTGCTTGGGTCGTTCCTACCCCAAGAGCTTCCTCGACATCATTACGAGTAATGTCCTTTTGTTTTCCAAACAATCTGAGTACTGGTAAATACCTTTCTTCCGCTTCGTTTAAGGAATGTGCATGTGTATTAGGCAGAATAACTCGGAACGCGCCTTCAACATTTTCAAACCTGGGCTGAATAGGTAATCCCTTATAGCAACTGATAATCTTACTTATACCAGTTCCATATGCTTCAATCAGTTTCATTCTGTAAAAGAGGCCTGCAAGCTTTTCGTTTCTTGGCTGTGATGCACCCAGCATTGCTGCTTCTATGGACATTCCTGAGACTAATCCCCCAAGTGAGATGATTTCTAAGCGGTCTGAATAGAGATTTATAATCGTACTCCCACTAAAAGCATATTCTCTGTGAACGATAGCATTAAGTAATGCCTCACGCACTGCATCTTCCGGGTAATCTCTTTCATCAGTACGTAGTAACTCATGAAAGGTAGCCTTCGTGCTGTTATAAAAATCGATGGTTTTAAAGGCATCTATAAGCTGATCAAATAATGAGCCGGTCAGTTCCTTTCGATCTTTGAATAACAGTTTGTCTGTCCCTTGAAAAACAGCAAATTTGATGGAATGCTTACACTGATCTGAAACCAATAGTCCCATGTTTGTATAGATATCATCTCCAGTAAGGATCCCCAGGTTTTTCATCTGAACCTGCGAAAATTCCAGTTGTCTTAGTGCCATTTCTCTATTTAAGCTCGTGAATGTTAATTCCTGAATGAGTGATCGATTATTTTCAAAGGAATCCCCATCGGTCATTTTAATCATCATACGGATAGCATCTTCAGATGCAGGCGTAGAGGTGGTTCCACTTCTAACATAGACACCAGAGGGCTTCAATCCTTTGTCTGATATATAATATGGCTTTTTAGTTCCTTGATGAACTGCTATCTTAATAATATTCTTCTCTTCTCTTTTTACCAATTCGATATTCGTAAACATAGAAACATCTGGGCGAATACTATCTCGTACAGCGTTTGATATTTGCTTCATTACAAAATCCGCATTTTCAAGACCAGTTATTTCCCCATTATCCTGAACTCCGATATATATTATGCCACCGCTGCTATTTGCAAATGCCACTACCTCCTTTTTCAAATCGGGAGTGTAGATTTCTTTCAATTCAATGGTTTCACTTTCATACATTCTCATAACATCACCCTTTATATCAGTTTCTATCACTTCTGCCACTATTCTATCACTGATAGTGTTAGGAAGCAAGGTAAACTGCTCGACAATTCATGACAAGAGATTACCTCATTTGCTTTTTATCTAACACTTTTATCTCCAATGGTCCAAAAATATCGTAAGCGTCAAATAGTTAGTGTATAGGAACCTATGAAACCCTATGATACAATCCTCTTTGATGACAGTGGTGCTTTTTGGGGTCAATATTTCGCAAAACTATAAAAACTCGCTCTACTTTTTATAGTTTTGCGAAATCTAAGGCAAAACTGCACCCGAGTAATGAGGAAGTGTCACGTGGCAACAGAAAAACACCAAGTCCAGCTTCAGCGCTGGATGGCTCTGATTCAGGACCGAATGAACAGCAATCTAAAGATACTGGAATGGTGTGAACAAAATAACGTCAGTAAAGATGCTTATTATTACTGGCTGAAGCAGATACGAATAGAAGCAGTCGCTGAAGCCAAGTTGAAAAGACCAGTCCTTTCAGAATCAAATTCATTTGTAGAGATCCAGCCAACTGTATCTTCGGTACTATTGTTTCAAGGCTATTTTGCCCCTGCGATATAATTGCACTTTTGGCAATGTGCAAGCACGTGGTCACTATCTTCCATTCTCCCTGAGTTGGTAACTTGGCAGAGTGGTTTTACTCCGTAAAGTCACTCTGCCAAGTTAGATGACTAAATTAATAAACTACATAGCCTTCTATATCAACGTTTACATTACTCAATCCTAATCTATATACGAAGTCAAACTTATTGTATATTTTAAGTCGCTTGTTCCGAGGTTGATTATAGTAATCTCATATTCGCTATCAGGATCGAGGTTTGATAGTGTTCTATTGGAATCACCATAAGCAGTCACATTCGCCAATGTTACTCCGTTCGTTACATCTTCACTAATATATTGATACTTTTCACCAGATTCCAAAGTAATCACAACGCTTACAGCGTTATGATCAGGATCAAACCAACCACCATTCACATCAAAAGAGTAGGTTTTGCTACCACCTTTTGAAAGTGTCCTCGTTTCTTGAAAGCTAATATTAAGAGGCATTATCACGTCAGGGGTACCTTCTTCGTCAATAGCTCCACCTTCAATTCTATCGGCTTTAAACGGTTGAACAATTTCGGTTGGAAGGTCGCTTTTATCTGTAGGTGGTGCAGGAATAACTAATTGAGGGTTTCCTTCCACTAAGGAAGAATCGTTTGCAAACGCCACTATCGTAGCCCCGAAAGCCATGATAATAACCGCAACCACTACGGACAGGATTTTGCTTGAAGTTTTCATTTTCTTACAGTTCAACATAAATGTTATTCTCCTTTCTATTTGTTTCCGCTTGTCGCTAAAAGCGGAAATTAGTTTTGCATTATGACCTGTAGCGTGCCATAGCACATTTAACATTAGCTCACAATACCGCCTCCTTTCCTCAGTATTCATTGATGTAACAACGCTTTCGTCACACGATAGTTCACAAAAGCGATCAATGTCATATCTGGCTATATATGCCAAAGGATTAAACCAGTGAACAGCATTCACTAAAAGCATCAGAAATTTTAGCCATGGATCATGGCGCTTCCAGTGGGTTAATTCATGATAAAACACATGTTGCAGTTCTTCTGTGGTGAATTCGATATCCGGCAATACAATGCGCGGCTTTAAAACACCATACAGGAAAGGCGTACTTGCGTAAGGAGAGGTGTATACTAATACTTCCTTTGATATCCCCATTTTTTGCTTGCATCTTGAAAGAATACCCTGAAACTGTGCTTCATCTGCCAATCTGCATACACTGAAAATTCTGCGATACAGTTTAATATTTTGTATCATGATGACAACAATAAATGCCAATGTTCCTGCCAGCAAAAGATAGGGCAAAAAATCAAAATTAAACGTTAAAACGTTCTCCGTTTTGTCCGCTACTGCTACTAAATCATTACTGCCGGGCGAAGATAATTCCAAGGTTGAGGGCAGAGTAGGTAAGACCAATCCATTTCCAGCATTTTGGTTAAAGTCTAAATGAAACAATGATAAAAACTTGTGGTAGGGCAGCAGAAGAAACATATAAATCCCTATATAAGTGTAGTAGTACCAGGAAGGTGTAAAACATTTCATGGTCAGCCCACTAAAAAGCTTAAGTATCAGGTATAGCCCTCCGGCTACAACCGACATAATAATCAGTTGGTTGTACAAGTTGATTAGCATAAGCATCACCTCTCTTTCAGACGCTTCATAAGTGCTTCAATATCTTCTTTTGTCAGGTCACCGTTATCACACAATGCAGATATAAAGCCGAATATTGATCCTCTGTGAACATCCTTTATAAATTGCTTTGTTTCAAAATTAAGGTATTCCTGTTCTGTTACGCAAGGCTCATAATGATTTGCTTTTCCTATCCTGTTTGCCTTAATTATCCTTTTTTCAATTAGGCGGGCTAAAAAAGTAACTACCGTATTTTGCTTCCATGACTTTTCCTCTGGTAAATGTCGAATGATTTCCGAAGTTGTCACAGGGCGTCCGGCCGCCCAAATGAACTCCATAATTTGTTTTTCTGCATCAGATATCCGTTGCATCTTTACTAAATCTCCTTTCTTCATCTACACCTTGTAGGTTAATTTTATTCTACATGACGTAGATATAATTGTCAATACATTTTAATAAAAAATGAAAAAGTTTCCAAATGAAAAAGACACGAATACCATAAATGTATTCATGTCTTTTTCATAGGCTTTCCGGAAACTTGTCTCTTATTATCACCGTACGCCATAATTTCCCTTGCGATAGCAGCAGCATATGCCTTAACGGCGTCGAAATGCTCTGTTGTAGCTTTTAGATTTCTTTGTCAGTGAAATGAGCTTTTTTCTTTATTTATTTGTCTTAAGCGTTATTCTTACGCAATCCTTGCAAGTCGCTTTGGGGTTCGTCGGCAACTACGCCCCTTGTGGACTTTCACCACAGATTGACGGCATGCCCGTCATACTAAAAAGACATCCCCCCGAAGACTTCTGGGGGATGCCAGTAATATCAAACCTAAAGCTTGTTTTTTTATTTTGGCTCAAATGAGGCATAAAAGACAAAAAGTGATGGCATAAAAGCCTAAACAACAGCGGTATTTTTTATTCGAACCCCGTTTCCTCCGAGGTCACATCAGTCATTAAATCGTCGCTGAAATAATCGGAGTATTTTACGTTGGTTCCATCCCCCGAATATTCGATGTCTTTCACTTCGACTTCCCCGTCAAGTATCAGCATGTATGGAGTGCTGTTCGAGATGGCCACGGCGGCGTCCTTTCCGTCGACATAGATGACCCTGGCTTTCGAAAATTCGGCGGGCACAATCTTGTCCGACGAAAAATCATATATACCGTCTGCTATATCTCCGAATACAATGGTCATGCCGTCCGTGACCAGCACTGAAGTGGAAAAACCGGCGGACATGGCTTTTTCGACAGTTTTGGCCGCTTTGACTGAATATAAATCTCCATCTTTCTGCATCACAAAAACCCGGAACGACGTATAGAGACCTTCCACTTCTGGATTTTTATCACCTACCAAAATAACATTATGGTTATTGCGTGTTTCACCGGTTATAACATCATATCTGCTTGTTTGCGATGTAAACCATTTTTTCGCATCTGCCAACTCTGCGTTCTTATCGTTTTTTTGCTGTTTACAGCCAGACAAAACCAACAAGCACAAAATTGCATATATTGTAAGTATTACTGCTGGAGAATGCACTACCCTGCAAAATACAGATGCCTTTTTTGATAAATACATTTTAATCCTCCCTTGTAGTCCATCGATGAAGATTTGCATTTGTTCGGGAAGGCCTAACTGGCCTTCCCCAACATAGATGCCTAAAAAGCTATAATCAAACAGTAATTAACCCGGAAAAGATAGTGCATCCTCATCATAAGGATTAAAAATATTTATTGTCATGACAAGGCCATTATAAAATGTATATACATCTCCTGTATATTTATCAACCCAAAAATCATACATAACTGGTATCACATAATATCTGTCATTTTCTGATTCTATTTTTAAATTAGTAATCACATCTCTAAGTATTGCCTTGTCATCTTCTCTACTGGGTTTTTCGTTTTCAGTAAGAGGAATAAATTCTCCAAATTTCTTTTTAAAAGCTATAATTAATTGTTCTCTTACTCTTTCAATTGCTTCTTCTTTGGAAATTGTTTTAACATTATCTGGATATCTGCTGATCATAACATGAGGCATTCTTATAACAATATGTGGCTTTGTTATGTCCTTGCCATCAAAATAATTGACTTTAGCATTTAAAGCTTCGGTAACAAATCTCACTGGTACATAGGTATAATTATTAAATATTTTAGGCACAACATCTAAAACAAATTCTTTACCGTTTATTTTAGCATTTTTATTATCAATAAATAATTCAATAGTATTTTCTGCATCAATAATAGTAACTTTTCTTGTTTTAGAATCCCAATAAACTTTAGCTCCTAAACTTTCGGCTATATTCCTAACAGGCAGTAAGGTTCTATCATTTTCAGTAATCAAATTAGAATTTTTTATTATAGAGCCATTTATAAATAATCCTATAAATTCTTTGCTAATTGGCTCTTTGGTTGAATCGCCATATATGATATAATATTCTGTATCGTCTCTTCCCTCATAAGGGAAAATACTGGTTTTGTCAATATTAGTTTTTGGCATTGTATCTTCAGCGAAAGTATTAACAGGAAAAGCTAATAAAAAGATAAATGATAATATAATAATTTTTTTCATTACAGACACATCCTTTTTTAATTTTTACAATTATTAAGAATATTATAACTACATTATTTAGTTATAAGAAACAGTTTTGCTATAATTGACAAAGCTATCAATCACAGTCGAATTACTACTCTTTGCTGTATGTGTAAGTTTTAATCTATATTGATATCCGCTTACTACATACCAATCTTTATATAAGGAAACAACTGTACTGTCTGAAGAATTCCAAGTCTTAATAGTTTCCCATTGACCGTCATATTGCTGAAGCTCTATGGTAAGCCCGGCAATGTATCCATACTGAACTTCGGTTTTGCCTTCGCGTGTTAATCTGCCACCTGAGTTTAAAATAAGATTGTTTTCACATCGAGTAATATAAAGAAAATAGGGTGAAATAGCATAAGTCTCAGATTTGATTTGGTTGTTTTGTTCAGCCGCAAATACAATAGATATGTCACTCAAACAAATTAGTATAACAATTACAGAAGTTATAACTTTACTGACAATTTTCTTCTCCATGAAAAAATCCTCCTTAAAATAGCTTTCACTAATAATAACCAATGTAAAGAGGATAATGGGGACAACTTTTATAAATACTTTTATTTATCAATATTTTCTGCTATTCTAACCATTTCATTTTCTTCAATTGTTCCACTTAATGAAAATGATAATTCTTCATCATGCCATACCAGTATATTAACATTGTTATTTGAACTGAAGAGTGCATCCTGTCCATTTATATTAGTTTTCTTAATTGAAGCACTTTCTGTATCTATTGCTAGTGTATTAGCAATATCACTCATAGAAAAAATGAAATAGTACTTTTCTCCCTTAAACACAAGACTGGCCATATTATTATTAGCGTCTTTCTTTTCAAGCATAAATCCTTCAGGTATGTAGCCAAGATTTATTCCATTAACAGCGTACGAATTTCCTTTTGCATTATTCTCTCCAAAGTTAATTTGTGAATGTGATTTATTCATTTCAATAATAAAGTTTAGAGCTTTGATGCGCCAAGCTTCCACACTGAATACAGTGATACTCAACACAATAATTACTGCTAGCAAAAAAACAGCCACACGCTTTGAGTGTCTGAGTATTTTTTTTATCAATAATTTATTTCGCTCTTTTCTAAAGATCTTCCGCATCGCAGTTTCATGTTCGTTTGAAAATTTCACGGTTTCCGGTTCGCTAAAATCTTTTCCGATATTTTCAGCTGCTATTGGGGCAGCCTCTGTAATTATACTATCTAACAATCTATCGAGAGTGCTACTATCGTTCATATATGGCCCTCCTTTTCCAATACGTTTGATAACATTTTTCTTGCTCTCGCTAATCTTTTCTTAACTGTTTCTTCTGGACAATCCAGCAGTTTTGATATTTCTTCCCTACTGTATCCGTAGGCATATTTTAACAGAATAGCATCTCTATAAATTGCACTTAACGATTCGATTGCTCTAGTAATTTGATTAACGCTATCCTTGTCTACCAAGATATCCAGAGGGTCATTGCATACATCAGCTGTATCGGCATCAATATCTTCAATGGTGCGATCGTGCTTGTTCAAATACAGGCTTCTATTGTAGATAGTTTTAGCTACGTTCACACATATAATAACCATATAGTTTCGTGTTCGGGGACAATTATTTTCATCAATCTTATGTAGATTGTTAATTATTTTAATAAATGACTGCTGAACAGCATCTTCAGCAAGACGCCTATCCTGTAAGATTTTATACGCTTCGCTGTACATCAGGCTGCGATATTGCTCATATAACCGTTCAATTTTAAATTGGTCATTTCTATTCTCTGAAAAGAGTACAGACATGGTTCACCTCGTATTCTTCAGCAGCGTTTTATGATAATGATATTATTGTAGCACATCCTTCCAAAATTTGTTACATCCCATTTGGTTTTATATCCAAATGATCCACCTCGTATCCCTTGTTTGGTAATGTGAATCTTCAAGGAACAAAAAAGCCGGTAATTTCACTGTGTACTGCAGTAATTTAACCAGCTGTAAACCATGTCATCTATATTTTCGCACTTTTTCAGGGGTCAAAAAACGCACTTTCTACTGCCTAATTTCTCCCAAATTTGGCCCCTTAAACCACAACATCTTGTGGTCAAATCTTACTATTTCTCCTCAAAACCACATCTTGTCATCAGAATTGTCGCTTCAACGTGGAACGAGAGCATCAGGTTGATGTCTGGTATGTATTTTTCGTTTTGTCCGTTCTCGGGAACAGGTCAATAGTGGTTTTTATGGGGGTGGCCCGAGTTGGCCTAAATGATGTCTACCGCCGAAATTTCGAACCATACGTTAGTGGAAACATGTCAAAGGTTATAGGTTGAGACGTCGATATTGATGTCTTACCGTTATGTGAATGGCCGGAGTTCGACCAACTGATGACAGTTGGCAAATCTACGATTATTTAGGAGCTGTCCTGCTCTTTTTAGTCATCGTTAGGTAAATACCATCCGTGTTCACGATGAATACTTGGTGCATGTGGAGTTTCATTGCCCCATGCTCTTTTACTCATCTCTTTATCAAATCTTCCAAGTAAGTTCTGTAGGCTACAAGCCGCTTTAAAATCATCACCTGATGAGCAATAGTCTAGTCTTACTTTTTCTCGTGCTGTATCAAGTTCTGCATCTGTTGCATTCTCAAACCAATTACTACTATAAAGATTTGCTTTTTCTATCTCATCTTTCAAATTATCAAATAATTCTTTTATAGCATCTTTATTCTTCAATCCAAGCACGATAGCAATAAGTGTAGGGATGCCTATTCCAATGAGAACAAGCTGCTTTTTATGTGCTTTTATCCAAGTCACAATTCCATTCTTATCTTTCGTAACTTCTTCTAATTCCTGTTCATTCTGGATTTCTTTATTCATAAAATTTCTCTCCTTTCAACTTCTCTTCCTCTTAGTTAATTGCGAAACTCAAAACCCTTGAATTTCAACGGGTCTAGCAATATTTTTTTATATAACTCCTCACTGAAATGTGGTATAATATTACTGATATGGCACATTATGTCACACTCAGAGAGGAGCTATAAGCTAATGTCACCAAGACCGAAACAGCTATCACTTAACGACATTTTTACCGACTGTCTCGAATCCTTTACTAACGACAAACCAAATTTCTTCACCCTTCTTGACGAAAATCTCGACCTCGATAGCCTCATTCCAGTAGCATTCTGGTATCATTTCCATCAGCACGAAGGCCGCCCTCGCGAATATCCATTAACAGCTTTCATCCGTGCGCTAATCATACAGCGAATTTTTTCAATCCCGACTGACAGCCTGCTCCTCATATTTCTTCAGTACTCGCGAGAGTTTCGGGAGTTCTGCGGCTTCTTGAAAGTTCCCGATGCTTCTAAGATTACGAGGTTCAAACAGGATTTCGTTGACGATCTGCAGGTCATGTTTGACCAGCTCGTCGACTTGACTGAGCCGGTATGCCAAGCGATTGACGCCGAGCGCGCGTCCATGACGATATTTGATACATCCGGCATTGAGGCATACGTCCAGGAGAATAATCCAAAGTACGCGGATTCAATAATAAGGCGGCTTAAAGCTTGGAAGAAAACCGTTGGAGCGCCCGAAAACTACAACCCATACAAAGCTGCTTACACATCAATGCCAACGCACGCATTCTCAGCTCCCGAGGTCAAGCAGATGTACATCAACGGGCATTTCTGCTACGCACACAAATTCGGCATAATCACCAACGGGCTTGGTATCGTTCGCGACATTGCCTTCTATGATGCGGATTACATTGCCACCCACCCAGAGATTGAAGTCGGCAAAAAGTCTGATGCTCCTGATGAGGACAAGTCCCTCGCTGATGCTAAGGCCTTGGTACCGACCCTCGAAGACTTTTTCAAGAAACACCCTGACTTTAAACCAGATGCGTTTCTGGGGGACTCTGCTTTTGACTCAATGGATATCTACGCAAAACTCCTCGGCCAAGGCGGTATTGGTTTTGAGAAAGCATTTATACCGTTGAATACAAGGTCATCTCTCTCGCACCCGGACTGCACGTTGAATCACGAAGGTATACCATGCTGCCCCAATGACACAGCACTTCCCATGAAACCGGAAGGTAACACATCACATCTGCGCTGCGGTAGTCCGACATTTAAGTTCGTCTGCCCCAAGATGTCCTGGCAGAAATGCGAGGATGGAAAGTACCGACGCCGCACCTCATGTGAAAACCCATGCACGAATTCGCCCTGTGGGCGTATGTTCTACATTTACCCTGAAAAAGGTTTACGTGCCTTTCCCGGCACCGTCAGGGGGACCGAGGAATGGGATGAGACATATAAAATCCGCGTAACGGTCGAAAAGTCTATCAACCATTTCAAGGACAGTTTTTGTATTGCCGGCAGAAAAACTCGGAATGCGGCAACGCTCCATGCCGACTTGCTTCTTGCGGGTATTACTCAACAGGTCACCGTCCTTCTTGCCGATCGTATCCACAAACGCCAGTACTTACGGAGCCTCAAACCGCTGATAGCAGCATGAGCTAATATTTGGTTTCCCGGCCGCTTAAGCCCATAATTATGGGCTATTATCTGTGCGCTTTTTTAGCAGTCCTGCTTCGGTTTGTCATCATTCTATTTACAATGTTCATGCCGCAACCCCGTTGTGGCTTGTTCTGATTTTTCTACTCTTGTTTGCGAAACATTTGTTTATGTTTTTGAAATCGTTTCGCAATTACCTATCTCTTCCTCTATAACAGCACTTGTAATTTTCGCGATGATATTATGGTTTTCAACACAACATACAAAGCTCCACATTATTAGCTCCATGTCTTAGTCTTAAGAATTTCAGCGATTTCCTGTGTTTCAGGTAAATTCTCTGTCTCCAGAACTTGTGATAAATCAAATACTCGTGTACCCATTGGTGCTCTAGGCGTTATCTTCTTGAAATCTGTCTCGTAAAATTTATCAACAAAGAAATATCTTTCACCGGTCATCACATATCCATAGTTCTTTCCATCTTCTATTGCCTTGCATATTTGTTGCTTCCTATCGTCAGTAAGTTCTCCAAGTTCAGCTTTATACTCAATACCGTCTTCCGTAGTGACTGCTGTAATAATTGCTTTAATTTTCCCAATGGCCCTTACGCTTTTTTCTTTATACAGCCCAAGATAATCGTGTGCGCTAAAGCCACGTTCAATATTGTCATAGTAAAGATTTTCACTAACATTGAAATTAAATGTGGTACCTGCCAGTTGCACTCTCATGCGCTTCCATGAATCCGAAACAATGATGAGCTTATCGTTATAGCAGTAATTTAGGTAATCGTCCAAAACCTCCTGCATTTCATAATCTCTGTCATCAATAACATCACGTATTGCATCAACAATCCGTTCGAATACAGTGTTAACGTGCATTACCGGATACGTCTGTGTGGCGTTGTATTCCTTAAGATGCTCTTCGAATTCTTTCTTCTTTTCTGGATTCATCAACTCCGGTGCTAAAGTAATCATCACCTTATATTTTTCATCACCGAAAGACTTCAAATGGCGCAACAGCTGATCTGTATAGAACCAATCAGACATTTTAGTCTCAACAACAATTTTAAAGCTCTCCTGTGTGATAGTAGCATCCGGAATACTCTCCACACTTTTTTCCTGAAGATTGAAAACAATCTCTGGTTCAAAGGCGTCAGAAAAGAATTCGGATTTCAAAAACCGAAAGAACTTATCAGAAGAATATTGATATAAACGAGATAACAACAGCATTGTATTAGCTGTAGCTACATTTTCTTTCTCATGGTATCTTTGGAAATAATGTATCTTCATAATTGTTGACCTCCATACCCCTTTTTCGCATTACAAATAGTATTTTGAAATCTTCTTTGCATTTCTTCCTCTAGATCATTATCGTAGTCCTTAGTGTGCTTATACATTGCATTAATGAAATCATCAAAGTAAGGCACACCATCATACAGGCTTCTTTTTTCAACAAAGAAATTATAGATTTCTCTGTAATAAACAATAGTATATTTTTCACCGCACGAAAACTTACTTAGGTCAATACGATTGTAATTCGGTGAAAAAATAAAGCAGCTCGGTGTTTTCTTACAATATTCATCATCAGATGTAACAAATTGATAGTATTTTTTTAGCTGCGACTGTACTTGGTCACTGTAGATATCATGTCGGTCATCAATACCATTGATGCTCGATTTGATTTTATTTTCTATTACAACGGCATTATTTTTGTCAGAAATAAGTAGGTCAATGTTTCTCTTTTCTCTCTCAATAGTAAAATCTGTTTTTACCTCTATATGTAGAACCTCTCTTGCAAAACGAGAAAAAGCTTCTCTGTTTATATCAAAAAAGTAAGCAAACATATTTGAAAAAGCGAGTTCATTGTCTTCCTGCCTGATTATTTTTAGGAAATTGAAATACGGATCTTTTTGAAGTTCCGGCAATTCAGAAATTGCTTGTGTCGTATTTGCATCTTCCCACAACTCACTGTTCTCAATTATCTGATTCAAATCAGCGAAAGAATCCGGCTTTTCATTTTCGTTGTAGAATTCCCTTAATGTTTGTTTGCCAAATCCTTTATTAGTACGGATGAAAAAAGTGTTGTCACCACTTACAGATGAATCGTCTGTAATATATATCTGATTTCTGGGCTTGATAACCTTATCTGCAACAAAGGTAGTATAAACATTTTTTTCTTCTTGAAGACTGCCGTGATATGAGTTTTCATTAAATAAATCTACAAGACTTATACCGCCATAGGTCAGTCCTAATGCAACTTGTCCTTTATATCTCTCTTCTCGTGGGAGTTTGCTGTCGGCAAAATCAAGAATCGTAACACCCTCTGCCTTGGCTAGTACTTTATATGTTTTCGAGGCAAATTTTCGTACCAACAGAATAGTTATTCTATTTTCTCCATGAGATAATTCTATTGTTCCTTGTGAATTGAGATAAATATAGTTTTTCCCATCATCTGCCTTATAGAGATTTATGATTTCATGACCTATATTATCGCCCTCTGACAAATATGCTCCAACATACATTTTGTTAATTATTATTTCACGGCTCGTCTGTGTTGGGTTTACTTTTACTGTGGTTTTTTGTTTATATTCAACCGGAACAATGGTTTCATCCGACGATAGAAACAAGCGAAACCTTCTTAGATGAGACAAGTAACCACTAACAAGTGAATTGACATTACCGGTCGAGTTCTCAGAAAGAGCTTTTATCAATGCATTCTTTGCTTCAGTCTCAAAATCAGTAGCGTTCACCGCATTCCAGAACAGATCTTTGCTTCCTTTCCTCCAAAGGTAGAAGGTGTCCACATAAGCAGTATTGATTGTTGCTGTCGAAATGTTCTGACTATGTAGGAAGTTCTTATATAAAGCACGCAGCTCATCATACGGTAGAGCTTTCATTTTGTTAATATCCAAAGTCAAACCTCCTTTACTCAATACTGTTTAATCTTTCAATCCACTTCAATATGCAGCCACTCTTGAAGAAATCTAATAACGCACCATCGCAAAAACGCTCAGCTCTTACTGCACCCATAATCAGTGCAAGAACACACTGTGCGTTCAAGTTTGAAACATCAGCATTTTCCATAGATTCTGAATCCCATTCAAGTCCGTTATCCTTTAGGATATCTCCATAACGGGTAAGCTCCATATCTTTATTGCTTTCTTCAAAGGCATAAACATCATCGATAAAGTTATGTACCATTTCGGAATAATCTGCAAAAGGCATCTGTATCGGATGTTCCGGTGTTCCATCGTTTTCTTTATCAACAACCCATTCACCGATGCTATCCGCCTGGATTATAGGTATGTATTTTGTCAAAATATCGAATTTACTCATCCTCGTCGTCCTCCTCAGTAACATCAATACCAAATAACATCTGCAACTTATCGAAGTTATACGGGTATGAGTTATCGCCATCAAATCTTACCGGTTTATGGCCATTGCTATATTCAAATTCCAACTCCCATTGTGTACCATCACACACCGTGTATCCGAAACGCTTAGTTGAATATCGTCTGAGCCATTCACCGATGTGAAGATCGCCAAGTGCAGATATAAAAGTGCCCTTTGTAAATGGCTCCTCGTTATCACCATCCAACAATGAGAGCGGTTCTTCATCCTCCCATAATTTTGTATAGGCTTTCAATCTATCTGATAGCTCTACAACATAGCTACGGTAGCCACCAAAGAAACCGCCAATGCTAAAGGTAATCTTGCAGATGGGATCCATATTTGCATCAAAGTCAGCAACCTTTTCTTCTGACTTTGATAAGGTATAAGTTCCACCAGCTTCAGCAAAGACTTGCTTGGCTCTTTCCAAATATTCACGAGTCCAGTGAAGGCGCGTATCTTCACTCGGATGCATAATAGGTTTTACGCCATAGTCGGGGCTTTCCATTGTATTTTTAAGACGACCTATTTCTTGCTTAAGCCCACGTATAACGGTCATAATCTGTTCTTTATTTTTTCCTCTAAGATGCTCTTCATAGTATCCTTCCGGGCTAATCATCATGTTAGGCCGCCTCCTTTACTCATTTCCTGTCTTTATTTCATTGCCATCGGGCAGAATGAAAGTCTGCTCAAACTTAACATTCATCACATCTGCTATGGCCTTAAGTTCTTCTAATGTAATAGTCTCACGCTTTAGCTTCTTCCCGAAGTTCTGTGGGGACTGGCCTAACCGCCTAGCCAATTCGGAAACGCTCATGTTCATTTGTTCACAAAGCTGTCGTATCATGTCCGAAGTTTTCATTATAATTCCTCCAAACCTCAATAGGAACATTGTAAACCATTTGGTTTCAATTTACAATATTTACACATTAATTGTTTTATAAACAACGAAACCCGCAACTCTGACACAAGAGCTGCGGGTTATTTAGCATTGCTTAGTTATTTGTCAATTTGGATTTCAATTCCGGACTTAAATTCAACTATGATGTGGTCGTCGTAAACCGTTATCTTTTCCAGGAGAGTCCTCACATAATCTTCTTCATAATCAATCAGCTCACAAGGCAGGTCGTTAAGAAAACGCATCAACTCATCAATTCGCTTTTTCAGATCCTGTCGGGATGCCTGCTCATTTTGAAGGGACTGCTTCTCATCTCGCAGCCTTCTAATTTCCATACCAAGCTCATCACCGGTATTCTTTGAATTAACGGTTGCCATTAGTTCTTGCTGCATTGACTTCATTTGTTCATCAATCGCTGCAATCTGATTTGAGGTGACTTCCTCAAGGCTACTCTCGATATTCTCTCGCAAAAGTGGCAGGATTGCTTCCTTTTCACGGAACGCTTCGTTTATGGCCTTTATAACTACCTCATGGAGCAGTCCCTCGTGAACAGTTCTTGCCGGGCAATCAGGACCATCTTTTTCAACCCTACTGACGCAGCGCCAAACTGTGGATTTACACCCACGATTGTTCCATTTAATTCTGCGGAAGATGTCGCCGCACTGTTTGAAACCGCGAATTTTCACGCGTTACCCCACGCCCGTTTCCGGGGCGAAAAGTGGTAGAGATTTAGATCCCCCTACCCCAGAAACTGCAGAAAATCTCAAAAGTTAAGTAATTCTTTAGTTTTCGTGAGATTTTTTGTATCTATTTAAAGCCGTTAATCGGCATCGTTTTCAAATTTGAGTATTAACCCTTTTCTAGAAAAGAGGTGAGTGTTTTATTTCATCTGTCAGTCAAACGAATAATTTGGCAATTAGCTGTTATTCTATCTAACAGAGTCTGGCAAAGATGTTTGTCTTCCACTGCATCTAACCATGCAGATATTTCACGATTGGTAATAAAAATCATACTTCTTGTTTCATTAAGAAAAGTAACTGCTCGATAAAAAGCCTGCAACTCTGACCTGGTTGGTTCTAGATAAAATACATCATCAATAATAATCAAGTCGCATTCCCGCATATAGGAGAAGGTTGCGCCTGCTTTTGGGTTTATATCTTTGTTCTCTAGAATAGATATAAAAACATCAATGGATGCATAGTAAGTTTTATGTCCATTGTCGATCGCTGTTTCTCCAAGATGAACTGCAAGACTAGTTTTGCCTGTCCCGCATTTACCAAGTAGAATAACGTTTTGTTCTTCATTGAGCCACATCAGATGGGATAATTGTTTTATCTGCCATTCCAAACCTTTGTTTAAATTCGATGCATCAAATACTTTGTTTGGAAGTTTGCTTGCCCTTCTTAGCTTGATCTGTTTTTGTCTGGCTCGTATCTCTAGTTCTTTTTGTAATATCATCTGAAGATAATCTAGGTTGGACAGTTTCTCATCATTCAAATCAATATATCTCCTGGCAATATTCCATAGATTTAGCTTCTTAGCCAACTCGCGGATTTCAGTTATATCAGCCATCGATTTCCCTCCTTATCTCCTTGCTACTTATCAGATGGTTGAAATACTGTTGATTTGGTAAGAACTTCTTTGCTATCTGCTCACCATGCTTATACATTATGTAAGCCAAAAGTTCATAGGCATTGCAGCGTTCAGTCTCAATACAGTATCTTATCCCATCAAGCATTTGCTCCATCGAATAAAACTTCGTCATGCGATTTAAGCGAATGCAATGGCTATTAAAATATTTTGATTGTTCCTGTTCCATCCGCTGTATAAATTCCTGAGCGATTTCATGCTCTGCAAAATATTGTTTTATAAGAGTATAAGAAACCCTGTTTCTGTTGTTTTTTTCCTCAGCTTTGAATATCTGTCCAGTATCTTCTGTTACTGGATACTTAGCTAATAATTCATTAGTATCAGTATCATAAAATAGAAGTATTTCACCATCATCCTCTATACGTATGCGCTGATGTGCATCCATCACACCGGCATCAATCTGATGACGATTCCCTTTATAGCTGACCACTCCATTGGAATCAAAGGATGCTACAGTACTTGATACCTCTGAATATGGTTTAACATGAAAAAGCTGTTTTTGTTCTTCAATAAACATTTCTCGTGGCACTTTTCTAGTCACAGTATGAACTCTCCCGTTGCCTTCTCTATCCAACCATGCAAGAGCTGCACTGTTAAGACTGTCAATTCCGGTATATACCCTCCCTTCCAGAAAACTTTGCTTGACATATCCAATGACCTCTTCTACCTTGCCCTTACTCTGAGGGTCTCTTGGCCTGCATAATGAAACACTGTAGCCGATACGCTTTACATATTCTTCAAAAGCCGATACAAATATAATATTACCTAGATTTTCACTAACTACATAGACCCGATCAAGATCATATAGAATTGTCTGTGGTCTTCCCCCAAAATACTGGAAAGCATAATTGTGAGCTTTTATGGCTGTTTTGGTTGTGAAGGGATCCGGTGAAAAGTAAACAAATTTCATTCTGCTAAAACTCAGAACCATGCAAAAGAAATATACCCTTACAATTCTTCCATACATATCTTTAAGTTTATATTGACCAAAATCAGCCTGAGCTTCATATCCTGGTGGCGAGACTTCACGTGGTGAGATTTTCCGCTTACTGGTATGCTGATACCCGTGCTGTTCCCTTAAAGCTTTCATGTAGCGATAGAAAGTAGCTCGTTTAACTTGTAAATCAGGAAAAGCTTCCATTAATTTGAGATAGATATTCGTATCCCGGATTTGCGGGCATATTTTCAATTGCTCTAATATGTACTGTCGATAATTATCCATATGATACTTTTCCTGCTCAGCTTCCCTGGCATAATCCTCTTTGCTCATATTCCAGTATTTACTGACAGAAGTATAGGTGATCCCAGCGCTTTAGCAGTCTTGGTCTGGGAAAGTCCAAGTTCTTTGTACTCTTGGTTTTTTGGTATTGCTCGATACCGATCATGTGTTTTCCTCCTTTAGTTTGTTATTAAAGCTAGAATACATGTACCAACGCAAGCATAGGCATCACCTCCTTGACATAATTTATAAACATTATTTGCATACAACTAAAAAACACCCATTAGGGTGTTTTTTTACATTAGGTCATAATACTGATTTTAATCCTGCAAATTTGTTATCCAACGTGTAAAAGGCTCTCTATGTCGCTCATACCACTGGCTCGTAGCCAAAAACTTCATTCCGTTAAATTCAAAAATCTCTTTCCAATAGCGGCCATACATTCCATCCTTAATTTGAACAGAAATATCTTTATCATCTTCAACTTTTCTAAGAAGTGGATAATCTATGTTCAGTACTTCTTTTGACCATTGCTTTGACAACATTGAGTTTAATTCTTTATCAGTAAATCGGTATTGCCTATTTGAAAGTTGCCTCAGTGTTTGTCGGACTAATTTCCCAATTTTGTCCTCATTATTGTAATCATATTGCATAGTATCAAATTCATCTTTCACCTTCTCATTTTTATGTAATGGAGTATAATCTGCTCTTAGATAAACATAATAATTAGTCAATTTTATATTAAACTTCTTGAGCAGCTTCCTTATAAGATTTCTTATGCTGTTTGCACTCAAATTAGTCCAGACATAAATATCAATGTTTTTCATTTTGGCATTTTTTCTATCAACATGCTTTTTGCTGAAATAAGAAATCTTTCTTCCTCTCATGGCAGGGTCATTAATAAACTCTGAAAACTTAGCAGCATCTATCTCTGCTAGCAAATCACATGTTTGCAGCAACACATCTTTCCAGTCTTTTGCTGGATGTCGATTATTATTAAATAAAAATGCAACAACCTTTTTATGGGTGAAATCTTCATAAAGGGTATGAGGTATAGAAGAATCAACTGCATAATCCGAATAATTTGGTATGGTTCTCTGCTCTTCTATTTCATCTGGTTCTTCTTCAGGCTCTTCTTCATCAATTTCAGCATCTATGCTTATCAAAGCTGAATATTCATTAATTTCTTCTTGGATCTCTGCCACCGATTTAGAAAACTCCCACAATTCCATTCCTTTGTCAAAATCTTTATTCTTATGGAATTCTGCTATAGTCGTGTTTGTGCTACTCAGCAGTCCATCCAATGCAAGGCTTAGTAAATCCAATGCATCAGAGATTTCAGTCGCATCCTCTGGAAAATACAGCTTAATAAAGTCAATCAATTTGTTGGCATCAATCTGAGCCATTTTACACCATCCCCCTTTTCAATAAATGAATAATGCTTACACCTTCTTTGTTCTATAACTTATCCCAAATATATATTCTCATTATGCCATTCTAAATAGTGTGGACCTGGAAGTTGTTCTTTTTTCCCCGGCAAAATTATCAACTTACTTCCATGGTGTGCATAGTACTCTTTTCCATTTCCAAAGTCTTCCTTGATGCGGCGGCTTACCTCAACATTGAATTCTTTATCAATTGTTATGTACCCCCGATCAAACAAGGTATGAAAATCTCTTCTAAGCAGTAGACCATTATTAATTTCATGAGGTCCATCAAGACTAAATGGTTTAATATGGGCTGCCTCTAATACGGGTAATGTCTTTTCACCAGTTATTGCACATCTTCTATGGTAAGCATCAGTAATAAGGATCTTGAAAGCACCCTGCCCTATTCTTGGTTTTATCTTCTGTTCTTTACCATATCGGCTATTTACGGAGTCTTCTCTCAGCAGATTTTTATTGAATCTCTGGCTATATAACACTTCCTGTATTTGTTGATATAACAGCTTTCCATAATGTTCAGAAGTATCGTACATCTTACCTTGTACGATATTTTTGCTCCAATTGTCCGGAACAGTGATCCAGTCATCTTCTTCTAAATAAAAAGGCATCGATAATATAATACAGCCAATCTGAGGATCCGGATCAGATATACGATTTGTCTTTCTATATTTATATATCCTGTTATTCAACTCAAATAGGCTTCTGGCTCCATTAGCTAACCCAAAAGCTTCCCATGCTAATGAAGATGGTAATATTGAAAACTTCAGAAAAAATCCACCGCCTACAATATAATCTTGTGGACTATGTAATTTAAATAAAAACAAATCCCCTTCATCAAGAGCTTTGAAATTTGTTTTTCCTCCAGGTTTCCAAAAGTTTACTTCGTCACAGTTTGCCTGCTTTAAAGTTCTAAACCAGTCATAGTCCGTGATCCCAACATACATCTTCAATATCTTCACCAGCTTTCCTTTATACACCAATAACGCTCGTCGTTAATGTTTCTACGCCGCAGGATAAGTGGTATATACAAACTCATAAATCTTTCGGCGATATTCATTTAATAGTCTATCATCGTAACTATCAGGTAGTTCACTCCATAGGGTATCTCTGATAAGTATATCGACAGCTGCCTGAGTCTCTTCCTTTTCTGTCCAATGATCCAATTCACTGATTTTATCCTTGATTCGTTCCAATAATACCTTAGCAAGCTTTTTAATCTTTTTAATCTCTGACGGAGTAAGTGAATCCTTTAAAAGCAAATCGTACATAGCCAATTCTTCGTCATTGTTAAATCCTTCCCGTACGTATCTTTTCTCCTCATCATCCAGATCATTTACGAAATTAGTTAAGTCAATAAATGTTTTCTCTATGGCAGCTTTGTCCTGTTCAGCATTGTATTCCTCAATAATTTTCTGATATCGTTCATAATAGTTAATACGTGATGGGTTGCGCTTCATCATATTATCCAGCCTGTCATTGATAAGCTCCTGTAAATCTTTCATAAGAAGATTCTTATTCTTAACACGTGCAAATTCCTGCTGCAAGCGTTCAAAGTCAATATGGCTAATATCAAAGCGGCGACTTTCAACTAAGTATCCACTACCATCTTCGTTTACATGCTCTGGTAGCTTAACAACATTGATATATTCACTAACTATATTGTGCAGCTGAATCATTAAATCTGTATTATCCGAATGCTTCCTTTTTTCCTGCATCTGGTCATAAACTGCACTGATAGCATTTTTATAAGCTCGGTACTGATCTGTGACTTCTTGTTTTTCGACATACTTAAACAGTTTGAATAATTCCCTAGCCATAACTTCAAAACGTTTCTTTACTTCCTCTGAGACGCACATGGCATTGGCCCCCTCTTGAACCAAGGCCAACTTGTCAAAGTCAACTGCCTGAACGAGATCTGACAAGCTAAAACCATGCTGTTTCATGTATTCGATGATATCATTGGTTAATGCAATGATACGAGCAATCAATTCTGCTTTATCAGGAGCAGGATCAGATCCATCAGTACCGCCTTTAGTTTTTGTATAATCAGCCAAAGCCTTCCTCAGTGCTTTAACAACACCAACATAATCAACAATTAGGCCATTGCTTTTTCCCTCATAAACACGATTCGCTCGTGCTATGGTTTGCATTAAGGTATGTGCCTTTAATGGCTTATCCAAATAGATTGTAGAAAGGCATTTCACATCAAACCCTGTCAACCACATAGCGCAAACAAATACGATCCGAAATGGATTATCAGGATCCTTAAATTCCTTGTCCATTTCTCGTTTTTCCATTTTGCTGCGATGGGGTTTAATATCCAGTCCCCATTTTTCAAAAGTAGCTACTTCATTTTGTTCCTGACTGATAATAACCGCCATTTCTGTGTTTTTCATCCACTCTAGCCTACGGCTGATTTCCATGTATTCCTGCTGTGTGGCTCCAGACAGCGAAGATTCAATTTCTTTTATTTTTAGCTCCCAGTATTTCTGAGCTAAATTAAACATTCGAACAGCAGTTACTTTATTGATACAAACAAACATGGCTTTACCCGTTGTCCACAACTCAGAGTAATGCTCTACAAAATCCTTTGCAATGGTATCCAAACGTTTTTCACTGGTAAGGACATGTATGTCCTTAGCTAGTTCCTGTTCTAGTTTAGCCTGCTGATTAACATCCAGATCAGCCTGTTCTATTGCATCTAGTAGTTCATCATTAATTTCAGGATTGTCTATTTCCAGTAGATCGGCTCTATTCTCATAATAAAGAGGAACCGTCGCTCCATCATCTACAGCACGCTTGAAATCATAAATGGAAACATAGCCGCCAAATGTTCTTTCGGTAATATTGTCATAAGCGAACAGCGGTGTACCTGTAAATCCAATACGGGAAGCTGTAGGAAGCAATGTACACATATTATCAGCAAATATACCATTCTGTGTACGATGGGCTTCATCTGATAAGACAATGATGTCATGGTTGGGAATAATTGGTGGTTCATCTGGTTTATTAAACTTATGTATCAATGTAAAGATAAAGCTTGGATTTCCTTTTAATTTCTGAATTAAATCTTCACCACTAGTAGCAATAAACTGTTTTGCTTTAGTGGTACCAAGTAAGCCACAAGCTTCAAAGGTATCACTAATTTGCTTATTCAACTCTTCTCGATCTGTCAGAATAACAAAGGTTGGGGAGCCTGCAAATTTTCGACGGATTTTTTGTGCAAGAAATACCATGGAATAACTTTTTCCACTACCCTGAGTATGCCAGAAAACACCCAGCTTACCATTGTTCAGTTTTCGATTCTTATAAGATTCAACAGCTTCGTTAACACCAAGGAACTGATGGTTTCTTGCCATGATTTTTGCCGTTGTACCACCAGAAGTATCAAAAAGTATAAAGTTTTCAAATAAATCCATAAAGTTTTTCTTATTACAAATACCTCTCAGCATGGTTGCCAGCTCCACAGAGCCGCTATCATCTTCATGTAGACGTTTCCAATCATTAAAAAATTCGTATTTACTACCCAAAGTACCTACTTTGGATTCCAAGCCATTGGACAACATAACAAAGGCATTGAAATGAAATAGCTGGGGAATGGTATCTAAATAGTCAGTGTAATTGCAGGTGTAGGCATCCTGTACATCTACATTTTGCTTTTTCAACTCTATAAAAAGCAGTGGAATGCCATTCACAAAGCCAACAATATCGGTTCTGCGACGATATAAATCACCGTGAATCTTCATCTCCTTTACAGCAAGAAAATGGTTCTTTTCAGGATCAGAGAAATTAAACACCCGGACCAACCTATCCTCCTGATCGCCGTTAGCTTTCTTAACTTTTATAGGAATGCCATCTCGAAGCATCCCATATTTTTCGCGATTAATCTGCATTAAGCTACTAGAGGATGTATAAGCAAGAAGTGTTTTAATAGCAGAATCACAATATTCTTCAGTTAGCCAGTCGTTATTTTCAAACAGTGCCTTACGAAGGTACCGGGTAAGAACAATTTCTTTATAGCTTTTACGCCCAAAGGTACCATCCTCACCAAGGACTTCCTTATTATAGGCAAACTGAACATCCCACCCCAATTCATCTTGAAGTAGGTTTCCTGCACTATTTTGCACCAATATGTTTTCAGAATACTCCCAACTCATATGTACCCCTCCTTTACACCTCTATTTCACCGTTCATCAGTTTAGGAAGTAGAAAATCACGTGATTTTTGTAATAAAAATATTTTATCTCTTAGAATCTGAATGACCTTAAAGTATATCTCGACAATACTTTCAAACTCTTCTGATATATTCTTAGTAGGAACTATAATTTTGCTTGCCTTTAGGTATTTAAAATGCCTAGCATAGTGATAGTTTGACAAATCAATGTTCAATAAACTGCAATATAGTAGATGCTGTGGCATTTCTTCGACCCCTGATACAATAAGCTGAGTACCATCTGCTCCTTTAGCGAATGGAAAATTTATTAATTTCAATATCCTAGTATGATCGCCAAAAACAATTACTGGAACTCCTAAATCAACAATAGTTTCTCTGTCATCTGTATACCCTGCGATAAACTCTCTACTTTGGTCAATTATTGGGATTTCTCCACTGTTGTTATATTCTGATTTCTTTACTTGCTTAGTACGTGGTGTCTTCGAGATTAAAGAGCCAACTTCTTTATACTCCCACCCCTCCGGCACACCATCAACTATCTTACTGTTTTTATATCCAGGGAATCGAAGATTTACAAACCATTCTTTATACAACCTCATGGCAGCTTCTTCTAGTAACTTAATCTGCTTTTGATTATTTTCTATTAAATCATCATAGGCTGAGAGAATGTCTGAAATGCGGCGTTGAATTTCAATTGGTGGTAAAGGAATCTCCAATTCTTTAACATCAGTAGGGCTGATATTGGCTTGATTTGCAGCACCACCAGCTTTACTTGCTAATGAAATCTTTACTTGGTCCTGGGATAAATAATAATACACGTATTCTAAGTCACAAACATCTTTATCCTTAACAACAATTTTACCCACTCTTTGATTTAGCATAGATCTTATATAATATTTAACTCTCGCTACGCGACCAACTACAGATGCCATTTGATTTATATGTGAACCTGTTAATGCTATTAAAACATCTCCATAACTTAATTCGAATTTTGGTAAGGAATCAGCTATTTCAATTGGTATATATGATAAATCAACCAAGGAAACTTCTGGAGGAGTAACATTTTTTATTTTTATAACTGGTATACCTGTTGACTTAAAATCCTTTGATTTAAAAGCATATCCAGAAATTATATCTATAAATTGCCCTAAAGGTTGCACTCTGTATCTCATATCCCCAGCTCCTCAAAATTCGCTGAAATTGTATCCATTAACTGATTTGCTTCTGCCTGCAAAGTCAAGAGTTCCTTATGAATTTCAGTCATTCTTTCTTCAAAGTTTTCATCATCTTCTTCTACAGGAGCTACTCCCACATATGCACCCGGAGTAAGGCTCCAGTTCTTTTCTTCTATTTCATCTATAGTCGCAACTTTACATAGCCCCAAAATATCCTTATACTCACCTTCTCCAAATTTTTCAGTGAGCCATTTTGCTTCTTTTATCACTGTACGGCAGGCCTTGATTTGAGATACAACCTCCTCTAGGCTAGCAGAAACAGACTTTTTAAAGCGATCCCAAGTTGTTGCGGATTCATCGATGGATTTAGCAAACACCTTAGCTTCATCCTTCTCCAATCCATCACCGTACTCACAAAGTGCTTTTAACGATGCATTAAGTTCTGTAGTATACTTTTTCAACAAATCATTCAGCGGTAACAGCTGGTTAATATCCTCTGAAATTTTAACGATATCAGTAATCTGAACTCGCAATGGTTTAAGTTTCTCACCATAGCCATTCAACAATATCGACACACTTTCAAATGCAGCGTCTAGTTCTTTGCAATCATTGATAATTTGAGTACTATAATTCTGTAATAATTTTGTGTACTTTCCCTTTTCTCCACGATAGAGCCAGACTATGGCATTTAGGTTTTTCATCTGCCATTCACTCCACTCATTGAGTGTTCGATCCACTACGGTATAGTAATTACGAGAATCTATAAAAAGTACTTTATCCTTTAATTCTTCTTTCTTTCCCTTATCAAAAAACCAAAGTGAACAAGGTAACGAAACCTTATAAAAGAAATTATTTGCTACTGACATTAAACAATCTACATGTCCCGTCTGGATAAGCTGCTTTCTAATTTCTCTTTCCTTATTACCACTATCCGTAGCAGAAGCGGCCATAACAAAACCAGCACGTCCAGTATCATTTAAATATGCATAGAAATATGAAATCCAGAGGTAGTTGGCGTTAGAGACTTCCTTTTTCTGATTTACTCCTGGCAGCCCAAAAGGTAAGCGTCCTGCATTCTGAGTAGATTCTGCTTTTACTTTATCTACATTAAATGGAGGATTAGCCATTACATAATCGCAGCTACCTTCCAGATTATGAGCATCATGATAGAAGCTGTTAGCCTCATCACCAGATTTGATTTTTGCATTTAGTCCGTGTACAGCCATATTCATGATACATAACTTCGCATTAAACTCTACTTTTTCTTGTCCATAAAAAGTCATTGCAGAATTAGCATTGATTTCTTCAGCGTTTACAAAATCACTGGAAGAAACAAACATTCCACCACTTCCACAGGAAGGATCCAACACTATCCCATGAGTCGGCTCAATTACATTCACAATCATCTTTACCAAAGATTTAGGTGTAAAGAAAACTCCATCATCCGATGCGATAGCTGAAGCAAATTTATTTAAGAAATACTCATAAATACGTCCAAGGATATCATCGTTGATTTCATTCAATGCACTATTGTTAAAAATGCGCAACAATTCTTTCAACAAATCATTTCTGAAAGAAGTATATGTTTTGGGTAGTATTCCTTTCAATTGAGTACTCTCTGCCTCAATCAATTCCATAGCCTCATTGACTGCCTTCCCACAATCAGCATCGTCTGACAAATTGAGCAGATAATCATATCGAGCCTTTTCAGGTAAAAAAATAGCGCTTTTTTGTTTAAAATCACTTGACTCAACAGGAAGTACACGACCATTACGTACAGGACGGTCTTTTAGTATTTGTGCCTCTACATATTTAAACCGGCTATATGCATAACGCAAAAAGATTAAACCAAGAACTGGCATACAATATTCCTGAGAACTTAATTTAGAACCTTGACGTAAAAGATCCGCAGATTCCCATAATTCTGATTCTAATTTTCTTATATTTATCATTAAACAAGCCTCCATTTGTTTGGTAATTCACAATAATAAGCATTAACTGCGTTTGTTATCTTCCATCTCCATGATATCGCAGACGTCACATTCCAAAGCAATGCAGATTTTTTGTATAATTTCTGTGCTAACATTTTCGTTTTTACCAAGCTTTGTAACCGTAGCAGAACTAATGCCCGCGAGCTTTTGCAGGTCTTTCTTTTTCATGTCTCTATCAATAAGAAGCTTCCAAAGCTTTTTATAACTAATTGCCATTCTAATCACCTCTATGTATGTATAAGTACATGATATCATTAGCATCATTATATTGCAAACATTTTCTTTAAGTTCGCATGACTTTTGATTTAAATTCAATAATTATTACTCTAAATCCTATTGTCAGGTGTATAGAATGTCACATCCATTCTATCTCCTCAACCCTGCTTATTTATCTATTCTGTCCACTCACCCCTACCTAATTTCAGACTCATTTTTACCACAAAAAACACCCTCGATATGTTTCCATGTACACATATCGAGGGTTTAAGTCGAGTTGACAGATTTACTTTCATTTTATGAAACCCAGTATTTCCAATGCTTTTCGGACTTTATTTTCTAGACATCAGACATACCGTCTCCACATGCCTTGAGTGGGCAAAAAAGATGTCGTTTGAAGCTGGTAGGGCCTTGGAGGAAGGTTTGTGTTAGCACAGGGTACAGCACAGAGGAACCGTCCCACTGTGTTCTATATATCTTGAGCAACTATTCCGTTGGAATCAGCAGGTTCATGTTGTCATAGCTCCCACGTCTTAAATGAAGGGTATCAATTCCTATTCCTTTGAGTATTTTTGCCATCTCTATGGTTTCGTTAAGCTCTCTTCCACCCGGAAAACCATGGTCTAGGGCCAAGCCAACAATCAAAGGAAAGTCTCTTCCAACATGTTTCCTTGCACTTTCAATACATTCTAATAAAAACCTCATTCGGTTTTCCAGGCTTCCTCCATATTCATCGGTTCTGCGGTTCCATACAGAGGATAAAAATTGATCTCCCAAGTAAGCAGTAAAGTGGACATAGATGATGTCAAAGCCGGTCTGTTTTGCTAGTCCTGCAGCTTTGCCATAAGCCTCTGTCAGCTCAGCGATTTCAACTTTTGTTAATTCACGGGTTTTTATCCCCGGATTTCCCAGTAGACCATTTTCCGAAGGCCCTACCGGCCATTTTTCTTTAAGGGCATCATCTGCCAATCTTCCAGTTCCAGGAGATAACTCGATTGCAATTTTTGCGTCGTATCTGTGTGCCATTTCTGTTATCTCGTGGAAATATTTGATTTGATTCGCTGAGTTCAAAGTAGCGTATCCATAGGTTAGAGGATAGGGGTCTACATTTTTCTCTGCTTTGACATGTGTGGTGATAATCAGCCCAACGCCGCCTTTTGCCCTAGCTTTATAATACTCGAAATATCTTTGACCAAGGACAGGGGGTTCTCCTATTGAAAAATGTGTGTTCATTGGTGACATGACCAATCTGTTCTTGATTTTTTAAATTGCCTATATGAGCTGGTTCGAATAGTTTATCGTAAGCCATTATTATACCTCCATCATTTTTATACATTCTTTAATTTGTGAAACAAGCAGCAGGATTATACTCCAGTGGCTTAATAAGAAAAATAAATTTGTATTTGACCTCATTGATTGTCCTCTGTGCTATTCCTGTTACTCTTCTATTTGATGCCCACTTTTTTCACTATATACAACGGGCTTTTACAGGACGAAACCGATGATATAGCCGCCATGCGGGAATCGTTTATTTTCGTTACCTCGTTAGCATACTGCCGGTTTTCCTCGGTGTGCTGATGATGATTGAAAGCATCGTTTACTTTGTAATCGCGATGGTGGAATAGGGTCGTAAATTCTGATATAATGCTTTAAAGCAGATTTGATTTCGGCTATTTTACAACGCTTTTTATATAATCATCCACAGGAGAAAACTAAATGTATGATGTAATAATCATTGGCGCAGGCCCAACAGGCTGTACCGCCGCACGGGAATTGGCCTGCAATGGGTATAATGTATTATTGGTTGAAAAATTCAAAATGCCAAGAAACAAATCCTGCTCCGGTGTCCTTATAAAGAAGTCAATGGATTTGGTCCGGCAATACTATGGCGAAGATACGCCGAAGCATACCATGTGCACGCCGAATGATAACCGGGGCATGATTTTCACCAACGATAAAGGTAAAGAGTTTCGTTATGAACAGGAAGGACTAAATATATGGCGAAGCTCCTTTGATTACTGGCTGGCAACAAGAGCATCCGAAGCCGGTGCCGAACTACGGGATGGAACCGCCGCCCTGTCGTGTGAGGGACAGAAAAACTGCGTTCTCGTAAATCTCAAGGGTGCTTCTTCATATTGTGAAAAAGCAAAGATAGTTATTTGCTGTGATGGTGTAGTAGGTACTGTTAAGCGAAAGCTGACACATACACCTCAAAGCTATATAACGACTTATCAAGCCTTTAATAAAGGTTCCATTGATTTGGATTATCATTACTTTTATGCCTATTTACAGCCCCATCTATCGGAATATGATGCGTGGTTTAACGTAAAAGACGATCATCTCATTTTTGGCGTGTCTGCAAAGGATACAAGTAAAATTGAACATTACTATTCCAAATTTATTGCATATATGGAAAAACATCACAAGTTAAGAATTGAAGAGCAAGAAAAAAATGAAAAATGGCTTATGCCACACATTATGCCCGGATGTCCTATAGAATACGGAAACGGGAAAGTGTTGTTTGCGGGTGAAACAGCAGGATTTCTTAACCCCATGGGCGAGGGGATTTCGGCCGGAATGGAAAGCGGGTATGCGGCTGCGAAGGCGATTGAGAAAATAGATTTAGATAGTGATTGGAGCATGGAAACACTATCTAAGCTTTATCAAAATAACACTTCTGCTTTGAAAAACTATATGGAACGACAATGGAATTTTGTTGCAAATATGTCGGGAACGTTCGGCTGCATGAAATTATGAGCATAACATTAACCTATTTAGTGAATCTCCGGTCGCCTCCCTAAATACAAAATTATCTGATACAATGATTGTCAACGCCGGGATATAATTGACCATGGCCCCCGAGTGAAAATTGATCACTTTCAACCGAATAAAAATTGACCACTCCCCTAAAATAAGCTACCTTTTTGAGTTGACAAGACTTAAAGGTAGGATAACACATATCATGTCAAAGCCGGAAGAAGTAGTACTAACCTGCAGAAATAAAATTTATATGAAATACTTGACATCATGTCAAAAATATTATACATTATGTATATAACATATAACTTATTGTAAAAAGGAGTGTACTTGCTATGTCATATCAGGAAAAGAAAACGATTGTTTCGCTTGTGGCGGGACTGTTGATTTTGGCAGCATATTGCATCTATGTGTTCAACAAAATTCAGTCGGGTACGGCTGCCCCGGATGATTTGAAGTTTTGGGCGACGGCAATGCTGGTATTTATAGGAATTGGAGTTGTCGCACTAATCGTTATTCTAATCGTATTTCATATTCTGCTTTCTATCACAATGGCAGTCAAGGAAGAAATGCTGAACGGAGAATATGATGACAAGAAAATAGAAAAAACACTCGAACTGGATATGGTTGAGGACGAAATGGATAAGCTAATTGGGCTGAAAGCAATGAGGATTAGTTATGCTGTTGTAGGTATAGGATTTATTGCGGCGTTGGTATCTCTTGTATTGAATTATTCTCCCGCAGTGATGCTCAACATCATGTTTTTCTCTTTCGGTATCGGTTCGATGATGGAAGGCGTCACCCAACTATACTTTTATAGGAGGGGAGTCAGAAATGGCTAAGAAGATTGAGATAACGAACAACATCAGAAAATTGCGCTTCTTTGCCAATGAAATGACACAGCAGCAACTTGCTGAAAAAGCCGGAGCCTCCAGACAAACCATTATGGCCATAGAAGCGGGTAAGTATTCCCCCTCCCTGGAACTGGCATTTAAGATCGCCGATGTGTTCGATGTTAAAATCGGAGAAGTTTTCGATTATGAAGTTAAAGGAGATTAAAAAAATGACAGACTTAAAAAAAGCAGCCAGAATAGTAGGGTATCAATTCTGAATGCTCCGGATTACATGGTAAAGCTTTCGGAAAATAAAACCAGCGTTGTGTTTCTCAAGACACGGCTTCTTCCCTTCTGGCTGTCCCTGTGGGGACCCGGTTGGAGCCATATTGTATATCTCCACCCCTATCTTCATGATGCTTGGTCTAGATTTTGAATTCCTGCAGTACATTTTAGGCGTGCAGGAAATGGTTATGGCGGTCTGGCTGATTGTAAAAGGATTTAATAAGTCCGTCATCAGCTCGTTGATGATAAACACGAATCAATAAGAAGTGAGAAAATTAAGGAGGCAAAAAAATGAGTTCAAACAAGAGAACAGCACGAATAGCGGGTCTTTTATTCCTGATGATGGTAGTATTCGGTTTACTAGCGGAGATTTTCTTCCGTCAAAAGCTATTCGTTTCGGATGACGCTGCTTTGACGGCAAACAACGTTTTGTCCAATGCTTTTTTATACCGGGCGGGCATAATAAGCGATATCCTCATGGCCCTAAGCTATCTGTTTACTGCCTTGGCGCTATATAAGCTGCTTTCTCCGGTAGATAAGAGCATAGCCTCAGCAATGGTCGTTTTTGCAGCTGCAGGCAGCGTATTGCTTATATTTAATATTCTGATTGAAATTGCGCCGCTCTATATTTTAAGCGGAAATGATTATCTGAGCGCTTTTAATACCAGCCAGCAGCAATCCCTGGCAATGCTCTTTTATAATCTATATCAGCATGGATATATGATCGGCCAGATTTTCTTTTCCCTATGGGTACTGCCTCTTGGAGTTTTAATTTATAAGTCAGGATTCATTCCAAGGGTACTCGGTATTTTGTTTGTAGTTGAAACAATATTGGGTTTGATGACGGTTATCGTGCATTTTCTTGTTCCGAATGGAACGCTGGAGACAATCATGATGCTACCGATGATGGTCACTGAATTCTCATTTATGTTTTATTTATTGATTCGAGGAATTAATGAATCTAAATTGTTGAAGTGAAGTTTGGCAAAGGGTTCTTGTTTGAGGCACGGCAAAAACGGTTTACATATGACGAGGATAGCTATTGGGTGGATTTGGTCTTTTACAACCGTCTTCTCCAGTGTTATATCCTCATTGACCTGAAAACAGGAAAATTGAAACATCAGGATTTAGGACAAAAAATTAGAAATAAGTATTTCATGAATAATCAATCTGTTGATGAGGTAGTTGATGGATTTTGTGACAGCCTGGCGATTATCGTCGATTCCAGATCCGATTCAGAATATGCCGTATCCTCATCCATATTGAGGAACTCCAGGACGAGCGGATTCTTCAATATATCCTTCGGTTTTTCTATCGTTTGCCCTTCAAGAGCAAGCCGCATAACCTCGTCCTTGTTACGCGAGAGAGCAAGCCGCTCATACAGACTACTTCCATGGTGCCGTTGTAATTCGCGGTAAGTCCATTTTTGATTGGCAGCTTCGATTTCATAAAATCGCCGCTCATCCTCGCTCTTGATTCGCATTAAAATCAAATAATGTGACCATCCAAGTCTAAAAGGGTTTGATTCGGCAAACAATGTTTGCCCTATTCCAGTCAAATCCATTTTTTCAGATTTGCCAAACATTGTTTGCCGAATTGATACCCCATATATTTGATAAAATTTTCTTGCGTTTTTAAGGGTACTTTCGGAGAATCCTCTACCACATCGTTCCGTAAGGTATGCCGCAAGTTTCTCCAAAAGCCCTCGTCCGTACTCTGCACGAACCGCACCTCCTTGCTCCTCCTCGACAATCATCCGCCCTATTTCAAAGTAGGTAATGCTCATCATAAGATCGGCTGTGCGCCCAACAAAACTACGCACATTTTCTATAAGTTTGGGGACATTTTCAAAAAAACTATTGCTGCCAATATTAATAATTTCGCTCAACGAAAATCCCTCCCTTACAGTTCTCATAATAGTTATCTTTTTATCAGAACCACCCTTGCAATTAATTAATATATATTAATCAATTATACACACGAACCCGATAAATCAATTGTAATAAAGGTTGGGCTTCCTGGCAATACCTACCACCTATAATTAAACCAGATTCTGTAAAGGTAGTTGAAATGCTATCATTATATGTATAGTTACTCATAAACCCTTTAATTTTCTAGATCGTAGAGCTTGTCATCTTTTTTATCTCCTCAAGGGTCACACCTCTTTGGGCTATTGTACACACGGCTCAAATTATTTATTTTCAAGGCTTCACGTCCTCTCCAGCAAGCAGCAGCATTCTGTGTGCGTTGAGTGGGTAAAAAAGATGTCGCACCCCTCTAGTATCCCCTTGGCGGGAATGTATCTGATATGCTTATATATTCTAAAGGCGTCGAATTCGACGCCTTTAAATGTTATTCTTCATTCCTTATGCCCTCAATTAATTTATCAAAGTCAGATTGAAACAGCTTGTCCTGGATAATGCGATATTTCTCAAACTCACTTTCAGCATGAGCTTTAGCAATTTCCGCTGTTACCTTTCCTGCATCCATTAAAACATTACGGTCAGTTGCCTGTATGAAACGATTCAATCGAGTTTCCCAATCCTGCATGGTCACGGGTATATGTCGAAGAGCCATATCTTCTGCAATATCCAAATATGCAGAAACCAGCCGTTGCAACTGCCCCATTTCAAATTCGCTAAGGTAGTTTTTCGCTACCGATACATCAAATTTCTGAATTTTTCCATGAGGCCCGCCCGTTCATTGTTCACTTTAAAACCCACGGCAATAATCATTTGAAGATTATAATGTTTAATTTCTCGTGTAACTTGGCGTAATCCCTCTGTTTGAACTATTCGGAAATTCCGAATAGTTGCTTCCTGTACAAGTTCACTATCCGTATAAATCTTAGAAATATGCTCGTTTATAGTATGAACCTCTACATTGTATAGTGTTGCTAGCATTTTCTGCGTAAGCCAGATGTTTTCGTCCTCATAGTGCATTTCAAAGCTTTGAGGATCATCTCCTGTTGCTGCAACGTATGTCAAGTATTCTGCTGCACTGGAACGGATGGTGATTTCGTTATTCTTTTTCTTTGCCATAAGGTTTATTTCCTCCGCTTTGATTTATTGATAATCTGTATCCAAATACCTAACAGTCGCAATTTGTGATTGTTTAATTTTTTTCTCTATGCCAAACATTTGTTCGTATTTATTCTATCTAAAATATTTACCTGTGTAAAGAGTTATAAGAGTAATTCTGTCAAATATATACTTCTCAATTTGTCATAAAATCAATTCGTCATTTAAAGTCAAATGTTAACAATCACTCTTTTTGTCAAGTATAACTGCCTGAATTAAAATCACTTAACGCTTGATCTATTCGGTTAATATCTGCCAATCGCCTTCTCTTCGCACTGCTATACAATTTTTTGTACTTGTCTTTATCTTCTCTCTTTTCCGCATCAACAAGGAGATATATAAAAGCCTCCGTCAGATCATCTTTGCATTTTTCCAACGCCTGTTCTGCCACTCGGCATGCCCTGTCAAAATTATCATGCTCCTTATAATAATTTATCAGTGCTACATATATTTCACTTTCCTTTTCCAAATGAGTTTCCAGATAAGAAACATATTTGTCGTCTCTCCCATATTTATGATATAAATGTGCCGCTTCTTTTTTATAATAACCAGAGTTATCCATTATATCTGCAAATGCGAGAAACTCATCTGCTTTCACACACAATTTATTCGACAGATCAAACATTGGGTCATAACAGCCGTATTTACTATAATAATTGTGCAGAATAATATCGGAAAAAATATTTTTTCTCAACACCCAATCTTCTTGCTCCAGCTTGTTTGTCATTAATAATGCATTACAGATTTTCCATATTTCCTCAACTTCCCATTGGTCATCAATATATGGCTGATACTTGAGTGCATCAAGAAGTTCTCCAATCTGTCCCCATGAAGCTGCAAGAACAGAACCTTTTTGATGAGGCACATCTAATATTTCAAACATATGGTGAAATAAATCATTTGGGATTTCTTTTCCAATAAACATACTCGGATTGAGCTTTTTGCATATCGGTTGATTGAATACTTCAACCAATCTTTTGGCAAGTTCCGGGCTATCCCATCTGTCCGCCAGCTTAACATATGCCGTTACCCAGTCTGTCTCAATATCGCTGATACTCATTGATAGCATGCCTTCTTCAGCAGCATCTTCCAATTTGAATGGCGAATCATCTTCAAAATCTTCTGAATCCTGAGATTCAATCACTTTAAATTCCAGCTTACAAACCCTGTCCAAAATATCAACCACGGTTTTATTATCATTTAAGAGCAGCAAATCATGGCATCCCCTGAAAACTCTGTTCAGGAAACCCATCGCCAAGCTGTCGTAAATGATCTTGCCTTTGAACGGAAGCAAAACGGTTTCAATTTGAGCGGGTAAGCCTCGTCGCAACGTGTTTGATACTGAATTGCTTATCCCTTTTATCCCGTAAAGCCTGTCTTCACCCTGCTCGTTCGGTGCGATGGCAACGGCGTATTCCGGCCGATACTCCAAAATAACGAGCATCCCTTTTTTATGTTTTGTCCTCCATAGCTTCAGAATGTCGATTCTCTCTTGCGGGAGTTCTGTTTCATTGATATATTCGTCTATCAGCTCCGGCTTTTTCCACAGTACTTCTCTGACTTTGTGTACCAACATATCGCTGACGGCGTTAGGATATTCCGGCTTGATTTTAGCTTTAATTACACTCTTCCGTTCATTGACAAAGCCCATTAAGTCATACCATGTTTCATAGAAAAGTTTGCATTACTCAGAGTTTAACTGTGACAAGGGCAACGGACTACATCTGATGTGCGGTTATATTGTTCAAAAATTTTCTATGCCTTTTCTCCGGTCATATATTCCCACTCCTATCCTCCGAAAGTATCCTTCGTATAGAAGAGTGCTATAAATAAAACGCTGCACTGAGTTTCCCAAATACGGGTTGTCCTTAAAAAGTTCTTTTGTCAAAAGTTTCTTATACATCTTCAAACCTCACATTTTTGATAACGAATTCTCACATTTGCTGTTGTTAAAGTTATTATATCATCTAATTTGTGCATATTTTTTTCTGATTAGATTGTGATATTTTTCATTTCGATCTTTATAATCTATGTAAAATTGGCAAGCATATTTGTATTCTACCAAAAATAAAAGACGTGAGGGAATTCACTCACGTCAAAGCATATTTCATTTCTTGCCTTAATCCCGTTAAGCCTTGCAACGTAAGCGGTTCAGCCTCTGCAACAGGACTACCGTCTCAACGTGGGTGTTATGTAGAAACATATCCACCTTATCATTTCCCACAGCATTTTTTGTATTTTTTACCGCTGCCGCAAGGGCAAGGATCATTTCGCCCCACCTTGGTACGTGTAGCCAGATCAATTACTTTAGTCTTTGACTGGTCTGCCTTAAACGGCTCTGCCGGCAAAGGCTTTAAGAATCTCTTTTCCTTCTGGAACAGTTCATTGGGAGTATGCCCCTTTAACACCCACTGATGAGTATTATTATATAGCTCCATTATTTTCGCAGTTAACACTTGTGCGAACTCAAAGGACGGAAACTCCAGCCAGCTCTGCAGATATTGAATAATCAGCGTAGGTTTTGAATCGGAATTGATCATATTTATTATTTGTGATGCAATTTCATTCACTTCCTGATCAGTCAGTCTGTAATGCTCTGAAAGAAAACTGATAAAGCTGTTCATCTGTGGTGTTCTATCGACATAGTCCGGATCGCCGGCCGTTATCAACTGCTTTTTTGTAAAGGGATAATAATCAACCTCTGGCCGCATTCCATGTTCTTCTATTATTTTCTTTGCATCAAAGACTCTGTCGTCCTTGTACCCATAGGGCGTGCTGCAAACCTGCCGATAGAAATCGCAGGCAAAGGACATCACTGTTACAAATTCTGGGAATTGAATTTTCCCCCTTGTAAGCTCTTCAATCTTTTCTTTTATAAGCCATGCTTCCATAACGCCATAATAATAAAGCATACCATGAGTTAAGCGTATCCACTCTGTGTTCCGCCGAACAATGCTTTCCAATTCACTGCCATATATCTGTGAAAAAATATTTATCAGTTCTTTAGGTATAAATAGCACCTTTTCGCCCTCATAAATACCAGGGAAGACCATGCTATATTTCATAAGGGCTTCCGCATTTGAAACCGAAATGCCCATATCCGGTATAACTCCAGAGTTCCTGACGATTGTTTTGATAAAATCATATCTGCCCTGATCCAAAGCATATATGGCATTTTTGAACTTCAAGGGAATCAGTCTGGCAAGCTCAGCTGCCAGCTCCGGCTTTTTGAGAGCGCTTAATTTTTTGAAATCATAATTCTTGCGAATCTTATCCATTTCATCCTTTGATAATCTATTCATGGTTTCGAGAAGGCTGCATGGGATATTGACCTCCTTCCAAAGCCGTTTCTCCCTGTTTTCCTGCAACCGCTGTCCAAAAGCCTTCGCATTTTCCAGCGCTTTTGTCAGCATTGCTTCTGTTTTCTTATCAATTTTTTCATCCATCTACATTCCCTCTTTCAAAATGGTAGTTACAACACTAATCCTTCTGATACCAACATCCGCCACAAAAAGCGTTTGTCTAAGCGCATGGGTTAAAAAAATGCATTCCTCATCATTTATAAACCAGGGGTTATATCCTGGCTCATACTGTCTGAACACCGGCCAGGCATTTTTGCCCCGAAACGCTAATCCCAGATCCTTTATTTGTTTCCTATCTTCATTGGATAGCAGGTCTCTATCTTCAAAAGAACACATCAGTTTTAGATACTCCAAATAAATTCGCAATTTGACTATCACTTAAATCTTCTTCATAATATAAATGTTTTAATTCTTCCTCAGTAATCTCATTCCATGTCCGGCTCATGATTGTTCCTTTCTTTTTCCACAATTCATTAATAACGTTATCTCCTATGTATTACTTCTTCAATCCTACTTACCAATTTTGCTTTTAAATCGTTTTTCCAACTATCCTGCATTTTAAAACTACCAATGGGATATTTCGTTTTATTTCTATTGCTTTTTATCTTTGTAGTTCCTTCATCAGTTTCTTTTTCATAAACAAACATCTCAATAGACCCATCTTCTCTGGGGTCTGCATATATTGTATATATACCATATTCCGTTATAAAAGAATGCTTTTTTTCATCAACATGATGATAGAAGCCCAAATCATTAAGCCTGTCCAAAATCTGCTTGTCTGCCATATTACACTCCTCCATATTTGCACAGTTTAATAAATACCAGTAATCCCCCACCAACTTTAAAAATTTATACTTTATTGCCTCTATTATATATGATATATTCTTTCAGAACAAGCGTTCTCCTATAGGCTTTGCAGCTGAAGCCAATGCCAAAGCATTACCCTTTATGGTATTTCTCCATAGCTGTTTATCGCGGAATTTGTTTCCTTTTTCAATTAACCCTTCATTTTCAAATTCCTTCATCAGCTTGCTTGCCTCATTTTTTTACTCAAAAAATACATAATACTTTCTACGTCCCAGTTGTCTGTATACCTCTTAAAAAATTCTCTGAGCTTTATAACCGAAAATCCGAACATCTCATCATTACTATTAATTCTCATAAAGATACTCCATGTTTGTAATTTTTGTCTATACAATGAGAATTATACCATAATTCAAACCTATCCCGTTCATTGACAAATAATAATATATAAAATAAAACACTCTTAAAGAAATCAACACTCAACCAAAAGATATTATGTAAGCGTCAAATAATTAGTGTATAGGAGCCTATGAAACCCTATGATACAATCCTCTTTGATGACAGTGGTGCTTTTTGAGGTCAATATTTTACAAAACTATAAAAACTCGCTCTACTTTTTATAGTTTTGCGAAATCTGAGGCAAAACTGCACCCGAATATTGAGGAGGTGTGTCACGTGGCAACAGAAAAACACCAAGTCCAGCTTCAGCGCTGGAAGGCTCTGATTCAGGACCGAATGAACAGCAATCTAAAAATACTGGAATGGTGTGAACAAAATAACGTCAGTAAAGATGCTTATTATTACTGGCTGAAGCAGATACGAATAGAAGCAGTTGCTGAATCCAAGTTGAAAATACCAGTCATTTCAGAATCACCCTCGATGTCACCGATCCACTGACCAGTGACCGATTGAGGGATGCCATTCAATATGCCAGAAACCAGAAGAAATATATATACAGATTCCTGGATGATGGAAATATCCCAATCGATGATGGGGCCACGGAACGCGCCATAAGACCATTCACAATAGGCAGGAATAACTGGATAGCTTGCGATTCAATAGTTGGAGCCGAAGCTGCTGCAATCATGTATACTATTGTGGAAACAGCAAAAGCAACCCCGAAAGTTTACTATCTCTTTTCATCGTTGCCGTCATCGCGGCAATCCTCCTCTTTATTATCGTCCTTGCTATCAGTCTTCTTGTTAGAGTACCCAAAGGCTATTCCCAAACACATCCCTATAGAAAGACCTATTGGCATCCATAATCCGATATTATTTGTTGCGGCTCCGATAGCCGTTCCGATGAATAGCCCTAGACACACTCCAATAACCATTCCACCTGATAGAGTATTGTCTTTTTTATCTTTCATGCCATCTCACCTCAAATAAAACATTAAGATCTTTCCTTTATATTAACACTTCAAGACGTTAATCTTTATTTTAGCCGAAATTTTCATGCAGCCAATTGCTGATCACACCTAATGTTTCTTTATGAATCGGATTTTTTGATAACCTCATATATTGTTTTTTCACTTTCAACATACTGTTATCATTATCAATCTCTCTTAAAATGTGATTAACTTTTTCCGGAGCATAGGTTTTAATATTACTATCATTTTCAAGTGCCTCTAAACATCTATAATCAGCAGATAGATCCGCTGTTCCGGTGATCGCCAGTACTGGTTTTTTGTATGCCTTTAGCATCTCAATCATTTTGTCGGAACTAAATGAGTTATGTTCCCTTATCCACTTGGCCTGGATTTTCGCCCCTCCAAAAAATATCACATCCTTATCGGACGAGCTGCATTTATCAAACAATTTGTCCACCTTGGCAATGTTCTTTTCTTCTGATGCCTGATTACGAAGCAAAAAACCTAATATGCCTTTCATTTCAGACAATTCTTTTGACACTAATCTATTCTGATAATATAAAGCATCTTTAAGATTACATCCAGCGGCTCCAAGAATCATAAGGCCTGCAGTCTCTTCCCTGTCAGAAAGCAAGGCTGCTATTATGCCCCCTTCACTATGTCCACATACGATGACCTTATTTTCATCTATATACGAAAGAGTTTTTGCATATTTTATAACCGAAACCGCATCATCTACCAAATCAAACAAACCTGTTGAAAGGTTTTTCCCTCCCGACTTATGTGTCCCTCTTTTATCATAACGCAGGGATACAAAACCTAGCTTAGCAAACTCTTCCGCCAGATTTTTGTACATATTTGTTTTTATTCCTATACCATTACCATCTCTGTCTAACGTTCCTGTTCCCATTATAATTACAATGGCCGGCGACTTTGTATTATCATCCACATGAGTAATTGTGGTACCGAGTGCCACCTTACCATTAATAAAAACCTTCTCTTCCCTCATAACAAGCCCTCTTTTCTATTAACTAATTTTCACAATTTATTCTCCAGGGGCAAATATAATTGATACACTTCTCTTTTTCCCTGTTGATTTTTCAGAAATTGATTGATATTTTTCAATCACCTGACCCAATTCATGAATCAAACTATCCATTTCGTCATCTGAAAGTGTATAAATAGATGTTCTCATCGCCAATTTATCCTTCACCGGATCCGCATCCGGTTTTTGAGCATAATTACGAAACCTGGAGTATATCTCAAACAGAAATTGGTATGCCGCGCCTGAAAAATCGTTATCTTCGCTTAATTTAACGGAGTTAAAAGAAAGTACTCTCTCCAGACTTCCCCTTACCTTTCTCTCTTCTTTTATGAGCAGCACCCCAACATCTATCAGATAATTAATATGTCTGTATAAAGTAGGGGCAGGAATATCCGAAAGGCTTTCTGCAATTTGTTTCGTAGTCGAATCTCCATGTATCTGCATATATTGCATGATCTGCATTCTTGTTGAATTAGACAGAATCTTTATTAGATCTATTTTCATCACCTCACTATTATCATATTTTATAATAGTATCAATTTTGATAATAGTCAAGTCTTTTATCTACAAAAAAGTGTATTATCATTTTTGTTAATACACTAATTTTGAGGAATCTAACCTCTGCTTATCTGTCCATACTATACAAAGTGCCGAGATATCCGGTGACAGCATAACTCTTACCTTACAGGAAGCTCTTACTGAAGGAAAAATACAGTTGACCATTAATGCACTTGGCACTCAAACAGCTGATCCAATCCAGGATCATGCCGGTAACAAGGTAAGTGAACAGGACATTACATGCAACCATACAAATGATGGGAGCATAAATAGTATGGCTGCACCAGCGAGTAGGGGCCAAGGCTTGTTAAGCCGTCTCCCGCAAGTGTTCCTGCAAGCACTGTCGGCATCGGAAAAAAAGCTGAAGTCTGATAAAAGTTGTCTACAATGCGTAAATCCTTAAAACCACTCATAATCTGCACCTTCCTTTATATCTTCCAGACAGGGGATGTATCTCTGTCCGGTCACATATCTTCTATGTCCGGAAATAGCATAGCCGTAAACCGGAGTAGATCTGTCAAACCAATGTCCTTTTGAACGGCACTTGCCAAAACGGTTTCAGCAAAAATATTTAGGACTGGTTTGTCAGGCTTTTTTTCAAAGCAACCAATAATACCGTTATTGAAAAGAACTATCTGAAATGTGTTTATGGCAAGTACTGTCCCAAAATACCTTGACATATTCCAGGTAATATGAACACGGTTAATTTATCTTCGGTCAATGCTCAATAGATTAAGGCTCTCTTTTCAGAGCAATCGAAATAGCATTTATATAGTCGTTTATCATAGAATTTTCAAAAGAAATCGCTTCTTCATAATTTATATTTGAAGGATTTCCAATATATCCATTCGGAATTCTTCTTCTAACTGCCTCTCCTCCATTATACCAAATATACATATCTTTATCTGTTACATCAGTAGCAGTGAGTTTTTTTGCCATCTCCTGTCTCACTAAATCAGGGTAATGTAACAGCATCCAGCTTGTCTCAACCCCTCCGGCATGTACCTCTAAATAATCCCGATCCACAGAATCATCAACTTCACTTTTTAATGCTATAATATATTTTTCATCACCGTTCAATCCATAATATTTAAGTATATCATCCGGAAAAACCATATAGCTTCCAATACCATAATTATTGTAAGCTTCATCTACTGCATTTATAATCGCCTGGGTGTGTACATAATCAAGATGTACACTAATAGGAAATATTTTATGAAATCCCCATTTATCAAGGTTTCTCATAATCTCAACAAGAGAGTTTTTCATAGTCTCCTTATCTGAAGAAAAGGAGCCCGTAAATGCGCCGGTACAATGATTTATTCCCCAATAAAACGGTGGAACTATTACAGATTTTATATCATTTTTTTCTAAGTGCTTTTAATTTTAATACAGCACTGATATGCTAAATACACATCAGTTCCCAAACACATATGCGGACCATGTTCCTCTATAACAGCAATAGGGAATAAAACATAGAAGCCTTTGATTTCAAGCCATTTAAGGTATTTTATTTGTCTTTACGTGACATTAAGACCACTGTCTCAACATGCCTTGAGTGGGTGAAAAAGATGCCGTTTGGACCTAGTGGGGCCTTGGCGGCCCTTACTTTGTCATCAGATTATACAGAACCTGCGCCATTTGCGCCCTTGTGGTTATCCCCGCTGGTGTAAGCTTTCCAGCGCTCCCGTTGATAATACCGGTTTCAACCAGCAGTGACATGGCTTCCCTGGCCCAGGAAGCTATTTGTCCCTCGTCTGTGAAGTCAGAAAGCGATTTGCTCCGGCCAACCTCATTAGAATTCTTCATCTCAGGCAACTGCTTTATTTCTCTCAAAGCATTACACAGCAGAGTAAACATTTCCTGCCGTGTAATAGTTTTTTCCGGAGCAAACATGTTATTTCCCACTCCCGCGGATATACCAACCCGTTTTGCCGCAGCCAGATAACCGGTATAGTAGTTGCTGCCGGCATCAGAGAAATTGTCCGTGGGATTCTCGTCTGCCTTTATATCGCAAGCTCTCATCAAAAGAACAATAAATTCACCCCGTGTCAGCGTGGCTTCAGGACTGTACCTGTCATTGCCTGTACCCCGGGTAATATCTCTTGCCGCGATGAAACTCACAGCATTATGATACCACGCATTTTTTGCTACGTCGTTGAAGTACACAGGACGATAAGCCACAGCATATTGGCTAAAATGGGTGGTGGAGAAGGTCACTGTGCCTGTGACCGGAACATAACGCCCGTTAGGTACAGATACCGCATTACCGCTTCCGTCTATGTACCAGATCACAATGCTTTCAGGGTTTTTCAGCTCCTCGGCTGTAGGTGTATAGGATATACTCACTATCACAGGTGCATCAGGATTATTCCAACCCACCTGCTCGCCATTTAGCGTAAGGGTAAGGGATACGATGGGACGATCGCCAATAGCCGCCTGGATATCCTCCGGAAGCTTTGATTTGTCGAACCTGTCAATGGTAATCCCTGCGGTTTTTCCCTCCAGATTTTCCATGCCCGTCAGCATTCCGGCAGGGACGCGCAGGCTCCCCAGCTCAGTGGAAACCGTGACGGCTGCTCCAGTATACGGGCCGGCAAGGGCATTGGCTGGCATCTCCAAGGTATAGCCCTCCGCCCCCGGAATCACGGGTAAATTTAAAGCTACATCTGTGTTCCCGGTGAAAAGCTCCTGGGCCAAGGTGCCCAGAGATACCACTGCACGACTACCCCTCTGGAGGATGCTCAAATTCTTTTGCTTGATACCGTCTATGGTCAGCTCTGCAACGAAATTGCCAGATTCACCGCTACCAGGTTTACTCGGACTAACTGGATCATCATCTCCGGGATCGGTACCCTCATCCAGCCTCGTATTTTCCACATTGAGTGTGTAGATGGCTTTAGTATCGCCCCTCGTCACCGTGATGACAAAAACCGTGGTTCCATACGGCATGGCAATGGGTTTTGCTATTGACACCGGAACGCCGTTTTTTGTAACTGAAACGGTGGATTCCGGATTTTCCGCCACAGCGGTGAGTATGGTTTGATTAAGGCCGTAAGTCTTAAGATGATACTCAAACACGCCGGGGTTAAATTCCATGGGGACACCGGTAAGATTCAGCACTGAGAGCAGGGAGCTTTCCCCTGATACACGGGCAAAGATCACATCTGTCGTGTAGCCGGTATGGTTAAATTGAACGCTTGCCCTTTTGGACTCTTCGCCCGGTATAGCCAAAAGGCTGCTGCCGCCTGAGGAGCTGTAAGTCTGTTGCGTATCCAGCGCATTACCATTTTCGTCTCGGAGGGTAACGATAATATTCCCGTTATTTATGGGCTGCATGGAGTTGTTAAATGCCTCCACCTGTACGGTGGTCTTTCCGTCAGTGGTCTCGGATAGGCTCGCCAGCGATACTGAAGTACCGTTTTTTTCAATCAAACTGTAAATATTCACAAAATCCATATCGTTGGATATGTCTGCATCTTCAATAACATTGTCGCCTTCGGTCAGCACTGTACGGAACAGCAGCCACGCTCCGCCTTCGGGAAGCTCTCCGCTTTCATCGAGAAGCCGCTGCAAATCTTCCTCGGTTAAGGTGACATTCACAGATAAAAGACTGTTGTTGAGTGTGTCAAAATCATCCTCTGAAACAGTGAGCGTTTTTAAAGGCGACCCCTCTGTAAAATCGGAGTGATTCCAGACTTCCAGCTTCACGGCGTGTGTTCCCTTCTTCAGCTCGGCAAAGGCGGTATTCTGAAGCAATACTCTAAAGCCGCGCTCCCGCTGAGTCTCCTTGGTGCTGTCTATTTGATAGATGCCTACATCAGGAGTGCTCAGCTTTAAAACGCCTGTATGGCTATAGGTATCGCCTGATTCTCCAAATTGTGCGGTAATGGAATAGGTTGCATCGACTATGGTTTCAGGCACCGCATAAGAAACAAGATAGGTTTTGGACTCGCCCGAAGGAATAGCTTCATCCTCAAATGCGAAGGGTTTCCCAACCAGTTCAATATTCAAACCTGTGATGGTATCGATGCCGTCATTTCTAACTGTGAACAGAACCGGCATATCCAGCCCCGGCAACAGATCGGCGTATGAAAAATCTGGTTCCTCCACAGAAATAGCGTTCTTGTATTCGGAAACGGCCGTGGCAAGGGTTGATTCCCCGCTTGCCTCGGTCAGGAGCATAACGAAATGTACCTTTCCTGTATACGGATCTATCCATGAATCCAGAGAATCCAAGGTACGGCCTTCTTCAAGCGCCAGCAGCTTTTGCTTTCCAGAGGGGGAAACGGTATTGTCATCCGACACAAGAAGCTTTGTTCCGAAAATATTGTATGCATAGGTACCGTCTTTGTTCTCATCCTCGGGTTGGCTCCAAATCAACGACAAATCCTCAAGCTTGTTCACACCCTTGGTGAACTGGAAGTTTGAATAATAGGCAGCACCGGTGCTGTCGGACACCTCCAGTGAAAATTCAGGGTAAAGTGTTCCATCTTGGTTGACTGCAACCATCTGAACGGTGCTTTCAGCGCTCTCTGTTTGCGCGTTCCAGCCAACAACAAACCGCTTTACTCCATCATGAAATTCTGCAGTAGTGATTTGAGGATTCACATCCTTGGTCATATTGTCGGTCAACCTGAGGGTCCGAACAACCTCCCCGCTTGTATCAAGCACAGCGCAGATGATTTCCGAATCTCCATCCTTCTCAGCGATCTGATATACGATTGCCGAAGTACCATCGGGGAGTATGGCTGTATTTAAAGACTGTACTCTGTTTATACTGCCGTCGTAAAGGCATTTGGCTTCGCTCCAGCTAGTACCATCATAAATCGAATACATTATATAATCGCTGGTAAAGTTCAGAGGATTATCCATACTGCCCAATGTGACACTTCTCCAGGCCGTTATAGCTCTGTTTCCGGAGGCTGCCGTTACAGGTGCAAGATCGGGATTTTCGTTGTTGGTAAGACGGGTGGAAGTAAATACTCCATCCTTGTATATGCCTGCTATGATCTCAGAAGCTGCAAGACCGTTTATGGCATCCTCTATGGTGGCTTCACTTCCTGCTTCGGCGCTTATATCTATAAAGCTTCTTACCCAGGCGGCTGAAGCACCTTCCTTAGTTCCTGAAAAGGCAGGAGTACTGTCAGGATAGTCGGATGCATCAATTTCTGTTCCTTCTTTAGAGAAGCTGCCTGTTCCATCCTTCACTGTGAAAAGTATGGCAGTGTCTGAAAGATCTTCACTACCCATATCGGACAGGTAAACCATCATCTCACCGTCATCAGATAGCTGGGGAATGGCGTCAGGATAAGCATTGGTCCAAATAGTCTTCAAGTCCTCGGAAGACATCAGAGCAAGCATTCTCCTTCCTGCCCCTGTTGACCCCCATGTGCGCTCATAGGCATCCAGGTAGGAGCGATCCTCGAAAGCAATACTCTCCTCTACAGGAACAAGAACGGCATACTCATATTCACTTCCATCAGGAGAAGCCAGAAATCCTTTTACCTTCTCGTTTCTGTTATCGGCTATCTTCCGCTGGATCTTATTGTAATCATTAAAATTCCAGCTCTTTTCATAGTCGGCCAGAACGTATTTGTCATTATACCCTATGATTCCAAGCTTTATTTTAAACTCAACACCAACCTCACCTCTAATTTTCAGTTGCTGTCCGTCCATTTTAAGTCCGTTGCTGTCGGTGTACCAGAGATGGTTCTGCTCGTGCTCCACAAAGCCGTAGCCCCCGGCCTTGAATGACGCAAATCTATATTCAAAGCCCACGCCACCAAATCCGTATATTGAAAACACCGGGCGTAAACGCGGAATATAGGCCGTCTCATTTCTGACCTGGCTGTTGAGTATGGTAAGCCCGACTTCAGCAGTCATATTGTATTCGAATGTGGCTGTAACCGGTATGAATGATACCCAGCCGTTATAATCATAATAGTAGGTTCCTCCGGCACCTAAATAAAAGTCCCCGTACATGAGGCTGAGTTTCCATCTCTGTACCTCAGCATCAAAATAAACAAGGCATTCTAAGTATGCGCCCCCGCCGTATCTCTTGTACTTGCCACTGCTTTTATTCATCTCTTCTTTGGCTTTTTTAAGATATTCACCCTTTGCCATTGCTTTCACATCGCTGAATCCGGGCAAGAAGTTGAAGCTTGATTTTTCGCCGCTTCCCACAAAAACCCCTGAAGGGTTATCCTTGCTGTAGCTGCCGACGGCAAATCTGATAATACCCTTGTAAACCAACGGATCATCAGTAGCCTGGATTTCAAGTCCTACAGAAGTCGTATCAAGATAATGCCCCGACAGGATCTCAAGTGCATCCTTCACAGCATCCTTATTTTCATTAAAGCCAACATTCCCGGCGTTCTTTGTCAGATACCACAATGACATGTAGAGTTTTAAAAGATCTCCTTCATTACCATATGTATTATATTGCAGCGAATCCTCCATATTGGGTACTCGTGAAAGATCCTGAACTTCAATGAATCTTGAGAGCTTTATTTGCTCACTACCGTCAAAGGCATTGATTACTGGATAAAAACGGTTTATTTGCCCCGGCAAGTACCTGGTGCCCGAAATATAAGAAACCATCGATCTTATATCGCAGACAAAATGCAAGGTTACGTTATCAGAGAATGGATATGCGTGCATTACTTCACCCATTGATGACACATACCCATAAGAACCGGTGGAATCCAACATACGTAATATATAGTCAGTGTCCTTGAATTTCGGTATCATCACTAACATATCCAGAACAGCACTTTCTGGCTTTTTGGTTGTCACGATACGATCGGTGATGGATTTTTCTTCTCCGTCAATCGTTATGGTTTGAGAAATGACTATAGCATTGTTTTGTATTGATGATACATTAAAAGGCTTTATTCCTTCTTTCAGGCAAACTCCCAAAGGAGAGCTTTTAGCGGCCTGAATCGCAGCATTATCGACCTTTAAATAAACAGGCAAATATGAACTATCAGCAAAATTTATTTCTATTACATAGCTGAGTTCATCCGAAGGCTTAAGCTTGTCAGTAAAATCGGACGGTCTGAAAGTAAGCCAGTAACTTCCATTTACCTCTGCTATCACGGTTTGGTCGGCATTTCCCATTCTACCATTGATCGTTGTTTTATCCTGGTAGTTATTGTTGACATAGAACCCTCCCCGGACCACAAGATTACCGGTATAGGGAGAGCCATCGGTCTCATCATAAAGCTCAATAGTAACACTATAGTTTTTTCTCGGAAGCTTCACTGTATTTACCGGGTACAGATTAAAGGTGCTTGCGCTATTCTGATTTGTCAGCAAATCCGTATAGTAAATGTAACCATAATCATAAACATTTTCGGCATCACCTGACGGGTAGATGGTAACAGAACTCTTGATACCGGTTTCCTCATAAACGCCTACCTCTCCAGTGAATGCCACCGTTTTCGTCTCACCCCTTCCATTGGTATAAACCAAATTGCAGGGTATATTCGGATAGACTCTGAAAAAATAAAGCTTGTCGTTCAATGGCTTTGCTGTTGCTGTCATGGATCTGGTCATTCTGGTAAGAGTATGGGTGGCAGTCATTACAGAACTCCCAGAGCCATCTCCGATTAACACAATGGGGGTTCCGGGAAGGAGTACAGGATTGTATTCATCATTGATACGCTTACCATCATGCCAGAGAGAAACACTCTCTCCTTCCACCTTCCAGGTGACCCGGTCGGCTATTGAACTCCATGCATAGGATTTATCATCGATTTTTATTGTTTTTATTAATTCCATTCCAAACATGGCACGATTTTGGAGAAAGTTTATAGTTCTCATAACCTCTCCGTCTTCAAAATCGTAGCCCATTATAATTTCATCATGCGCCAGAATGCCATTCACAAGTATTTTCATAGCAGAAGCGTTATAGACATAGACATTATAAGAATCATAGGACCATGCCTCATCTGAAGGATTCTTAGCCTTAAGGTTCACCGTGTAAACATCTAAAAGACGGCTGCTATCAACGGTGCTGACATTGACAGTCACAGATCCTACCGGTTCAGGGGATGCCACTGCTTTGACGGGAGCAGCCTCGCTGTTTTTAGTAACGGTGAGTTCATATTGGGTATCGGAGGTTTTGTTTTCAATATTAAAGGCCGCTGTAAAGCCACCGGCGCTGTCCAGAAGGTATACCGATTCGGGGCGGATCAGCGAGGCTTTTGCAGGCAGCTGACGTATGCGGATATTGGCCTCAGCGGTCATGGTGATACCTGACTGCAGATCCCTGGCGCTGATTTCAAGAATATAACCGTATTTGGTCCTCTCTGTGGCCCGAGTGAGCAGGCTTCCGGGCACAGTATAGCTATTTAGCGGCGCCTGAGCGGTAGCCTTTCTTGTCTCGGTTGACAATATGCTGCCTTTACTCATATAGTCACCGTCATAGACCGCCTCATAGAGCGTAAAGGTGTAGGCTGTTTCGGTTCCTGAGCCGCCATATAGTTCATTTTGAGTAGCCAGATTGGAGGAAAAGCTGATTTTTGCGTCGCTACCCATCAGAAGATCCTGATTTTTTATACCATTGGGCACATAGAGGTAGGCATCCTGGGCTTCCAGCACTGTAAGGATGCGGCTTTTAAAGCTTACCACATCCTCGTTAAGAGGATTGGTCACCGCTAGGGTAAAGAAGACCTGGCCGATACCCGTTAATGTAATATTACCATTTGCATCAATCGTGGCAACGCTTTCATCGCTGCTGGACCAATTGAAGTATTCAGAGCCTATCCAGGTGGCGTCAACATTGAGGTGATAACCCAGCGAAAGGGAACCTCCCGCATTTTTAAAGATTTGGTCTGCCGGTGGCCAATAGGTATAATCCAAGGTAATATCTATTTCATCGTCCACAAGGATAAGGGGCTGAACAGCGTAAAATATGACCAGGCTGTCCACCAGCCCATACCCGCTGCCGGTATCCATGTATATCTCCAGAGCATAGTACGCATCCGCGCCTGAGTTGTTTTCGGGTGCAGTGAAAGAGCCCGTGAGTCCAGTGACTCGCGTTGCGTCTGTTTGGATGGTCAGAGGAATATCTATCGTGCCTTCCGCGGTTATGGCTCTGGCTTTTACCGCAGTTGAGATATTACCCTCTCCTAACCGGGATACTTCGTTAAGCCAGTTACTGAGCCGAGTATCCGATTTAAGGGGAATCGAGACAGTTGCCGTCATATTGCGGCCGGTCCCCTGTTCGAGGCTGACCGAAGGCTCTGCACAGTAAGCAAAGGTACGCCTTGGATCAAAAGAAATATCCACTGAGGTGCTGACACTTCCGGAAGCTTCCTGAGCTTTCCCCGAAAGGTCCACGGCACCGGAAATATCGGTGACATTGATAGTAAAGCTCTCTGTATTCAGAGCCTCATCCCCTATCCGATAAAGGAAGCTGACCCTTTGGGAGATTGTGCCCGTCCCCTCCATCGGACTCAGAGTTTGACCGTCAACTTTAATGGTAATGCTGTCGGGATGGACCGGTTCGCTGAATGCAATGGTTACCGGAATTTCATCCCCATAATATGCTTGAAGTATACCGGTTGAAATTTGCGTAACCACAGGCGCTTCCTCGTCGGTAAAGCTTACCTGATGCTGCAGGTATTGTCCCGCCTCATCCGAAAATGATGTAAAAATGGCGGCAGCCGTGGTAGAATTGATATAGTCAAAAATGAAGTCCACCTTGTTGAATATTCCATTTGATTCATTTGAGCCAAGATTAATTTCTTCTACTCGAATGCTTTGGGCAAATCCATCGGAGTAAAATGAAGTTTGGCTCTTTGCTTCAAGGCTGATGGGTTGTGACTTGGTTATCCATGCTTCGCTGGGTGGTATGCGTGTATCGTTCCTGGCTTTAATATGGTACGTGACCTCCTGAACCTCGTCGGATTCATTCATGAAATAACCCTGGGGGAGATGGATATGGGTAAACACGCGGCTATCAATCATTTTCCTTACGTCTCCGGATATCTCGGCCGTAAACTTAAGTTCACGACTTTCCGGAGTAGAGTAGACCCCATTTTCCCCTCCGGCCACTTGATCAAAGTCGATAAGCTTGGTATTGACAGCATTCTCATAGGCTGCTTCATAGTCAAATCCGCTCTCCACCGGCACGGGCACGGTAAGGCTCGCCCGGTTTCCATCAAATAAGGCGTTTTGTATATCGCTGCAATAAATATAAAAGAAGTGCTCTCCGAACCAGTGGGTATTGGGATCATTGGGTAAAGGATAATCTCCACTGGGGTTGTCCGCAAATGGAGCAATTTTTATTATTACATCCTTTTCCGGTTCTGCTTGTGAAAGGGCAACAGTACCGGTGGTCGCACCAATCAGATGCCCGACTTCGGCGCTGCCTGAAAGCGCAGTATAATTGAATGAGACCGGCTGTTCACCGGGATTCTTCAAAGTAAAGCGAACCACGGCGGATTGGGTATCGGCATCGGTCCCGCCTGTCTTTCCCACAGTCACAATCTCGTAGGATACCCGGGTATTGTATGTAATTCCGGAGGGACTATGAATCAACGTATCCTCCTCCGGTTCGGAGCGAAGCGTTAAAGCCTGATTAGTCACAGGAGTCAGAGATGCTTGAGCCTCGGATAGCAGAGTGTTTGGAATCTTGTAGCCTGTATCTGCTTCATTTTGTGCAATGATCTGAGTCGGAATCAGTGTAAATGTTATAGACAATGTCAGCATTAGTGCTAAAAATCTTTTCATCTTCTTCATTGCTTTGCACTCCTTGAATTTAGACAGAATTTATAATATAATCAAAAATGACTTTATATGACCGTAGTCATGTTTTAAAATAATTATACAATGTTTCGTATACAGATGCAACAAAGAAAGGGGTAAAATTTTGAAAAAAGAAGAAACGAGACGAAAAAAGGAGAAAGGCGAAAAGACAAAGCAGAAGCTATTTATCGCCGCCACTATGCTGTTTAATCAGTACGGTTTCAGAGGGATCACTGTGGACAGGATTGTAGAGGAGGCAGGGGTAGCAAAAGGCACGTTCTATATATATTTCGAATCTAAGGATGCACTGATTGCCGCTTTCATTTCCGATTATGTTCGTAAAGTGGACACGGATTACCGAGTTATTTTGGACTCTTTTTCCCCGGATACCTCTTCCTCCCAAATACTATTGGGATTATTCGGTAAGATAGCAGACACGCTTACCGAGATCATAGGCTACACGAGCATGAGAACTGTATATCAACTACTGTTAACCGATGACATAGACGTGGGTGCTGTCAAGGAATATGCCCGGGATCTGTATCAGATATTTGCTGTCGTGCTGGAACGGGGTATGGAACGGGGAGAATTCATCTCACCTTTATCTCTCCATGAACTAGCTCGGCATTTTGTAATGGCAATTCGGGGGCTCACATATGAATGGTGTATCAGATATCCTGACTTCGACTTAAAGTCACAAGCCTTGACGCATTTTCAGATGCTGTTGAATGGCATAAAATCGAGGTAAACGGTCTTCTTAGAATTGGTCTATTCAAGGCCAAGATAAACATAATAGTTTCTTTATACTCAGCATTCCGATTCTCGACTTCTTGAGCTGAATGTGTTACCACCTCAACATGGAACGATAGGCTCACCTCGATGTCTGGTCTGTATTTTTCGTTTTGTTCGTTCGCGGGAATAAGTCAATAATGGATTTTATGGGTACTATCTGTTCGCGGGAACAGGTCAATGGTTTTTGTCCGTTCGGGGGAACAAGTCGATACATGGGGTTTAATTCCTGTCATCTCCGGTGGCAAAGTAACTAACTATTGATAAAATGCACCGCTCAAATCAAATCGTTAAAAGACGCACACCCTTATTGCTCATTGGGTAATGCCCACGCATGACCGCAGAAGGACAGATACCGCTTGATATAAGGGCTTTTGCGGCGCATGGACTTTCCTCCGAGAGAGCCTTTGTGCTCGTCTATAGTTTGTTATCGGTGAGGCTTCCCGACTTGCCGCCGTCATCATCGTCACGGTTTTGGCACACCCCTTTTCGATCTGATAGAGGAAAAATTAAAAGGTTCAAATCGCGCCTTCTATCTTTGTGTTTGCTTTGCGGATATTATCCACGATTGTTTCGGCATCCTCAATTGTGTTGTACCTGCCATAGGATATTCTGATTGACGATTTTGCTTGTTCCTCAGTCAAACCCAACGCAAGCAGGACGTGTGATGGTCCGTCTTTGCCAGAATTGCAGGCTGAACTCGTTGAGACGCATATCCCTTTTAAGTCAAGAAGGTGCATCATAGCTTCTCCAGAGGCATGAGGAAATGTAACATTTAATGTTCCAGACAGCCGTGAAACACCTTCTCCGTTAATCTGAATACCGGGTATAGATATCCGTAATCCTTCCGCAGTCAGAGCTACCATAGATTTCAACCGTTCTTCTACTTCAACCATCTCAGCAAGGCTTTCATTAAGTGCGAAGCTTAATGCCACAACGCCCGCCACATTTTCTGTGCCTGCCCTTTGACCATGTTCCTGTTTACCGCCAAAGATTAATTGCGGTAGTTTTGACACGGAGCGGCTATAAAGAAAGCCCGTTCCCTTTGCACCATTGAACTTATGGGCTGAAGCCGAAAGGAAATCAACACAGAGTTTATTCACATCAATAGGAATATGTCCTACTGCTTGTACCGCATCTGTGTGAAAGAGAATATCCTTTTCTCGGAGAAATTGACCGATTTCGGCTATCGGTTGAATCGTTCCTATTTCATTGTTGGCGAGCATAATCGAAACCAGTTTAGTATCGGGTCTGATAGCTCTTATCACGCTATCAATCTCAACTACTCCGAAGCGACTAACAGGCAGATAGGTAATATCGACACCCTCTGATTCAAGTGCATGGCAAGCATTCAAAACCGAGTGATGTTCTATTGAAGAGGTAATGATATGGATTGCTTTACCCTTAAGTGATTCAACAACACCACGCAAAACCCATGAGTTTGATTCTGAGCCACCGGAGGTGAATGTAATTTCAGCCGCTTCCGCGCCAATAGCATTAGCGACGCTTTGACGAGCCAGTTCAATAGCCTGCCTTGCTTTTGCCCCGAGAGAATACTGGCTGGAGGCGTTACCGAACTGCTCCCGAAGAAACGGGAGCATTTTTTCAAAAGCCGTATCAGATATTCTCGTTGTCGCAGCGTTGTCAGCGTAAATCATGTCAGCACCTCCTTTCAGAATAAAATGCATCCCTGTGACTTGAACTCTTCAATTTTTTCGAGCAGGAATTCGGTATCCACTTCCAAGTAGTCAGCAAGGCAGTCAAGGCAATAAAACGCCTTGGCTTCTTTACTGATCAGTTTTTTGGTCAGCCCTATTTCATTTTTGCTTAGGTCTTCTTTTCCGCATACATAGCAGTTTTTTTTCACATAATTACCCCATTTCTTCAGGGTCAGGTCTGACTGAAAACGCAGGGATGTCTTTTCCGCGATACTCCACATCAAGTAATCCTAACTGATATTTTATTGTATCTCGCATCTTTCGCGCTCTGTCGAGGCAGTAACGCTTGAACTCACGCGCTGTTATGTCATTAGTATTGCGAACCTGCGGGAACAACAGTTTCAAGTATGCGGTTGCAATTCGTTTCACCGCTTCTGTATCACGTGTATCAGCGGCCTCCGGAACTTCAATGAGTTCATCTACAATTGCACGATAACTCATATCATCTCGTAGTTCGTGCATAATCGAGCAGAAGTATTCAGAGTTCAACGCCCAGCCAGCAATTTTGAGGTCATCATTCATTCTTGGAATGTTCCACCCTTTGATAAATCCGTGGAAACGCTCTATTAAAGCTGACTCGTGAAAGACGGTCGGCAACTCCTCGAACATATTGCCGAACCCGTCCTCATCCATCGTTTCTTTCTTGATGTTACCGCAGAGGACAACACCGGCATCTCCATCAACACGATGGGTACCGATGTTGCAATACCCGTTTTCGCAGAAGGACTTTAATGCTCCGCGCATTTCATCGACATCTGGAAAGGTTATAGTCTGAACTTCATCCAGAGTTACATAGTCGTTGTTTGCAACCAACCCGTCCGTGCGCTTGGAAATGTCATAGAACATCTTAGCACGGCTCATCACACCACCACTTGCAAGCCATCCAAAGCGACTGACTTGTCCGAATAGATAGGATTTTCCCGTACCCTTCGGGGCGAGTTCGATAAGATTCAGGTTTTTTTCTACGAACGGAAGGAGGCGAGTAAGCATTGTAAGCTTCTTCTCCTCGTCGCCGAGATAACCAGCCGCGTTATAATCAACCGCACCAAGGATGACATCTATCCATTCCGACGTAGAAAACTCGCGCCGAGCATCTTTGAAGTATTCCAAGTCAATCGTATACGGGCAAAATGTCTTAAAAGCGGTTAGCTTGACCTTGCCCCTATTCGAGCCTTTCGCCTTGTTTTTGGAGAATTCGATATCGTAATCATCGGGAGGACGGTATCCTATTTCAACCATCCCCCAAGTCTCTCTACCGCGCACCAAGTCTTCCTTGCACGACTGCCATACAGAATCCTCAATTATGGTGTCTTTGCTGGACAGACCGAAATCAGGCAGAGCAAACGACACTTCCCCTGTTTTGATGTCGATGTCAACCGACACTTTGGCGAGGAATTTCACGCGCTCATGTTCAATAACTATCTGATTCTTTATTGATGTCCAATCATCCTTGCGCGGCAAATAAGTCCGTACAAAGCGAACCAATTCATCGGAATCGAAACGCCCATCCTCGTCCTCAAATTTCTTTAGGAGCCAGTCGCGCATGAAGGAAGGCAGGCTCAAAGCGGAAAAGAAGTTGCTCTTCTTCAGGTCTTTATATACGACCATCTCATCGAAGCAATTTCTGAGTTTTTCAATCATAAGTCGAACCTCCTAAAATAAATCATCAAAAGCGTCATTGACCTTGCCGCTTTTGCCTTGTGCCTTGATCAGTATTTTACCTATCAAGTCATCACCAGCATACACATCCGCAGGATAGTCACCTGCCCGCTTTGTGTCTGGCAGCTTAACAAAATAATGGTTGTCATCCGTCTGTACTGCTTGGTATTGCTTCCCATTCAAGACGAGCGAAACATCATGGACAGGCGTGTTGAAGAACAGCTTGACTTCTGTTCCTGTACGGAAGTCAACGATGACCGTTTCTTCAACTAACTTGACAGTCACATTCCCATCTTTCAGAGAAAGTTCAATAATCGGAATGACAACTTCCTCCAATGAGGCGCCACCGTGAACCTCTACGTTTGCGGCACGACTACCTTTGAAACGACCGTAATCAGCAAGTATAAGGTATCCATTTTCTTCTGCGGCGAAGGGCAGGTCATAAGGCTGAAACAACTTACAGCAGCGCCCGGAATGTTCGCCAGAAGTGTCGGTGTCATACTTCTCCTCTTTTCGCCGCAGAACAGCAAGACGTGATGCACCGTGGTCGCTAACAATCAAGAATCGTTTGCAATGCCTTAGTGCCAGTTCCGTTGCAGCTTTGTCAATCATTGCGGCGATAATATCCAATTCTTTGGCAAGATGTATCGGCAACTCGTTGTTCGTAAAATTATATCCACCAGCGTCACTATGCTTTGTGTCATCAAGTTCGTCATTCTTTTCTTTTCTACTGCCTTGCCATGTATCAAAGAAACCACGATTAACTGAAGTTATCGTCGGCAACTCCGCTCGGGCTATGTTGACCCGAACTGACAAGCCTCGTTTTTGAACAAAGGATTCAATCAACCCCAAATATTCAACTCCGAGAGCGTCAAGCCAATACAGACAAGTACCGTCTTTCTCTACTTCATCTAAGATTTCATCGCGCGTGGGTAACTGATTAAACCTCCGCGAAACTGCAAACTCATCGACTTTCTGCAAAAACTCTGGTTCAAGTTGATTGGAGAGCTTCTGTCGTTTATATGCTTCAAAATAGTCAGTTAGCAGTTCTGAGAGTTCGGAACCTTTGAAAACATATTTTTTCAAGTAGGCAGCCAGCGCGGGATAGATATTTTCAAGCTCTGGAACGAGTCCGTTGGCGGATAGCCAAGCGACAATCTCCTCACGCTCCGTTTTTGTGCTGTCAGTAAGTTTGTAAATGCTCTCTGATACCACTTGGCGGCTGTTCACTACGAAATCGGCAATATCAGACTGAGGGAACTTCTCTACCAGAGCCTTACGCTCCTGATAGAACGTAGCAAAGCGCTTATCCGTATGCGGGATTTCGATTATCCCGTTCAAAACATTATTCGCAAAATCCTCGAATCGGCTTGTCTTATCAAGCGCGAAGCGAAGGTAGCTGTTTAGTAGAGAATCTGACTTGTGCTTCAGGCATATGAAATATAGCCAGTTGCGATAGTCTCTACCTGAAATCCGAGCATAGAAATCAGACTCTATGTTATTGCTGAGACCGTATTTCTCAAATACTGCTTCAAGGGAGCCGTTGTTTTGATTGAGTTCTGTCAGTAACTCTGCCCAACGAGCATCGTTGCCAAAAGAGCGAGCCAATGAAAATCCCTTTGTATAGAACTTGATTCCCTCGTAAGCATTGCTGATTTGATGCACAGTAAATATTGCCTTATCGAGATTAACAGCCGTATTTACGACAATGCTGCCGTTCCGTCCATTTTCCACCTCGGCAAGCATTGCCTTAAAGCCAGTCAAAGCTGATAAACCGACTGACGGAGACGCCAGTGTAAAAGACAAGTCGCACTCCGCGTTATCGACGATACTACACCTACGGTTGTCAAACCGAGGGTCAGATTGAAGCCCTGCAATCAGCGACGCAAGACCGCGGAGAAGCAAAACAACTTTCGCCCCACCAACATTACGGTCTTTCAATCGTGACAATGAGCGTGTCGCTTCTTCGATTCCGCGAAGCGCAAGAAACTCACCAAGCCCTGTTACAACAAACTTCTTCCCACAGGCATTTATGTCCGCAGCTTCAATGTATGAGAGAAGCCCATCGATATCTGGCATCTTATCATCGTTACTGCAAAAACTACTCATCGGAACAAAATCAAGCCCTAAAACCGACAACTCATCTATCGCAGACAGATATTGCCCGTCGCTGATAAATAGGAAATATGGGGTCTTGACCGTGGAAGTCAAGTAGCTTTTTACCGAGTCAATTTGCATTATCCTCAACCTCCATTCGCAAGTATCTCGATGCCCACCATTATGCTGTCTTTAACCAACCTTTTCAGATACTGCTTCAATTGGGCATCATCCATCTCGTCAATTTTTAGGAGAACCTTATCGCTCCCGCCGGCGTTATACTCAGCGTCAGCAAGTTGTTCTACCTTTGCTTTTACCCCGGGGTTGTCGCGCCAGTCATAAACATCGACGGAAAGATGGTCGAGTGCGTCTCTGACCTTGTTAAGGTCAGGAAGCAATGTACTGTAAACTCCAATGATATCGCTCCTGAATCCCTCATTGCGTTTATCATCGTCCGCAAAAACATCAAACAGCGTGGTAGACTCAAGAAATAAAAGTGCTGTTTTGATTTCTGAATCTGTGCCCCAGTTGCGGTTCAATGTATCAAACACCTTTTTAGCCAGCTCATATTCCGTCGCCGAAACCAAACACAAGATAGGCGTCCTGTATCGGCTTGACCACTCGCGTGGGTTTTTCGTACCCGTTTTGTCTTTCCATAAACGGAAGAGCTGCGATTTCAACTGATTCTTACGGAACTCTTCGGCAGCTTCTTTAACTTTTACATTGCAGTCGGTTTTCGGTAAATCGAACAGCCCTGTGCCTACGCTGGTTTTTACAACAGCAATATCTTCAGCACTAAGGTCTTCAAGATATGCTTCATAAACCTCAGCAAAGACCCGCCTATCGTTGTTTATGAGTTCTCTCACTTCTGCGCCGTGTATTACCAACTCGGTATTGAGTGCCTTCAACTGTTCCGGCAGGATATCCTCCTGCTTGTATATTTTTAGCAGCGTATCGAAAACCTTTGTAAGTGCAGGATACTTCGTTCGCAAAGCTTCACAGGAGATGCCAATGAACTTCAAACGTTCACGCCATTCTTTAAATGCCTCGTTCAGAGAATGTGCGGTTGCGTTAAGAATAGCGTTGCTCTCCTTGACCACGCTGTATTCCGCCAGAAGTTTGCGAATTTCATCTTCACCCGTCTGCTTATCCCAAAGGCATGAGTGCTTCACTCCGAACAAACGACGTATATCGGCAAGGACGTTATTCTCTGCACCAATTGCGGTTGCAAGTACCATAACCTTGCCACCCTCAAAAGAACGAAGATACTCGCGCATTCCTTTTTGGCAATTCTCGCTGGTTAGCAAATCAAACATGTTGTCAGCAAGAGATGGCTTGGCAGAGGCAATCCTTCCGATTTCAACTGCCTTCTTGTGAGCCTCATTACCTTCTTTCTGCACAAGTTCGATGTATCTCTGAACTACGTCAAAGACACCGGTTGTATCCACATCTTCGAGGCACCATACAGGTAAGTTCAATACGCGCATTTTATTGGATACTGCTATAGCGGCCTGCCCGGCAGATGAACAAGAATTGGCTGGTATACTCCATGCCTTTTCAGTCAGTTCATAAAAAGCCATCTCTTCAGAGGTCATTTTCACGATGTATGTCGGCTTAGGGTTCTTGCCGATGTAGTTCCCGAGCATCTCAGCAAGTTTATCTTGCGTCATCTGCTCATGCCCGCCCGATGAATCGCTGTAACGGTAAGGCTCACTACCATACTCTTTCAGCAGGAATCCTGCTATAAAAGAAGATAGATTGCATGGCGCAAAGCCGTAAGTCTCCTCAAGGAAGTCATAAATTTCGCCAATTGAAATCTGACCGTCACGGGCAAATGCTACCTCGACATATTTATCCACCTCTGTTTTTATCTTTGAGATGGGCAATGACGCAGTCGTTGGATTTTCCCAATATTTATCGACCTTCCAAACGGTCGGAATCACGTGCTTCTCGACACCGATAACAACCCCGCTCGTGGTCTGCGAGATACCTGATTTCGCAGATTGCTTTGCGTTGGTTAGCCTCAGTTGAGTGTCTGTTACTCCCTTGTAAAAGTCGAATACTGACGGAAACTTGTTTGTCACAATGGTTTGGAGAACGCTTGCCACACCCTGCCCATTGCCAAGCTTATCGCCCTCTTGATTGGTATAGGTGTATACAACAATCTGACCGCTATAAATGCGGTTTTTCCAGTCTTGGTCTAAGACTCGTTTTGCTTTGTCCGCGCTTTCCCGTGATGACGTGTTTTGATTGCTTTGGTAATATAGCGCCATTGCAGAGAAATCAACGTACTGCTCAAACGCTTCCTGTCCAAGCGGTGTGGACAGGGCATCAATGAATACTATGTTCTCATACTGCTTGTCGGCAATCGCCGTCCGGAGTGTTTTACGGAACGTTGCTGCTTCCGCATCGTCCTTTGCGAAAGCAATAACAGCATGGAAATTCCACCCCGTGGCTTTATCACGGAGGACGTTGATTGTACGAGTGAAGTCTGTAATGGTTACAGGAGTAATTTTACCCGTACCAGGTTCGGACTCAAAACGCAGCCGCAGAGCGGGAGAAAGCGACAATACGGTTGATAGCCCACCTTCGGTTACGAGTTTCGCAGTTGTGCTATTCTGCCTTACAGTCTTTTTATGGTTGTCGATTTTCACTTGGTCGCCAGCAAGAACAGCAGCGGCATAGACATAACGTCCACCGTTTATCGGGTTGGAAACGAGAATGCCCTTGTCTTTCATTCCCTTGGCAATGTTTTCGGCCTTGGTAGCGCCCTCTAAATCAGGAATTCCCTCAAAGACATAACTCAGGTTTTGCCCTGTCGGTTTGAAAAGGTCGATCGTACCACCAAGACGCTGGTCAATCGCCTGCATTATAAGGATAGCTTTCAAGACCGCTTTCTCGTCTTCGCGCAAATTTTGCTGCTGCGGGAAGGTATCCAGTATCAAGCGGATATCGGATGTTAGGTTATCTCTGCCTTTTTCGTAGAAAAAGTTCCAAAGCATATCCACGGTAAGAAGCGGATGGTCGTCATAGGGACCCGTGTTCTCAATGAACCATTGGAACGCTTTCACATCGTCCATATTTGCAGATTTGATAAAGTCGAACATACTGCGCTGGTTGGACTTAAAGGCCGAGGCAATGTTCTTTAGAAGTAGTGCCGCCATCGGATGAAGCGGCATAATGTCCTTCATCACCTGCGGGTCTGTTATTCGTGCAACCGCCATCACTTTGGAGCGGGAGTTCAGGACACGGTTGTTCAGGTCATCAGCGAGGATATCCCACTGCTGTTTTGCAGCGGGTTTTACATTGAAAGCATGGCCGATGAGGTTAAAAGCAATATTGTCGGGCAGGGAAATCGGTATGGAGATAAAGCGGTCGCTTACCTTCGACTGATTCCCTCTGTCGTTATCTGCCACATAAATTTGCTGCGGCTCATGTGTCACTACAATGAAATAGAACGGCTTGTTCTGAACCAATGCAGCAACTTTCTGAAACTCTGAGAGACTCTCGCGGTTGTTTTTGAAGTAGTCAGAGAACTCGTCCCAAATAAACACGATTCTCGTGTTATTTTGGTCGATGATATCGGTCAGCCAAGCAATGAGCCTATCCGAATCGATGCTCAAAGCCGTGATACCCTCTTTGTCAGCAAGACGGAAGATATTGTCCACCAATGACTTTACTTCGCCATTCTTGCGAAGTACGTTAAGCACCTCGTCGGCTTTCGATTGCGAGAACAGCGCCCGCCATTCCTTATCGGGGTTTTGCAGTAAACTGTCAAACATTAGTTTGTGGTCGGCATCTTCAAGCCAAGCGATGATGCTCTCCTTCAGCGTATTTTCACCAAGGTAGGCTATGTTCTGCCGCAGGAGCGCCGCTTTGACACTTTCCTGTATGGCAAAGAAAAGGTCTCGCGCCGACATGATGCCGCCGGAAGCATAGCGGTGAGCTACTACGATTCCTTTTTTCTTATGACCAATGAGTTTTTCACGGAGGTCGGTTTTCTGTTTAAGCGGTTCATATCTATCCCAATAGTCGCGGAGTTCCTCCTCCGGCACCTCAAGAATCCTGCGCAAAGCTAAAGCACACTGTGATTTCCCTGTGCCGTAAGCACCCTCAATCCACAGCGTCCTTCCGCTATTTTGCCGTGCCAAGGCTCGTTCCATCTCCGTAAGCATATCTATGAAAGTGCTGTGGGGATACGTGTTCTCCCAAGGAGCGCCTGCATCAATTGCGGCATCATCAATGCAAGGAAAGTACCTCTCATCGATGTCGAAGTATTCGCGGTATTTGTTATTGTTAGGCATTTGTGGTACCCCCCCTAAACAAGTTGAGTACGTCCTCAGACGATTTATCCTCTGCCAGTGTTATCTTCTCAAGGTCGTGCGTGAATGAAGCAATGATAAACTCCGGATATTTTGCCGTGAGACCCAGCAACATCGGCGTCATATCCTCACGGTCAAGCCCGAAGATGCGTGTAGGGCTTATACCGTCGCGGTCAATGCTATCGTTCAGGAGCGTAGCGAGTGTGAACTCTTTGTAATCGTTGCACTTTTCTGCAAACTTGAATAGTCCATACAACACCACACGCGGGTCGCTTACATAGCATTTCGTGCGTACGAGGTCGCCTTCATCAGTAACAAAGCCAAAACGCAAAACCCTTCCAAGCGGGGTCTCAGTTATCCGTTTGAACGCCCTCGCAACTTGTTTTGATGGCCTATCTTTGACATCACTTGAAAGTAGCGTATCAATCACCGTTTGCTGCGAATACGTATGACCGATATCAAGGTTTTTGACGTACCATTCGATTTGAGGGTTACCTGCAACAAGATTGATCAGTATCAACCCTTGCGCGGTTTCACTTTCCCAACCAATGTCTGATATCAGTTCGGCGAATTGCGAATAATGCCCTTTTACCGTTAAGGCGGCATCGGCGAGAAAGACCTTGAATTTGACCTGTTGGTCTGGTCCCAGATTGTTTTCCGTCAGGAATTCTTCTTTGGATTCAAAGAAAGAAGAAATCCATTCCGGTTTTGGTGCATGGTCATTGAAAGAATTAATAGCTCGCATTTTGGTACCTCCATATGGTATCTTCAAAGAATCGTAGCGTAAGCAACCTCCGGGCAATTCATGACACTCAAGGCAATGTCTACAGTCAGTTATCTGAATGCGCCCGTTCGGAAACCTAATGCAACCATTTTTACAATTCGCCTCACAAACTCGGCAAGCATTGCAATATGCTGACTTTTTGAAAACCTGACGCAGGATTTTTGCATCTGACAGGTTCTGCTTAACATCATCCTCGCTTATCTCGACGGTGTAACCGTCTTTAGTGTCCTTAACTTCATATTCGAGAGTGCTGTTGAATGTCTTTATCCATTCGTTCCAGTCCGAAGATGGGTTCTTAATCGTGATTATCACTTTCCCATCTTTCTTCTCCTCTCTATAGTTTGTTTGCGCGGTTGACACATATCTACCATCTCCACGTGTTGCCCATGCCCCTCTGTTAATAAAATCGACAAAACGCGAATCGGTAAATGTCTTGTCACTCGTTGTTCTAATTAATCCCAAATAAGTATCAATTTCGCTTGGGAAGGAACTGCGACGCATATAGTCGCTTAGACCACCTGACATGGGGCAGAACAAGCAACCCGCACGGCTATTTCCTTTTTTGTATGATGAGTTTATGGTGATTGCATTTGCATAAACATATAGCCAAATTTCCGCCGATGTCCATTCCAAAACAGGATAGAAGTCGTATTGACCTTTGACTTTCTTTCCAATATTGAAATAGTCGTACTGGCTTCGAGCAAGGCTTTCCTGCGCTCGAACTCCTACAAACGCCAAACCAGTATAGTCATCCTTACCGGTGATTTCTCTCAGCTTCAACGTCTGTGGGGTGCTTTTATGTACTGAGCAGCACCAACGCAAAACGCGAGACGGGGGTCCGAATAACTCCCATGATTCTTTGGGGTTCAGGTGCGACTTTGCGACATAAAAAGGAATTTCATCTTCAACGCATTGCTGTTTGGTCTTTTTAATGACATCATAAGTGTCGGGAAACTCCATCCCCGTATCGCCGAATACCACAACGAAGCTGCCTTTGGGTAGGGCTTTCTTTACGAGGTCAAGCAGGACACAACTGTCTTTGCCCCCCGAAAACGCTACATGAAAACAGTCAAGCTTGTCCTTATACTTGGTGTAAATAGCCAGTATCTTCTTGACAGTAGTCTGCTCGATGATTTCAAGCATCTCGCGGTTTGCCTTAACCATTGCATCTATGTCAACAGGGCGAAGAGACATCCCTTTTGGCTCTGGCATTATGGGGTTGCCATCCTCGCCGTTTGGAATAATGATCTCAGGGGCAGTATAAATGCCACCCCCCTTAAGTTTTCCGACAAGCGTTCCTCGATAGTAGTAATTGTTTGCCTCAGCCCACATATAGGGGCACTCGGTCTGCTTGTCATACTTCCAGTATTTATCAAAGCCCAATACGTCCAGTTCTGTTGCGTAAACAGGACGCGGTTCTTTTGAGAATCCATTCGGCGAGGAATTAAGCATTATCCCGCCTGTTTTTTTGTCGTAGGTATGCGAGTACAACTTCAATTCCTCCTTTCTCGTATGGCTTTCGCTTTTTCAATGATTTCCGAGACTTGTTTTGTGGTGCTTCTGCCTATATACCCGCTGTCATACAGAAATCTGCCAACATTGGCTTCGGTGAGCGGAATGTCAGCATTCGCCACGGCATCGGTCATTACCTGCGTGTAGTCCATCACACAACTTCTACGGATTACCGATCCGGCATTTCGAGAGTTCACTGACGGCGTGTCGAATCGGAATCGCTGACTAAAACGCCGGCAGTAGCTTTCGAGTAAGAATAAGTTCCAAGTTTGCCCGCAGTCGGGAAACGCTCCAAACGCGGTAAAAGACTTGAGTGGAAGATAGTCTCCCTTAAGAACCAGTTCGATTGCGTTATCAACCAAGTCTGAATCAAAGTGTACGAACCTGTCTGCAACATAGTGTTCTTTGTCTATACGAACCAGAGTGGTATTCCCAGCCTCCATCGGTATCCAGCGGTGGATTTCGCCCGTCAGTTCCTTTTCGTAATTCAAAAGGTCGTCAAGCGTGCATTTGTCAATGGTTCGGCAGTATTCTTTCATAATGGTCAGCGCATCAAACACATCGCCCTTGCGGGTGACAATCTTACCCCTCTTGTCAAACTTATCCGACAGGCAAATTCGATAAACAGCGTTATGAACGGCCGTTATTGACAGTTCGTAGTTGCGCTCCTCAATTTCCCCGAAGGGCAAGTCCGTAATTGATACATACCCACGGGCATTGCACCCTCGCACAGCGACGGTACGAACATTCTCCCGTTCATCATCAGTTATTTCAATCCGGCTGACGTGGGAGAACGTCTCCACGCTGCTCCATATGAAATCACCATTTTGACCGAGGGCGTACTTTATCCTTTCAAGCGGTACATATTGTAACCTTTCGGCAATTTGCTCGTAGGTCAGCAATATATCTCCACCCCACACTCTGAGAATTTCTCTCTCCAAAGTAGCGAATACAGAGGCGTTCGTAAAACCAAAATAGGTCTGCGTAAATGAAAGCCTCGGAAAAAGTCTGCGAAAGATGTCAGTTAGCATTTCTTCGGAGACCACACTTGCACCAAACAGCCAGTCCTCATTTTTGGCATAATATTCGGCAAAGAAGATAGCCTGGGCGCCATCGGCGAAGTAGTCCTCTGCCAATTTTTTGATTTGTTTTCTTGTCTCTGCGGAGACCGCATAGACTTTACCCTCATAGCATATTCCGCAAGCGGAGATGTAGGCTTTTAACTCATCATCAGAAAGCGTGAGTTCCCCATTCAGGTCCTCCGCTGCAAAGGAGCGGAACCGGGTCATCTCAATCGGCGAATTCAAGCGAAATCCGTTTGAGTAGCGCATAGACAGTACGCCCGTTAATTGCTCAACAACGGCATTGTCAAGAACAAGACGGGGTGTTTCAGACTGCTGTATAGATGCAGGATGAGTGATAGTTCGCGCTATCGCCGTCGTCTTGCCACCTTTGGGTTCATAGGTTATAACCACATCATCCAAATTTACACCGCAGTGTCTACATAAATTCCCGATGATAGTCACTACTGTCTGAGGGTTGTAATTCGTATAAATCCACTTACCGGTCGAGAGCTTTGCACAAGTACCGAAGTCAGCCTTTTGAGGCAGAAAAAACACCTTGCTCCCATACAACGGACTGTGGTCGAGCAATGCAAGGTTAGAGTTGTCAGCTTCTATAAACCATTCGGTAATGGCAACCAGCAACTGCGACCAGTTCTGCTTGCTCGGCACAACTGCTTGTCCGCAAATAATACACGACACAGGTTTTGTCTGGGCGCAGCGTTCTGGGTAATTGAAATCAACCGTTCTAAATTTATTATATTTTTGCACTTCAGACGCAACGAAAGCTTTTTCCGTCTCTGTCTGTGCCTCGCTGACATCGATAATCTCGGTCACATGAACGCCATCCGTAAGGTGTTGCAAATATCGCATATAGCAATTTAAAGCAGCAGAGAACATTCCAGAAGTGCTGCTATTCACTTGCTTGTAGTTTGGTGCTGATCTGAAAATCTCCCAGTAGGCGTTTAGGTCAGCGGGAGTTTTACAAACAAACACGCTTTTAACTTCCAATACAACAGGAATATCAAGTTTTGTGGGAGCCGTTCGGAGAGCGCCCATATATTGTCGTACAACATTTTCTAAATATAAGGTGCCATTGGCGTTCGGTTGAGTCACCAACCAAGCGACTACATCTTCGGGGTCAATAGCATATTTTGTTAACTGCTCAGGCACAACAGACAATTCCCTCTCGGCTTCATCAGAAATAGCTTCTCTGCGGGCAAAGAGCTTGTCTTTCAGAAAGCGCAAATACAACTGCCCAGCAGTAATAAAAACTTTGTGGGTGTTCCTGTCGGTGATGCGGAGCATCTTCGCTTCAATCAGTTTCTTATAAATAGGGCTGAAAGCGTTGTAGTGTGCGTACTCCCATAGGCTATTCGTCGCTATCTTCTTGCGGACGGCGTATTCTGAAATCCTATCCATACATGATAAGACGACTTCGGGCGTGTACTTTCTTGTATTGCCGTCGGTTAGCCATTGTTGAAATTCATATCTCATGCTCATATTATTGGGCGCCAAGGACACCTGTACATCGGCAGGTTTCACGGCAGTATTCAAGTTGTTTGTAAACACAGCCATACCCTTGGTCTCCTCCTTTAATTCCAATCTGACTATTCCTTATCGGCAGCCTCGCCCGAACGAATCCATTCATCAACTTCGGAAATTTTGAACTTCCATTGCCGTCCGACTTTATGCGCAGGCATACCTCTGTTGTTTATCCATTGCAAGACCGTCTCGCGGCTTACATCCAAATAATCTTTTATAGTGTCCATGGATGACCATTTTTCGATGTTCTGTTCTTTTTCCACTTTCCGAACCTCCATCCTTATATCGTCTCGGGTCTGGGTCATTTAATATTCCAAGAACGGCCAAACAACTCATTACCTCCGTCAGAGAGGCTGATGACAGTGCTGCTCTCAAGCATCTGCTGGGTCTGCTCCGTGTAGGAGCCTTTCTTGTCCAAGGCGATGAACACCTGCTTCGGCGTCTCGCCATACAGTTTCATTATCCGTTCGAGAGGCTCGTCCGCTATCTGCTTGAGAATCACGGAGTCATGCACCAACGCCGGCAGAGCGGTCAGTTGCAAGACAGCAAGGTCGAACACAACCAATCCTTTATACGAAGTCCCTGTGCCGGTGTCGTCCGGCGTGAGGAATGTGTAGCTGTTCGGCTTTTTGATGGTCAGCACCGGCGGGCGCTTCTCGCCTAAATAAACGGCATCGTTTATCTTGTCCATCCGTACATTGATTTGGCTTTGCAGGAAGCCGATTTGCTCTTCCTGCAGGGCGAGGAGGCGCTCCTCCATGTCCTTTGCTGCTTGTTTGAGTTCATCGTACTTGGAGTAGGTTTCGTTCTCTTTCTCAATCGCCTTAATCTTTCCCTTTGTGGCGGCGTACTCTTCAAGTATGGCGCGGGAGACCTTTGGCGTGAGGCCGGAAGCGCGGATTTCCTTCTCCAATGCGGCAATCTCCTGGCTTGCCACTTCGATGAGCGTCAGGTAGCGTTGTCGCGCTTCCCGATATTCCGAGTTCAGCACGGTCACAAGCTGAGAGTGGAACCGCTCGATGTCTTCCAACTTTTTCAGGCTGACAGTTGGAAAGAATCCCTGAAGTAGCTGGATAGCGCGTTGTTGCCTTGAAACGGCAGCATCATTCGCAACCGGCACTCCTTCATTGTTATTTCCCATATCGCTGTCAATGGAGTTGAGCTGTGAGATTATCCTGCTTTTCTGGCGTTTCGCCGATGTCAGCTTGCGTCTAAGTTCGGCAAGCGTCTCAGCTTGACGTGAATCCAGACCCATCAGTTCATTGCCGCTGCTCACCTGCAACCGTTCGAGTTCGGTCTGCAACTCGGCAATCCGCTTCTCGTTGTCCTGAAGCTGGCGTTTACCTATGCGAGGAATGAACTGGAAGTCTTGTGCCTTCTTGTAGGCATCACGCTCATCCTTGCTTTTTTCGAATGCAACCTCTAAATCGCTGATGGAAGCATAAACGCCAAACAGCTTCAAGAGAGCCTTGATTGCGTTTTTAGGAGGCTCGTTTTTCGCATTGGAGAGAGGGTGCTTCTCATCTAAGTTCTCCCGTCCGTAGATGCGGAAATAGCGACCAACGATATCTCTGAATTTGATGTGCGGCAGTGATATTGCATATTTCGCAAACAGGAACTCACGGAAATCATCCCTCGACATAACCTTGTCTGGTATCGGTTGATACAACTCATTACAAGGAGATACGTGGGTATGGTCAATCGTGTCGCGGGAGAAGTAAAACATCTGACCGCCGAATCTAAAGGCAAATTGAATGATGTGTTGCCCCACGTTGCTTTGCACATCGGTAGACTTCAGCACATAGTCGTCGCCGCCGAAAGCGAAGTCGACAATCATCAGGAAGGTGGACTTCCCAATGGAGTTGCTGCCGGACTCGCTCCCCAACACGGTATTCAGTCCTGAGTTAAACCGGATAGGCGGGCGTTGCTCGCCATTGCTTATAAATTTGTCACATCTTATTTCAACCAACATAGTGTAGAGACCTCGTTTCTGCGCTCAGTTCCAGCTTCCCCAAGGCATACAGGCAGTCCAGTATCTCGATGAACTCGCCTATGTCTTCGGTGGTGTCCTTGACGGCTCGGTAAAGCTCTGAAGCCGTCACGTCAGCGCGCTCCAATATGCCCAGCACTGCCGGGAACTTCGCTATGATACTCTCACTGTAGCTTGTATTCTTACTCGGAAAGCGCATGGAACACCTCACAATTCTGCACAAAGAAGGCAACGATAATCTCACACGGTGACTTGCTTTTCGTATTCGTCTTTTTCATAAACCAATCTACTAAGTGCGCGTATATATCTTCTTGATAGTAGCCGTTCGATTCCAGCTTCCTGAAGCTGCGCTTAACATCGCTTGCCACGGCGTCAAAGTCGATAGCGCCCTCACGCTCCATCTGGGCGAAGACAGTCTTGATGAACTGGTAATACTGTACCACGAAGCCTTCGGTCTTTATGATGAGCGGCACGTTGCTATGTATTTTGTCTCTTACACGCAGAGCATCATATTCAAGCGTTTCCGTAATCTCTTCGGCTGACTCAACCGGTATCTTGCGGAGAACGGCTTCAATCTGCTCCTCTAAGTACATTTTGTCCAACATGGTGGCTGCGTCGAAATCTCGGCGCAGCTTTTCCTTTGTTTGTTTCAAGGCAAGGCACTCGTCCCGCGTCGTATGCCGTATGTGGCGGTTCGAGCAGTCAAGGCAAAGCGCAATGCGGTTTTCGCTAAGTTGCGCTGGTAAGCTGTCCAGCAAATCGCCAAGTTCCTCATGGACTTCTTGCGAAGGGTTCGTAGGGACAATTTCCGTAATGGCGTACCCAGCGAGGCTATGCCCATTCTTTATGTTCACCAGCGTTTTTCCGCAGGATTGGCATACGCTGCCCGCTTCCATCAGTAGGTACAAATCGGACTCAGGTATGGAATCGCTGCAGGCTGGGACTGTTGACGTACGTTCTGTGCTGAACTCAGTATCGGCAACGGCGGTAGATATCTTGTTCGTCTGCTTTATGGCGTAAAGGTAAACCGATGATAGAAATTCGGCAAGCGTATCCGCGTCGGCAATAGCCAACAGTTCCGACTGCTTCCGCTTGGGGATGGCTGTGTCAGAGGATATAAGCTGGCTCATATCCGTCAACAGGTCTTCAACCATGTCCGGCATGATGAACGGAATCACGGCATCCTCGAAATAATAACTGGCGGCATCCATTACAGCGGGTTTGCCAGAGGCGTCCCGTATTTTCTTAAGTACATCGACCTTGTGCGAGAGTAACTCACTGGCGATTTTAGACGTAACCACAAACGGCTGCCCGTTGCGGTTCAGGATTTCTACATTATTTGTAATCAAATCGAGCAGCAACTCTGCCACTTTTTCGTTACCGCTATCAATGAGGATCTTCTGAAGACGCTTCGCGTAGGTGCCGAAGCACAATCTCTCCATACGATTCCCTCCTCCCGATACAAGGTCAAATTCATGTCAAATCCACGTCAAACCCAGGGGAAATACTTTCGCGCCTCCAAAGTTTATTCTTTTCTTGTAAGCCACAGGAAAAGCGCCTGCTTTGAGGAAGATTTTGCGAGCGGTTTGTGCGTGTTAACGGTCTGCATTCGTTTACACTGATTTTATTCTAACATATATCTGCTTTTAAGTCATCATTTTTATTTGTTAACTTGCAAATCCTGACGTAAACAGGCATAAACCCATTTTGTTGATGAAGCACTGAGGAAAGGAGGTCAGAGCCATGAGCGAGGTCAGAACCCTTAACGGGAAACTCGTCGGAACGGTTGATGCACGGACAAGCATCCTGCACATCCGCGACGGAAAGAAAACCACAATGATAGAGATTCCCAAAGACGGACTCAAAATCCGATTCGTTCCAGCCATCGGTGCGGCAGAGGATGTGTACATACCTCCTATGCTCAAAGTGGCAGCACTTGGGCTGATGACCAAAAAATATCTTGAGCCTGCCGTTTACAATAAAAGCAACAATGAGCTGCTGCAAGAGGCAGAACGTCTACGCCGTCAAAAAGAATCCATAACCCGATTCTTAAATAACGATTTCCAAAACTTAAGTGAGGTCAGTGCCCTATTGCAATATGCTACCAAGGCATCAATGCTGAAGGGCTTTGACGGGGACATTTTCAAACGCTTTGTAGAGCGGGTTGTTGTGTATTCCAGGTCGGAGATTGGATTCGAGTTTAAATGCGGCATTACACTCAAAGAAAGGCTGGTGAGATAAGTGAGTCACACACCATTTGGCTACCGCATTGAAAACGGAAAAGCCGTAATTGATATAGAAGCTGCCAAGCAGATAAAAACCTTATTTGATTCCTATTTGTCCGGTGATTCACTGGCAACTGCTGCAAAGAAGGCGGGTATCACAGCCTTCCACGCGGGCATCGGCAGAATGCTTCGTAATGCGCGTTATCTTGGCGACGACTATTACCCCGCCATAATCGACCCGAACACGTTTACATCCGCCGAAGCGGAGCGTATCAGGCGGGCGGAGAAACTCGGTCGTATTTATGAACCAAATGAAGAAACAACGGTCATCTATCCTAGTGCTTTTCATGTAATAGAAGGAAGAGAAGAATTCGACGACCCCTTTGCACAGGCGGAACACGCCTACAGTTTAATCGAAACGGAGGTGAACAAGAATGGCAGTAAGTAAAAGCGTCACCGTGATTCCTGCAAGGAAGCATGTTCGAAAGAGTGAGGACGAAGAAAAGCCCAAACTCCGAGTTGCGGCATACTGCCGTGTTTCCACAGACAGCGATGAGCAGGCTACCAGTTACGAAACGCAGATTGACCACTACACCGCCTATATACAAGGGCATCCTGACTGGGTGCTGGCGGGAATATTTGCAGATGACGGCATCTCAGGCACTAACACCAAAAAGCGTGAGGAATTCAACCGCATGATTGACGAGTGTATGGCTGGTAATATCGATATGATTATTACAAAGTCCATCAGCCGATTTGCCCGAAACACACTGGACTGTTTGAAATATATCCGTCAGCTCAAGGAGAAAAACATTCCTGTTTATTTTGAAAAGGAAAATATCAACACTATGGATTCCAAGGGCGAAGTTCTGCTCACGATTATGGCATCCCTTGCCCAACAGGAAAGCCAGTCACTAAGCCAAAACGTAAAGCTGGGGTTACAATATCGCTACCAACAGGGTGAAATTCAAGTCAACTGCGCTCGGTTTCTCGGCTATACCAAGGATGAAAACAAGCGTCTGGTGGTTGTTCCCGAAGAAGCTGAAATCATCAAGCGCATCTACCGGGAATACCTTGAGGGTGCCAGTATGTTGAAAATAGCTCGTGGTTTGGAAGCGGACGGTATCCTAAACGGTGCCGGCAGGGAACGCTGGCATACAAGCAACATAAATCAGATCCTGCGAAACGAAAAGTACATCGGCGACGCTCTTTTACAGAAAACATATACGGTTGACTTCCTTACAAAAAAGCGGGTCAAGAACAACGGTATCGTTCCGCAGTATTATGTAGAAAACAGTCACGAAGCCATTATTCCGCGTGAAATATTCATGCAGGTGCAGGAGGAACTTGTCCGCCGTCGCATTGTCCACACCAGCCCGAACGGAAAGACCAGAACCTTCAGCAGCAACCACTGCTTCGCTCAGATAGTCATCTGCGGCAACTGCGGTGAAGTGTTCCGCAGGGTGCACTGGAACAACCGTGGGAAGAAATCCATCGTCTGGCGCTGCGTAAGCAGACTGGAGAACACAGGCCTTTTCTGCGATGCCCGCACGGTACTGGAAAGCACCATTGAGCAAGTGCTTGTCACCGCTATCAATCAGGCACTTTGCGAAAAGGATAGCTTCCTCATTACTCTAAGGGACAACATCGCTATCGTCATTAGCCGCGAAAGTGACAAGGATCTGGCGGATATCGATAAGCGGTTGGAGGAACTGCAAACAGAGCTTCTGAAGCTGGCCACTTCTAATGCGGATTATGAGAATGTTGGCGATGAGATTCACCGACTGCGCGACAAGAAGCAAAAGCTTCAGCTTGAAAATGCCAACCGTGATGAACTCAAAAAGCTCATGGCTGAAATGAGCACTTTCCTCAAGAAGCAATCCACTGCTCTTTCCAAATATGATGAGCAGCTTGTCCGGCGTCTGATTGAAAAGGTCACTGTCTTCGAGGATAAGTTTACTGTGGAATTCAAACCAGGATTGACGATGGATGTAAACGAATAAGGTAAAAACGATCAAGGCACTCTACGAAATTATATCGTAGAGCACTTTGCTCTATTATAGATTGAAACGAAACCTTATCATTTTTTGAATATGCGCTTCTTGTATTCTTCGGCCCAAATTAAGACTGATTCTTTAACTGAGCTGTCTTTGATGCCCTCGATGAACTCTTCAAGCTGTTCAGTAGCTCTCTCAGGCTCTCCGGCAAAAACAGCATCCTTTGCCTTATAAGCAATTTGGGCGCAGTCAATGCAAAGGTGGAAAGTTGAAACAGCTTCAAACACCTTTCCTCGCTTTTCTTTTATTCCGCACCGCGCACATATTTTAGTTTTCTTCATCATTGGCTTCCTCCTTTGAAACTTCATACATTACATCGCCGATTGCGAGAATAACCTCTTCTTCACCGGGTTCAAGTTGCTTCGATATGACCGTGCGTTTAGCAAGAATTGGATTTAGAACATCGTTGCAGAAGGTTTCAAGCTCATGGTATTGTTCTTTTGACGAATACAAAGATTTCATTACCTTCTTGAGCTTTTTGGCGGTTTCTTTATCTTCGCTCAAAGCTGTAAGGAACTCCTTGATTTCCGATTCACTAAGCAAGTTATCAAAGCAAACATTCATAACAACAGAATTAAAAAGTCTGAGCAGGATTTCGGCATCATCCTCACGTACAAGCTTACCTACCTGATTAGCGGCAAAGCCCGCGCATCCACCACCAAGTAAACCCGCACCAAATCCGATTGCACCGCCAACACGCTTATCTACAGATTTACCGGCCTTTTCTCCAATTTTTGCTGTTGCTACAGCCGCTCCTGCAACTGCCGCCGCTGTCCCGGCAAACGAAGCAATAATGGAGGACATATTCTTCAAGTATTGCCCGACAGACATCTGCTGTGTGGAAACCTTTATTGTATCGGGAACGGAAAAAACGATAAACGCAACGCCTTCTGTAATCACATTGCTTCTAAGTGTCTTAGCTAATGATTTTTGTGCGGCGGCTCCGTATATAGCTTTTTTACCAACTAAGGCACGGAATCCGTTAATCAGCTTTTGGACTGTCTTGAATCCAAGTTTTTTGATAATGAAATCCGAGGCTGGAATCAGCGCTTTTGACAACCCGGTTCTTGCAATCTGACTCGAAATAATCTGACTTGCAAGTGCAAAACCGAACGTTTGAAGCCCGACAAGAGCGGCAGCTTTCAGAGATTTCTTAGCATCATGACTACTTGCGAATGAAAAGCCAAAAGTGATTAGAACTGAAATACCAAAGGCAAACGAGCAATTAACAGCACCAGTTGCCGCATCGTAGGTTATGGATTCGAATGTTCCCGCCTTTGCTAAATTGCGAGCTTGTTTATAAGTTAGCTTACCCTGACGAATAATATCATAAGCCGCATTGGGATCTGATACACCGGGAACAGAACCCTCACTGATTTTGTTCTTCATCACTTCGATGGCCTGAGCATATTGATCTTTCGGCACTTCAACCATCATTGGAGTACCGTCAAGCGTTATGTAACGATATTCTTTCGCTCCTGTAGTGGCGTTTTTCTTGAAACAGTTATTGACTGAAGAATTCGCACTATTGCAATACTTACATTGAACAGCGCGTCCATTGACAACTTTATCTGGTCCATTTTTTGCATTATCTCTACCAACAACTTCAGCAGCTTCGCCATTTAGCTTGTCGAGTAATGCTCCTGCTTCTTCGGCATAAATCCCATGCCCGGTTTTAGTTTGGTCTGCACCATAAGCGGCAGCGAATTCAATGCCTTCTAAGCCGAGAGTATTCAAATTTGCTACAGTTCCAGCTTCAACAAAAGAAGAAACCGTCGCTTCAAAATTCCGCTTTTTAGCAGTGGCTTTCTTGAAGAATTCTGCAATGGCGTTATTAGCATAACCAGTATAACTCGTTTCTCCAACAGTTATCGAAACAAAGCCGTTTTCTATTTTTACAATGTAATCATCTGGATCAAATAAGTCCCACGGAATTATCTGATAGATAAATTTCGGTTGTTCTTTTTTCTTGCGCCTTTTCCCGTCATCGGTTCCAGCATTCGCTTCATCAACGCATTTTTTGTTTGCTTTGATAATTACGCCTTTATCAGCAATGACAAGACCACTGGGATGATGACCGAAACTTTCGGCAACAGCCCAGAGAATTTTATAATCACTCGGCACAGGAAACAAACGCTGAATTTTCTTAGCATGTCCGTTTGTTAATTTGTCTCCAACGGGGAGCTCGCTAATTTTAGGAATAAACTGTTCATCCATTTAGCTTAATCCTCCTCGGTTACGATTTCAAAGGTCTCATCAAAATCGGTGAAATCAGATTCACGGCAGACTTTAATATCGATTATAAGAATCTCCGCATCTTCGTTTTTAAATTGGTTTCTTATTTCATCCAAAACATTCAAGACTTCAACGTTTAATTCTTCACAGATTGACTTGAGCCCCGTGTAATCAAACTCAAGGAGCTCCGGTTTCACTTCGATTGGCAATAACGAACCATCTGAAGAAGTGGATGTCAACAGCTTCAAAGTATCATCATCCGTTAAAAACATAGCCACAAGATATCTTTCTTTGACAACATCAGCAATTTTGCTTTGCAGGTTGCCGATAAACTCATCCTTTTTGATTTCGAGCTTCCACTTCTTGTATTTGCGAAGTTCCAAAGCAAGACCAGCATTTAGAATAAGTGTAAGAACGGCGGCATCGTCTATCCATCCGGCAATGGGAATAAAGTCTGGCACAATATCTATTGGAGAAACAAGATATATCACACCAGCGACAGCAGAAACAATAGCACGCAAAGGGATCTTTTTATAATTTCCCTTAGCATAATCACCAATGAGATCAAATATGGTTAACAGGTCATCGACAAGTCCTCCGATGACAGGTACATCTTTGATCTTCTTGATTGTCTTTTTTGCTTTTCCGTGAAGCTGTTTTAGTTTACCTTCATCTTCAAGGATACGCTTTGCTTCGGCTTCGCAGGAGCCGATTACACCTTTAAGTTCTTCTTCAGAGAACCCTTTACAGTTTTCGTCCACTGATTCTCTTCCTTTCATTATTATATTCAGAGGCAATATCGCTCTATTAGCTTAGACTCATCATATAAGCGCATATGATGGCATCAGGGATTTCTCAGCAATTCACTTATTTTTCTTTGTTTCTTTGTCTTTTTTCAGTATTTTGTTAAGCCATGTACCTGCAACGGCCCCGCCAACTGCACCTCCGATAATACCAAGAGGGCCAAGCGCGAGACCGGCGACCCCAAGTATCGCATTTGATGCGGGGATGCCGGTGAGCAGACCACCGAAGATTGAAGCCAATGTTGCGCCAGTCACTCCACCTGCCGCGGAAATAGAAACCGTATTTATCGCTTCTTTGACCTTCGCATAATCTTCTTTATTCAGCTCATCACCCTTGTCCACTAAAATCGTAATAACCTGTGGAAGTACGGTGTTTTCTTTGTTTGTCTCGATTTCATGATCAAGAATGGTACGTATAGCTATATACTGCGTGAGATTCATAGGGGATTTACCGGTTTCCAGATTGGATATCGTTTGCTTTGTAACCCCAATCTTGTCAGCAAGCTGCTCGGCAGTCCATCCTGCTATTTTCCTTATGGCTGCGAGGTTCTGTTGAAGAAGCAGCACTTGAGAATCCTTGTTTTCAGTATTCCGTGGCATCATATCCCTCCTTGTAAGTACATCATATCAAATCGTTATATGATTGTAAAGTATTTTATACTAAAATATAATAATTATACCTACGTCAAATCATTAGAAAGTGGTAAATTAAAAAGTCCTACGGGAGCAGGTCGGTTACCGCAGCCGTAGGCACTAAGCGCATGTAAATTAATCGTATTATTTTATCAATGTTCTAATTTTCAAAACATCCAACCTGACCACACAACCTCAAAAAATTCTGAAAAAACATCTAAATCGTGCACTCGCGAAGGCTGACATCTAAATCGTACACTCACAGAGCACCGACATCTAACCTGACCACTTGACTATCAAAAAGAGCCTTTATGGACTTGTTTCCGCGAAGCGATATTTTCATATTTTTCGCCTGGTGGGTTTCATACCCATATCTGCTAAAACCCTTGATATATAAGGGTTTTCAGCTCTCTCAATCTTTTACCCTTGACATCAATACCAGACACTCAACGTGCCCGGTCCAGGGGAACATGTCCACCGGCTGGGCTTCTATTACGTTGAAGCCGTGTCCGGCAAGGTACTTTAGGTCACGGGCAAGGGTGGATGGATTGCAAGAGACGTACACGATCCTGGCCGGCTGCATGTCTGCCAGCAGCTGCAGCAGCGACTCGTCGCAGCCCTTGCGGGGCGGGTCGAGCACGACTACATCGGCGCACACGCCTTTGCTGTATAGCTTGGGTACTACCCTTTCTGCTTCACCGGTATGGAATTCGGCGTTGGTTACACCGTTGATCTCGGTGTTTTTGCGGGCATCTTCCACCGCCGCTTCCACCGCCTCGACACCGATGACCTTTGCTGCTTTTTCTGACAGGAACAGCGAAATGGTTCCGATGCCGCAGTACAGGTCAAAAACTGTTTCAGTGCCGCTCAGCCCAGCATACTCCAGCGCTTTGCGATACAGCATCTCCGTTTGCACGGGGTTGACCTGGAAAAATGAATGGGGAGATATGTTGAACTTATATTTACCGATGGTGTCTGTAATTGTTTTACCGCCGTAAAGCAGGATATTTCTCCTACCAAGTATTACATTGGTATTTTCCGTGTTTATGTTAAGATAAATGCTCCTGATCCCGAGTATACCGCCATCGGGTATGTCGTTATCGGGTATGTCGTCGTTGTGTATTCCGCCATCGCGTCCTTCACAGCTGTTGCAGATCAGCCGGCGAACCAGCTCGTCTGAGTGCGGCAGGCTGCTTCCGTTGATGACCAGCACCACCATTACCTCCCCCGTGTTGAACCCGACACGGGTCATTATGTGGCGGATCAGGCCTTTGCCTGTTTTCTCGTCATATACCGAGATATTTTTTTCTTCGATAAAACGGGCAGCTATACGGCGCACCTTTTCACTCACCATATCCTGTATGCCGCAGTGTTCTGACTGAATCACCTCGTGAGATCTTGCAGCATAAAAGCCTGTAACGATGCTGCCTTCGACAGTTGCCACCGGATACTGGGCCTTGTTTCTGTAATTGAGAGGCTGTGCCATGCCGATAGTATCATGCACGATTACCCCGGAAATCCCGCCTATTCTCTCTAAGTTGTCACGGACAAGCTTTGTCTTGAATACAAGCTGAGCCTTGTAGTCCATATGCTGCAAGCTGCAGCCTCCACAACGCTTAAATGCACCACAAAAGGGAGTGACCCTGTTTGTCGATGGCTTGAGTATAGATATCAGCTTGCCGACAGCATAGGATCTGTTTATCTTTATGATCCTTATCTCCGCCTGCTCACCCTCCAGTGCCCCGTCAACAAAAACAGCAAGGCCGTTTATTCTGCCAACGCCCTGCCCTTCATGAGTCATCCCGGTTATATCGATCACATAGTGTTTGTTCTTTTCCAAAAGAACTGTGAGGTGCTTGCTTTTTTCTACGCCTGCCATTTCATCACCCTGAGAAAATTCTTGGTTAAATCACTATAAATATTATCATACCGTATATGATTTCGCATTATTTCACATATTAAAAAAAGCTTCGGCAACGGGACCGTAAAATAAAAAAATAGCCCCATTACAGGGGCGGCAAAAAAATTTCAGATAGAATCAGTATGCCATATTATTAGTGTTCCATATTTCCCCATGCATATTCATGGAAATATAAATAATATTTATATGCTGAACCTGCCAAGCAGACCGTTGAGAGCGTCTGTGACTTCATCCAGCCTTGCAGTCGTCTCTTCCATCTCTTTTATCGTATTCTGATGCAGCTCCAGATCCGCATCTATCACCTCGCCGGAAGCAACTGTCCGGCTTGCTGCCTTTTCAAGACTGTCTATGGTTCCAACAAGCTCCGCAGTATCATCCTGCCTTGAGCTGATGGCAAATGCCGTCTCTTTGAGCGCCTCTACTATCTGACCGACGGTCCCCGTTATCTCCAAAATGCTGTCCCTTGCATAGTTGATCTTTCCCACGCCGATATCTACACTGTTCACACCGTCTCCGATCCGCTCTACCGCATATTGGATCCTTCCCTGTATCTCGCTGATCAGCTGCTTGATCTCATGGGCAGCCTTGTTGCTTCCCTCTGAAAGCTTTCTGATCTCATCGGCCAGCACGGTAAAGCCCTTGCCCTGCTGCCCTGCCCTTGCTGCCTCGATTGCGGCGTTCAGTGCCAGCAGGTTTGTTTTGGAGGCTATATCGGTAATTGTGTTTGTTATGTTGCCTATTTTGCTCGATGAATCCTCCAGCTCATTGATGGAGTCCGCTATCTGCCTGACCGTATCGGTGACATTGCGGATCACCTCTTCAGCCTCCTGCACAGACCTTTCGCCGTTTGCGGCGATCTCCATTGCCTTTATTCCGTCCTCGACCGCTCTGCCGGCTGATACAACCAGCGTATCTGCGGCTTCGTCAACGGCGGCCTCATCACCGGCGGCCTCGTCCGTATCGGCAGTCTGCTGCCGGATCCCTGACATGATGCTTTCCATTATTCCCTTAAAGCTGTTCGATACCTTGCCTGCATTTTCCCTGCTGTGCGAGAACAGCTCGACAAGGTTGTTCTTGAGTATTCCGATATTGCCTGTTGTGGTTTTCACCTGCTCGATTATCTGCTGCTGCCCGTCCAGCACTACATTGACCTTTTCACCCAGTTCTCCAAGCTCGTCACGCCTTCCGTTTCTGACTCTGTCGGTAAGGTCGCCCTTTCCGGCTTTATCCAGCAGCCTTGTCAGGCTGCGTATAGGACCGAGTATGTTCCTTGACAACCACAGCGCAGCCGACATGCCTATGAACAGAGACAGGAAAGCAATGCCCGCCAGTGACAGCAGTAATTGATTCTTGAGTCTTTCAGATTTATCAATGTCATCGGCCAGATATGTCTTATATGAATTTTCAAGTAAAGCAAGTACTTCTGTCTGCTGATCGTATAATTCAGCCGCCTCTGCAAAGCTCTCCTTAAGGCCTGTGTTTTCAAGCTCCTGCTTAGCAGCAAACAGCTGGTCTATTGATGCGCCAAGCTCGGCGCACGATTTGGCAGCTTCTGATGCCAATGCGGCATTATCTGCTGAAAGCCCCGTCTCCAGACTTAACAGCTCCTGCTCAGCTCTCTGGATCACATTTTTGAAATCCACAGCATCTCCGCCGCTTCCGGCGAGTTGGGACTGGGCAGCGCCATATGCCTCCATCGTTATGGCAACAGCCATGTTAGCCTGAGAAAGCTTATTTAGTGCATCAATATGGTCAGCAGCTTTCAATCTGCTGACTGAATTTTTTATGTTTGTTCCATTTAGAAGGATATTATCAAGATAAGTACGGATACTGTCCTCCAGTGCCTGGTCATACGCAGTCGTATCCCCGGCCTGCGTTCCGTCTGCAGTGGCATATCCGGTCATGGCATCCTTCACGGCCGTATTTCCGTTCTGCACTCCGTCTGTAGTGGCATGTCCAGCCAAAGTACCCATTACGGCTGCATCTCCATCTACAGCCAGCCCCGAATATGCTGTTGTCTGGCCGCTGGCCACATAGGTCTGACTAGCCATTGTCTGGCCGCTGGCCACATAAGGCTGGCCGCTCGCCGCATAAGGCTGGCCCGCCGCCGGCTGTCCGCTGTGCCCCGAAGGATTCTCCGTTAATGCCTCGAGCTCAGCTCTCAGACCGGCGATCTCCTCTAGCAGCACCCCGATATCCGCCTCAAGCCTGCTTATCCTTTGCTGCTGAGCTACACTCACAGAAAAAAGGTCTGCGTTTTTGTCAACTGCTGCCTTATATTCCGCCAGGATCTTTTCTGCAACAGGTAACAGCTCGTTGAATAAAACCAACTGCTCCCCTGACAGACCCATGAGGCTCCCGCTGGCATCGGCCACTCTTTTAGACGTTGCATCGACCAAATCCGCAATTTGTTCTTTTAATTCAGTTTCCTTTTTAATAAGGGAATCATATTTCGCTGTGAAACCTGTCAGCAGACTGTCATATTTGGCTCTGTCAGTCCTGCCGATCCCAGCGGCAACATCTGTGATGCAGATTTGTGTATACTGATCTGCTAAACCCTTGAATTTATCAAGCTCCGCCCTTTCCTTATCTGCCGACTGCTGGGCCAGGTTGTCTGCCGCCTGTCTGATCTTCTCACCTTCAGTCTCGATCTCGCTGAGCTTCGAAGTATCTTTGTTGATAGCGCTTCGAGACAGTATCTGCTGCTGTCGGCTGATCATGCTGCCGATCTCGCGGATACTTATTATTCGGGCATTATTGCTGTCTGCGCTTGCAGCTATGCCTGAGATCATGAGATTATAACCACCGAGGGTCACTGCCAGTGTAGCTATGCTGCATATCAGGATAGTAACTGCAAAAGCCAGGATCAGTTTTGCCCTTATTTTTATCATCGCTTCATCTCCGCATTTAAATAAATCAGCTATCATGTATTAAATAAATCAGCTATCATGTATTAAGGTATATAATTCGATAAAACATGACAAATTCCTTCTTGTTTATTCCAATATATGATTTGACATTAATGATAATATCAGATATAAATAGATATTGTGATATTATTTTCCGGGAAAAAAGGATTTTTTAATTTTGTGTAGAATACTAACAGAGCCTTTTTTTCTGGCCATCACTGTACGAAAGATAAGAAATATTTGATTTATCATTTTTACAGGGCGGTTAACATGAAGAAGGGTAAAGTGAGGAAGTCCCCAAAAAAATATTTATCGATCGTACTGGTCCCACATTCGTCAAGTCATGTAAAAGTACTCAGATTTAATGCATTTTATGCAAAACTGGTCGCTTGTTTTGTCATATTGGTTGCTGTATTTGTATCCGGCAGTTTATACATTTCAAAAATGCTGAAAGAGAATGACGCACTCAAGCAAAATCTAAACGAGCTTTATGTCACAACAACAGAGCAGAGCAAGCTGCTTCAGGCAAGGTCCGAGGAGATCGGCAGACTGAAGGATGAAAGTGCGGCGTTCAAGGAAGTCGTGAATGACAAAATAGAGGAATTCACCGAAAACTTCAATAGCATAACCGATGAATATCTCGAAGAGCGTACGAGTGTGGTCAATCGTTCAGGCGAGAGAAACGAGACTGCCTTTACCAGTGATATGCACCTGCTGAAGACATCACTTGACAGCCTCAGTCTGCTGTACAGCAGATCAAGGGTCCCTGAGGCAGATCTTGAGACAGCCGAGGCAAAAGTCAATGCATTTATGGAAACAGTCCCCACATTGTGGCCAACCAATGGCAGGATCACCGACAGGTTCGGATACAGAAAGGATCCCTTCAATGGCAAGAGAAAATTCCACACGGCACTCGATATAGCAACCGATAGCGGTACACCGATAAAAGCAGCCGCAAGCGGCAAGGTAATTTATGCTGATTATACATATGCCACAGGCCGAACTGTCAAGATAGATCACGGCCGCGGGATCGTAACGTTATATGGCCATTGTTCCAAGATACTGGCTGAGCCGGGACAAACGGTAGAAAAGGGCGAGGTGATAGCCAAAGTTGGCAGCACAGGCCGCAGTACCGGACCGCATCTCCACTTTGAAATACTGATATATGGAACTGCCGTCGATCCGCTCGAATACCTTGAAAGCAAATAATGATATGAAACAAGGACAATGCTGTAACAGGCATAGTCAAATAATATGCTATATTTGTAGTGATCTTATAAAAGGGGGTACGGTATGTTGAGAAAGAATTCCAGTTTTCGCGATGGCGTCGACACACTGGTCGGCAGCAATTCAGTATTCAAGGGCAGTATCGAGTCTGACGGCACTGTAAGAGTCGACGGCAAGGTCATAGGAGATATCAAAGTCACCGGAGACGTATATATCGGCAACGGAGCCACAGTCAATGGAAATGTGGATGCCGGCAATGTTCATCTGGCCGGCACCGTAGAAGGCAACATTATAGCTAAAGGTATACTGAAAATATTATCGACCGCTAAACTTTACGGTGATATCAAAATTAACAGTTTTGTGGCTGATGAGGGAGCTCTGTTCCAGGGCAAGTGCGAAATGCTGGACAATCCTCCGTCTGAAAAGACCGCCGAGAAGTCCAGGAGAAACTACAAAAAGAGCAATGTATTGGAAGAAGTATATGACGAGAACAAATAGTACGGAAGTTTGATATTTGTTCTATAATCCCAGTAATTCTAATATATTTAATTGTGTGAAAAACAGCAGGATGCACATGATCAATGCGGTGAGGGTAACGCGGAGCAGCAAGCGGAGCCTTCTGATGTTCCGCTTTTTCACATACCACCATCTGCGGTACAGTTTACTGTTCCTGAACATGCAAACACCTCCGTTGCATTATAATATGCAGGAGGTGTTTTTTCGGTTACACATTTTATAATTTTTCACATTTCCCCGATTAGTCCTTCGTTTCCGGTTATCGCTTCGTTTCCGATTAGTCCTTCGTTTCTGGTTACCGCTTCATTTCCGGTTATTGCCTTATTCGCGATTATTATTTCATTCCGTTCACTCTACGCCATTGTACCGATGTTTCATCCTGCACCGATGCTTCATTTTTTGCTCATACTTTTCAATATACCCACCGACATGTACCTCTTGAGTGCGGTTTCAGCCTGTACATACACATCCTCCAAGAACAAACTATACAGATCATCATCCTCTATCAGATATTTACATTCCAGCATCCTGTCAACTATATTTCCGATTTTTCTCTGAATCTCTTTGTCCTCAAGCGCTTTCATATTCCTGTCCTTCGCAATGACAAGCCTCAAAAGCGAAGGTATCCTGAGCGCAGGAGTCTCATTTTCCTGATCCAGTCCAAGCACTGAGTCAATATCGATATCCAGCTGCTCCGCTATGGTAAGGATCAGCTCGAGGCTGGGGTTGGTCTTCCTGCCGTTCTCCAGCTGTGACAGGTAGCCGGGTGAAATCCCCACCTGCCTTGCGAAATCCACAAGAGGTATTCTCAGTTCTTCCCTTCTGGCCTTTATTACTTCCCCTACCTTAATTTGCATGGCTTCCAACCTCCTCCTGTCTCAGTCAGATAAAGGTGACTCGACACGCTCTGTTTCCATTTTACATAATTACATACAGCAATACAACACATTACACCGTAAAGTGTGTTGCCTGCTGATCTGTTAACCTAGAAATCATGCATGCCCAAATAGATTTCCACACTGATTTTACAGTCGTTTTAGAAATATGCTATAATGTATTAGCATTTTCGGAAATGGAACCGGCAGTTTGAAAAAGCAGTCTAAACAATATTGAAAGAATAGTACTTTGCAGTTTGTTTTTTACAAGGAGGCCCTGTATGAAGTCTGGAAAGAAACCTGCCGCTAAGGAAGCGGTCAAAAAACAGAAGAAAACAAAGAAATCTTCATTTATAAAAAAATTCGTACTGACCTTTATCATTTGCCTTATCATATTTATCCTGTCGATAGGCTTTGCAATGGCAGGCCTGGTAGGCGGAGCTGTCTATGGCTACATAAAGACAGCCGAACCGATCACCGAGGAACAGTTGATTGCCAAAGCATCAAACAGAACCACCATCATATATGATGCAAAAGGCAATATAATACAAAAGCTCACCGGCAGAGACAATATGGACAGTGAGCCCGTTACTGACAAGGAGGTTCCAAAGTATCTCAAGGACGCCATCATTTCAATAGAGGACGAGCGTTTTGAACAGCATCCTGGAGTCGACATACAGGGTGTTATAAACGCAGGTCTGGGTTTCGCTAAAAGCATACTGACCGGAAGCAGTGCATCAACAAGAGGCGGCAGCACCATAACCCAGCAGGTAGTGAAGAATATCACAGGAGATACTAAGCGTTCAATTGAGCGAAAGGTGCAGGAGGGCTACGCTGCCCTGCTTCTCGAGCAAAAGCTGGAGAAGTGGCAGATACTTGAGCTGTATATGAACCTCGGATACTGGGGCAATAGCTGTACAGGAGTCCAGTCGGCATCAAAAAAGTATTTCGGGAAGCCCGTCAGTGATCTGAATCTGGCTGAGTGCGCACTTCTGGCGGGTATAACCAATAGTCCCGGCAAGTATAATCCCTTCACAGAAAAAGGCCGTAAAAACGCCAAGGAACGTCAGGAAACAATATTGGGCAAAATGCTCGAACTGGGAAAGATAAGCCAGGATGAATACGATCGGGCCATTAAGTTCAATCTGAGGTATGCATCCAAGTCCGCTTCGCAAAAAATGGTAAGCGTACAGAGCTACTTTGTCGATCAGGTCATAGTGGATGTAAGAAATTCCCTTATGGAAGAGATGAACATATCCGCTACAATGGCAAATTATATGATATATGGCGGAGGACTTGAAATATATACTACAATGGATCCCAAGGTCCAGTCCGATATGGATTCTGTTTTCCTGGATGACACATATTTTCCGTTGGTCAATGAATCAGCAAAAAGGCAGATGGAGCACTCTCAGGCAGCCATGGCCATAATCGATGTTCAGAACGGACAGATCAAGGCTCTATACGGAGGGTACGGAAAGAAGGAAGCCAACAATACGCTCAACAGGGCATCCTCGTCGCTTATGAAAAGGCAGCCGGGTTCTACGGCCAAGCCCATAACAACATATGGTCCCGCCATTGATATGAAGGCGGTCACAGCTGCAACTATTATTGACGACGTCGCAGTGTACATGCTTACAGGCAAGGATTCTGAAAAAGCATACCCTACCAACTATGATAATAAATTTGACGGCCTTACTACGGTGAGAAACGGAATCAAAAACTCGGTTAACGTCGTTGCTGCAAGAGTATGGAGAGATTATCTGGGCCCTGATAATTCCATCGAATACCTTAAAAAGGTCGGAATAGACAGAGAAGACGAAAAATATATATCTCTGGTCATGGGAGGCTGGGAACAAGGCATCAACCCGCTTCAGCTGGCGGCAGCCTATGTGCCCTTTGCACACGAGGGCCTGTATTTCGAGCCTTCGACCTTCACTCTTGTAAAGGATAGCAACGGAAGTGAGCTCATCAACAAAAATGCTCCGGAATTCAATATAGCATACAGCGAGCAAACGGCATTCATAATGACCGATATGCTGCAGGAGGTAACAAGCGGCAGAACATCAACATACCCTCATTCCGGTACGGCCTACACAAATGTCAATGAAAAAACGATCGGCATGCCTGTAGCCGGAAAAACCGGTACAACTACAAGCAATATCGACAAATGGTTTGTGGGATACACTCCATATTATTCTGCGGCAGTCTGGTACGGTTACGACAATAGTACAGAGGCTATCCCGGTAAAACAGGAGGAGTTCTACCAGGCACATAAGATATTCGCCGCCGTTATGCAAAAGGTACATGAGGACCTGCCGCAAAAAGAATTCAACGAAATGCCAAGCGGCGTAGTGAAAAAAGAGATTTGCATATACTCCGGCAAAATAGCGACTGATTTATGCAGGCGCGATCCCAGAGGGAAAAATGCAACAAAGGTAGAGTATTTTATAAAAGGCACAGAGCCTCGTGATGATGATTCCTGCAAAGTCCACGTAGAGGCGCAGGTCTGCACAGCAAGCCAAGATACGCTTAAGCGCAATTTACTGGCAGGCCCCTACTGTCCTGCGGATACAGTCGAATCAAGGGTGTTCATCGAACGCGAAATACCTTATGTGCCAACCAAGCCGAATGAACGGGCTCCAAAGGATGTCGCATATGAAATGCCTGCAGGAGAATTCTGTACAGTACATGGCGCTCCCGTGGAACCCGAAAATCCGTTGGATGGCATGTTTGACTGGCTCTGGCCGTTCGACGGAAACAATGATACAAACGGAGACGGGCAAAACAACAGCGATCCGCAGCAATACAACCCGCAGGGCGGAAGCACTTGGTATGAAGAAGTTCCGGGCGGTAACGCTCAGGAAAGTGAGGAGCATGAAGGCTCGGAATGGTATGACCCGTTGGAATAGCTGTCAGGCATGGTAATTAAACAAAACTCAGGGTATTCATTAATCCCTGAGTTTTATTTTAATAAACTGCTGGTTATCAATGTCAGCACCTCCGGCAATGGACCGTCAAAAAATTAAAATTATCTTTGATTTTTACAAAATATCTCGCATTGTTCTATTGCCCGGGTGTTTATAAATCAGTATTATGTTAAAAGGAGGGATGCAACTATGTATGTCGATATCGAAAAATTCTGGGCAGACGATGAGCTGGCACACGAGGATAATTGCTTCAGCCCAAGGGCGCCACAGGCCGCACTGGGCATCAGGATGAGCGAAGAATGCGTTTTTGCGGAGCTGGATGAAGAAGGCAATCCCTGGGGATATACACCAAGGGAAAGAAGACTCGAGCTGAACAAGCGGTATAATGATAAAGCTGAGAAAATTGTTGGACGCAGGCTGCTTCCCGAAACATTGCCTGATCCGGATGTGGAATTTCCATATGTAAAAAGGATCGGAGAAGTATTTGGAGGGAAGTATGTGCAAAATGAGGTGGCAGAATGGCTGGAAAGCTCGGCAGCCACGCCCTCGGAGCTGGAAAAGCTGCTGGACAGGGTTGAAAAGCTCGATCTGCGTCAGTTCATACTCCCTCAGAACTGGGAAAGCGAGAAGAAACGAATTTTTGAAAAATACGGCCTGAGGCCGTCGCCAATGAGGCATATCAGAGGCCCGGTCACACTGGCCACTTCAATATACGGCGCAGAAAACCTCATATTTCTCATTATCGATGAGCCCGATCTGGCAAAAAGGTTTTCTGACGTAATACTTAATGTAATAACAGGCATCGCATCCATTATGGATGAAGAAGCCGGGTTTGACGAGACAAACAAGCCGGGTGGGTTCAGCTTTGCAGATGATAATTGCTGCCTGCTGACACCGGAGATGTATGAAATGTTCGGATATCCTGTCTTAAAGTCGGTATTCGAACGCTGGTGCCCGAATCCACAGGACGGCCGTTATCAGCATTCGGACTCCGCCATGGCGCACCTGCTTCCGATATTGGGCCGGCTGAATCTGACCGGTTGCAATTTCGGTCCGACAGTTCTGGTCGACGAGATACGCAAGTACATGCCTCATACCAGGATTGACGGCTGTCTTGCTCCATTCACATTTATGAATAATGACATCGAAGGTATAATCAATGAAGTGAAGCGCGACTGTGAGATGGCACGGGAATGCAGAGGTCTCAATATTTCAACAGCAGGCTCGATCAACAACGGAAGCCTTCTGACGAGCATGTTGGCCGTAATGTATGCAATTCAGAACTATGGAAGGTATTAATGCATTGTTTATTCAAAATCACCTTTGGAAAGGTTATATTGCGTACCGTTGATCATATAAGTGGAGCTCCCCTTATACACATAGGTCAGATCGTGAAAGTCTATTTCGGGCTCGATGATACTCCAGCCGGGTGTGCACTTTTACTACAAAACTCTGCAATACTATAAGGAAGGGATGAAATGAAAACAAGATACGAGAACGATAACAGAGGGTACGATGCATGGTTTGGCTTTAAGCGAGTCGGCCGCAAGACAATTGAACGGTATTCAACATTTTTCGATAGTATCAGTATCGATCCGGAAATTAAGGAATTCGATACTGCTGTAAATGAATTAAAAAAGGCGCTGAACGCAATATTTCAGAAAACTCCGGAGATTGTTATTCACCCTGTCTGTAATCCAGTCCGGAATGGAACTGTGCTTCTTTATAAGATCCGGGAAGGGTCAAACGACCATGCGTTAGTCAGCGAAGATAATTCATGCTGCAGTGCCTGCATCAATGACTCCGAGGCAGCTGAGCTCGGCACTGGGGGCTTCATAATAAAACGATGCAGGCTTGAAAACGGCGTAAGCTTTACCGTCATCGCAGCTAAAACAAGCGCCGGTGCGCTATATGGTGTATTTGCACTGATAAGGCATATACTTTGCGGCAGCTTCACTGATGATCTTCATATTGCAGAAAGCCCCTCAACTCCTGTCCGTATGCTTGATCAGTGGGACAATATGGATGGCAGCATAGAAAGAGGTTATGCCGGAAAATCCATTTTTTATCAAAACAATAAGATAAAAGAGGACTTCTCCAGGATCGAGGATTATGCCAGGCTGATGGCTTCTGTCGGACTTAATGGCATCGTTCTCAACAACGTTAATGTTCATCACCATGAAACAAGGCTTATAACAAAGGAACTGCTGCCGGAGGTGTCAAAGCTGGCAGAACTGTTTCGAAGGTATGGTATCAAGGTTTTTCTGAGTGTCAACTATTCCAGCCCTATCGAACTTGGCGGCCTTGATACTGCCGACCCGCTGGACGATAAGGTACAGGCATGGTGGAACGAAAAGGCTGCAGAAATCTACAGCTTCATACCCGATTTTGGAGGCTTCCTCGTCAAGGCTGACTCAGAATTCCGGCCCGGTCCCTTCACATACGGAAGAAACCATGCGCAGGGAGCGAATATGCTGGCGGCAGCTCTCAAGCCCTATGGCGGTGTGGTTATCTGGCGCTGCTTTGTATATAACTGCAGGCAGGACTGGCGCGACAGGGTCACCGACAGGGCCAACTCGGCATATGACAATTTTATGCCGCTGGACGGCAGCTTTGAAGATAATGTCATTCTCCAGATAAAGAACGGTCCAATGGACTTTCAGGTCAGAGAACCCGTGTCCCCTCTCATCGGAGGATTGAAAAAATCCAATACCATACTGGAGCTTCAGATCACACAGGAGTATACAGGCCAGCAGCGGCATCTATGCTATCTGGCGCCGATGTGGAAGAATGTGCTGAATTTTGACACATACAGCTGCGGAAAAGGCTCCACAGTAGCCAAAATACTTTCAGGTGCAAATCAAGACATACTAACAGGTATTACAGCGGTCTCCAATATTGGTGATGATATGAACTGGACAGGTCACGATCTTGCTCAGGCCAATCTATATTGCTTCGGCAGACTTGCATGGGATCCGGGGCTCACCTCTGAAGCTATTGCAAAGGAGTGGGTACTGCAGACCTTCGGCAGTGACCCTGCTGTTGTGGATACCATTATAGGTATGCTGATGGATTCATATCAAATATATGAAGCCTATACATCTCCGCTGGGTATCGGATGGATGGTCAATCCCAGCCATCATTACGGACCAAGTGTGGATGGCTATGAATATTCCGCATGGGGCACATATCACAGAGCAGATCACGAAGGCATTGGTGTGGACAGGACGGTTTCCGGCGGCACAGGCTTCACAGGCAGATACTTCCCCCCGAACTCAGAAATATATGAATCTCCTGAGACCTGCCCTGAGGAGCTGCTGTTGTTCTTCCACCGAATTCCATACAGGCACAGACTCAAATCAGGCGTCACACTGATACAGCATATATATGACACACATTTTGAAGGCGCTGAAAAAGCCGCCGGACTAATCGACAGATGGAAAAGCCTTGAGGACAAAATTGATCCGGGATGCTTCTTCCGAGTGCTTGAAAGGCTGAAGGAGCAAGCAGAGCACGCTTGTGAATGGCGTGATGTGATAAACTCATATTTCTTCAGGAAAAGCGGAATACCGGACGAAAAGTTTCGTATGATTTACTGAGGTAAAGTTATCGTGGACGGCTCTTTTGATTGCCTGCCATAAAGTTATCGTGGACGGTTCGCATGATTGCCTGCGTGAACCGTCCTGCGATTTCGTTGACCTGATTTTCTTTGTTGACTTGCCTCTTTGCTTGGCTATCTTTCTTGCCTTGACTGCCCTCGTTGCCTTGACTGCCCTCGTTGCTTAGCTATCTTTCTTGCCTTGACTGCCCTCCTTGCCTTGACTGCCCTCCTTGCCTTGACTGCCCTCCTTGCCTTGACTGCTCTTTATTGCAAATAAGCCGTCTGCCAAAGGGTCATCCCTTTACGGCTCCTATGGTAAGACTCTTTATTATCTTGTCGTTCAGAAAGAAATATGTCACCAAGCTTGGAACTACCATGATTACCACTGCTGCAAGCTGAATCGTCCAACTTGTCGAATACTGACCCTTAAATCTGGTAAGACTCACCGCCAGCGTCATTTTTTTCTCATCCGTTATGAATATAAGCGCAAACATAAGCTCATTCCAGGCATTTACAAAGTTGAATATGGAAATTGTCGCAACAGAGGATTTGGATAGAGGGAAGATTATCCTCCAGAACACCCCCTTCATGCTGCAGCCGTCCATGATGGCCGCTTCCTCTATTTCCTTCGGGAATGAGGCCATAAATCCGCTGAGTATAAAGACCGATGTGGGCAGCGCAAAGGCCACATAAGGTAGTACCAGTGAAATGTATTTGTTCAGCATGCCGACCTTGTTGAATACCATAAAAAGCGGTATCAGCGTCGAATGGATCGGTATCATTATACCTATGAGAAACAAACCCAGCACAAAGCCCGACAGCTTCCATTTGAACCTTTTTAACGCAAATGCAGCCATCGATGCTGCTACTATGGTCACAGCCACTGATATCAGCGATACCAGTACAGAATTGAAAAAGCTGATGCCTATTTTCCCTGATATCCATGCAGTAACATAGTTTGAAGGCTGAAGCGACGGAAAAATAGACCATGGGTTTGCAAACATTTCATTATCTGTTTTTAAAGAGTTGATTATGAGCCATAACAGAGGATACAGGTAAGTTAATGATAATATCGACAGTACTGCAACCGTAATTGCCTCCCGTATAGATACTCTGTTTGTTTTTTTATTGGTCATTTGTCAGGAACTCTCCTTTTCAATGGATATGGCAGCAACAGGTTTATCAATGGTACTCAATATCTTCCGATTTGAACACTCTGTTGAGTATGACAGTGATCAGCAGACACATGCACAACAGGACCACTGCAATAGCGCTTCCATACCCGTATTGCATATCTCTGAAGGATTTGTAGTACATATAAAGCGCCATGACTTCGCTGGAATGGTTGGGTCCGCCGTTGGACATCACATAGATCAGATCGAAATAGCGCAAAGAACCTGTGGCGATCAAAACCGTATCTATTCCAATTATTGGTTTTATTAAAGGCAGTGTTATGCTTTTGAGCCTTTCCCATGAGTCTGCGCCGTCGATGGTAGCCATCTCGATCAAGCTGGGTGGGATGTTTTCTATGGCAGCCAGATACAGTATCATATGATAGCCTATAAACTGCCAGCATATAACGACCATAATACACGACAACACAGTTTTCTGATCGGCAAGCCAAAGTCCGGTACTGTTCTCAAGTCCAAGTGCGATAAGCAGCCTGTTGATAAGGCCGAATTCAGCGTTGTATATAAACGACCACAGCAGGCCTACGGCTACGCTTGCCAGTATATTCGGCATAAAAAAGACAGTCTTGAAATATCTCTTCCCTCTGGCAGCACCTGATACGGTCACAGCAAGCAGAATGGCAAGAGGCACCTGAATAACGACCGACAGCACCATGAGCAGCAGGGTATTGTTGAGACTGGTCCTGAATATTCTGTCGATCGTAAACATCTGGATAAAATTATTAAAACCAACGAATTTCTTTACGTCTACCAGATTCCATTTGCAAAAGCTATTGTATACTGTGCTGAATACTGGTGCAGCCACTATTCCCAAATAAATCAGAAGCGCCGGCATCAGAAACAGCAGTATCGTTTTTTTATTTTTGACCATTGATACCATTAGTGACTCCTTGTATGAGGCAAATACAGCCTTGCAGTTTGTCTGCTCAGTAGTTTGGGGGTTCCGCCATTGAGTGGGAATAATGCCCATGATCCTGCAGCCGGATGACCGGCTGCAGAGGATCATATGTCGGCAAAGCTAAATCTTTATTCTTCCCTGTTCTGTTCGGTAAACTGCTGAAGTGCTTTGAAAGATTCCTCAACTGACTGTCCGGCCGTAATCGCCTGTATAGTGTTATTGTATTCATTGCCTATGGTAGCGCCGAGGCCTACATCATAGAATACGAACAATTCCTTCATATCCTTCAGAAGGTCTCCAACGTTCAATGCCACAGGATTCACCTTCTCTGGGTCAGGGGTGATATTCGTGGCTACCAGGTTTCCAGCCTCATTCAGCTTCGTTTGGATAACCGGGTCAGAAATGGTCTTGATAAATTCAGCAGCTGCATCGGCTGCATCAGTATTGGCTGCTATCGCAAAGCTCTGGTCAGGCTGTCCTACCCAGCTGTCTGCGTTTCCTTTGCCTCCGGCGATTTCCGGGAATTTGCATGCGCCGAGCTTATCCTGCATATCGCTGTACAATTGCTGTATAGCCCAGCTTCCCATGACAAGCATACCGCACTTGCCTGCTATGAAATCAGCCTGTGCAGGGTCGTTATCAAGAGCGTTAAAGCCCTCGGGGAATGCTTTCATCGCAACCAGCTCCTGTATAACCTTTCCTGCCTCGATGAATGCGGGATCTTCCCACGTGCCTGTACCGTTATATATTTTATCATACGGTTCAGTCCCTCCGATCCTGTTCACCACGAGCTCACTGAACATTGCTCCGACCCACGGTGCTTTGTTGCCCAGCGCAAACGGTGTTATACCGTTATCATTGAGTACCTGTATGATGTTCTTCAGATCATCATAAGTCTCCGGTTTCTGAAGACCGTATTTGTTAAATATTTCAGTATTGTAGAAAAGACATGCGACAGTCTGAGTCGTCGGAAGGGCATATACCTTTCCGTCAAACTCCAGTGATGTGTATACTCCGGGTACGTATCTTTCCTTCCATGCCTTGTCGCTGTTCAGCTTTGAAGTCAGGTCATACACCTTGCCCGCCTTGACAAAAGGCTTAAGAAAACCTGCAGCCCATGTGTTGAACACATCCGGGACTTCATTTGCCGCCATCTCAGCTGCGATCTTTGTCTTGTACTGCTCCTGTTCTGTAAACACAACTGTGGCAGTAGCATTCGTGGTATTCTTGCTGTTGAACAGCTCCACAGCTTCCTTGATGATCACTGAGTTGGGATCTGTTTCGATGCCCCAGCACGAGATTTCAACTTCGACCTTTTTACCTGATGCGCCGCCTGTTCCGCCAGACTCACTTCCGCAGGCAGTCAGTAAAAATGATAATGCAATACATGTGCAAAGAATTAAGGTCAAGATCCTTTTCATACGAACACAATCCTCCTTAAAATAGAACTAGAGTACTCTTATAAAAATTGTAATATTTATTGAGCTTGAAGGAAATGCCATAAAATAAACAAAATTCTTGAAAAAATCAACTTTATTTTGCGGAACCGGTATCAGGTGCTGAGATTCCGGCAGGCAATACAGCCTTAACACATGTCCCCCTGCCCTTGTCCGATGATATGGAAAGTCCGTGATCCCTTCCGTAATACATTCTAATTCTTCTGTCGACATTGATAAGACCAATATGCGTATGCATGTCATCTCCTGGCTGTACAGCCGCTTTTAAACGTGATCCGGCCGGACCGGAAGCTGCCGGAGGATCTGACTGGTATTCCGCAAATAGCCTGTTGAGCGATTCGACCTGTTCCTCCTCCATCCCGACTCCATCGTCACTGATAGTGATGATCACATCTGAGCCCGATAATCTGCCGGTAATCTCTATATGGCCATTTTCAAGCTTATCCTCCAGACCATGTACAATAGAGTTTTCTACGATAGGCTGAAGTATCAGCTTCGGTATCATCATATGCCCTATCTCCGGACTGATATCGACACACGCATCAAATCGGTCGCCATACCTGAACTTCTGTATCTTAAGATAATTCGTAATGTTGACTATCTCATCCTCCAGTGTAATAAAATCATCGCTGTTTATGCTGACCCGCATCAGATCACCCAGCGCCTTGACCATATCGCCTATTTCTGGGACGTCTTTAATCCTGGCCATCCAGTTTATGGATTCGAGCGTATTGTATAAAAAATGAGGATTGATCTGCGCTCTCAGTGACTTGAGCTCCGCCTTCTGCTTCAGATACTGCTCCTGATACACTTCCTGTATCAGCTTCTGGACCTGCGAAACCATTTTGTTGAAATGCTTGCTTAGTATACCGACCTCATCCTTTGTTCCTGATGATATCGATACTTCGAAATCTCCCTTTCCCACCTTTTTCATCATTGCAGAAAGGTTTCTCAGAGGTCTGGATATGCTGTCAGATATCCTCAGTGACAAGAGCAGCGACATTATGCAGCAAGCGGCACAGATACCAAGTATCCAGTATCTCAGCTGTATTATATCCTGCTCATATTCCTCGATAGGAATTATTGCGATTATCCTCCAGAGTCCTTTGTTTATCAACCTGGATGCAACATAATTTGCAGTCCCGTCGACCTCTGCCGTGATAAAGCTGTTTTTTACACTGTCCTTGGTGAGGCCTGAAGCGACATTTTCTATAAACAGATCCAGACCTTTCTTGTCTTTATGTGATATTATCCTTCCGTCGTGATCTGAAATGAAAATGTCTCCGCTCTTAAACAGTTCTGTCTTCCTGTAAATCTCATGGACAGAACTTTCTTTTATCATGATAAGCTCATACCCGATAAGCTCCTGATTGACAATACTGTTGATAGCCCTGCCCACCTTTATTGTCTGGGAATAGGGATTGGTCCTGAACCATACCGCACCTCCCTTGCTTTCCTCCAGTGCTCTTCTTTCCAGGTCGCTTATCTCTATTGCTATCGAGCCGGGATTTACATAATATACCGTGCCTGAAAGGGAGACTACCTGTACGGCAGCGATGTCGAGATCCAGCGGGACGAATCCTTTTAGCTGGTTGTCTATAGCCCTCTCGACTCTGATTTTTTCATATTCGTCCTCTATCCCGAGATTAGCCTTTCTTAGCGCTTCCTGGATCGTCATGTTGGAAACTATCTGAAATGAGACCCTTTCTATTTCCCTGAGCTTCACATCAACATTTTCACCTGTTTCCATCAGGATATCATTTGCATATTGCTCTGTTTTCTGCTTAAGGAGTTCCTGTGAAGTGTAGAATGAAAAAACGCCAATCGTTAAAACAGGCAGAATTATTAATGCCAGAAATGAAATCATCAGCTTGCTGCGTATAGGCATGTCTCTGAACCGAACCATAGCCAACCTGACCTGATCGTTTATTATTTGCCGATCGCTTGACAACAAATAATTGTGATCATGTTCCTTTCTACCTCAAATCTATAACGAGGCGATATATGTCCACCACCTCTCAACGTATTTTCAGCCTTTTAAACACTAAAAAAAAATATGGGACTTCTTTCACCTCGTTGTAACCTTCTCCCTGTAATCTGAGGGCGTCATCCCAAAATATTTCTTGAAGACCTGGCTGAAATACCCCGAATCCTTTATCCCAACCTTCTCAGCCACCTCATACGTCTTCATGCTCAAGTCCCCAAGCATTCTGCATGCTTTCTGCAGCCTGATGCGTGTGAGTATCTCAAGAAAATTTTCACCTGTTTCCTTCTTTATCAGCCTGCTCAGATAAATATGGTTCATGAATACATGCTGGGATACATTTACTAGAGTTATGTCATTCATATAATTTTGCTCGATATAATCCAGCACCTTCAGAACGGCAGCATTTCTGATCTGATACGACGCAGACTCAGTGGTGTCAGCCTGTCCATTGTCTTCACCGCCGGCTGTTGTCCCTGCGTTGAAGCTGTTTGCCATTACGGCGTTGCGTACGATATCCTGCATTCCGTTCAGCTGCTGAAGCGCTTTTTCCTTTTCACGCCTTTCCTTTTTTTCGGCATCTATCCGCCTTTTAGCTTTGAGTACCGCATCAATTATTTCATTTGGATCAGATGGCTTTAGAACATATCCCATAGCCCCCAGCTGTATTGCGCTTTGAGCATAGCCAAAATCCTGATAGCCTGTCAGGAGTATGCTTTTTATATCTGGTACGATCTGTCTGGCGGCGTCGATGAGCTTGAGTCCATCCATTCCCGGCATTTTGATATCCGTCAGCAGTATTCCGGGCATGACGGACCTAACCAGCTCAAGAGCCTCGATCCCGTTAGCAGCCGTTCCGGCAAGCTCTATCCCGTGATCGCTCCATGATATGGTCTGAAGCCCTTGTCTGATTAATAGCTCATCATCTGCGACAATCATCCGTATCATATCTCACCGCCAAAATATACTCTGATGTACACTTAACAATACAAGTATACAACAATGTACCATAATTAAACAACCATTATGATGTTATATAAGTGATTCTGGGATTAATCATGCCCTATTTATGGAAATTTCGGTTGCTGTTTCAATATTGGGTGTCTCATTCACAGTCTCAAATGAGTATTGGAATACGATTTGTGTTGTCCTCTGCTACTAGTACCTTTAGTTCCATACTGATCCTTTTGTCCAAATGTAATTGTACATAATATTAGTATAGCATTTACATAATAAGCAGAACAATTTCTCGGAACAATTTTTAACAATCTTATTTCTATGTACTATTTTCTATCATCTTGATATGCCAAACAGCTTTTGGTATACTAATAAAAACCATCAATGCGGGGTGTTTAATATGAGTATCACTGATACCTGCCGAAACGTCAAATCAGCGGCCATTAAACTGGCGGCATGCACCACTGATCTGAAAAATGGCGCTCTTTTGAGGATAGCAGACGAGCTCTTGAATCATAAAGAAGAGATATTCAGGGCAAATCAGAAGGATCTTAAAGGGAGCGAAGCGGAGAATTTACCGCTTCCGCTGCTCAAAAGGCTCAAATTCGACGAGTCCAAGCTCAATGATGTCATATCGGGCATCCAAAGCCTGGTCAAGCTCGAAGACCCGGTAGGAAAAACACTTCTTTCAACACAGATGGATGAAGGTCTCGAGCTTTACAGGGTCACCTGTCCTATTGGTGCGATTGGTATAATATTTGAATCAAGACCCGATGCACTGGTACAGATATCGACTCTTTGTCTGAAAAGCGGCAACGGCGTGCTTTTAAAGGGCGGCTCCGAGGCTATTGAGACGAACAGGATCCTTGCAGGGATAATAGTAAGTGCATCTGAAGCTGCCGGCATTCCGAAGGGATGGTGCAGCCTTCTGGAAACACGATCCGATATAAACGAACTCCTCGGGCAGGACAAATACGTGGATCTTATAATCCCCAGAGGCTCAAACGAATTCGTAAGATACATAATGGACAACACAAATATCCCCGTAATGGGTCATGCTGACGGCATTTGTCACTGCTATGTGGATTCCTCCGCCGATTTGGAAATGGCACTGCGTATTGCTGTCGACTCAAAGATTCAGTACGTTGCGGTCTGTAATGCGATGGAAACACTCCTTGTCCATAAGGATATCGCTGAAGCTTTCCTGCCCCTTCTCAAAAAAGCTGCAGATGAAAAAAAAGTAGAGTTATTCGGCTGCAGTGAAACAGCATCTGTCATAGCTGTCAAGCCCGCATCAGACGATGCCTGGAAAACAGAATACCTGGATTATAAGCTGTCCGTCAAGGTCGTAGACAGCCTCGAAGAAGCCATAGACCATATAAACACATATGGCTCCGGGCATACTGACGCTATAGTAACAAGTGACAAACAGAATGCTGTACATTTCTTATCTCTGGTGGATTCAGGCAACGTTTTCTGGAACTGCTCCACCAGATTCAGCGACGGCTTCAAGTACGGCCTTGGAGCAGAAGTCGGCATCAGCACAGGAAAGCTCCATGCCAGAGGCCCTGTAGGTCTGGAAGGGCTCGTGATATATAAATACATTCTTTTGGGCAACGGACAAATAGCTGCAGATTACGCCGAAAAGAGGAGCCAGTTCACTCACGCGAAGCTTGACAGGAACCTCCCTCTCTAAGAAGCCCAGAGGAGCCAGTTCACTCACGGGAAGCTTGACAGGAACCTCCCTCTCTAAGAATCCCAGAGGAGCCAGTTCACTCACGGGAAACTTGACAGAAACCTCCCTCTCTAAGAATCCCGACGGTAACTCCCCGCTCTAATAGGCTCGACGGTAACTCCCCGCTCTAAGAGACCTGACAGTAACTCCCCGCTCTAAGAGGCCCGACGGTAACTCCCCGCTCTAAGAGGCCCGACGGTGACTCCCCGCTCTAAGAATCACATCAGTTACGTCCTATTGTGCAATTTATGTAAGTTTTATATGAAACATTACCATAGGTTTAACATAATATGAACTAAACCAGGTCGATTTTGCTTCGTTAAAACGCAAGCGGTACCCGCCACCAAACGTTTTTCAGCCTGATGGTTGAAAAGACGTATAGAGGTGGGGGACATAATTCGCCTCGTTATAAACAATCGGAGAATGGTGATAAAATGGAAAATTCACTTAGTATAGATAACATAACCAATGGGCTCCTTACGATTCAAAAGGTAAAACAGCTATACAGCAAGGATCACAGAACACTTGAAGACAGTTCGAAACAGCATGTTCACCTCGACAGACTGTCTCTGATGCGCGATATCCTGACAACTATAACGGATTTTATTCCACAGACCAGAAGCGGCACATTCAGCAGCGCCTTTGAACAGGGGATCCGCTTCAGCAGCGCATACAGGGATCTGAAACATCATGTTGGAAGCATGAACAGAAGCTCACCTGAACAGGAGGATGTTTTCAGGACATTGAAGCTGATGATACCTGTACTTGACATGAGGCAGAAGGTCTATATGGATAAGGTCGTAAGGATAATCGACATACTGAGATCATGAGCAATTGAGCGGCAATAAAGTCTTGACGGTTCCTGTTGTTTTGAAGGATAATAACGGTTGGAAGGTATACTTGCCGACTTTTTCCTGAAGAACCTGGGAGGACACAGTTTTGATCGTAAAAGGCCGTATCCATTCATACGAAAGCTTCGGTACACTGGACGGACCGGGTATACGGTTTGTAGTGTTCATGCAGGGCTGTCCTCTGCACTGCATATACTGCCATAACCGCGACACCTGGGATGTTGGCGCCGGAAATATTCGCACCGTAGACGAAGTGATGGCTGAGCTGAACAAGTATAAAAGCTATTTCGCATTTTCAGGCGGCGGCATCACAGTATCAGGCGGAGAACCGCTGCTTCAGCACGAGTTTGTCACAGCGCTGTTTGAAAGGTGCAAAGCAGAAGGCATACATACCACACTCGACACCAGCGGCTTCACACGCATCAGCTCAGATGAGACGGACTCCAGCGACTTCACACGCATCAGCTCAGATGAGACAAGCTCCAGCGGCTTCACAGCCAGCATCTCAGATGAGACGGACTCCAGCGGCTTCACAGCCAGCATCAAAATGAAGGAGATAGACAGACTTCTGTCCGTCACAGATCTGGTGCTTCTTGATATCAAACATGCCACCGAAACAGGGCATAAACAAATCACCGGCGTAGGCCGCAAAAAACCTGCAGCATTCGCAAGGCTACTCTCCGAGCGTTCAATTCCGGTATGGATCAGATACGTGCTTGTTCCCGGATATACCGATTCGGAAAGTGACCTTGAATCCGCCGCTTCCTTCATAAAAAGCATGCCCAACGTCCAAAAGGTCGAAGTTCTTCCCTACCATTCAATGGGCTCATATAAGTGGACGGAACTGGGTATAACCTATCCTTTGGAAGGCATCCTGCCTCCGGATAACACAGCCATTAATAAAGCCACCCGCATTTTATGCACCGCTGTCAATTAGCATGTGAATTAATAAGTTTAAGACTTGCTCATATTTGCAATTATTAGACTTGCTCAAATTTGCAATTGATGGTATTCAATTGATGGTTCTTTTCCTTTTGATAGTTCGAAAAACCTATCAAAAAGGCAAATCGATACCCGCCACCTAGTGTTTTTCAACCTGAAAGGCCAAAAATATGTTGAGAAATGGGGGACATTGTAATACCGTGTTATGAATTGAGATATACTCAATGCTGCCGATGGATAATTTTAGCCTACACTTGTAAAATTTGAGCATTTGGCCAGCATTCACCAGCCTACACTTGAAAATTTGAGCACTTGACCAGCATTTACCAGCCTACACTTGAAAATTTGAGCATTTGACCAGCATTTGACGGTCAAGTTCTAATTTGTGTGTAAATTATTCGTTCAGCTATTAGTGTCAACTAATCATTGACCAGCATTCACCAGCCTACACTTGTAAAATTTGAGCATTTGGCCAGCATTCACCAGCCTATACTTGAAAATTTGAGCATGCCACGCATAAATAGCACAATGTCCTTGGTATTGAGTTCATCCTGATAACGGATTCATCTTGGTATTGAGTTCATCTTGATATAGGGTTCATCCTGATATCGGATTCATCTTGGTATTGAGTTCATCTTGATATCGGATTTATCCTGATATCGGATTCATCTTGATATTCAAGATGCAAATCAACTGAGTACAATCAAGCCTTTCTTCTTTTTTTTCTATAATTATTGACAGCATATATATTATGTGATTATAATAAATTACTTTGTGAGTTTAGTGATTCTAAACAAAATGTTTATAAATAAAAACAAAAGTATAGCGCAGAATAGGGTCACGGAAAGATAAAAACATGAATATCGGCAACAAAATCAAAATGCTGAGAATAAAAAACAGTTTGACACAGGAGGAGCTGGCAAACAGAAGTGAGCTGTCAAAGGGCTTCATTTCACAGATAGAGAGGGATCTCACCTCTCCTTCCATAGCGACTCTTGTCGATATACTGCAGTGCCTCGGCTCCAACCTAAAGGATTTTTTCAATGAAAGCATAGATGAAAAAATCGTATTCAGGAAGGATGATATTTTCATCAAGGAAAACAGCGGGCTGAAGCATGAGATCAGATGGATCGTTCCCGATTCGCAAAAAAACAGAATGGAACCGATACTGATAGTCCTTGCCGAAGGAGGCGCCTCAGAGGTCGATGACCCGCATGAGGGTGAGGAATTTGGTTATGTGCTGTCAGGAAGTGTTTTCATTCACCTGTCCGGAAGGAAATACAGGGCAAAAAAGGATGAAAGCTTTTATTTCAAGCCCAACTGTGTACATTACATATCTAACGGCGGAAAAACAGAAGCTAAAATATTGTGGGTATCAACGCCACCTAGTTTTTAAACACGGCAGAGCTTATACGCCGCCTAGTTTTTAGACACGGCAGAGCTTAATCGCCGCCTAGTTTTTAAGCGCGGCAGAGCTTATACGCCGGCAGATTTGATCTAAAACACGACAAGGAGTATGCCATATGTCAAACCATATTATCGAATTGGTCGATCTGGTAAAAGATTATGATGGTACGGAAGCATTAAAAGGCATAAATCTATACATACGTCAGAATGAGTTCATAACACTGCTCGGCCCAAGCGGATGCGGTAAAACGACCACATTGCGGTTGATCGGCGGTTTTGAGAAGCCGTCCTCCGGCAAGGTGCTGTTCGAGGGCGTCGATATTACCAGCATGCCGCCATACAAAAGGAAAGTGAATACTGTTTTTCAGAAGTATGCTCTTTTTCCTCATATGAACGTTTCTGAAAATATAGCATTCGGGCTCCGGATCAAGAAAACAGACAAAAAAGCAATTCGTGATAGAGTAGCCAAAATGCTGGCAATGGTGAATCTTGAAGGATTCGAAAAGCGTTCAGTGGAATCGCTGAGCGGAGGTCAGCAGCAAAGGATCGCAATAGCACGCGCACTCGTCAACGAGCCTGAGGTCCTTTTACTGGATGAACCGCTGGGAGCTCTGGATCTTAAGCTCCGCAAAGACATGCAGCTGGAGCTCAAGAGGATGCAGCAGCAGCTCGGCATAACCTTCATTTATGTCACGCACGATCAGGAGGAGGCATTGACCATGTCCGACACAATCGTCGTGATGCAAAGGGGCACTATACAGCAAATAGGGACTCCACAGGACATATATAATGAACCGAAAAATGCTTTTGTGGCAGATTTTATTGGAGAGAGCAATATAATAGACGGCGTAATGCTCGAAGATTACCATGTCAGATTCGCAGACCATGAATTCGACTGTGTCGACAAAGGCTTTAGCATCAACGAAAACGTCGATGTAGTCGTACGCCCTGAGGACATAAGGCTCATTAAGGGAAATGACGAACTGCTGCAGGGTGTTGTAAAATCTGTCATATTTAAAGGTGTCCATTATGAGATGCAGGTAACCGACAACAACGGTTACAACTGGATTGTGCACAGCACTACGATGGAACCGGTCGATTCCGAAGTGGGGCTCTATATACAACCCTGCGATATACAAATAATGAAAAAGGTGCCTGCGATATGAAAAAGGGATGGATATCTTATCCGTATATGATCTGGATGATAATATTCATAATCGTACCGCTGATACTCGTGCTGTATTACAGTCTTACCGCAACAGTCGACGATACAGTGATTTTTTCACTGGACAATTTCGCAAGAGTATTTCAGCCAACATATTTAAAGGTACTGTGGAGATCGATTGCCCTGGCTTTGGTAAGTACTATGATTTGCCTGCTATTGGGGTATCCGGTTGCCATGATCCTTTCCGGCAGAGATCTGAGTAAGAAAAGCACGCTTGTAATGCTTTTTGTCATTCCGATGTGGATGAATTTCCTGCTCAGGACATATGCCTGGATGACTCTGCTTGACCGAAAGGGTGTCATCAATTCGATCCTCGGTATGCTAGGCCTGCCACAGGTCAACATACTCTATACTGATTATGCTGTTATACTGGGTATGGTATATAACTTTCTACCCTTTATGGTACTGCCAATATTTTCGGTACTCAGCAAGATAGACAAAAGCCTGATCGAAGCTGCGGAAGATTTGGGATCGGACTCAATCACAGTATTCAGGAGAGTCGTATTCCCTCTAAGCCTGCCTGGCGTTGTATCAGGCATAACGATGGTATTCATGCCTGCGGTCACCACCTTTATTATTTCCAAGCTGCTCGGAGGCAGCCAGTATATGCTTATAGGCAATCTCATTGAAACCCAGTTTATGCGCGCATACGACTGGAACTTCGGCTCAGCCTTATCGATCATAATGATGCTGCTGATACTGGCCAGTATGGGAATCATGTCAAGATACGACAAAGAAGAGGCAGGAGGTGGGCTGTTTTGAAAAAGATGATAAAAAAGCTTTATTTATTTCTCATATTTGCTTTTTTATATGCACCGGTACTTACACTGATCATATTTTCATTCAACAACTCCAAGTCCCGCGCCAATTGGGACGGCTTTACGCTGAAATGGTACGCTGCACTTTTTCGGGACAGACAGATAATGACGTCGCTGTACTATACTCTGCTCATCGCACTGCTATCCTCGCTGATAGCGACCATAGCCGGCACAGCGGCAGCGGTCGGGATATTCAACATGAAAAAGGTACTCAGATCCTTAGTAATGAACGTCACATATCTTCCCGTTCTTAATCCTGATATAGTGACAGGTATATCACTAATGATCCTGTTTATATTCATCAAACTGAATCTGGGATTTTTAACGCTGCTGCTTGCCCATATAACATTTAATATACCGTATGTGATACTGTCTGTGCTTCCAAAGCTCAAACAGCTCAACAAGCATTTGTATGAGGCAGCGCTCGACCTGGGAGCGGAACCGGTCAAAGCTTTTTTCAAGGTCATACTGCCGGAGATCATGCCGGGCATCGTGACCGGTTTCCTGCTGGCCTTCACACTTTCACTGGATGATTTTATAATAAGCTTCTTTACCACAGGTTCAGGGGTATCTACACTGTCCATCACCGTATACTCGATGGCAAGGCTGGGCATCAATCCAAAGATAAATGCGCTGTCAACGCTGATGTTTGCTGCAGTGCTTGGACTTCTGCTCATTATAAACAAGCGGTCGACGTCTAACAATAAGGATGAAACCGCCAGGTTAGGCAACCTGATATGATTATACGCAATGTAAAAAATAAAAATGAAATATAAACATTAACGCAATTAAAGGAGAAATGAAAAGATGAAGATCAACAGGGTTATGATAGTCACGGCAATACTTCTTGCACTTACTCTCTCTCTCGCCGCATGCACCGCACCAAACTCAGGCGGCAGTACAGACAAGCCTGAAAATGTGACCATAAATGTTTTCAACTGGGGTGAATACATAGGAGAGACAACTATAGAGGATTTTGAAGATGCATATCCAAATATCAGGGTAAACTATGAAATTTTTTCGACTAATGAGGATATGTATGTAAAGATCAAAACAGGCGGCTCCGCTTACGATGTTGCAATCCCATCTGATTACATGATTAAAAGGATGCTTGATGAAGGCCTTTTAAGCAAGATAAGTATGGATAATATACCGAACTACAAATTTATAGATCAGCGGTTCAAGGATCTTTCCTTCGACCCGGAAAACAGTTACTCAGTGCCTTACATGTGGGGAACTGTAGGAATCTTGTACAATAAAACAATGATAAACGACACCATTGACAGTTGGGATGACCTCTGGAGGGAAGAATACAGAAAACAGATCCTGATGCCCGACAGCGAAAGGGACAGCATCGGCATTACACTGAAAATGCTGGGGTATTCAATGAATACGCACAACATTGATGAACTTGAGCAGGCAAAGCAAAAGCTTATCGAACAGAAGCCTCTTGTTCTGGCATATGTAGTCGACGAGGTAAAGGACATGATGATCGGCGAAAGCGCCGCTATTGCGGTAGTATGGTCAGGTGACGCTTACTTTTGTATGTCGGAGAACGAAAACCTCGAATATGTAATTCCTAAGGAAGGGACTAATTATTGGTTCGACTCAATGGTGATACCATCAACCAGCAAGCATCAGAAGGAAGCCGAGCTATTCATCGATTTTATGTGTGATCCGGAAGTAGCATTCAACAACGCAGACTACATCGGATATGCAACGCCTCACAGCGAAGTGATGAAAATGCTGGATCCTGAGCTTATAGCGGATCGTAACGCATACCCTTCCCAGGACGATCTTGCGGGCTATGAGATATTTGAATACCCAGGTGATGATATAAATAAGGAATATACCCGTATCTGGACAGAAATTAAATCCGAATGAGACACTCAACGCAGAAAAACTGATATACCTGATACCAAAGCTGTGTGACAAAAATCATACAGCTTTATTGCGAATAAGGTCATCCAAAGGCAATATACGAGGATACGGGAAATATAGAGCCCCAAACGCCTGTATAATAGGCACAATCTGGGCATGAGGCAAAATAATGTGCTTCTCTTTTCGTTTATAGTGAAGTATAATAGAGGTAGAATTTATCAAGGTATGCCGGTAGTACATGTCGGATATTTTGGAGAAGCTATGAAGATCGAAAGAATAAGCGAAAACATCATAAGGGTCACAATAACATATACTGATCTCGAAGAGAGAAATGTGGATCTGAATGCGTTGAATTACAATACACCTGCTGCTCAGGAATTCTTCTGGGATCTGATGGAGCAGGCGGAAGATCAGCTTGGTTTCAGTCTTACCGATTCACAGCTGATAATAGAGCCGGTACCTGATTCAAACGACGGCTTTGTAATAAATATCACCAAGGTAGATGAAGACGGAGAATTTGAATCTATCCATAAATATATCAAAAACAGAATGAAAAAGAGCGATCTCCGTGTCAAGAAAAAAAGCCGCAAGGTATCATCTCCGCTTCTGATCTACTCATTCAGATCGCTGAATGACATTTCCGAGCTGGCAGAAAAACTGGATATGCATTACAGTGGCGAAACAACATTATATAAATGCAGGGATACCTACTATCTCACTCTTGCGAAAAACGGCCTGCTGTCATCAGATATGAAAATGTTTGAGCTGATGCTTGCTGAATATGGTACAAAGATATCAAATATCAATTTTATAGAAGGATATTTGAACGAATACGGAGAGAAAATCATAGAGTACAACGCATTGGAAGTACTGCAAAAGTTCTATTAAACGGCGGCATAGCGAAAGCCTTTAGCGGCAGATCACACATACTGTCCACAGATCGTCTGACCACAAGTGATGTGATATCATGCGCATCACTTGTTTTTGTTTTCCCACTCTGTATCAGGAGGAATTTGTACTATTGAAGATTCTGCTTCATATGAGTCGGTGCTGATAAGCTCTTCGTTTCTATAAACCTTGACTGTGATCCCATCCTTACCGGGATCCAATATGACCCTTTCACCTGGCTTAAGGTTTTCATTTTCCATAAAGTAAACAGGTGGAGAGAACTCCTGTACAATTTCCTTGGTGATCACACATTCATCTGTCTTGTCCTCTCTGCTGCCTGCAACTGCAACCGTAAGAACACTCCCCTGCATCACGGCAAATATGGCGAGTGTGTTTTTGTAAGGGTTGGAAAACCTGAGGTCACCTGCATCAGAAGAGATCCATGAATCCAGTCCCGGCTCGATATAATCAACCGACAGCTTGTGCTGCACCCTTGCAGTTATAGAATCCTTTGGAAGGCCTGCTTTGAGCAGAGCAGCATAAAGCGTGGACGCAACCTGACTGTAGCCTTCATCATAGTTGGGCTCTGATATCGCAGCACTCATACACTCCACGAAGGATACCTTGTCTCTTCCGGTTTCATCTCCGGACGGTGCTATCATAAGCCCATTGATGGCTTCTACAGCAAGCTGTATACTCCTGGATAAAGCAGCATCTGAAATGCTCGTGGAATATTCTCCGAGCACGACCTGTATACTTTCGTAGTGCCTCATTTGAACATCGGCGTCGATGGTTTTGAGAGCACCTCCGTTATTGAGATCGATCGTTTCGAACGGATCGGAAGAGAGGTGAGCGCGTATCAATTCTGTTGTGTTATTTACATTTAGTGAGATGCCCGGATTATCGGGAATTTTTTCAATCAAACCATCCTTATAATATATACCGGCATCCGTCGGAGCTGTATCTATTCTTTCGGATAATTCAATCAGCTCCATCCTCAGCTTGCTTTCATTGAAATGTACAACTGGATTCAATACGGTGCCGTAGCGGCCGAAATATGTATTTACCAAACGGGGCAGATCGCTGGGCCCCTTTATGGAATTGAGCGGCTTTATGGTCATTTCACCATCGATAGCTGCTTCTATGGCAGAGAAAGGTATCTCATAGATTTCATCATCTTTACTGAGTCTGAGCGCATGCGTATCGAACCTGGCTCCGTAATCGGCTTCAATTAGCTGAGCGGCTTCGTTATAACCTTTTTCGCTGATATCGATTTCGCCTGCATAAACATTGGCGGGGACTTCCTTTTGAGAAACTGAAAACAGCATAACAATCCCGGCAGTCATTGCCATCAGGCTTTGAACCAATATGAGCAAAAAAATTAGCAGCGTTTTCCCAGTCTTTTTCACTAAAAACAACTCCGTAAAAATTTTTTCATTTGTTATCCGGGTACCGCCGGACAGTAATCTATTAAAAAAGTATAAAGCACTCAGTACTTTATACTTTTATCAGCCTCATGCCCTGTTGTTCATAACCAGCTCCACAAGCTTGCCTTTTTCCTTTGCCTCGTCTATTATCGCATCGTCTATCTGCATTCCTTCGCTTATTATTACGTTTCCATTGCTGTCCGTTATAGTCCTTGTAGCATATCTCCCTTTAAGGTATTGCCTCTGCCGCTGTTCAAAGAGAACCGATGCGTTGTCTCCCTGACTGTCATCCTGCTGTTCAGTCGTTTCAGCTGTGACGTCAGAAGTGCTTGCAGCTTCACCTTGGGCGCCATCAGCATCAGGCATCGCTATGTCTGGGAGTATTTCAGCAGGAATCGGCACACGGATTTCCTGCACCTGTTCCGTTTCCTCTATATAAGAGTTATTTTTTTTTTCAGATTCAAACACTGCGTTATCAAATCCAAGCTGTTCAGGAGTGTCAAGCAATGCAGACTCAATATCTTCCTTTACGACTGTCAGATTCTTGCCGAATGTTATAACTGAATCACTTGGTATCAGACGTATCTGCTTCTGAGTAATATCGGCAATGAACTCCAGTCCATTTATCTTACAGCCGCCTTCCTCATCGATATATATGTCGCCTATCTCGCCTATCAGTCTGCCTTTTTTAGTAAGCACCTTGGTTCCTTTGACCTTTATGTCATTCTGAAGGAGTTGTATAGCTGCGGGGATCTTGCTGATATCAGTTATAACATCCTCATTTTCTATAGTCAGTGCATATTCTCCTATGCCAAGGACATCCTCTGTCGGTATGACTCTGGCGCTGAAGATTTGTATACCGCTGTCTACAACGATATAGTCAATAGCTCCTCTGTCCGCATTTATGATTATGCTCTTTACTCTTCCGACCTCCAAGCCGTCGGATATGCTGATTATAGGCAGTCCAAGTATTTTTTGAGTTTTTTTCATTTAAAAATACCCTCCTTCATGTCGTAGCAGACCATATTGCCAATCAAGCGCTTACTTCGGTAAGATTTTTAACGATCTCTTCCTTAACTTCATTTTCCATCGAGTCACCATATATATCATAATAGCTGTTCAATATATCCAGTGCCAGATCCATCTGACCAATCGATTTGTACATTACGCAAATATCAAGTATGATCCAGAAGGTAAGTCCTTTTTGAGGCTTTTTATCAAGAGCATACATGAAGTATAGGATCGATCCTTCATGATCGCCCTGCTCTCTGAGCCTGAATGCTTCATCAATGCATTCCTCTATAGTCATAGCTTCGCTATCATGGATATTGTTTTCTATACCCATTTTATCAATATTTTCAGCACTGTCAACAGATTTTTCTTCGTTATTCATTTCAATAGGTGTATTTTCCGCAATTTCTGCTGGTATATTAGTCTTTTCGTCATTCCTGTCGATAAAGTTTAGGTAAATCTGTTCTAAATAATTGTCACCAGCTGAATCAGTATCAGACGCTTCTTGATCAGCTTCCATTTTTCCCTCATCGCTGACTTCGGAATATATTTCGTACTTGTATGAATCCTCTGCCGAATTTAAAAGCTCTTGCAGATTTTCAGAAGAATCCCTCTGCTCCTGTGCTGTTTCACTGAACTGCTCTTGCCCTGCTGAAGCTTCACTGAACTGCTCTTGCCCTGCTGAAGCTTCACTGGACTGTTCTTGTCCTGCTGCTGTTTCACTGGACTGCTCTTGTCCTGCTGCAGCTTCAAAAACAGCAGCCTGTTCACTTAAAGCAGTCGCTGCTTCTGATTCAACTGCAGCCTCAGATGCATTTTCTTGCTGTGGCACAACCTCTTCTGCAATACCTTTATGTATTATCTGCTCTGTATCAGCAGTTCGATTTGCCTCTGATTGTACAATCGTTTTTTGAACTGCATCAGCTCCAGTAATGCTGCTTTTACTTTCAGCTTTTCCGCCGACCGCCTCAGATTCGCCCTGTAATGGTTTAGCCCCTGACTTTCTTGTCTTGATCTTTGGGACAAGGCAAGAAATCAGCACGCTAAGTATAAAAACTATGAACATATATGCAACAAATGCAGATATGGTAATTATCAATAGAAAAGATGCATCCGTACCACCGCTTTCACTCGCAGAAAGTGTGTTGAATATTCCGGGAAGAATAACTGCCGTGATCAGAGAAGCCAGTGTAACGGAAGCTACGGTTCTGAAATTGAGAACTTTTAGACGGTGGAAAACAGCTGACATTATGATACCGCTGACAGCCACCGTGCAAATAACAGCAATCATATAATCAGGCATCCGGTAACCTCCTGACGTGCTTATATAAATAAGCAGATTTACAAATTAGTGAACATTCCATACATAATTCGATATTATATCACATAATTCCTTCTTTTTCATTTATTTCTTCCCTAAGAATATTCGATCCTGAGACTGGATGCACTTCATTACATTTTTATCGAAAGATAAGATAGCCGAAAATACTCTAATTGAATTCAACACATAGCAATGTTATGTCGTCATCAGTTTCACTGCGGCCGGTGAAAGCCTGCAGATCATTCCCTATATCATCTGCAAGCCGGCCATGTACATTTCTTCCGCTTTGTGAAATCATCATTTTCAGTCTGTCTGCCGAATACTGTTCATTGTTTTCATTTTTAGCTTCAACAAGCCCATCGGTGTATATATATAACCTATCCCCTGCATATACACCCATTTCAGTATCCGAATAATCTGCACTACAGTATTCCTTTAGTTTGCATACTGGCAAGCCATTTATGTCAATATCTGTAAGGTTTCCGTCTGCATCCTGATACAGTGGTGGTTCGTTCATACCTGCTGAACAAAACATAATCTTGTTTGTCCTTGTATCGTATATGAAATAGATGAGTACTATATAAACCTCATCTCTGAAGTTGGTATTGTTAAAAGCATCGTATACATACGTAAGCACTTGTGCCGGTGACGAGATGCTGCCTTTGCTCCTGTCCGCCTCTATCACACTGTCGATGCATTGCTTCAGAAATACCGTCAGCATGGCTGCCGGCACTCCGTGCCCTGATACATCGCATACATAAAATCCGATATGGCTCTCATCCAGCCAGAATACATCATAAAGATCCCCGCTGAGCCTTTCGGCGGGCATATACAATACAGAGAAGCCGATATGTGGCGTGATCGGGAAAAATAAGGGAAGCATCGATTTTTGAATATCGCGGGCATAATCCAGATCTTCGAGCAGTCTTTCGTTAACTTGTCTCAACTGCGATGTTCTCTGAGATACGATTTTATCAAGATTAGCGGCATATTCCCTCAGCTCATTCCTAGCCGCTCTAAGCGCAAAATAAGGTGCAAGTACATTTTTAGAAAATACGACATTGAATATCATAAATAAAGATACACACTTCAATATATGTCCCAAAAAATTGTATACGCCATACACATCTACATATACAGTGAATGCGAACTCACTCATTATGCTCAGCATCAATGCAGAAAACATAACAAACAGTACTTTTCTTCTTTCTCTGATATACTTTATAATGTAAAATGCTGAAGCGACAGCTGTTATCAGCATTATGACATATTCAGACCCTTTTTTTATTGGAGTAAGGCCTATGCCTTCAATGTACATGGCAGGCAGATGACCCGGGAAATATGTCGCAGCTATTAAAATAATAATTGATACGAATACAGCAGAGACAGTAAAATAATAGCCGCTAACCTTGCTTTTTGCTTCATCAATCATACACCCTGCTATAAAATAACCGACAGACGATATGAGTCTGGCAGCTATCCAGAAGGTAGTTGCCCTGTTTGCTGTCAGGTTTTCGATGAAAAATGCAGGCATGCCCTTATAACTGAGCAAATGGAATACATCTATGATACCTGCCGCAAGCAGCAGTGACCCCAGTATAATAACCTTTACACTCCCCTCCTGACTGTAAGTATAGAATGATACCATAAATATTGCCAGATACGCTATTACTCCAGTAATCTCAAGCAGATTGTGCCAGGTAAGGAATCCGGCGATACTCATGATACTGTCAAATGGTGCCTCTATTGCAGGGGCAGCCGCCAAAAGCAGCATCGAAACGAGCATCGCCAGTACAGGGCCTGTCAGGCGTCCGTTTCTTATATTATTATCACTCATAGCATTAGTGTTTGTTATATTAGTCATGCTTCAATTTTACCATAAAAATGCTCACTGAGCACTGTCATTTGTACCACATCAAGCTAAAAGATACTGCCTTTTATGCACAGTTCGCTTTTACTCATATTTTATGATGAACGGAAGTCCAGGCATTCATCATTGACGAAAGTCCAACATTTATGATGAACGGAAGTCCAGGCATTTATCCGAGGTAGTCAAGGTCACACTGATGCTGTGCGCACAAAAAACGCCTCGTTACGACGAGGCGTTTTTTTATAACACACTGCTCTTATTCGTATCGTTTTCTTTCGATCGTTCGAAAGAAAATTTATTTAGCGGGTTACATCTGCTGTGTCCTGTTCTGATCATCCAACAGTGTACTTTCCTTTGTCAGCATTACATGCTCCTTGGAATTGTCTGTGCCGTCGGCATCTTTAACTACCGTTTCGGCAGCCAGTGCATTGCAGAGTACTGTATCCATCTCGGCAGACAGGACGAACTTCAGTTGCGACCTTACATTATCAGGTATCTCATCGATATCCTTTTTGTTTTCAACCGGCACTATGATAGTGTCGATTCCTGCCCTGTGCGCAGCAAGCACCTTCTCCTTCAGCCCGCCGATCGGAAGCACGCGGCCTCTCAGAGTTATTTCGCCGGTCATTGCCACGTTCCTTTTCACAGCTCTGCCCGTAAGTGCGGATACCATAGCTGTTGCAAGTGTTATACCGGCTGACGGTCCGTCTTTGGGTATGGCGCCTTCGGGAACATGGATGTGGATATCATACTTGCTGTGAAAATCCTTATCTATTCCCAACAGCTCTGTTCTTGAGCGTATAAAGCTTACTGCAGCCCTTGCCGATTCCTTCATCACATCACCAAGCTGTCCTGTGAGCTCCAGCTTCCCGCTGCCATCCATGAGCGTAACCTCTATAGCAAGCGTATCGCCGCCTACAGGCGTCCAGGCAAGGCCGGTAGCAATTCCTACCTCGTCCTTTTCGTTGGCCTTATCATACCTGAACCTCTTTGTTCCAAGGTACTTCTCTATATTTGCAGGCGTTATCGTAACTGATTTTCTACTTCCCGCCACAAGCACTCTTGCAGCTTTCCTGCAAACATTGGCGATCTCTCTTTCCAGATTTCTGACTCCGGCTTCCCTTGTGTAGTGGTTGATGACACTTCTGATAGTGTCCTCACCTACCCTCAGGTTCTTCTTCAGCAGGCCATGTGACTTCATCTGCTTGCCAAGCAGATATCTTTGTGCTATCTGTACCTTCTCCTCCTCAGTATATCCCGAGATCGTTATGACCTCCATCCTGTCAAGCAGAGGACGCGGTATCGTGTCAAGAGTGTTGGCTGTTGTAAGGAAAAGCACGTCTGACAAATCAACCGGCAGCTCCAGATAATGATCCCTGAATGAGAAGTTCTGTTCTGCATCGAGCACTTCCAGCATGGCTGATGCCGGATCACCTCTGAAATCACTGCTCATCTTGTCGATCTCATCGAGCAATATAAGAGGATTGCTTGATCCCGCCTGCTTGAGCGCATTTAGTATCCTTCCCGGCATTGCACCTACATAGGTGCGTCTGTGTCCTCTGATCTCAGCTTCGTCTCTCACTCCGCCGAGCGACATCCTGACGTAATTCCTGTTAAGCGCCCTTGCTATGGATTTTGCTATAGATGTCTTACCTACCCCGGGAGGTCCAACAAGACATAGTATCGGACCCTTCAAATGGTTCGTCAGCTTCAGTACCGCAAGGTATTCCAGGATTCTTTCCTTTACCTTCTCAAGCCCGTAGTGGTCATCGTTCAGTATTTGTTCCGCTTTTATCAGATCTATCATCTCATCGGTCTTTTTACCCCAGGGCAGATCGAATATCCATTCCAGATATGTCCTTATCACAGAACCTTCTGCGGAGCCGGACGGCATTTTCTGCAGGCGGTCCAGTTCCTTGAGCACTTTCTTTTGTGCTTCTTCAGGCAGATTCGCCGCTTCCAGCTTTCTCTTGTACTCCTCGACTTCTCCTGCTACGCCATCCTTGTCTCCAAGCTCTGTCTGTATTGCTTTTATCTGTTCCCTGAGATAGTATTCGCGCTGCATTTTGTCTATCTGCTTTCGTACGCGCACACTTATGTCCTTCTCGACCTCAAGTATCTCTATCTCACTCATCAGCATTTCCAGAAGCTTTTCCATCCTTCTTTCCGGATGGAACTCATCAAGTATTTCCTGCTTCTGATCCACCTTGACCTGCATGTTTGATGCTATGATATCAGACATCTGTCCAATTTCTTCTATTGCAGAGATCGATGAGACAGTGTCGGGAGAAATCTTCCCGTTAAGCTTGGAATATTCATCAAAAGTACTCAGCACCTTTCTCTTCAGTGCTTCATATTCCACATCCCTGCTCTTGTCCTCAGGTATGATTTTCTCAGCAACCTCGGCAATGAAATACGGTTCTGTCTGTATATAATTTTTCACTTCAGCTCTGCTGATTCCCTCGACCAATACCCTTATAGTATTGCCCGGAAGACGCAGCAGCTGCTTTACCCTTGATATAGTACCAACTTTGTATATATCATCAACATCAGGCGAGTCATTTTTAGCATCCTTCTGAGCCGTAAGGAATATCAGCTGATTATTGATCATCGCCTCATCCAGCGCTTTTACGGATTTTTCCCTACCCACGTCGAAGGTCAGGATCATATAAGGAAACACTGTCAGCCCTCTGAGCGGCAATAACGGAAGAGTCCTTTTCTTGATTATCTTTTTCGTTTCAGGCATTTGACCATCCCCTTACTAATCTGAGTTTGTTTTGCAATGGTCTTTATTATATCCTGTACATAATTCTTTTTCAATTGTTTTATATGGTACGCGAGTAAATCTAAGCAAGGTATCTCGTCACACCTCACCTTTTCCAGAGGGTTCTGTACCGCATAGTCTGCCGAAATACGCCTGAGCCCTTGCAAGTGTTTCATTGTCAGGCTGTGTTTCTCCATAACGTACACGCTCATATATGGCCGTAAACGGGGGAAGCCCTGCTCTGAAGCCATCAGACACGGCAGTGTGAGCCTTATCAGCTATTTCAGAGGTGGTATCAGCAGGTCTGGGATTTATCCCTCTCATTGCCAGCATATCAAGGATAAGTCCATACATGTATCTGACCCTTTGTACGGGATCGGTTATTTTTCTAAGAGCCTTGATGGTCCGCTTTTTCGATTTAGTATTTTTGATTACAGCAGCCCTTTCAGGCAATACTGTTTCTGTTATATCGACATAGTCGCTTTCCTGTTGAGGTGTGTTTGCTCTCCTTATTTCGAACAGCCTTTTGATCCATCCGGCAACTTTTGAAGCGATCACAGGTATCTTGGAAACAATGAGTAAAATTAGTCTATATGCCAGATAAAGCAATATAAAATTTTTCAATACATTAAAAAACAGATCCCAGAGAGGTGTCGGGGGCTGAACACCCATATCAGGCGGTAACTGCGGAGCAGCAGACATACCTCCCTCAACCTGCCCTGCATCAGGCAGAATCTGCTCCATAAGCCACAGTATCGCTGAAATTACGATGCCTATGATCCGCTTTGCCAGATTCAGCAGCCATATAACCACAGGCTTCAGGTTGAACAGCAGCATAATGAACAGAAAAACAATGCATATCATAAATGTGTTGAAACGGCGCAAATTTCCTGGCAGCACAGATTTTTCAATATGCTTTTTTTCGTAAATGTTGTTATCTATGTCCTCCTGATTCTTTACGACAAGGTATGCAAATATCAGCAGATACAATGCTCCAAAATGCCATGGACGCAGATGTAAAAGTCTGTCATTTAAATATGGCAGTTCCAGGCATACGGTGAGAATGAACAGGCCTGTATATAGCTTAGAGTCGGTCAGTATTTTAGTGGGAGCTTTTTTTGAATACTTCAGAGAAACAATATATGCTGTCATCAGAACTGACAATTCGAACAGTATCCTCAAAATATCATGCTGCCTGTAGATCACAAGAGCTGCTGCTGCAGGAATAACAAGCATAAACCAGGTTGTCGACGCCGCAAGAGTACGGTCTATATTTTTAATGTCCAGCATAAATACTATGAACCTGACTGCTTTGGTCTGAGAGAGCCTTGACGGCATATTGCGAGGGTAGTCCAATAAGAGGTTGCCCAGTGTATAAGCGAGGCCTACACTAAATATATAAAGAAGGAACGACACAGAACCTCCGTCATCAGCAAACAGTATTGTACGCAGCGTGACTGCACAAGCGCATATGTATGCACTGACTGCCATGGATGATAACAGACGCAATAATGGTGTCCTTATTCTATGCTTTTTCCTGCTCATTTTCTGTGCTATTTGTATCCACTCCTTATAACACTTCGTTTCAAAGAAAATTTTTCGTTTGAAGAATAATTGCCGATACATTCTACATCTCAGCTGTCTGCCGGTCTCCGTACATCATCCCTGCTGTCTGCCGGTCTCCATACATCCTCTCAGCTTCCAGCCAGCTCCTGTCTGCAAGAATATACAGCTCAGCCAGCTGAGGTTTTGTACCATTATCACATGTGGTGTCGAGCAGGATTATGCTGACTTTGTTTCCTCCAGCCGCAAGCCTGTCTGCCTGCCGGCATATCCCTTCGCTAAGATATGCTGTTATTATAGCAGCATCCGAATTTGATATATCTTCAGACACATCCTCAAGAATGAGCTCAAAATCCTTCACATTTTTCATCTGTAGTCCGGCCAGAATTCTGAAAATAGAGGTAATATGATCCTTATCAGCAGCTTCGCCTGTTATTATTGGCTGTTTTGCATCCACACAGGTACAGCCGTTGGTTATAAACCTGACGGGAGTACCCTCCCTAAGAGCCATGTCGAGCAGCGTTGCAGCAACCTTTATACCCAGTTCGGCAGCTGTTTTGTTGATGGTATCGTAATACTCATAAAGCTGTGATTGCATGTTCAATAGCAATACCATGTTTTGTTGAGAGGTGAATTCATTTTTTCTGATCATCAGTCTTCCGCTTTTTGCGGAAGCAGGCCAATGCATCCGGTTGAGCGGATCCCCCGGTCTGTAGTCCCGGGCGCCGGATACAAGAAATGGATCATCGATGACCCATCTGTTGACGACTCTGTCGCCTTGCAGCAGATTGACTGGTATGAATAGATTGTCGAGATCGACGATCTCAGGATATACGGTAAGCTCAGCCTTAACAGGTACTGCAATCGAGACGGTATTGAAATTGAGCAGATCGCCGCTGACAAGTGTTACATTTTCCGTAAGAAAAATGCCTCTTTTAAGGCATTTCAGCCTCCACCTTCTGGTCGTTTTCTGATAGCTCTTCAATACAAAGCTGCTTGTCACATGCCTGTTTTCCTGTGCCACGACAGAGCATGTGCCGGCATAGTCCAGCCACCTCGATGTATGTATGTCCGCCCTCAGCCATGGCACCGGCAGCAGCTTGCCGTTGTAGATAGTCTCTACAACACTGATAGTGTCGCCTTCATGTGCCTCATTTACACTGAATTCACATCTGTATTTGAGCTTATAAAACGCAAATGTGCAAAATACCTGAAGCTGAAACCACAATACAAACGCCAGTATCAGCAGTAATGCGATGACATCCATCAGATTTCCTCCGTAGGCACATGTACCTTGCTTAGAATGTCATGAATAATATTCTCTGCATTTTGAGTTCCGCTGAAGATTGCATGTCCCTTGATAATGATACGATGCGCCAGCACCGGAACAGCAGTCCTCTTTATATCGTCAGGCGTAATGAAGTCACGTCCTTCGAATACGGCATTGACCTGTGCGGCCTTCATCAGTGCTATGCTTCCCCTCGGACTTACACCCAGCGTTATCCTTTCGTCATGTCTTGTTGCCTCGATAATATCAATTATATATTGTGCACATGCCTGCGAAACCTTGACTGACATAACAGCGGACTGAGCCTGCGCTATGCTTTCTGAAGCTGCCGCCGTCTGCAGCTCTGCCAATGGATCAGATTCTCTGAATCGTTTTAGGATTTCCATTCCTTCGGCAGGGTCAGGATATCCCATCTTCAGCCGCATAAAAAATCTGTCAAGCTGGGCTTCAGGTAAAGGAAACGTGCCGCGCGTCTCTACCGGATTCTGTGTCGCTATTACAAAAAAAGGTCTGTGCAGCTGTCTTGTCTCACCGTCTACAGTGACCTGCCTCTCCTCCATACATTCAAGAAGACTTGACTGTGTCCTTGGCGTTGCTCTGTTTATTTCATCAGCGAGAATTATATTTGTGAAGACAGGCCCCGGTCTGAAGATGAACTCCCCGCGCTTCTGATCGAAATAGTTGATGCCAGTAAGATCGGAGGGCAGCAGGTCCGGAGTGAACTGTATCCGTTTGAAATCACATTCAAGAGATTTGGCCAGACATTTAGCCAACATAGTCTTCCCAACACCCGGCACGTCCTCGAGCAGTACATGACCACCGCAAAAGAGCGATATCATAACGAGGTCGACAGTTTCTTCGCTGCCAACAAGCACTTTTGATATATTGCTCTTCACAACACCGGCCAGTTTTTTTACATCCGCCAGTTCCATTTTTGACCCCCATATAACACTTTATTTCAAATAAAATTTTTCGGCTGTAGATAAATTTTCAACATTCTGATGTGTTTCGTTCCACATTCTCAGCCTCTCTTTGTCCTGCTTGTATTGCGGCAGGCTCAATACAATCGAAATGATAAGTATGACAGCTATGATTATGATCTCACGTATTGTAGAAGGCTTCATTCTTTTTATCACATCTCGTGTCCATATGAATACCGAAAACATAAAACCTCTTTTTACCGCCTCATTCTTCATAAATCAATACTAACATTCCCGCCATGGCAAGGCAAGTAGACTTTTTTACTGAATGAGGTTGGCAAAAAGAGGTTGTGTTTTTTATTGCTTCATTGCGGCTGCAAAGCTCTCACCGTATGCTATACACCTGTCTATATCGCTCTCTGACAGCCTGTATTTCACAGCAAGCGGCTCCAAGGGAGTTTTAAGTCCAGATTTTTCAAGGGATGAGCTTATCACCTTCGAAGACTCTCCGCTCCAGCCATAGCTGCCGAAGCCGGCTCCCAGCTTCCCCCTGAACCTGTGCCCCTTTATTTCCTCCAATAGTCCTGCAGTAGGCCGCATAACAGTATTATTTACAGTGCAGCTCCCTACAAGCACTCCCCTTGCTTTAAATATTTCTGTCAGCAGATCGCTTTGGTCTGTTGCTGCTGCATTGAAAAGCTTGTGAGGTACTCCCTGTCTTTCCAGTCCCAATGCGATCGACTCCGCCATTGCGCGTGTAGCATCGTACATAGTGTCATAAATGATAACTGCATAACCTTCATTGTAATCCTGGGACCACTGATCATATTTCTCTATTATCTTAAGCGGATCCTTCCTCCATATTATACCATGGCTTGGAGCGATCATGTCTATCTGAAGCTTCATATCGACTACTTCTTTAATTTTTTTCCTAATCAGTGCACTATATGGAGTCAGTATATTTGCATAGTATTTTATAGCCTCTTCCATAAGCTCGCAGCCGTCCACCTCATCATTGTACAGGGATATGCCGGCATAGTGCTGGCCGAAAGCATCATTTGACAAAACTGTTCCGGCGCCCTTTACATATGTAAGCATACTGTCTGGCCAGTGTATCATCTGCATTTCGACAAAGACGAGATCATATTCGCCTATATTTACCGTATCTCCGGTTTTAACAATTTTAAAATTGAATTCGTTGCGGTGAAAATGATTCTTTATGATATCTGCACCATTTTTTGTGCAGTATATAGGTATGTCCTGTGACGGAAGCCTGTCAAGCAGGTAGCCGAGACTGCCGCTGTGATCCGGTTCACTGTGGTTGATGACTATCATGTCGATGCTGGCCAGCCCTACCTGATTATCTAGTTCTCTTACAAACTCCTCCTTATAGGGATCCCATACAGTATCTACCAGTACGGTTTTCTTATCCCTGATGAGATAGGAATTATAGCTGGAGCCTCTGTGCGTAGACAGTTCATGTCCGTGAAAGTGACGCAGTCCCCAATCCTTTATGCCGATCCAGTGTATATTCTTTTTTATCTCAGTCATCGCTGTATCTCCTTTTCATAATCTGCTTATTTCGAATCATTCGTATTATTACCCAAACTTGTCTGTCATAAAACATGTGATACATTGTGTAATAAGCAGAACGATTCTTTATACGAACTAGTAATACTGCGCAATTGTATGTAATTATGAGAACTGCCTCTGAGATAAAAAAAGTACGGTTTGCTATGCAAACCGTACTTTTTGATAAGCTTGTCTATTACTCGATTATAGCAGTAACAGTACCGGATCCAACAGTTCTGCCGCCTTCACGGATAGCGAACCTGAGTCCTTCTTCCATAGCTATTGGAGTGATGAGCTTGATGGTCATTTCAATATGGTCACCGGGCATGCACATCTCTACGCCTTCAGCAAGTTCAGCAACACCGGTAACGTCGGTGGTTCTGAAATAAAACTGTGGTCTGTAGCCATTGAAGAAAGGAGTATGTCTTCCGCCCTCTTCCTTGGTCAGAACGTAAACCTGTCCCTTGAAGTGAGTGTGAGGCTTGATGGAACCGGGCTTAGCCAGAACCTGTCCTCTCTCAACTTCTGTTCTCTGTATACCTCTGAGCAGGCAACCGATGTTATCGCCGGCAACTGCCTGGTCAAGAAGCTTCCTGAACATTTCAACTCCGGTGACGACTGTCTTTCTCGGAGCGTCCATGAGACCAACGATTTCAATTTCTTCGCCAACCTTGATCATACCTCTCTCAACCCTGCCTGTAGCAACAGTACCACGGCCGGTGATGGAGAATACGTCCTCGACAGGCATAATGAACGGCTTGTCTGTCGGTCTCTGCGGTTCAGGGATATATTTGTCTACTTCAGCCATGAGATCCATGACAGGCTTATATTCAGGCGCATTCGGATCAGTGGAGGTGCTTTCGAGAGCAACCAGAGCAGATCCTCTTACTATCGGAATATTATCACCGTCAAATTCATATGCGCTGAGCAGTTCTCTGACTTCCATCTCAACGAGTTCGATAAGCTCTTCGTCATCAACCATATCGCATTTGTTAAGGAAAACTACGATATAAGGAACGCCAACCTGTCGAGCAAGGAGTATGTGCTCCCTGGTCTGGGGCATCGGGCCGTCAGCTGCGGATACAACGAGTATAGCGCCGTCCATCTGAGCAGCACCGGTGATCATGTTCTTAACATAGTCAGCATGTCCGGGGCAGTCAACATGTGCATAATGCCTGTTTTCTGTCTCATATTCAACGTGGGCGGTCGAGATCGTGATTCCTCTTGCTTTTTCCTCAGGAGCCTTGTCGATCTGGTCGTATGCAGTATAATTGGCCTTGCCCTGGAAACCCAATACCTTTGTTATTGCAGCTGTCAGTGAAGTCTTACCGTGGTCAACGTGACCGATAGTTCCAATGTTAACGTGGGGTTTAGTTCTTTCAAATTTGGCCTTACCCATTTTAAATTCTCCTCCCTTGTTCAGTAGAACACTGAATGATTTTATTAAAAATATATTCATACGCTGCAGCTAACCGCTGATATCTGCTTTAAGCTGCGAGACGTATAGAGTGCAGTCCGATGATTGCGGGATTATCCGCATCATCAATAGCTTACTTGAGCACCGATTCCTGTATGTTCTTCGGAACTCCTTCATAATGGCTGAATTGCATTGAGAAGACTCCTCTGCCCTGAGTCCTGGAGCGAAGCTCAGTAGCATATCCGAACATGTTCGCAAGCGGCACGTTCGCTGTTATTACCTGTGCACCGGATCTGTTTTCCATGCCTTCGATCCTTCCGCGGCGTGAATTGATATCGCCTATTACATCTCCCATGTAAACCTCCGGCACGACCACATCCACCTTCATTACAGGCTCAAGCAGCACAGGCTCCGCCTTGCGGCAGCCGTCCTTGAATGCCATTGAACCTGCTATTTTGAAAGCCATTTCGGATGAGTCAACTTCATGGTATGATCCATCCACAAGTGTGACTTTGAGATCAAGCACCTGATACCCGCCTAGAACACCATTCTGCATTGCGTCCTGAATACCTTCGTCGATTGCTGGGATGTATTCCTTCGGAATAACGCCTCCAACTATCTTGTTCACAAACATGTATCCGCTTCCCGGCTCCTGAGGCTCTATTTCGATCACACAATGACCGTACTGGCCTCTGCCGCCGGACTGTCTGACAAATTTTCCTTCAGACTTGACAGCCTTGCGTATGGTTTCCTTGTAGGCTACCTGCGGCTGACCGACATTTGCCTCCACCTTGAATTCTCTGAGCATCCTGTCGACTATGATCTCAAGGTGCAGTTCTCCCATGCCTGATATGATCGTCTGCCCTGTTTCAGGGTCGGTATGGGCTTTGAATGTAGGATCCTCCTCAGAAAGCTTTGCCAACGCTGCAGACATCTTGTCCTGTCCTGCCTTGGTTTTCGGTTCTACTGCAATGTCGATGACCGGTTCCGGGAATTCCATCGATTCCAGGATGACCTGAGCATTTTCAGTGCAAAGAGTATCTCCGGTGGTAGTATCTTTCAGACCTACAGCAGCTGCTATATCGCCTGAATAAACAGTATCCACGTCCTCCCTGTGGTTGGCATGCATCAGCAGCAGCCTTCCGATCCTTTCTCTCTTGCCTTTTGTGGAATTATACACATATGACCCCGAGCTCAACTTGCCTGAATAAACTCTGAAAAAACACAGCTTTCCGACAAAGGGATCGGCCATGATCTTAAATGCCAGAGCAGAAAACGGTCCTTCGTCATCTGCAGGTCTTTCAAGCTCTGTCTCTTCATCAGGTGATACACCTTTTATGGGTGGTACATCCAACGGAGATGGCATATATGCCACAACTGCGTCCAAAAGTCTTTGTACGCCTTTGTTCTTGTAAGATGATCCACATGTGACCGGTATCATGTCAACAGCAATAGTTGCCTTTCTGATACCTGCACGTATTTCTTCCTCGGTGAATTCTTCCTCTTCAAGGTATTTATTCATCAAGTCCTCATCTTGTTCAGCAACAGCTTCGACTAAAATGTTACGATATTTATCAACGATTTCAACCATATCTTCCGGTATAGGTTCCTCATCCAACACCGTTCCCAGGTCATCAAGGTAATATATGGCCTTCATGGTCACCAGGTCGACTATGCCTTTGAAGCTATCTTCCTTGCCGATAGGTAACTGAATCGGAACAGCATTTGCTTTAAGTCTGTCCTTCATCATCTGAATGCAGTTAAGAAAGTCAGCACCCATAATATCCATTTTATTTACGTATGCAATACGGGGAACATTGTACTTGTCAGCCTGTCTCCAAACGGTTTCAGACTGAGGCTCCACCCCGCCCTTTGCACAAAAAAGTGTTACCGAACCATCGAGAACTCTCAGAGACCTTTCAACCTCCACCGTGAAGTCAACGTGCCCCGGCGTATCTATAATATTGATCCTGTTTCCATTCCACTGAGCTGTAGTTGCAGCAGAGGTTATAGTGATGCCTCTCTCCTGCTCCTGCTCCATCCAGTCCATGGTAGCTGCGCCTTCATGTGTTTCTCCCATCCTGTGCACTCTTCCCGTATAAAACAGGATGCGCTCAGTCGTGGTGGTCTTACCAGCATCTATATGCGCCATTATACCAATGTTTCTGGTATTTTCCAAACTGAATTGCCTGGGCATGATTGCCTCCTTTCTTCCTCGATAAGTTCAAAATATATTATGTTGGAAACCCTATTCTAATAAGTTTCCGCATATCATCCCGCATTATACTGCAGCGGTGATGACCGTGATATTACCAGCGATAATGTGCGAAAGCTCTGTTTGCTTCTGCCATCTTGTGGGTGTCTTCCTTTTTCTTGAAAGCCCCGCCGGCATTATTGACAGCATCCAAAATCTCTCCTGCCAGTCTTTCCTTCATTGTCTTTTCGCCTCTGGCACGAGAATAGTTGGTCAGCCATCTCAGTCCCAAAGCCTGTCTTCTTTCAGGCCTTACTTCCATAGGAACCTGGTATGTCGCACCGCCGACTCTTCTTGCTTTGACTTCTAGCACAGGCATGATGTTGTTCATAGCCTGCTGAAATACCTCAAGCGGTTCTTTTCCTGTCTTTTCCTTTATAATGTCAAATGCATCATAGCAAATTTTCTGAGCAACTCCCTTTTTGCCGTCAAGCATAATATTGTTGATCAGCTTTGTTAAAACTTTGTCATTATATATCGGATCAGGCAGAACATCCCTTTTAGGCGTATGTCCTTTTCTTGGCACTTTACTTCCCTCCTTTGATGAATGATAGGGGTCAGCTAGCTCCCCTTCGCATGTTTCACGAGGTACTCGGAACCCGCAGGTCCTCGTCAGCGCGTCAGTACTTGTAATATATAAATCAATTTTATTTATCTATTCAACATACTTGGCACTCTTTTTTTATCAAACCTCGCCAGGTATCTGTTATTACTTGGCTGCACCTGTCTTTGGCCTCTTTGCTCCATACTTGGAACGAGCCTGCATCCTCTTCGCAACGCCGGCTGTATCAAGAGTACCTCTTATGACGTGGTACCTGACACCAGGGAGATCCTTTACCCTGCCGCCTCTGATAAGCACAACGCTGTGTTCCTGCAGATTGTGGCCTATTCCAGGAATATATGCACTGACCTCGATACCATTCGTCAGACGAACCCTTGCAACCTTTCTCAAAGCTGAGTTAGGCTTCTTCGGTGTTTGCGTTCTAACAATGGTGCAAACGCCCCTCTTTTGAGGTGACCTTGTTTCAACAGACTTCTTTTTAAGCGAGTTGAATCCTCTTTGCAGAGCCGGAGACGCTGATTTGTACTCAACTGTCTCTCTTCCCTTTCTGACCATCTGATTAAATGTTGGCAATATTACACCTCCCTTCGTTTTTAGGGACATTCCTCAGCCATCAAAGCTATGCTCCTTGCACAGGAGTGTCCCATTTCCTTTATATTTTGATTTGTTGTTACCCTAACACACATACAGCGGATGCGCCGACTTCTATACCAACCGCCTTGCCAAGCTGCTTCATCGTATCTGCATACTCTATCCTGACCCCGTTGGCCACACACAGCTCTTTAAGGTTTCCGGTGATTTTTTCATCAGCATCCTTTGCAATGAATACGATTCTTGCGTTTCCGTTCTCCACCGCTTTTATTGTCTGCTTAATTCCCACAGCTTTATTGCTGTTTTTCAAAACCTCCAGCACTTTCTGAGCACCTTTCCCCTCTATGGCCTTATTATCGTCTATGCGTTCAAACGCCGGTAAATCAAACACATTTGGGCATAATGCCCCCTAAATTCGCACTGAAACATTTTATCACCGCTGTGCGGTGTTGTCAAGACAAACGTATCCTGCGTTCTTTGCTTGTTTCCCTATGTGTATGGCTGCTCAGTCTCTCATTCTTAAATAGGACACCTGCATATTCCGATCACATTTCCCAAGCATTTGCACCATATTATTAGCGGACATTCCTGGCATTCCCGCTTCATAGCCGTTTTCTTAAGGGGACATTCCTGGCATTCCCGCTTCATAGCAATCATGCTTAAGGAGTGTCCCCTTACCTCTTACAGAGTGTCCCCTTACCGTTTCACTCGGTTACAGTGCTGATATTAATATCCTTGTATCTGCTCATCCCCGTACCTGCAGGAATAAGCTTTCCTATTATTACATTTTCCTTCAGTCCGACCAGCGGATCTACCTTACCCTTAATAGCTGCTTCGGTCAATACTCTGGTTGTCTCCTGGAATGATGCAGCCGAAAGGAATGATTCGGTGGCAAGCGATGCCTTTGTGATACCGAGAAGAGTGCGTTTTCCTGTCGCCGGTCTGAGACCTTCCACAGTCACTCTGGCATTTTCCGCTTCAAAGTCGAACATGTCAACAAGTCCGCCGGGCAGCATATTCGTGTCGCCCGCATCATCTATCTTGACCTTCCTGAGCATCTGTCTGATTATAACTTCAATATGCTTGTCGTTGATATCAACGCCCTGCAGTCTGTAAACTCTCTGAACCTCCTGCAGCAGGTACTGCTGCACACCATTGATGCCCTTGATCTTTAAAATGTCATGAGGGTTGACTGAGCCTTCGGTTATCTCATCGCCGGCCTCTATCACATCGCCGTCGGACACCTTGATCCTTGAACCGTATGTGATCTGATACGTCTTGGAGTCGCCATCCTCAGACGTCACAATTACTTCTCTCTTCTTCTTTGTGTCATTTATCTTTACTGTTCCATTTATCTCGGATATGACAGCAAGACCCTTCGGTTTCCTGGCCTCGAACAATTCCTCGACACGCGGGAGACCCTGAGTGATGTCATCGCCGGCAACACCGCCGGTATGGAACGTTCTCATCGTAAGCTGCGTACCAGGCTCGCCTATGGACTGGGCAGCGACAATTCCCACCGCTTCTCCCACATTGACGTCCTCGCCTGTAGCAAGGTTAGCCCCGTAGCATTTTGCACAAACTCCATATTCGGAATGGCATGTCAGCATAGACCTGATCTTTACCTTCCTGAGTCCTGCTCTGACAGCTCTTTCCGCATCCTTATCAGTGATCTTTGTGTCCGCTTCTATTACAACCTCTCCTGTATCAGGATGCACAATGGCATCTGAAGTATATCTTCCAACAAGTCTCTCGGCCAGTCCTTCGATTACTTCAGTTCCGTCCTTGATCTCGGAAACTTCAATGCCCTTTCTGGTACCGCAGTCAATTTCCCTTACGATGACATCCTGACTAACATCGACAAGACGACGGGTCAGGTAGCCTGAGTCAGCTGTTCTGAGTGCTGTATCGGCAAGACCCTTCCTTGCGCCATGGGAGGATATGAAATACTCAAGTACATTCAATCCTTCACGGAAATTTGCCCTTATCGGAATCTCAAGAGTTTTACCCTGCGTATCTGCCATAAGGCCCCTCATTCCCGACAGCTGCTTGATCTGGCTGATGCTTCCGCGGGCGCCAGACTGTGACATCATGAATATCGGGTTGAAACGATCCAGTGTCTCCATCAGCGCTTTTGTAAGATTCTCACCGGTATCGGTCCATGCCTGTATTACGGAGGTGTATCTCTCATCTTCTGATATGAGACCTCTCTTATACATCTTTGTGATATTTTCTATCTTTGCCTCGGTTTCATCAATAAACCTCTTTTTTACGTCCGGAATGACCATGTCTGATACACTGACCGTGATCGCGCCTCTTGTCGAGTACTTAAATCCAAGCGCCTTGATCCTGTCAAGCACAATAGCGGTTTCTGTGGTGCCATGGGCTTTAATGCATCTGTCTATGATCCTTCCGAGTTCCTTCTTGGTAACGATCTGAGTGATCTCAAGGTCGAACAGGTTATCCGGATTCGACCTGTCGACATAACCCAGATCCTGCGGTATTGCTTCATTAAATATCAATTTGCCTACAGTAGCGTCAATGATCTTTGACCTCTTCTTGCCGTCGATGATTTTATATACTCTTATCTTTATCTTCGCATGCAGTCCTACATATCCATCCTCATATGCCATCACAGCCTCATCCAGAGTGCCGAACACCTTGCCTTCGCCTTCTTCACCTTCACGCTCTATTGTCAGATAATAGCTTCCCAGCACCATATCCTGCGTTGGTACAGTAATAGGATTGCCGTCTTTCGGTGCAAGCAGGTTGTTTGCAGATAGCATAAGGAACCTGGCTTCAGCCTGAGCCTCTGCGGACAGCGGCACATGCACTGCCATCTGGTCACCGTCAAAGTCGGCATTGTATGCTGTACAAACCAATGGATGCAGCTTTAGTGCTCTGCCTTCCACGAGTACCGGCTCAAAGGCCTGTATGCCGAGCCTATGGAGAGTAGGTGCGCGGTTGAGCAGCACAGGATGCTCTTTGATGACTTCCTCCAAAACATCCCATACCTCCGGCCTTATTCTCTCGACCATTCTCTTTGCGCTTTTGATATTATGAGCCAGACCGTCATTTACGAGTTTTTTCATAACAAAGGGTTTAAACAGCTCCAGTGCCATTTCCTTCGGAAGACCGCACTGGAATATCTTCAGTTCCGGACCAACGACGATAACGGAACGTCCCGAGTAGTCAACGCGTTTTCCAAGAAGGTTCTGACGGAAACGCCCCTGCTTTCCCTTGAGCATGTCTGAAAGTGATTTCAGCGGCCTGTTGCCCGGTCCAGTGACAGGACGGCCTCTTCTGCCGTTGTCTATGAGAGCATCTACAGCCTCCTGCAGCATCCTCTTTTCGTTTCTCACTATTATGTCAGGTGCTCCCAGATCGAGCAGCCTCTTTAGTCGGTTGTTCCTGTTTATGACACGCCTGTACAGGTCATTAAGGTCTGATGTTGCAAACCTGCCGCCGTCCAACTGAACCATCGGACGTAGTTCGGGCGGAATGACCGGCACCACATCCATTATCATCCATTCAGGCCTGTTTCCCGATAGTCTGAAGGCTTCAACCACTTCCAGCCGTTTGATCGTTCTGATCCTCTTCTGGCCTGTTGCATCCTCCAGATCCTGCCTGAGCTCCTTCGAAAGCTTTTCCAGGTCAATCTCGCCCAGAAGCTCCTTTATAGCTTCAGCGCCCATCGATGCCTTGAACTTGTAGCCGAATTTATCAACACTGTCCCTGTATTCCTTTTCAGTCATTATCTGCTTTCTGGACAGCGGTGTCTGCCCCGGATCTATTACGACGTAGGATGCGAAATACAGTATTTTCTCAAGCGCCCTCGGAGACATGTCAAGGATCAGACCCATCCTGCTGGGTATGCCCTTGAAATACCATATGTGAGAAACAGGAGCTGCCAGTTCGATATGGCCCATTCGTTCCCTTCTCACCTTCGAGCGGGTGACTTCAACACCGCATCTGTCACAAACTATTCCTTTATATCTGATCCTTTTGTATTTCCCGCAGTGACATTCCCAGTCCTTCTGCGGTCCGAATATCCTTTCACAGAAAAGGCCGTCTCTCTCCGGTTTCAATGTCCTGTAGTTGATCGTTTCAGGCTTTTTTACCTCGCCCCTTGACCACTCTCTGATTTTCTCCGGGGAAGCCAAACCTATTTTTATAGCATCAAAATTATTCATCTCAAACATGTCTGAGTCTCCCTCCTAAAAATCCTCATCTTCCAAATTATCAGTAAATTCCTCATCTTCAGAGAATAAGTTTTCTCCGAGCGAATCATCCAGATTATCGGTGGTATTTGTGATATCTCCTATGTCGAATTCATCTATACTGATATCCTCTTCTATAAGCTCCTCACCAATATCATCATAGTCGCCGATAGGCGCCTCATCTTCACGGCCTTCGATATTTACATTGAGTTCCTCCAGGTCATCTTCTGCTGACTCCTTGATTGCGATCTCCTCGCGCTCTTCTGAATAGACCTTTACATCCAGTGCAAGGCTCTGCAGCTCCTTGATCAGCACCTTGAACGATTCGGGTATTCCCGGTTCCGGTACATTTTCACCTTTGACGATCGATTCATAAGTCTTGACCCTTCCAACTACGTCATCCGACTTGACAGTGAGTATTTCCTGAAGAGTATATGCCGCACCGTATGCTTCCAGCGCCCAAACTTCCATCTCTCCGAATCTCTGTCCGCCAAACTGTGCTTTTCCGCCGAGAGGCTGCTGTGTGACGAGGGAGTACGGTCCCGTTGAACGGGCATGTATCTTGTCATCTACCAGATGAGCCAGCTTGAGCATATACATGTATCCTACAGAAACCCTGTTTTCAAACGGTTTTCCTGTTCGGCCGTCATATAGGACGGTTTTTCCGTCATCATCAAGACTCGCCTGCTTCAATGTATCGATAATATCCTGTTCTGTCGCTCCGTCAAAAACAGGGGTTGCGATCTTCCAGCCCAGCGCCTTTGCCGCATAGCCCAGATGCACCTCAAGAACCTGCCCGATATTCATACGCGATGGAACACCTAGAGGATTGAGTACTATTTCAAGCGGTGTACCATCAGGCAGGTAGGGCATATCTTCTTCAGGGAGTATCCTTGAAATAACACCCTTGTTACCGTGTCTTCCGGCCATCTTATCACCGACAGATATCTTTCTCTTCTGAGCGATATAGCATCTTACGAGTTGGTTTACTCCAGGCGGCAGCTCATCGCCGTTTTCTCTGGTGAATACCTTGACGTCGACTATTATTCCGGATTCGCCATGGGGTACCCTCAGTGATGTATCCCTGACCTCTCTTGCCTTTTCGCCGAATATTGCCCTGAGCAGCCTTTCCTCGGCTGTCAGCTCGGTTTCTCCCTTGGGAGTTACTTTACCGACCAATATGTCACCTGCCCTGACCTCTGCACCTATTCTGATGATGCCCCTGTCGTCAAGGTCCTTCAATGAATCTTCACTGACGTTGGGTATATCTCTGGTGATCTCCTCAGGCCCCAGCTTCGTATCTCTTGATTCGGCCTCATATTCTTCTATATGGATCGACGTGAATACATCCTCCTTGACAAGCTTTTCGCTTATCAGGATAGCGTCCTCATAATTATAGCCTTCCCAGGTCATGAACCCTATAAGTATGTTCTTGCCCAGCGCTATCTCACCCATATCTGTAGAAGGTCCGTCAGCGATAACATCTCCTGTTTGTATTGCTTCGCCCTTCCTTACTATAGGCCTTTGATTAATACATGTGCCCTGGTTCGACCTGATGTATTTTAAAAGCTTGTATACGTCCTTCTTTCCGCTCTTTGTGCGGATCGCTATTTCATTTGCCGTGACCTTTTCAACAGTACCCGGATTACGTGCAAGTATGACCGTACCGGAATCCTTTGCCGCCTTATACTCGATACCTGTACCCACTATTGGTGACTGGGGCTTAATAAGAGGAACTGCCTGACGCTGCATGTTAGATCCCATCAGTGCACGGTTGGCGTCATCATTTTCAAGGAACGGGATCATGGCTGTAGCAACCGAAACAAGCTGCTTCGGAGATACGTCCATATAGTCCACGCGATCCTTTTCCACCTCCATGATATCGTCCCTGAACCTTACAAGAACCTTGTTGTCCTTGAAACGTCCTTCTTCATCAAGGGGTTCATTTGCCTGGGCAACAATGTATTTATCCTCCTCGTCAGCTGTGAGATAGTCTATCTCATCGGTGACTATTCCGGCGGATTTATCGATCTTTCTGTACGGTGCTTCTATAAAGCCGTACTCGTTGATCCTCGCATAAGTGCTAAGTGAGCCTATCAATCCTATGTTCGGACCTTCAGGTGTCTCTATCGGACACATACGTCCATAATGTGAATGGTGAACGTCACGGACTTCAAAGCCTGCTCTTTCTCTGCTGAGTCCTCCAGGTCCCAGAGCGCTGAGTCTTCTTTTATGAGTAAGCTCTGCCAGCGGGTTTGTCTGATCCATGAACTGGGAAAGCTGGCTGCTGCCGAAAAATTCCTTGATAGCCGCAGCTACAGGTCTGATGTTTATCAGTGCCTGCGGTGTTACGATGTCGATATCCTGTATCGTCATCCTTTCCCTTACTACCCTTTCCATCCTGGCAAGGCCGATCCTGAACTGGTTTTGTAAAAGCTCACCTACACAGCGCAGTCTTCTATTTCCCAAATGGTCAATATCGTCATCATTTCCTACATTGTAATTCAAATGTATGAGATAATTTATGGATGATATGATGTCCTCTTCCGTAATATATTTAGGAACAAGTGAATCCACATTATCCAGGATAGCCTTGTGGAGAGCCTCACTATCTTGATTTTCCTCCATGAGCTGCTTGAGCACTCTGTATCTTACTCTTTCTGTGATACCGATGTCTGTGGTATCAAAATCCACATGCGCTTTCAGATCAACTGTGCCATTGCCGATCACTCTGACTTTTTTGCCCTCTATGTTAAGGTATACAGAGTCAATGCCTGCATTCTGTACGTCTTTAGCTTTTTCCCTGTCGATAAATTCATCCTCATCGACCAGTATCTCACCGGTCATTGGGTTGATGATCCTTTCTGCGGACCTGTGACCTGATATTCTTGATGAAATTGCCAGCTTCTTGTTGAATTTGAATCTTCCGAACTTTGCCAGATCGTATCTCTTCGCATCGAAGAACAGACTGTTTAAGAGCGAAGTCGCACTCTCCACCGTCGGAGGTTCGCCGGGTCTGAGCCTCTTGTATATCTCGATCAGTCCCTCGTCCTGCGATTTGGCGCTGTCCTTTTGTATGGTAGCCATTATCCGCTCGTCGTCGCCAAGCAGTTCGGTAATCTGGAGATCGGTGCCGTATCCGAGCGCACGCAGTAAAACAGTGATAGGCAGTTTTCTTGTCCTGTCGATCCTCACATACATGACATCATTTGAATCAGTTTCATATTCGAGCCATGCGCCCCGGTTGGGGATGATCGTGGCGGAAAACAACTGCTTTCCTGTTTTGTCGAGTTTTTGGGAATAATACATTCCGGGCGATCTGACCAGCTGACTGACTATTACACGTTCTGCTCCATTGATAACAAAGGTGCCGTTGTCTGTCATCAGCGGGAAATCTCCCATGAATATTTCCTGCTCCTTGACCTCGCCTGTTTCTTTATTAATAAGTCGGACTTTGACCTTCAGAGGGGCTGAATATGTAGTATCTCTTTCCTTACACTCCTCAACGCTGTATTTAGGATTGTCGTCCTCTAATTTGTAATCGGGAAATTCGAGTATTAAGTTGCCGGTGTAATCCTGTATGGGAGAAACGTCCCTGAACACCTCGCGGAGTCCCTCTTCCAGAAACCACTTGTAAGAGTTCTTCTGCACCTCGATAAGATTCGGCATATCCAGAACTTCGCCTATTCTGGAATAGCTCATTCTGGTATTCCGGCCCAGTTGTACGGGATGTACCATCAATAATCACCTCATAATATTATGACTTGTTATTACACATTGGTTCATAAGAAAATTTTTCGCTTGTAGAAAAATTTTCTTACCTCAGCAGTGTTTCAACGAGGCGGGAGATACACTCATCACCTGAAACTTAATCGGTACCCTCTTCTTGTAGAAGCGGTATATCTATCGCCTCGTCATATAAAAATGAACAACGTTACATGAAAGGCTTGCATTCATGCAATTCAACCGGACCACCGGCTTTATCCTGAGATACGCCGGTGTATATCAAAGCTTTTAGTAGTATTATTAAAAGCTTTTGGGGCTGTTCCACAGGGCAATTCAACAATAAATAGCATCTTTAATACTGCAACTTGGATGTAAAAACGCTTTTTTTAGATTTCATTCGTCAAATTGCCCAAAACCATTAATTAATTATTAACAATTCTTGTGTAAATTATTCTCCTGTGCTATAATCAATTTGTCGACCGGTGCCGGTCGAATTCTCAAAAAAGCATACTAGTATCGGATTATAACGCAGTTTATAATTCTAACATACTGCCTTGAACTTGTCAATGTATTTTTTTCATTGCGTTTCCGTGTATTTTCTGCGTTTTCTGTGCTTTCGTACCTGTCGGACCAGACGCCGCAGGTCTGATTTTTGCTTAAAAAAGGTGTCCCCGATATACAAGGACACCTTTCTTAATGGCAATATTACATCAACAGCCTGATCAGTCTATCAGGCCTTCGGTTTTCAAAAAATCTCTGGCCACATCGCCTATAGATTTGCCATCAGACTCTACGCTGTAATTCATTTCCTTCATTCTCTGATCATCGATCTTGTTTCCAAGTTCATTGAGAATATCCTCCAGCTCAGGGTGTTTCTCCAAAGTATCCTCTCTTATTATCGGTGCCGCAAAGTATGGCGGAAAGAATTTCTTGTCATCCTCCAGCACTCTCAGATTGAATGTTATAAGTTGTCCGTCAGTTGAAAACGCATCCGTCACATCGATCTTATTCTGTCCCACAGCTTGATACTTCATTGCTATATCCATTTTAACAGGTTCACCCTTAAACAACAGACCATATGCCTCAACCATTCCGTCAAACCCATCCTGCCTGTCGAAAAATTCATGCTCTGCTCCGAAAACCAAATCGCCTGCAAACGGAACAAGATCGCTCACCGTTACTATATCGTTCTCCTGTGCAAAATCCTCTCTGAGCGCAACAGCATAAGTGTTGTTCAGACCAAGCGGCGACATCCATTTAATACCGAACTGTTTGCTGAATTCTTCTTTGACTATCTCATAGACCTTATCCGCATCATTGATGACGTCCATTTTAAGCTGTGCTGTCAGTGCAGTACCGGTGTATTCAGGATAAATGTCAAGCTGGCCGTTCTTTAACGCCTCATAGCAAACCATCGTTCCGCCGAGGTTTTCCTTGTACTCTACCTCAAGGTCGGTTTTCTCCTCGATCAGCTGTGCAATAATAGAGCCTAAGACCATATTCTCCGTGTAATTCTTGGATCCCACTACTATTTTATTATCAGCTGCGCCTCCACATCCGGCCAGCGCTACTGCCACTATCGCAATTATCAAAACCATTGAAAGTCTTCTTATCGATTTCATTTGTATTCCTCCTAAATTTTGTTTACTATTCATTACTCTATGACTGCTTTGCCGATTTGACCATCCTTTTCTCGGTATACTGCAATATGACATCTGTCAACACTGCCAGCAGCGACACCGGTATGGCTCCCTTCAATATCATAGAAACATTCGAGACCTGAACTCCCCTGTAGATGAAGTATCCCAGTCCCCCGGCGCCGATGAGTACCCCTATCGTGGCTATGCCCAGTGCTGTGATGATAGCCATCCTGAGCCCTGATAGTATTACGGGCAGTGCGATAGGTATCTGCACCTTAAAGAGCAGCTGCATTTTGGTCATTCCCATTCCTCTGCCTGCCTCTATCAAACCCTTGCTGACACCTGTTATGCCAACATACGTATTCCTGGTTATGGGAAGCAGCGAATAAAGAGCAAGAGCGACTATCGCTGTTGTATTCCCAAGTCCGAAAAACATCATTAAAATTGCCAGCAGTGCAACAGACGGTATGGTTTGTACAACATCAGTCAATGACATTACAACGCCTGCGGCAGTTTTATTCTTTGTTATGGCTATACCTGTTACTATTCCTGTTACAGCTGCAATAAGTACTCCGGTGAAAGTTATCTGCAAATGCTCCAGAACCGATGACAATATATTTCCCATGCTTATTCCTCCCCTCTATTTATTAAGCCCCTTCGGTACTGCGACCTTTTGCAGAAGTCCTATAATGCCGTTGGCTGCAAGTGCCAGGATACAGGCCGGTACGGCTCCCAACAGGATCATATTGTAATTGTAGGTTTGCAATCCAGTAAAAATCAGGTCTCCAAGTCCTCCTCCGCCTATCAGCGCCGCCAGTGTCGCCCAGCTTATAATATAAACCGTTGAGATCCTGATCCCTGTGATGATCAGAGGCATCGCAAGAGGGATCTCCACGTCGAGCAGAACCTGCTTGCTGCTCATTCCCATGCCCTTTGCAGCCTCCTTGTATTTCCCGCTGACGCCGTTTATGCCTGTAAATGTATTTCTCAATATAGGGAAAATGGAATAAATCACAAGTACTATAAGTGCTGTATTTACTCCTATCCCAAAAACCGGCATTGCTATACCAAACAGAACAAGACTTGGTATCGTCTGGGAAACACCTACTGCAGCCATCACGGGATTTGCGATCCTGGGCTTTCTTGTGAGATATATTCCAAAGGGTATCGCTAATACTGCTCCGATGAATACCGCCGCTAATGTGATGAAGATATGCTGCCTGAGAGCTGCGAACAATACTGTTTGGTTATCTATGATAAATTTATAGAAATCAGTCATTTTCTGCTCCTTCCCACACCACTTCAGCCAGTGCCTTAACGAGGCTGCTTTTTGTCACAAGACCTCTTACGATATTGTCGTCATCAACTGCAGGAAGCAGATCAAGCTTGTTCTGGATCAGCATGTCAAAGGCTTCTTTGGCGTTGGAGTTGATGTTGACCACAGGAACCTCCTTATCGACCAGACTGCTGATGGTCTTACGATTTTTGCCCTCAGCCATTATCTTTTCAATTGTCACCAGGCCTTCCATCCTTCCTGCTTCATCGACAACAATAATAGTGTCAACATTTCTGCTTTTCATAAGAGCCAGACTTTCTCCGATCCCTTTTCCCTTTGTGGCTGTGACAGGCTTTGTTTTCATCACTTCCTGTACGGCATCTATTCCAAAGTTTGAATTCATCCTGTGCTTTCCTATGAATTCTGCAACAAATTCATTTTTGGGATTCGACAAAAGCTCCTCGGGAGCATCAGCCTGGACTATTTCACCATCCTTCATCAGTACGATATGATCCGCAAGCTTCAAAGCTTCATCCATATCGTGTGTTACAAACACTATGGTCTTGTTGAGGCTCTTTTGAATTTTTTTCAACTCATCCTGCAGGAGTTCCTTGGTTATCGGATCAAGCGCGCCGAAGGGTTCATCCATGAGTATCAGAGGCGGTTCTGCCGCCAGTGCCCTAAGCACTCCAATCCTTTGCTGCTGTCCGCCGCTCAGCTCTGATGGATACCTGTCCATATATACCTCCGGCTCCATATCAACAAGCTTCAGCAGCTCTTCTGTCCGCCTCCTTCTTTTCTCTGAGGACCATTTTAGAAGCTTCGGCACGACCTCGATATTCTGCGCAATGGTCATATTAGGGAACAGGCCTATCTGCTGTATAACATAGCCTATTTTTCTTCTTAGCATTACAGGATTGACTCTTGTCACATCCTCCCCCTCAATAAAAATAGAACCTGATGTGGGTTCTATCAACCTATTGATCATTTTCAGCGTAGTGGTTTTTCCACATCCGCTCGGACCAATAAGAACGACAAACTGGCCCCTCTTTATCTCAAGATCCAGATTTTCCACGGCAACTGTTTCATTATATTTCTTCTTTATATTTTTCAGTTTGACCATTATATTTCCTCCTCATAAATAAAAAGCTAGGTAACATAATAACATATAGTAAAAACTTTATCAAGGAATACAAGTTGTCACTTTGCTGACTTTGCATTTAAACCTTACATTTAAGCCTTACTATGATAACTAGTATTTATTGTGTCTGATTCTATTCCAGTTATCCTGTGAAGATAATTATTGAAGTGAAGATATTACATCAACGCGTCATAATAAATTAATGTTAGAAAGCAGTCACACACCTCGCCTCGTTGCAATGCCGCTGTGACTAATACATCTGTGAAAAAATTGGCTTTAATGGTATACTAAAGCTGATATGAATACAATTGGAGGTATGGTCATGGCACAGCATATCGGTGTTCCTATATATATAAAGATAGCCCTCGATCTGGCGGGCAGGATATGCAATGGTGAAATAAAGGAAGGCAGAAGGATCTTTGGCCGGTCTACTCTTGCAGGTGAATATAATGTTTCGCCTGAGACCATCAGGAGAGCTGTAAGTCTCCTGGAGGATATGGGAGTAGTAGTCTCGAGCCATGGCAGCGGAATTTACGTCAATTCAGTAAGCGGCGCCTATTCATTTATTGAAAAATATCAGAATAAAGAATCCATCAGGACATTGAAAAATGAGATGAAAGAGTTGATGAATAAAAAACATGCGATCGAACAGGAGATATCGGAAAAAATTGAAAAAATCATAGATTACTCCGACCGGCTAAAGAACATAAATGCTCTGACTCCATTGGAAATTGATATTGAGGAGGGCTCGCATCTTATAGGCAAAACTATAAAGGAATCGATGTTTTGGCAAAATACGGGCGCTACGATCATAGCGATCAAGAGGCACGGGACTATTATATTGTCCCCCGGACCATACGGCGGATTTGAAAAGGAAGACTCTATTTTTGTAGTCGGAGATTCCAACACGCTTGCAAGAGTCAGGGAATTCATGAAGTGAAAAATGCTCTGGCATTTCTGCCAGAGCATTTCATCTGTTTCATACAATTATTTGATTTCGATTGTAGCCCCAACTTCCTTGAATTTTGCTTCGATAGCTGCTGCGTCATCCTTGGAAACGTTCTCTTTGACCGGCTTGGGCGCTCCGTCAACGAGATCCTTTGCTTCCTTGAGTCCGAGACCGGTAACTTCTCTGACAACCTTGATAACCTTGATCTTTTCAGCGCCGACTTCCTTGAGGATAACATCGAACTCAGTCTTTTCTTCAGCTGCAGGAGCTGCTGCTCCGCCTGCTGCAGGAGCTGCTGCCATCGCTACGGGAGCTGCTGCAGATACACCGAATTCTTCTTCAAGAGCCTTTACGAGCTCGGACAGTTCGAGAACTGTCAACGCCTTAACTTCATCAATCAATTTTACAACTTTATCACTAGCCATTTTAAAATACCTCCACAATTTTTAATTTAATTTGATAAAACTAGTTTTCTTTTAAAATCAAGCATTTGCCTTTTGTTCAGCTATTGCGTTCAGTGCCACGACCAGGCCCCTGATATTTCCGTTGAGCACATTGACAAAACCGGATATCGGAGCATTGAAGCCGCCAAGCACCTTGGCTATGAGCACTTCTCTAGAGGGCAGTTCAGCCAAAGCCTTGATGCCGTCAAGATCGATTATCTTGCCTTCTACAACGCCTACCTTGAGTTCAAGCTTATCATACTTCTTTGCGTATTCACTCAATACCTTTGCAGGAGTCACCGGGTCATTGTCACTTGTAGCCATTGCTGTAGGTCCGTTCAGATATGTGGTCAGCTCATCAAATCCGTTCTCTTTAGCAGCAAACTGAGTCAACGTGTTTTTTACTACCTTGTACTCAACACCTGCTTTCCTCAAAGCACTCCTGAGCTCGGTGTCCTGTTCTACTGTCAGTCCCCTGTAATCAGCAAAAACCATCGATTTGGCTTGTTTCATCTTGCTGCTTAAACCTGCTATGACTTCCCGCTTCTGATTTAGGGTGTTTTCCTTAGGCAAATCATCCACCTCCTTGAATAAATTAAAAACCCTTGTATATCTACATACTGCAGACACACAAGGGTTAATCACCTTTTGGCTTAGGGGCATCGCCCCATATATTAACTCTTACCTCGGCAGGCCGGCATTATCCGATTACGCCTTATGCACCTGCTGTCTGCGGTATGCGACATATTCTGTTTTGAAACCTTGTATATACTACTATATTATTTACCGAATGTAAAGCTTTTTTCGTCAATCAGCTGCTCTCAATGGATTGACCTTTATTCCAGGGCCCATTGTAGATGATATGACGACGCTTTTAAGGTACTGACCTTTTGCAGCTACCGGTTTTGCCTTTATAATGGCATCCATCAGTGTGCGGAAGTTATCTCCGAGCTTTTCAAGATCGAACGATGCCTTGCCTATAGGGCAGTGAATGATGTTTGTCTTATCGAGCCTATATTCGATCTTACCTGCTTTGATGTCTGCAATGGCCCTGGTTACGTCCATTGTAACCGTACCAGCCTTCGGATTCGGCATTAAGCCCTTAGGTCCAAGGATCTTGCCTAATCTTCCCACGACACCCATCATATCAGGTGTAGCGACAACAACATCGAAATCGAACCAGTTCTCGTTCTGTATTTTAGCTACAAGGTCTTCAGCACCGACATAATCAGCGCCGCCCTGTTCAGCTTCCTTTGCCCTGTCTCCCTTTGCGAACACCAGCACTCTGACTGTCTTGCCTGTACCGTGCGGAAGTACGACAGCACCTCTAACCTGCTGATCTGCATGTCTTGAGTCAACACCGAGCTTGATGTGAGCTTCGACTGTTTCATCGAATTTTGCTTTGGCAGTCTTCTTCACTAGATCCAAAGCCTGTGCCGGATCATAAAGCGTTGCTTTTTCGACCAGCTTCGCACTTTCGATATATTTCTTTCCTCTCTTCATATTATCCTCCCCTTAGTGGTAAATTTTTCGGAAACCCAAGTTCCCTCCCACATCGCATGGGTGAGCAATTCAGCATGGCTGATTGACAAACCCGGTCATACGGGACGAGCAGTTCAGCGTAAGCTGAAAAGCAAGCTCCTCCCAACCAATTTACTCCTCAACCACTATACCCATGCTTCTGGCCGTACCTGCGATCATTCTGGCTGCAGATTCAATATTTGCAGCATTCAGGTCGGGCATTTTCATCTCGGCGATTTTCTTAACCTCATCCATCGAGATCTTTGCTACCTTCTCCCTGTTCGGCTTTCCTGAACCGCTTTCGATTTTGCATGCCCTCTTCAGAAGCACTGCAGCCGGAGGAGTCTTTGTGATAAAGGAAAACGATCTGTCAGCATAGACAGTAATGACGACAGGAATTATCAATCCTGCATCCTTCGCTGTTCTTTCATTGAACTCCTTGCAAAATCCCATGATGTTAACACCATGCTGTCCTAAAGCTGGTCCAACCGGTGGAGCCGGAGTTGCCTTCCCCGCAGGAATCTGTAGCTTTACATAACCTGTAATTTTCTTTGCCATGGCTTGTTCCACCTCCCAATTCTTTTGAAAATCACATCAGCTCCTCTGCCCGCAGAATCATACTCCCGCATGGCCGGCGCATTTGTGATTTACGCATATAGAAAGAGATCCTCAGATCATCTGACTATCAAAATCAATAAAATAATTGTTTATAGCTTCTGTATCTGTGTCAGTTCCAATTCTACGGGGGTCTCCCTGCCGAACATGGAAACAGCCACTCTTACCTTCTTCTTCTCAAAGTTTATTTCCTCGACGATGCCGATGAAATTCTCCAGAGGGCCGTCAATGACCCTGACACTGTCATTGACTTCATAATCGAGTACAGGTGCAAACTCTTCGACACCCATCGTACGAACTTCCTCATCGGTAAGCGGTACAGGCTTTGACCCGGGTCCGACAAAGCCGGTGACTCCTCTGGTATTTCTTACTACATACCAGGACTCATCGGTCATGACCATCTTCACAAGGACATATCCCGGAAAGACCTTTCTAAGCGTAGCCTTTTTCCTTCCGTCCTTGATCTCGATCTGCTCTTCCATCGGAACAACTATATCGAAGATAAAATCGTGCATATTCCTGTTTTCAACTATTTTTTCCAAATTGGCTTTAACCTTGTTCTCATAGCCGGAATAAGTATGTACTACATACCATTTGGCTATCTCAGGCATATCATTTACAACCATCAGGCTTTATGTCCTCCTTGATCACCTTGTCAGAGTCCATTCCACGAGCAAGCCCAGAAGCGCATCGGAAACCCAGATGACAACACCAATCAGAAAACAGATCGCCAATACTGAGATCGTGTTTTTGATGAGCTGCTCTTTAGTCGGCCAGATGACCTTTTTGAGCTCAGCTTTGATATCCTTGAAAAATCTGGTCAGCTTCTTTCCAAAATCAGCCAGTTTGGATGTGCGTGCATTTTCAGACATAACGTGCACCTCCGCGCATTATTTCGTTTCCTTGTGTACTGTATGCTTGTGGCAGAACTTGCAGTACTTCTTCATTTCGATCCTGTCGGGATCGTTTTTCTTGTTCTTCATGGTGTTGTAGTTTCTCTGTTTGCAATCCGTACATGCCATCACAATCTTGACTCTCATTTAAAACACCTCCAGCCCTGTGCCAGTATCGCAGGGTGCACAGTTTATTGTACAGACACCGCCGCTGTATTCTACGGTGCCGATATTTCACAGCACAAAAAAAAGACCTCCAAAACGGAGCAATAACGAGTTTAACATATAACGGTCCGGATGTCAAGGAATAAAATTTCAAAAGCGAACATGACCCAAACCGGCTGTAACAGGCTTCCTGCCGAGAAGTGCCCCCAATAACTAAAGGGACACATCACAGCCGGAAAAAGAAGGGCTCCAGGCTCATTCATCTATCAACTCATTTATCGGTGCTCCGGGAGGTACTATGGGAAATACCTTCTCATCCCTGTCTATTTCGAAATCGATCACAACAGGCTTGTCTACTGATGCAAGCGCTCTTTCCAACGCAGCATCCACCTCCTCAGGCTTCGTCACCCTTATGCCTACAGCGCCGAACGCTTCTGCAAGAGCAACAAAATCGGTTCCCCTGTCGATAGTGGTCGCTGAATACCGCCCATCATAGAATAATTGCTGCCATTGCCTGACCATCCCGAGCACATGGTTGTCAAGTATGGCTATAATGACCGGCAACCTGTATTCGACAGCCGTGGCAAGCTCGGTACAGTTCATACGGAAGCTGCCGTCTCCGGCAATATTGATCACCTTCTTATCGGGTCTCCCGACCTGTGCTCCTATGCACGCTCCAAGGCCGTACCCCATGGTGCCGAGCCCTCCGGAGGATATGAACTGTCTCGGTTTGGAATATTTGTAGAACTGAGCTGCCCAGAGCTGATTCTGTCCTACCTCGGTGGTTATCAGCGCATCGCCCTTTGTGATCTCATACAGCCTCTCCACGATGTAATGCGGCTTTAATGTCCCATTAGTTTCATACTTCAGAGGATATTGCTCTTTCCATTCCTCTATCCTGCTGTTCCACTCAGTCTTCCTGCGAGGTTTGACCTTCTCACACAACTCCCGCAGTATCTGCCTGATATCGCCAACAAGCGGGTAATGTACTGTGATGTTTTTGCCTATCTCAGCAGGATCTATGTCTATATGCATTATTCTGGCGTTAGGTGCAAAACGCTTTACATTACTTATGACCCTGTCGCTGAATCTTGCTCCGATGGCAATAAACAGGTCTGTCTCAGAAACAGCCATATTTGACGTTCTTGTGCCATGCATTCCTACAAGGCCCGTAAACAGCTCATGGTTGCCAGGGAAGGAACCCAGCCCCATCAGTGTGGTTGTGACAGGAATTCCTGCTTTTTCCGCCAGTACAAGCATCTCCGGGACTGCTCCTGATATGGATACTCCGCCACCGGAAAGAATTACCGGCTTTTCTGCAGTATTTATGGCCTCAGCTGCTTCTTCGAGATCTGCTCTTGAGGGTCCTTCCGGCACACTCTCTGTCGCATCCGGCTGAATCGGCTCATACTCTGCACACTCTGCGGTAACATCCTTGCAAATATCGATCAAAACGGGACCCGGCCTTCCGCTTGCAGCTATTCTGAAAGCATCTCGAACAATGTCCGCCAGCTTGTTTACATCCTTCACTATATAGTTATGCTTGGTCACGGGCATCGTGATGCCGGTGATATCGACTTCCTGAAATGAATCCTTTCCAAGAAGAGCAGTGGACACCTGTCCTGTGACAGCCACCATTGGCACCGAATCCATATATGCCGTGGCAATACCTGTAACCAGGTTCGTTGCGCCTGGTCCTGATGTAGCTATACACACACCGGTCCTGCCTGTGGCGCGGGCATAGCCGTCTGCCGCATGGGACGCACCCTGTTCATGTGAAGTCAGTATATGCCTGATCTCATCTTTTGCTTTGTATAATGCGTCATAAATATTGAGTACAGCGCCGCCCGGAAATCCGAAAACAGTATCGACACCCTGTTCCTTCAGGCACTCTATCAATATTTCTGCACCTGTCATTTTCATAATAAACCCTCCAAAACCTATATGCTGCACAAATACCGGAACTGCTTTTTCCGGCACTGCAGTGTCATTCATCTCACATGCGCCGGCTTATTTCAATACAGCACCTGTGCTTGCGGATGTCACCAGCCTCGCATACCTGCCAAGGTAACCCTTTGTCACTCTCGGCTGCGGTGCCTTCCACTCAGCCATCCTGCGCTTCAGTTCCTCGTCCGGGACCTCGGCATTTAATTTGCCCCCCGGGATGTCGATGCTAATAGTGTCACCATCCCGAACTGCTGCGATCATGCCGCCCTCCATTGCCTCAGGAGATGCATGTCCGATGGACGCTCCCCTGGACGCTCCGGAAAATCTTCCGTCTGTTATCAGAGCTACGCTTTTGTCCAGACCCATGCCTGCGATAGCTGAGGTGGGACTGAGCATCTCTCTCATGCCCGGGCCGCCCTTTGGTCCCTCATATCGTATAATGACCACGTCCCCGGGGTTTATCCTGCTTTCATAAATGGACTTTATGGCTTCCTCCTCGGAGTCGAAGACTCTGGCGGGCCCTTTATGCACGAGCATCTCTTTATCTACCGCAGAACGTTTCACGACTGCTCCGTCTGGTGCAATGTTTCCCCGCAGCACCGCAATGCCGCCCATCTGACTGTATGGATCGTCAACACTTCTGATCACATCTCTATCCGTCACCTTTGCGCTGCTTATATTTTCTCCTGCCGTTTTGCCTGTCACAGTGACAAGGTCAAGATGCAGCAGTTCCTTCCTTGAAAGCTCCTTCATGACCGCCTGGACGCCGCCTGCCATATAGAGATCCTGTACGTGATGATGCCCTGCCGGCGCCAGCTTGCACAGGTTCGGCACCCTTGCGCTTATTTCATTGATTATATCAAGGTCGATTTCGATACCTAATTCATTAGCGATGGCGGGAAGGTGCAATACAGAGTTCGTTGAGCACCCCAGTGCCATATCGACCGTCAATGCATTTTCAAAGGCTTTTTGTGTCATTATGTCAGAGGGCTTTATGTCCATTTCGACAAGCTCCATCACTTTCATGCCTGCCTGCTTGGCCAGCCTGACCCTCTCCGCATATACCGCCGGAATAGTCCCGTTACCCGGCAGACCCATTCCAAGCACCTCTGTGAGGCAGTTCATGGAATTCGCAGTAAACATCCCTGAGCATGACCCGCAGCCGGGACATGCATTGTCTTCGTATTCGAACACTTCCTCTTCGGTCATTGTCCCGGCCTTGACGGCACCCACCGCTTCGAATACACTGTTCAGGTCCAGCTGCACGCCGTTGCGCTTCAGTGACAGCATCGGCCCGCCGCTGATCACAACACTGGGCACATTAATCCTGGCGGCGGCCATCAGCATGCCGGGAACTATCTTGTCACAGTTCGGTATAAAGACCATACCGTCGAAGCTGTGTGCCAGACCCATCGCTTCACATGAGTCGGCGATCAGCTCTCTTGACGCCAGTGAATACTTCATGCCCACATGCCCCATGGCGATCCCGTCGCATATGCCAATATTCCCAAATTCGACCGGTGTGCCGCCGGCCATCCTGATACCGGCTTTTACCGCTTCGGCTATATTATCAAGATGAATATGTCCGGGCACTATATCGTTCTTTGAATTGACAACTCCTATCAGAGGTCTTCCTATCTCCTCGTCCGTATATCCCATTGCTTTGAAAAGCGCTCTGTGCGGCGCTCTTTCCACACCCTTTTTTACTATGTCGCTCTTCATGCTATCAACCCGCCTTTCTATAAAACTTCACTGTACAGAAACTTCCGCATGCTTCTGTGCTGTATATAAAGTGTCACCGATTTTTTGCACTGACACAGCTCATACACAAGGATTTAGTAAAATAGCCGGAATGTATTATCCCGGCTGTTGTTTAAAGCTATTTTACTACTTTCCTCTATAAATTGTCTATAAATTAATACAAAAAGGTCAGAAGCGTTCATTTTTAATAAAGGTGCGCACAAAATTCGTTAAATCACGGCAGGCAGTCCTATGCAGTCACCGGAGGAAACAAAAAGTTGATTATGAAGTTGTTTCCATAGAAGCCCGCTGCAAGCATAGATGACTCTATCCCTTCAAAAACCGGCACCATTTGGGGATTTGAATTGAAAAGCATCAATATGGCGCATAATATGTAAACTGCGAGAATTCCCTGGAGCGCTCCCAGTATAAACCCGCCGACCTTGTTTATCTGCTTGAACACCGGCAGCTCGGATACTCCGCGCAGCAGCGTCCCTATAAACACAAATATGAGCCTTAGTACAAAGTAAAGGGCGATCAGGCTCAAAACAGAAATGATCATGCCCGTCAGCTGCTCTCCGACAGTATTCATTACACCATTTACATCAACAAGCTCCGATGGCGAGGGCACATTTTTAAGCAGCGAGGATCTGAATATATCAGGCATAGGGATCGTACCCAGTACCTGCTCCGCTCCTTTTGCGCCTGCCTCGGCAGCTTGCGGAGATGAAAGCACATTTTTGCCCCATGCCTCCAGATTGCTGACTATCATTCCCTTGATACTGTCAAAGACAATAGTCCTTTCAAGCAAACGAGCCAGCACAGGTGATAGCTTGATCGACAGGAAAATGCATACCACAAATGAAACAAGCCTGTAAACCGACATTATGAACCCTTTGAAAAGTCCGATGACCGCAAACATTCCAATAATACCGATCACAACATAGTCGCCCCAGTTCATATTTCTACCGCCTTTCTAATTGATATAGCAGTGTTTCAACGAGGCGGGGTGTGTCTATCGCCCCGTTATTGTCAGTTGATGCCTACTACTGTAACCTCGCCTTCTGTGATCACCGCTGCCTGCTTTTTATCAAACAGGCAAACCTGTAATACTTTTTCTCCCGTAATATATTTGCTTATAATAGTGCCGTTCACATCAAAAAAGTATACAGCGTCATCGGTGTATACCGAGATGATTCCTTTAATGGAATCCAGTCCCGCCGGTCTGCCATTGAGCTTCACAGAGGCTTTCCTCGCTCCGTCAGCCATATAGACATTAAGGAGTGCCCCCTCATCAGTCTCTGCAGCCACCGCAAGCAGGCCTTCCCCTGCAAGCCCTGCCCCGGCTATGCTTCTGAATTGCTCCCTCCACTCGGTTTTTCCTGACGGCTCTATGGAAGCTACAGCATTATCTCCGACAGCAAATATACTGTCATTCTTGTTGAACCAGAACAACGGCAGCAGTTCGCCGGATTCGCCGAAGGACAGCCCAGAGAGCTCCTTGCCCTCCATGTCATAAAACTTGTATCTAGAAAATGGACCGACAGCTCCCGTACCGATGGCGGACAAAACCAGATATTGCCTTGAGGGCGATACACAGGCTGATACCGCATAATCATTTGCTATTATCTTGCGAAACAGCTCCAGTCCGTGAGATTCATACACTCTGACGGTGTTATTGTCTCTTTTTGCAGAGGTAATAACCGTCACATAACCGTCATCACTTATATCAGCATTTAGTATTGCCGCATCTGTCCTGTCCTGCCAGATAACCGTATTGCCATCCATAACATAAATCCCTGTAGATCCCGAATCGGCCACAAGGATGCGGGAGCCGTTTGTCTTAACAATGGGTTTATCGAATTCTATGCTTTCCGACCGCACGATTTGCCCTGTGCTGTCAAGAAACAGGATACCGCTTCTGCTGCATTTGACTATATTGCCCCGGAATATGGTAAAAACAGGCTTGTCTCTCATGTCAAAGCCGAAGGTGTGTTGAACTTCGGCCTCCTTCACTTCTTCGGCAGAACCCGCCTGCGGCCGAAAAATATCAGGCAGGCCGGCAGTCATGCCCGTGCTGCGATAATAGCTGTATATTGCAACCGCAATGATACACAGGAACAGCATGAATGTAGTTATGATACTTGCCGCCCGTCCACCGGATAATGGCTTGTCCTGCTCCGGGATATTTCTCAAATGGTTCACCTCAGCTTCATCCTTTGTATCAACCATTATTTTACCATATAAATCTATTTCCTGCCATACCGGAGTTTCCGGCATCCACGGCGGTCGAATGAAGATGGCTGCCGCAACAAACACGTAGTATGATTGATCTCAATTATTTAGCTTCAACCCATCGCAATGTCAAGGTATCACGCCGATTTATCGCCTGATTTGCGGCGGAGCTTCTGTGCTCCGGTTATCAATATGACAATGATCATAAACAGTCCAAGGTACCCAAACACCGGGTATACCATTGAAATAAGCCTTGAGAAGCCCAGCGTGGAAAGCGGCACCGCTGCTATGCACAGCAGCAGGGCCATGAGCTTCTTATTGACTTTTGCTGCGTTTCCAATCCTGTCTATGAAGCAGAAACCCGACGTTACTGCAGAAACCAGCATGGCGAGCCAGAGCAGCACCGCATACAGACTCCCTGCAGAAGAACTCAGACTATCAAGTATATCCATTACGGGTATCTCTTTCTCAACTGCTGAGGGATAGAACAAGAAAATAACTGTGTTTATGACCAGTGCAGCAAGACTGAGAGCAGCCCCGCCCAACAATCCTGCAGCTATAGCAGTCCTGCGTGTTTTCATGTAGGGAAGCATGCTGCACATCATCATTATGGCCAATATACTGTTGTAGCTGACATACAACAGTGATGAAAAAAACCAATTGCCGGTAAGGCGGGAAAGGTATGCCGGTATACTGAAGACCGGACACTCCTTCATTACGATTATATAGAATCCGGATAAAATAATGCCGATTATCAGCACAGGTGTGATCAATGAACTGAGCACCGCAATTCCTTTTATGTTTGTCATAATAATGAGCATACAGATGATACCCATGATAAGGACAGCATATTTGAGCGGTATCCCCAGCATTTCTGCCAGTACATTCCCCGAGCCTGCTATCATAATGCTGTGCATACAGAATATAAACAGTGTCACAGCTATCTCTATGATCCACCCTACATGCCATCCAAACATCGGAAAGATGAATTCCTCATAATTTCTGATGCGCTCAGAGTATACCTTGGTCAGTACGACGCACCCGACCGTGCCGAAAAGTATTCCCGCAAGCAAAACACCATAAAACCCGCCGGTTTTATATGTTGAGAAAAACTGCATGATTTCCTGTCCTGAAGCAAATCCCGCTCCTATAATGCTTGCTGCGTAGATACAGGTTACCCTGATAATATTTTTCGTTTCGTCAGACATAAAAAAACAGCTCCGGCTCATAGAATAGACTATTTCATTCTATGTCGAAGCTGTTTTTCAAATTACATTATTATGTTTTTTATCCTTACTGCTCTGCAAGGAATGTCATCATAGTATCGTACGCCTGCTTCATACCATCGATGCCAAAGTCGGTCTTATTCCTCTTCTTTACCAGGACACCGGCGTATTCACCGTTTCTTACCACATAATAGAAGTTTTCATCCTTTGAGATATATTCGACCCTCATCGTTCCATCCTTGAGTGTATAATCAATAGTGATGTCTGCACTGACCTCAGGCTTTCCTTCAAGATCGATCTCATCGATGCATACTCCGATCAATGCCTGATAGAACTTTCTGAACGGCTGGTCATCCTTTTCATCCTTGCCGCTGGCATCTATACCATTGACATAGAATTTATCCTTATCATTGTCGGAATTGCCCTCAGCATCCTTATACACATCCAGTGTCATATTGGTCGTCTTCCCATCCATCGTCAAGTCGATTTTCTTTACCTGGTCGATATTGACGATATATGCAAAGACATTGATGATCTCCTTCAAAGGCTTGTCAAGGAAGGTGTACGGAGTCATATCTATGGTGAAGACTTCGTCGTTTCCATCCAGCTTCGCATAAATAGACGAGCCCTTCTTCATTTCCGTGCCCATCTGCAGTTTGATTTCGCCCGCGCCCTCAGCATTGAACACAAATTCGTATGCCGGTTTATCCAGACCGTATAGAGATAAATCTGCTGGCTTATCCTCAATAAATTCAAGGATCATTGTATTTGTCAATGCCTCCAGCATGGGAGCGAAGGCAGTTTCGTTAACACTTCCCTTAATAGGCGATATCATGCTCCAGCTGCCGCTTTCCTTGTCCATTGCAGAGGCGAATACGCTTTCCCCTCTCCTGTTCATGGCAAGAGAATCTATTTTATCTGCTGTGAAGTCAAACAACTGCTTTATTCTCATTCCGTTTCTGCCTGTAACAAGCTTATCGCCGGTGAAGCTGCTTATAACATACACCTTGCTAGTTCCTGCGACTTTTACATAATAGCCGCCTTTGGTTGGTGTCTTGTCGCCGATCTCTATTGTCGTCACTGTTCCATCTTTTACCTCGACTCTGGCAATGGCCGGATCATCAAGACCATATATGGACAGATCCTGCGGATCCTCTTCGACCACCTTGTCGGCTATGATGGATGCGGAATTGATAACTATACTGCTCAGCGCTGACGGGTCATATTTAAGATCTGTCGGCGCAGATAATGCCCAGTCGTTATCTTTTTTTATGATAATAAATGTACCGTCACTGTTTTCCAGCGTTACAGATTCGATCTGGTCAGATGTATAGTCAGTCAGACTTTCATATTCATCAGGCTGTGTCGGCAAATCATCAGGCTTTTTGCTTCTGATCAGAAAATATACACCGACAAGAAGCGCAACTATCACCAGCAGAATAATTGCATTCCTGTACAATTTCATAAATGACGCCTCCTCAAGTATACCATCAGGCCTGTACCAAGTATCAGCAGCGGAAACACCACGACAAGGACTCCGCCCATTATAGTTGCCTGCTGCTGTGTTATATTGAATCTGTTTACCTCATAATTCTTGGTAGGAACGATTATCTCGTCCTCTATTTCGACCATCCAGTTTATAGATGACATGAAGAAATTTATGTTGTTGAAGTAGAAGTCGCCGTAGATCTGGTAAGCGCTGTCGCTTATGAATGAGGAATTGCCTATTGCGATTATCTTCGAAGGCTGCTGTCCTCCCTTGTACTCTACTGCAACAGCAAGATCCAAAGGACCATTCAGGTCATCTCCCCGTGACTTATTCACCATCTCACCCACAGCATTGTCACTTGTTTTGATCAGTGATGTGGCTGTGATATACTCCTTATCATTCTTCAATATGCTTATGCTTCTTGAGTCATTGAAGAGTGTGCTGAAGGCCTTTGGCACGATAGTATTTACATATCCGTCGACCACAAGTGTATATGGATCCTGCGGCAAATGTCTGCTGTCATCGGTTTCCTTGACTTTGTCATAATTAACTGCAAGGTTGTATTTATTAAGCAGCTTGTTCATTTCCTCAAATGAGGGATCGTTCTCAAGATAATCGAACATGAAAATCGCATTTCCTCCATTGTAGAAATAACTGTCAAGCACATCCCTCTCAGTGTACGATAAGTCTCTCTTTGGCGATGCAACGACTACAAGCTCCGCATCATCAGGAACTTTCTCAACAGTCATAAGGTTAAGGTTCTTAACAAGTATATTGTTCTTTTCGAGATAGCCCTTCAAGTTTCTGTATTCATAATCCACATCGTTTTCTTCATGACCCTCGGTGAAATATATGGCCGGGGTATATTCTGAAGTGACGTATTTTATCGCACCGGTAAAGCCCTGCTCTGCATTGGAGCCTGTCGTATACTGGCTTAATGAATACTGATCGATTTCCATCTGGAAAAGGTCGTAGTACTCAAGCTTCTTCTTCTTTTCATTGCCGTTCACAACACTCTTGACGACGAAATTCGTCGCCCGCAGATCCAATGAGTTATCGGGATCCAATTGGTTCATGATACCGGGATTTCTGTCGGGATCTATATATTCGACTGATACTTTAGGATTCTTGGCGTACAGATCGAGAAGCTCTGTAACCTGCTTGTATTCATTGTTCGATGTAACAGCGCCATCATCGAATAAACCGATTATCTGCACTTCCCGATTCAATTCATCAAGCACATTCTCTGTAGCTTCGGAGAGAGAAAACAGTTTGTTTGGCGTAAGGTCGAGCTTTAGGTCAAACAGCCCGACAACCAGGTTCAGCACAACTGCCAGGACAATAACGCCTACTGTCAGAATGGCAGCATTAGTGCCGTATTTCAAACTTCTTTTATTGAAAAGGTTTTTTGTTCCATTATTTTTTCCCATCTATATCACCCCTGACTCCAGCGTCTTTTTTCTATTATTCTAATCGTTAAAAACACAAATACTGCGGCAAAACTCAGGTAGTACACCACAGGGCTCAATCCCAGTATGCCCCTGTTGAAGTCTTCATATCTGGCGAGGATGGAGAACCAGCCCAGCACCTTTGATGCAAAGCCTCCCACCACACTTGTAAGGCTGCTCGCCAGCCACATGATAAGCAGCGATGCATAGCTGATGACCACCGCCACCACCTGATTCTCTGTCAGTGAAGATGCAAATACTCCAACTGAGATATATGCCGCTCCGAGGAGCAGGAATCCGATATAACCGCCTATAAGCTCCACAGTGAATCTTGCTCCGAAAGCCAGCTGTACTATCGGGTATACGAATGTGAGTGCTGTCATTATCAAAAACACAAAATATACTGCAAGGAATTTACCGACCACCATCGACGTAATACTGGCCGGTGATGTGATCAGCAGGACTTCGGTGCCGTTCTTGCGGTCTTCGGCAAGAATCCTCATCGTGAGCACAGGCACTATGACCAGGAGTATGAATCCCATGGTCGACAGTGTTTCATTGAAGCCGCCGTAACCGTACATCAGATACGGAAGAAAAAATATCGATGTCAGCAGCATAAACAACCCTATGAGTATATAAGCCATGGGAGAATAAAAATAAGATTTTACTTCTTTCCAGAATATCGCTGTCATATGTCAAACGACCTCCTTTTCCTGTGTCACGATCTGCAGGAATATGTCCTCAAGACTCAGGTTGAGACCTTTTAGCTCAATAATGGGGTACCCGAGCTTCGCCATTGAAAAGAACAAAGGCTTTCTTATGTCCACTTCCTTATCGGATTCAACTATATAGCTGATCGCCTCTTTATCTTTCTCTGCTGCGGTCTCAACATACTTGACACCATATAATTCTCTTATCGCACTCTCTACAGAGTTTTTAGGGCCTGCGACTGTCACAAGAAGCTTTGATGCAGCGCCAAAACCCTTTGAAAGGTTTTCCGGTGTATCTATCGCCGCAATCTCGCCTTTGTTTATGATAACTACTCTTTCACACACAGCACTGACTTCAGGAAGGATGTGAGAGCTGAGAATGATAGTGTGCTCCTTACCTAAAGCTTTTATGAGCTTTCTGATTTCTATGATCTGTTTGGGGTCGAGGCCGACGGTGGGTTCGTCAAGTATAAGAACGTCCGGGCTGCCGATGAGCGCCTGTGCAAGGCCTACTCTCTGCTTGTACCCCTTTGAAAGGTTTTTGATGAGCCTGTTCCTATGATCGCCGATCTTCACAAGTTCCATTATGTCGCTCAGCTGGGTCCTCTTCTGCTTTTTGTCCACCTGCTTCAGGTCTGAAACAAAATCGAGATAATCCAAAACCGTCATATCCATGTAGACAGGCGGCTGCTCAGGAAGATAGCCTATGTGCTGCTTTACTTCCTTTGGCGACTCCATGATGTCATATCCGCATACCTTGACAGTGCCCTCACTGGAAGGTATATAACCTGTAATAATGTTCATCGTGGTGGATTTCCCTGCGCCGTTCGGGCCGAGAAAGCCCAGGATCTCGCCTTTTTCAACAGTGAAATTAAGATTGTTCACAGCTTTTATCTGACCATATCTTTTGGTCAAATTCTGTATTTCTATCATCTCTTTCCCTCCTGCAATGAATGTCATGCTGACACACTACGCTAACACAATTATGAGAGATACATTTTAATAAATTATGAACAATTTGTTAAAATGAACATTCACAATATCCGCAAAATTTTTTCGACAGCTAAAAAAGCCTCAATTTGAGACTTTTCAGGCTTCACTAATTATATAGTTTTTTAAAATTCATTTCAAGGTAATTTTTTCTCTTGTGATCTATGGTCAGGCTCTGCGTCGCGGAGCAAACAGGCTCGAGACAACAGGTGTCAGAAATGACAGTCCGCCTGTGACAAGCCACTCATTCAGCCCCAGCGGCACTGTCTTGAATATGTTTTGCAGCGCCGGTATATAAACAACGCTGAGGATCATCGTCAGTGAACATAACACAGCCATCACAAGATACCTGTTGTTTAAGATAGGTATCTGGAATATGCATCTGGTTTCGGATTTGCATTCGAAAACATGGATAAGTTGAGTAAGCACCAGCGTAACGAAGGCTCCTGTTCTGGCGATACCGATATCTCCCGTGTAGTAGAGCAGAGATACATAAACGGTCAATGTGGTAACACCTATCATCATACCTCTGAAAAGGATCAGCCCGGCAAGACCATGGGAAAAAATACTCTCCTTGGGGTCTCTTGGTCTGCGTTTCATTACATCCCTCTCCGCCGGATCGAAGCCAAGCGCAGCCGCAGGCAGACCATCTGTGACGAGATTCACCCACAATATCTGTATGGGGAGCAGCGGCACAGGGAGCCCTACCAGCATGGCGAGAAACATGGTCAACACTTCTCCGATATTGCAGGAAAGCAGATATCTGATGAACTTTCTTATATTGTTGTATATGACTCTTCCCTCTTCGATGGCGGCTACTATGGTAGCAAAATTGTCATCGAGCAGCACCATCGATGAAGCCTCCTTCGTCACATCGGTGCCTGTCATGCCCATCGCCACCCCAATGTCGGCCTCCTTGACAGCGGGAGCATCGTTGACGCCATCACCGGTCATCGCAACTATGCTCCCCAGTTTTTTGATTGCCCTTACTATCATCAGCTTGTGCTTCGGCGACACTCTGGCATAGACGCTGATATTGTCAGCCACCTTTGCGAGTGACCTTTCATCCATGCCATCCAGCTCCTCGCCCGTAAGGACATTTTCACCCTCTCTGTATATGTCAAGCTCCCTTGCTATGGCTACAGCCGTCAGTTTGTGGTCTCCGGTTATCATAACAGGCTTTATTCCCGCCATCCTGCATTTTAAAACTGCTTCTGCCGCTTCTGGCCTAGGCGGGTCGATCATACCGGCAAGGCCGGCAAAAATGAGGTCCTTCTCCAGTTCGTCCCGACGATAGTTGCCGGGACCGAGCTTTTTATACGCAACGGCAATAACTCTCAGAGCATTGGCAGCCATGGAATCGTTTACCTTCAATATTTTTGACCTTTTGCTGTGATCAATAAGGGGCGTATCCCCGAAGCTGTATATCCTGCTGCATTTCTTCAGCAGCGTGTCTGGAGCTCCCTTGGTAAAGACAAGGGTTTCTCCCTTACGGTTCGTACATACTACAGACATGCACTTTCTATCCGAATCAAAGGGGATCTCATCTATTCTGCTGTAAGCTTCATCGATCACCTCAGGTGTCAGTCCGGCCTTTTCTGATACAACCATCAGCGCCGCTTCTGTCGGATCTCCCAGAAATTCACGGATAACACGTTCATTTCTCAGCTTGTTTTTTATCTTTCCGGCTATGGTCTGCCCGCTGCCCATTTCCCCTACGATGCGTGCATTGTTGCAGACCGCACCAATCTCCAGCACTGCTTTCAGGCTCTTGTCACCGATCGGATCAATGTCTTTGCCATTTATATAGAAAAACCTGCCGGGATATCCTTCATCTCTGACCTCTATGACCCGGCCGTCTGCATAGACACTTCTTACTGTCATTCTGTTCTGTGTAAGCGTCCCGGTCTTATCTGAACATACGACACCCGCACATCCCAGTGTTTCGACAGCAGGAAGCTTTCTGATCAGCGCATTCCTTCTAAGCATGCGCTGCACGCCAAGGGCAAGCGAAATCGTTACGATAGCGGGGAGCCCTTCCGGTACGGCTGCAACCGCAAGGCTAATGCCTGACAGGAGCATATTGAATGCATCCTCGCCACGAAGTATTCCTGTGACTGAGACGACCGCACATATAACAAGGCAGCTGACTGCTATGATTTTACCAAGCTTTTCGAGTCTTTTCTGGAGAGGTGTCTGCTCCTCCTCTATATTCTGGATGAGGTCCGCTATTCCGCCCATTTCAGTGTTCATGCCGGTAGCTGTGACCAGCGCTCTTCCTCTGCCTGATGTCACATTGGTACCCATAAATACATTATTTTTTCTTCCCCCCCGCAATGGCACGGTACCGGGTGTTGCAGCGAATTTTTCCACCGGTACCGATTCGCCCGTCAACAGCGATTCATCCAGTTGTAGATTTACACTGTCAATCAGGATCGCATCGGCAGGGATCCTGTCTCCGGGTTCAAGTATTATCAGATCGCCGGGAACTATCCGCTCCGCCGGAATACTGACCTGCATACCGTCTCTGAGTACCTTTGCTGCAGGAGCCGCAAGACTTTTGAGTGCATCCATTGTTTTTTCAGTCCTGTATTCCTGTACAAATCCCAGAACAGAATTTAGGATGACTATGGCAATTATAGTAACAGCCTCGGTCATCTCACCCATGAATGCCGATATGGCTGTGGAGATCATAAGGATTATGACCATTATGTCGGTAAACTGGCTAAGCAGTAATTTTACCGGAGATACCTTTTGCTTTCCATCAAGCAGATTAGGCCCATGCTCAAGGAGCTTACCGTCGGCTTCCTTTTGGCTCAGGCCTTTTGAAAAATCTGTGCAAGCTTTTTTCGTTTTCAAAGCATTCTGTCCGCTCAAATGAGACACCCCTTTATCAGCGTATAGATAAGTCTATGTCCTATTTCTATTCAAAAACGGCATGGATTAGACCATGCCGCTCTCTGCTGATAATGTATTTGGGATGTGATATTTCAATTACTCTTCATAGACTTTTTTAACGCCCTCGATCGCCTGCAGGTCGCTTAGCATCTGCATGTCGACCGTACTTCCTGGAAGTTTGACAAGGAGCTTTATCATTTGATCGTTATCCTTGCTTTTGTACAGCTGTATGTTTTTTATCGTTATACTGCGGCTCTCCAGCAGACCGCTCACCTGACCGACCTGACCTGTCACATTTTCGGATTCCACGATGAAGGTCCTATATCTGTTTCTCCTGGAGAAACGCCTCTCAGCCTTTTTCAGTGTGATAAGAGTCAGGAATATGAATATGGTAGCTGCAATAGCCCCTGCGTAAAAGCCGCTGCCGACAGCTATCCCGACGCACGATACTGCCCATAGGCTGGCTGCCGTTGTAAGTCCTCTGACATTGAAGCCATCCCTTATAATCGTGCCGGCACCAAGAAAACCAATACCACTGATTACCTGCGCTCCCATTCTGGCGGGGTCCATAGCCCCTATTGAATATCTTTCGATGAGATACTCAGAGGTCACCATCACAAGCGCAGCTCCAGTACAGACAAGTATATGCGTCCTGAATCCCGCCGGTCTGTTCGTGTTCTCCCTCTCATATCCAATAAATCCGCCCAGTGCTACAGCAAGCAGTAGCCTGATAACTATCTCTGCTTCAAAAGGCATAACATCACCTCAGCTCAATTCAATACCTTCCTTGGGATATAAAACTTGAAATTCTTGAGCATCCTTTCATCAGGTTCAAATATAACCAATGTCCTTTCACCTTTATAGTTCAGTGTTAAAAAATAGGCATCAGGTGAATCCATGGAGCTCGATGCATCGATCCTGCTTTTTATGCTCTGTACGGACTGACTGAAGCTGTTGCTCTTAACAGGTGAAACGATGTCGAACTCCTTGCAGTTGGCGCTGAATATCCTCTTCCTCTTCCTCTTGGATATAATCTTGTCGATATCCAATTCTCCGTTTGTTACAATATATTCATATTCAACATTTCTCGAAGTTATTAGTCTGTATCCTATATACGCTATTCCGACTGCAACCACCAGGCTCATTCCCAGCTGCACCAGCAGCGGTATCGAAAGGCTGACCATTATAAGCAAAACGGAAGCGATGATGATGCCGGCTGTGATGAGATGATCCGTCATAGTCTTCTTTTTTACAACGATTTTTTCCATAAATGTATCCATCTAATATCCTCCTGAATAGCAAAGCCATATTTGTATAATACTGCAACTTTGATTTTACCACACAGCTTTATGATAAACAATAACGCATTGCTTTGGTTTAGTGATGCAGTTTGAAAATCCTGTGCGGAAATTACCCGGTTGGCTGCCTCTAATATGTGATGCCCGCATCCACTTGCAGCTACCTCTCTTCTATGACCTTCATATCCACATCCGACGTTTTCTCCTCTATGATCTTCACATCCACATACTGGACACCGAAAGCCAGGGCCTTTTTGTTTATATCATTGCTGCCGGCCTCATCCTCCCCAAAGAAAATGTCGATGCTGTTGCCCTTGATAAGGCGTCCGGTGTCCTCAGCCACATATATGCCATCCATATGACTGTATTCCTCGGGGAATGTTATCCTGACAGAGCTCCCGAGAGGGATGACCTCCGGATCAACGGCAACTGTCCTTCCGGCCTCTGCCTTTGTTCCGCTTCTTGTAATGCCATATTCGGGGTGATTGCGTTCTTTCCCACAGCTTTCAAAAGAAAGATCATATGCTGTAGCCTTCATTTTGATAATCATACCCGACGATACATCGCTTATTATGCGGTCCAGACTTCCGGCAGGTTTCAAGACATCATCCCAAATAACAGCGATACCGGCAGGTATCTCTGCCTTTGAACCAGCCATACCACCTGCAGATCCATCCTTTCCTACAGCATTTACATATAGCGCAGAAAAATATACACACAACACTGAAGCAGCTATAAGGCCCGCAATTGCCGCAGTCCTGAGTTTAGCACTGCTCCTGAGCGCTTCCTTAATAGAACATGCCACTCCCTTGAGTTTTCCTATGACTGCAAAGAATAAAATACCTGTACGAGATAACGTCTCTTCGGATACTTTATCCTGCGGCGTTTTCCTTTTTAGCTCTATCCAGTTTCCACAACCATTCTGTTCTCCGCATAAATTCTCCAGTTCATGACTCAGCGCTTCCTTCTCACCGCAAAAAGCCTCCTGCCCAGGCCTCAGCGCTTCCTGCTCTCCACAAAATGCTCCCTGCCCAGGCCTCAGCGCTTCCTGCTCATAATATTGCGTATCTTGTTTAAGTCCACAGAGAGCTTCTATTTCCTCTGCGGAACAGCCGCCGTCGTTCTGTGCGGCTTTTATTGATGAGGGGTTCATGTGGAATACCGAAATTATGCGCTTTTGCGGCCTTATGTCTCCCACTTTCTCTTCAACGGACTCCACGACTGCTTCAATATCCATTTCGGGAAATTGATCCAAAATACTGCATACGTTATATACATACTCCAGCACTTTTTCTTCAGACACAGGAGCTTGAAGCATTCTTTCAAGCCACAGCTTCAATCCCCTTATGAAAGGATCATCATTTATCTTCAGCCTTAGTGATGATTTGAAAACGTCGGAGCCATTGATATTGAAAGAACCTTTTCCGGCAGTATTGCCGTATAGAAAGGATCTGAACTGATTTATCCTGTCGGCAGGCAGTTCCGGTAAACTGTTATTTATGATCCTGTTTACGGCATCAGCGAATATGCCTGCTCTTTGCACAGGCGAAAGCGCCTGATACTTTCTTTTTATGTACTCCCTCAGCCGTCTGACAACAGTACCCGGCAATATTTCTTTAGATGCCAGTTCAGTAATCAACGTACCCATAATCCACCACTCAAATAAGCATTATGCCTCACTGCTCCCGGTACGATGCAGCCTGTCCGGGACATTTTATAACGCATCGTTTTCTTTCGATTAATCGAAAAAAATATCTGAAAGGCAATCGGTACCCGCCACATAGCGTTTTTCAGCCTGAAGGTTGAAAAGACGTAATAGCGTTTTTCAGCCTGAAGGGTTTGAAAAGACGTAAAGAGGTGGGGACATAATCCGCCTCGTTATATAATGCTTTCATATAACATCATACATTGTCATTTCCTGTAATGTCAATCACCGTGACCTCCGGAGGATTGAAGATCCTCGGAAGCTTCGGGTTGTAAGAAACTCCTCGGCTCACTACATGCGTCAGTTCACCATGCTTATACATACCGCCGGCATATTTGGGAAACCATCCCTGATCGGGCGCATACAAACCATTCAAAAACAACGGTATCCTCGCCTGGCCGCCATGGGCATGGCCGGACAGCACCAGATCAAAACTGAATTTTCTGTATGTGTTTATACGCTCAGGCCTATGAGATAGCAATACCATATAACCGGCCTCGTATTCCAGATCTCCGAATGCGTAATGCATCTCCCTCTCCCAGTCAAAATCCCAATAGCCAAACATCATTTTATCAGGGTCATCCACACCACAGATGATCATTGGTACTCCATTTATTGTTATACGTTCGTATTCGTGCTCCAGTATCGTTACTCCGTATTGCCTGATCGTATCCTTTATCGCTTTGATATCATTTGACCAGTATTCATGATTGCCAGAAACATAATAGACAGGGGCAATACCTCTGATATTTGCTAAAAAAAGCTCTGTTCCCGAAATAGGCACCTTATCATCGGCTATATCTCCCGCCAGAGCGATCAGATCCGGTTCCTGCTCTTTTATCAGCGATACGATATCCCTCTGGTTTTCTCCGTAAATGCTGCTGTGCAGATCGCTTATCAGGACTATCCTGACACTCTGTCCCGGACTCAGCTTCCCTGTGACGATACTATAGCTTCGGACTACAAGACCATCATAAAAAGCTGCAATGACTATAAAAGCAAACAGCCCGGCGATAGCCGCAAGAATCGCCCTGTTTCTTCTTTTTCTTTTGCTCTCGATTTCTTTCGTTATCGTGTTTTTACTCACATTCCTTATCTCGATTTTTCCCTCTGCACTCAACTCTGTACTCCTCATATCGCAATATCTGCACTGTATATCACTGTAATCGTTATGCAAATTATACCATATCATACAAATCACCAATACAGCAGAGGATTTTTTTCAAGAAGGGAAATGCCATATTTTCAGCACATAATAAAAGTGACGTTAGAACTTAGATTTTTCATAGTTGAATGGGATACTCGAACCAACCACGACGTCCTCGATTTTCTCTATTATCAGCCAATCATCCATATTGCCCTGATGGTCAAAATCCAAAGGGGTAATTTCAGCTGCGTTTTCTATCTCGATCAGGCAGAGACACTTTTTGTGCCAGCGTTCCTTTTGTTTCTGAGACAGGTTTAGTTTTTCCTGGTTTTTGTCCAGCACGGCTTCGATTTCATTCTCAGTCAGCTTCACATAATTCTGAACAGATTTTACCACAGCTTTTGCAGTTATCCTCATACTTCCCTTTTTCATCAGGTAAATATCCTCGCCCTCGAAAACACGGCTATGAGGGATTTTTCTGCCCGCTGCTCCGCGTATTATCATTGTTTTTGACCCATCCAGTATCTTCTCCAGAACCTTTTCCTTGTCATCACAATATACCAAATGTACCATGATCATACCTCCTTCTTAACTTTCTGTGAGATGATCCGCCCAAAGGAAAGCTACTTCTTCCAGATCAAGTCCGGATCTATATGCCTGATATCTCTGGAACAAGTACGCGCCATAGCTCCCGAAAGCTCCTGTGTCATTTCTTTTATTTTTTGCTGTACGCCTTCTGCTCCATCTTCAGAAAGCGGACCCATTAAAGCACGGCCAACAGACACTGCCGAAGCACCAATGGCCAATGCTTTGAACGCATCTATGCCGCTCGATACACCACAGTCTACAAATATCGGTATCGTTTTATCTATTGCCTCTGCAATTTTGGGTAAAATCATAAGCGGAGGCACTGCGAAATTCATGATTCCATGATGGTGAGATACGACAATGCCCTTTACACCGGCTTCAACGCATTTGACCGCATCCTGCACACTCAGGATACCTTTAATGATAAAAGGCAGACTTGTGGATTTTACAAAACCCTTTATTTCTTCAAGTGTCTTTGGTGTCATGGGAAGACCCAGGACGTTGTCAAACTGCCCCCTGCCGTTGAATGCATGATCGATATCCATGCCTACGGCAAAGACACCGCATTTTTCGGCATGCTCGATTTTCTTATAGATTACTTTATTTTCTGCATGAGGCTTAATGATTTTTATAGCTCTGGCACCTGTCAATGTGGTTGCCTCAAGCTCGTCTTCATCACCCATACCAGTCCACATTACCGCATTAGCAGCCAGCGCTCCCTTGGCCATTTCGACCATTCCATTGGGGCGGCATTTATCAAGATGTGATAGGGCAGCGGTCATAATGGGAGTTGAAAAAATCTCTCCGTAGAGTTCAAGCTTCGTAGATGGTATTACAGAGTCGATGTGTCTCATTTCAATCAACAGCGAATCAAAGTATTCACGTGTGATCTGGTTGGAATCTCCTGTATATGATTTGTGCATTTCTGTCACCCCGCAGTTATTTTTCTTTAGTTTACCTGTATATATAAGATTTATCAACTACCTGCTTATTCCTGGCTGCAACTCCGTTATGCTTATTTCCTGATTACAACGTTTTGCTCAAATTTTGCAACTAATGGTAGAAATCCAGTTGCCTTTTTTGTGGTAAGGTTACATAATGCAAGGAATTAGAGCATTACGAACATAAATCTCAATCAGATTTAACATATTGAATGCCTAGAGGTAAAAATTTGAGCAGTTGCGTGCAATTAGTTGTCCTAGAGTTGTGAAATTTGAGCAGTTGCGTGCAATTAGTTGTCCTAGAGTTGAAAATTTGAGCAGAAGGCTAGTTTTCAAGGATTTTGCAGCTGCATAGTACATATCGCCTGGTAGATCAACTTGCATTGCGTGAATTAGTATTGATTTTTTCATATTGCCTATTATATAATAGACTTGAACTGTCAGTGTGTTCACAATAGTCGCTGCAGGCACTGCAGCACATATAGGCAGTACAGGCACAACAACCCATTTGCTGCAGTCAGTATTATCAATACAGGCACTGCAGCGCATACTGGCAAACATTAGCAGTAACAGCCGTACAGGAGGTATTACCATGGAATGGTGTAATGCAAATGTACCGGCAAAAGGCCGCGGCCTCAGCTCTGAACAATGACCAATAGGGTCAGAGGACCAAAGTGCATATTATATCGGTGATGCATTGTCCAGAGCCTAAACGCCTTAAGTAGCCGATGCCGGGAAGAACAATAAAAGTATATGGCTCCGTCATGCTGTACAGATCGGTATTGTCTGTCTAGTGCAGTCATGTGCGTTGTTATGTTTTATCCCTCTGCATCGGTATAAAACTGAAGGTTTTTAGCACGGCTTACATTCTACTAAAACGGCAGCTGTTATTTTGATGTATTTGTGATCTTTTTACAGAACCATCATCTCATATACAAATCAGCTTTCCAGCCGTTAGCCATAGAAAATCAAGCTGCGGACAGCACACTGTATCCGCGGCTTTTTATTTTACATTCCATTTGATGCTTTCCTGAAATATTACCATAACGAACAGGACAGTTATGAATCAGAATGAATACCACAGTTCTAAACAATAATGGTGGCCGCGGCAGATCTGCGGCCTTTTCTCATGCTTGTAAACGCTTGATTTTCAATGGCCCGGATCTGACTAGCAGCAGTAATCGCACATTGACGCAGACGGCCGGCGGCATTGAAAGGGCCATGCCGAAAAAAGTACAGAGTCTGGTCTAAGCTAACCGGATATTTAGGAGGTTATCATAATGAGCATGTTAACAATCAACAACGTAGTCAAGGAATACAGGAACAAAGTGGTGCTGAACGGAGCCGGCCTGAGGATAGAAAAGGGAGAAAGAGTAGCCCTGGTGGGTCCCAACGGAGCAGGCAAAACCACTCTTTTGAGGATAGCAGCAGGAATGGAGTCATGTGACGCCGGCAGCATCACTGTCGCCAGGGGTTCAAAGATGGGATATCTGACACAGGATCTCAATGAAATGGATACAAGCGGAAGGGTGTTCAGGGAAACCGCTCTTTTTCACGAGGAGATCAGCAGACTTGAACAGAAAATGAGAAGCTTGGAGTCAAAAATGACCGACACACAGCTGATGGAAAACCAGGAGCAATACAATGCTGTTCTCGCAGAATATTCCCGGCTGGTGAACAGATATGAAAGCCTTGATGGCTATACAATAGAATCAAAAATAAAGTCAATGCTCCTTGGACTTGGTCTGAAGGAAGAGGCTCTGACGCTTCCGGTGGAGCTTCTGAGCGGCGGAGAGAAAATGAGAGTGGCACTTGCCAGGATATTGCTCGATGAGCCCGACCTGCTTGTACTGGACGAACCGACAAATCATCTCGATATTGACGGTGTCGAATGGCTGGAAGGTTTTCTGAAGAGATTTGACGGAGGCGTGTTGGTCGTATCTCATGACAGGTATTTCCTTGACCAGGTATCAACCAGGGTCGCCGAACTGGATAATGGAACGATCACTGAAAGAAGCGGTAATTACACCACCTTTATGGAACAGAAGGCCAGAATGCTGGAATTTGCCCGCAGGGAGCAATTCAGGCTGAGGCAGGAGATCAGACGAGAGACTTCTATTGCCGAGCAGCTCAAAAGCTCACGGAAGATCAGTGCATGGAAAAGCAGGCTTAAGTCGGTCGAAAGACTTCAGGATGATTTGGACGTAAAGTTAAAAGAAATGCGGGCTCAACAGCATTTGTACAAAACTGCCGCTCCCAGAATCGACTTTGATAAGGCAAGGCACATCAGCACAGAGATTGCCATGGCAGATAGGCTATCTAAATATTACGGAGATGTGAAGCTTTTTCAAGATGTGAGTTTCCATATAAGAGGAGGTGAAAAGGTTGGAATAATCGGCCCTAACGGCTGTGGAAAGACTACTCTCCTAAATATATTGTTGGGGGCGGATAATGATTTCAAGGGAAAGGCACGGCTTGGAAATTGGGTGAAATATGGATATCTCGGACAGGAGGTCAAGTTCGAGGATGAGGAGAGATCACTGCTTGAAGAGCTTATGGCTATAAATGATATGAAAGAACATGAGGCCAGAGAGCATCTTTCTAAATTTCAGTTTTACGGTGATGATGCCGACAAAAGGATATCTTTTTTGAGCGGCGGTGAAAGATCGAGGCTCTACCTTTGCTGTATGATGCTTGAAATGCCGAATTGCCTTATCATGGATGAGCCGACGAACCATCTGGACATACAGTCGCGGGACGCCCTGGAAACCGCCTTGATGAAATTCAACGGAACGATCATTGCGATATCCCATGACAGGTATTTCCTAAACCGCTGCATCAACAAGATACTGGAATTCAGCGCAGGCACAATATATTCCTATGCAGGCAATTATGAAAGGTACAGGCAGGCAAAACTGGCTATAGAGGAAGAAAAACAAAATGAGCAGAAAAGGGAACAAAAAACTGAAGGCCGAAGGAAAACCAAAAAACTGTCCGCAAAAGAAGAGCCTCAGACAGATCAGGCATCAAGTCGGGCACAGATAGAAGAGAAAATCGGCGAGTTGGAAGCAAGACAAAAGGAGCTCGAAGTATCCTTCGGCCCCGAAACTCCCCATGTAGCCTATATGGAATATGCTGATCTGGCAAAAGAGCTGGAAGACTTATATGATCAGCTCTGATTTGCTGTACCATAAGATCAAGGTGACAATTCCCGTATGATAAAACCACTGCGCCATTTCTGCACAGCGAATTAAAGCTGCCTTTATAGAATTAAACCTCTATATTGTAAAAGTCCGGTGTCAAAAAAAAGACCCGCCTAAAGCGGGTCTTTTTTGTATTCTTCAGCGGGTCTTTCCAATTAGTACATTCCGCCCATTCCGCCGGGTGCACCTGCGGGCATCGGTGGTTCCTTCTCCGGCTTGTCTGCAACCACGCTCTCAGTGGTCAGTACCATCGAAGCAACTGAAGCGGCATTCTGCAGTGCGGATCTTGTTACCTTGGTAGGATCAACGATGCCGCTGCTGATCATATCGACATATTCTTCCTTGAGTACGTCATAGCCTACACCTATTTCGCTGCTCTTTACCTTATCAACGATGACGGAGCCTTCAAGCCCTGCATTTTGAGCAATCAGTCTTACGGGCTCTTCCAGAGCCTTGACAATGATCTGTATACCTGTCTTTTCATCACCATGGGTACCGCTGAGCAATGCTGTAACCTTCGGGATAGCGTTGATATATGCTGTGCCGCCGCCGGCTACGATACCCTCTTCTACAGCTGCCTTTGTAGCGGCAAGAGCGTCCTCTATACGGAGCTTCTTTTCTTTCATTTCAGTTTCGGTAGCAGCACCGACTTGAATAACAGCTACGCCGCCGGCCAATTTTGCAAGCCTTTCCTGGAGCTTTTCCCTGTCGAAATCGGAAGTGGTCTCTTCTATCTGCGATTTGATAGAGCCGATCCTCTTTTTGATCTCATCCTGGCTGCCTGCGCCGTCAACGATAATGGTGTTTTCCTTCTGAACCTTGACCTGTCTTGCTTTGCCAAGCTGTGACAGCTGAGTTTCCTTCAGATCCAGTCCGAGCTCGTCCGAAATCACCTGTCCGCCTGTCAATGTAGCAATATCTCTGAGCATTTCCTTCCTTCTGTCGCCAAAGCCCGGAGCCTTGACAGCAACACAGTTGAATGTGCCGCGGAGTTTGTTGAGGATCAATGTGGTCAGTGCTTCACCTTCTATATCCTCAGCAATTATGAGCAGCTTTTTGCCTGCCTGAACGATCTGCTCGAGAAGCGGCAGAAGATCCTGTACGCTGCTGAGCTTCTTGTCTGTGATAAGTATATATGGATCGTCAAGAACTGCTTCCATCTTATCTGTATCGGTTACCATGTAAGCAGAAATATAACCTCTGTCGAACTGCATACCTTCGACTACCTCGAGGTTCGTACCCATGGTCTTTGATTCTTCAACGGTGATAACGCCGTCGTTTGTCACTTTTTCCATTGCATCAGAGATAAGCTGGCCTATCACCTCGTCATTGGCGGAAATTGCTGCAACTCTTGCGATATCTTCCTTGCCCTTGATCTTCCTGCTGTTTGCCTTGATAGCTTCAACTGCAGTATCGACTGCTGTTGCAAGACCCTTTTTGAGGATCATCGGGTTTGCACCTGCTGCAACATTCTTCAAACCTTCTCTGATAATAGCCTGTGCAAGCAGTGTAGCTGTAGTTGTACCGTCACCTGCAACATCGTTGGTCTTGGTGGCAACTTCCTTAACAAGCTGTGCACCCATATTTTCAAATTTGTCTTCGAGTTCGATTTCCTTAGCAATGGTAACACCGTCGTTGGTGATCAGGGGGGATCCGAATTTCTTATCGAGTACTACATTTCTCCCCTTGGGTCCAAGGGTTATCTTCACTGTATCAGCCAGTTGATTTACACCGCATTCCAATGCGCGCCTGGCTTCTTCTCCGAATTTTATTTCTTTTGACATATGTTATAGCCTCCTTGTTTGAATTGATTTATCAAATGACAATATGTCTGTTATTCGACTACAGCCAGGATATCACTCTGTTTGAGTATTGTATACTCTACATTGTCGATCTTGACTTCCGTCCCCGCATATTTGCTGATAAGTACTTTGTCGCCGACCTTAACTTCCATTTTGATCTCTCTGCCCTTGTCATCATAACCGCCCGGTCCGACTGATACGATCTCAGCTACCTGCGGCTTCTCCTTAGCACTGCCGGGAAGAACGATGCCGCCTTTTGTTGTTTCTTCACTTTCGAGCATCTTAATTACGACTCTTTCACCCAATGGTTTTATTTTCATAAAGTGTACCTCCTGTAATGTTTTTAACAATTTATTAGCACTCACTTATATTGAGTGCTAATCACATTAATAATATAATATAATATCCATTTTTTAATCAAATATGCGTTTTTTCTAAAATGTTCCGTTTTTGGCCCAATAACCTGGATTGTATGCCTATTTTATGAAATATCATCGTTTTTCGCAGTTATTCTCTCTTTTTTAATTCCCGGTATATATCATTAAGCGTCAATCCTCGCTGAGCCAGTAGAACCATGACATGATAAAAGAGGTCTGCGATCTCTGCCTGTACATCTGAAGATAAACCATTCTTTGAAGCTATGATGACTTCACTTGCCTCTTCCCCGATTTTTTTCAATATCTTGTCAAGACCTTTTGTAAATAGATAATTGGTGTATGAACCCTCCTTCGGGTGAGCAAGCCTGTCAAGTATAACACTGAATACATCTCCGAGTACTTCAGGCCCGGCTTCTTCCCCACCATTTGCACTGATCACGTTATCTATATTTTCTCTTAAACAAGCAGCACCAGCTTCGGTATTATCATAACAGGCTGTATCATTACTGTCCCGGCTGCCTGACTTATTATCTATCTCTGCACAGCTGCCCATGTCAGTCAAGCCTTCAACACTTTTCATACCAACACCGGCCTTTAGTTCATCGGCGTCAAGCCTTGTGAAGAAGCATGAACGGTGTCCCGTATGGCAGGCTGCGCCGGTTTGCTCCGCTTTCACGAGAAGTGTATCGCCATCGCAGTCAATGCTGATGCTCCGTACCCTTTGATAATGGCCGGAGGTCTCGCCTTTGAGCCATAGCTTGCGCCTGCTTCTGCTGTAGTAATGGACCATGCCTGTTTCAACCGTTTTGCGCAGCGACTCCTCATTCATATAGGCTACCATCAGCACCTCATCTGTTCTGATATCCTGTGTCACTGCCGGTATAAGACCGTCTGAGTTATATTTCACCATTTTAAGAATATTTGGCATTTTACATCCTCACTTCTATCCCTTTTCCTTTAAGATACTCTTTAAGCCCGCGTATTTCCAACTCCCTGAAGTGGAAGAGCGATGCTGCCAGAGCCGCATCGGCCTTTCCATCTGTCAGCGCCTCATAAAAGTGTTCCAATGTGCCTGCACCGCCTGAAGCTATGACCGGTATGCCAACACTTTCAGAGACGGTTCTCGTCAATTCTATATCATAACCATTTTTCGTACCATCACAGTCCATGCTTGTCAGAAGGATCTCTCCTGCTCCGAGCTTTTCTGCCTGAAGCGCCCATTCAACCGCATCCCTTCCGGTATTTACGCGGCCCCCATTGAGATAAACATCCCAACCGCTGTCGCCGCTGCGCCTCTTTGCATCGATGGCGACTACGACACACTGGCTGCCAAACCTTTCCGCCGCCTCGGAAATCAGCTCAGGCCTCTTCAATGCAGCTGAATTTACCGAAACCTTGTCTGCTCCGGCTTTGAGAATTTCCCTGAAATCCTCGCAGGTCCTGATGCCCCCGCCAACGGTAAACGGTATGAAAACATTCTCGGCTACACGGCGAACGACATCGATCATAATGCCTCTCGCATCCGCTGATGCGGTGATATCAAGAAATGTCAGTTCGTCAGCACCGGCCTTGTCGTAGAAGGAAGCATTCTCCACAGGATCACCGGCATCTCTGAAGTTGACAAAATTGACTCCCTTTACGACTCTCCCGTCCAGTACATCAAGACATGGAATTATTCGTTTTGTATGCATCCTTGGCACCTCCCTGCTAATAAATCGCCTCTCCCGGTATATGAATCCTGTAAACAGTACATACCCGCTATAGACTGTCTGGTCCTAAAATCAATATACGCTGTTTATCAATCGAAATGCGTTCAGCCGGTTATATCCATCTGAGTATCCCGGCCATATCATTTCGCAGCCTCAATTGCTTCCTTCAGATTGATATCTCCCGTGTACAGGGCTTTCCCGACAATAGCACCTGATATCCCTATATTCTTAAGGTTTATGATATCCTGTATGCTTGTGACTCCACCGGAGGCTATAACATCTATCCCCACAGACTTCACCATTTCCTCCATTGCCTTAAGGTTAGGACCCTTGAGCATCCCATCTCTGGATATGTCCGTATAAATTATGACCTTGGCTCCGAGTTCCTCCATTTTCCTGGCAAATCCTATTGCTGTAAACTCACTTGTCTTTGCCCAGCCTTCTATAGCAACAAGTCCATCCTTTGCGTCTATTGCGACTGCAAGGTTATTGCCGAAGCTCCCCACAGCCTTCTTTACAAGCTCCGGATCGTTTACTGCGGAAGTCCCCAGAATCACCCTTTCAATTCCCTTGCAAAGTATTATCTCAATCGTCTCTATAGTGCGGATCCCTCCGCCAAGCTGAACCGGTGTCCCCAGCTTTACAGCCATCTCGCTGATGATCGCTGTATTCTGTGGTTTTCCAAGCCTGGCGCCGTCCAGATCAACTACATGGATGTACTGAGCACCCATCTGTTCGAATCTTATGGCCATCTCGATCGGATTGTCCGAATACACTGTCACATCGTTGAACTTTCCCTGTACCAGCCTTACACATCTGCCATCCTTAACGTCTATTGCGGGATAGATTATCATTTGGTTATCACTCCATAAACAATATTTGATCAACTTCTCCTTGTTATGACCATACTTAATTACATCAAGCCAACTCCGCCCAGTTTTTCAGAATTGTGAGTCCAACCTCGCCGCTCTTTTCAGGGTGGAACTGAGTAGCAAAAACCCTGCCGCTGTTGACCGCTGCATCAAATGAAACTCCATATTCGCATGACGCCGCAACGATATTTCTGTCAATAGCCCTCAGATAATATGAATGGACAAAATACACATAGGGATCCTCCGAAAGACCTTTAAACAGAGGGCTCTCACGGGTCTGCAAGGAATTCCATCCCATATGCGGCACCTTCAGTCCGTGTTTGGACGGCAGGCTCCTTATCGCCCCCCTGAATAGTCCCAGACCATTCACGCTTTTTCCGCCTTCCTCGCTGTAATCGAACAACAGCTGAAGTCCAAGGCATATCCCCAGAAAAAGTCTGTTTTGGCGGACCACATCCTTTACAGCCTGTACCATACCACATCTTTGAAGGTTGGCCATAGCATCGGAAAAAGCCCCTACGCCTGGCAGAACTACAGCGTCAGCTCTGCTCACGATGCCGGCGTCTGATGTTGTAACAGCTTTTAATCCTATGAACCTCATAGCCTTTTCTACACTGCCCAGGTTTCCTACTCCATAATCAATTATTGCAATCAATATTGAACCAACCTATCCTTTCCGGATACATTCATGTGTGCTTCCTGTTAATGCTGTCCTGCCGTATTCAGAATTTACAGCCGAAGATTTATGAGAGATCTCAAGAAAATTTCAACCAGCCTTCTTACAAAATACCTTTGGTGGACATGACCCCCTCTATCCTGCTGTCAACAGTGGCAGCCTCGTCAAGCGCCCTTGCGAATGCCTTGAACACTGCCTCTGTTATGTGATGGTTGTTGTTGCCGTACATAACGTTTATGTGGATGTTCATGCCTGCATTAACGGACACCGCTCTGAAAAATTCCTCTACCAGCTCTGTTTCCATATCTCCTACATACTCGTTCGTATACTTTACATTGAAGACAAGGTAAGGCCGCCCGCCTATGTCCACGGTAACAGCAGCAAGCGCCTCATCCATCGGCACACAGGACATTCCGTATCTCTTAATGGACTTTTTGTCCCCCAGTGCATTTTTTACAGCCTGTCCGAGAACAATACCAATATCCTCTACGGTATGGTGCGCATCCACATTAAGATCTCCGCTGGCTTTTACCTCAAGGTCCAGCAGTCCATGCTTTGAAAACAAAGTCAGCATGTGATCCAGAAATCCTATTCCTGTATCGATCAGGGATCTGCCACTGCCGTCTATGTCAAGCTTCAGCCATATGTCTGTTTCTGCCGTTTTCCTGCTCAATTCAGTACTTCTTGCCATATCACACCTCCTGTTATAACGCATCGTTCAAACAGAAATTTTCATTTGCAGAAAATTTATCTTACCTCTGCGCATTTCAGACTCATACAATGATGTATCGGTCATCTTCTGCCTTATTATAACACTTCATTTCAAAGAAAACTTTCCGTTTGTAGAAAAATTTACTTACCTCGCTTATAAAGCCTCGTTATAGCAAACGTTTCAATACGCCAATGACTTTCTTCATGTCCTCGTCCGTACCAATGGATATACGCAGATGGTTATCTATCAAAGGCTTTTTGAAATATCTGACGAGTATGCCCGCCTCCCTGAGTCTAGCAAAAATTTCTTCGGCCTTCGTACTCCTATGGCTTACAAACACGAAATTCGCCAGAGAATCTGTGATATCAAACCCCAATTTCTTTAGGTCTGCCGCAAACCATTCTCTGGTCGCAATCACTTTCCCGGTAATACCGCTGTAATACTCATCATCCTCCAATGCTGCGGTACCGGCTGTGATAGCAAGCCTGTCAAGGGTATATGAGTTAAAAGAATTCTTAACACTTTCGAGAGCACATATCAGTTCGCTGTTGCCGAAAGCAAATCCGATCCTCATTCCCGCAAGCGCCCGGGACTTTGAGAATGTGTGCACAACCAGCAGGTTCGGATATTCGTCGATCAAGCCAATGGCCGTCTGTCCGCCGTAGTCTATATACGCTTCGTCTACGATAACTACTGCGTCGGGGTTCCCTTCCACAACGCTGCGGATCGCAGAAAGAGGTAAAGCCTTGCCGGTCGGGGCGTTGGGGTTGGCAAGGATTATTCCTCCGCTGCCCTTTGTCAGCTGCTCGGACGGAATGTTGAATTCACTGTCGAGCGGCGTAGTTGAATAATCCAGATCGAATAGTGAAGCATAGACCGGATAGAATGAATATGTGATGTTAGGGAATACGATGGTCCTGCCCGGATCAAAAAAAGCCATAAATGAGAATGCAAGTACTTCATCAGAACCGTTACCCGCAAATATCTGATCCCTTTTAACTCCGTAGCTGCGGGAAGCTGCGCTGATAAGCATATCGCAGGTTGGGTCGGGGTAGAGCCTGAGACTGTCGTCAACGGCCTGCCTTATCGCTTCGGTCACCTTTGGCGACGGCCCATATGGGTTCTCATTCGTATTGAGTTTGATGTATCTTCTGTCTCTTGGCTGCTCACCGGGAACATAAGGCACCAGCCTGCCGGCAAGTCTGCTCCAGTACTTGTTCATATTCCTTCTCCCTTATCGGCCTCTTCACTGCCGAAAATCAACTCTGCGCCCGAATCCAGACGTTTATCAGGCATAATGGCTATCTTTCAAAACGTATCTTTATGGCATTGGCATGGCCGTCAAGCCTCTCATATTGCGCAAAACCGATAACCGTGTCCTTCGCTTTCTCCAAGGCTCTCCTTGTGTAGGAAATTACACTGGACTTCTTGACAAAATCGGCCACATTGAGCGGTGAGAAAAACCTCGCAGTCCCTCCTGTCGGCAGGACATGATTAGGCCCCGCAAAATAGTCACCAAGCGGCTCCGGCGACCAGCTGCCAAGGAAAACGGCTCCTGCGTTTTTCACATACGACAGACGGCTGAACGGCTCTTCAATACAGAGCTCCAGATGCTCCGGAGCTATTCGGTTGGCGACCTCGATCGCCTCATCAAGATCGTTGACAATTATGACCGCACTGTATTCAGAGAGCGATCTGTCAAGTATGCTCTTTCTGGACAGCTTCTGATACTGGATCTCCAGTTCTCTTGTCACCGCCTGCGCCAGATTTACTGAAGGAGTAATAAGTATCGATGCGGATAACACATCATGCTCCGCTTGTGACAGCAGATCGGCAGCCACGAAGGCCGGTTCTGCTGTATCATCCGCCACTACAGTGATCTCGCTTGGTCCGGCAAACATATCTATGTCGCAATAGCCGTATGCAAGCCTTTTAGCAGTAGATACATAGATATTGCCCGGACCAAAAATCTTATCGACTCTTGGTACAGTCTCTGTTCCGAAAACCATAGCCGCAACAGCCTGAGCGCCTCCCATTTTGTATATGTCCGTAACTCCGGCCTCACTGGCGGCGACCAGTACAGCGGGGTCTAGTTTTCCGTCGCTGCCGGGAGGAGTTGCCATTACGATCCTCTCCACTCCTGCAACCTTTGCCGGAAGAGCATTCATCAGTACCGAGGATGTCAGAACCGCCGTCCCTCCAGGAACATATATGCCTACCACCTCAAGAGGTCTGTATAGCTGTCCCAGTAATATGCCGTCATCTCCCGTCAAGAACCATGAATTCTCCTTCTGCTTCTCATGGAATGCTGTTATATTGACTTTGGATCTTTTGATCATATCAAGCAGCTTTGGATCAACAATATCATATGCTTCTTCTATCTCCTTGTCAGAAACCTTCATTGAAGAGGGCTCCAGATCGACCCCGTCAAATTTTTGGGTATACTTAAGGACAGCCTTATCGCCGCCTTTCCTGACATTTTCAAGTATTTCGCCGACGACCTCTGTCACATCTTTTCTGCCGACCCTATCTCTGTCAACAAGCTTATCAAAAAGCTCTGTATCCTTGCCTCGTCTCAAATCAATAGTTTTTATCATAAATCACATCACCTCTGATTTTGTCATGTACCTCTTACTATTCACGACTACGCAGATCTATTTCATGCAGGATGCACTTCATGCCATTTCATCATTCTTTAACAAGCTCAAGCTGCATCCGTAAACCGTTGACTATATTGTTTATCCTTTCACTTTCCATCTTCATGCTCACCCTGTTCACGACAACTCTTGCACTTATTTCAGCTATGGTGTCAAGTACGGCAAGCCCATTCTCTCTCAGCGTTCTTCCGCTCTCCACGATATCCACGATCACCTCTGAGAGTCCTACAAGCGGCGCCAGCTCAACAGAACCGTTGAGCTTGATAACCTCTATAGATTCACGACGCTTGTGTTCGAAGTACTCACGTGCTATACGGGGATATTTTGTCGCCACTCTTTTGTTGTTAAGGCTGTCGAGCTTTCCCACCAGCTCTGCCGGGCCTGCAACGACCATCCGGCAGGCGGCAAACCCCAGATTGAGTACCTCATAAAGATGCCTTCCCTCCTCCAGCAGAGTATCCTTTCCCACAACTCCCATATCAGCAGCACCGTACTCCACATATGTGGGCACATCAGCCGGTTTCACAAGGAAGAACCTGATCTTGTTTGTTTCATCTGTAAAAATTAACTTGCGTGATGCATCCCGGTACTCTGAACAATTGATCCCCAGCTTCTCCAGCAGATCAACAGACATATCCGCCAATCTTCCCTTTGATAGTGCTATCGAAAGATACCTCATTAAGCTCACCTCTTCAACAATTCGCTGATTTTTACTTTGGTCGCATCGCCCGACTGTATATAATGTATTTCTACATTATCATCATCCAGTATGCTGATAACGCCGCCTATATCTTTGCATGCCGCATATTTGGCAGCTTCTGCGGCAGACATGTTGGAGGTATCAAGTTCAACAGTCAGTCCCTGCTTCCTCAGGACTGCACAAAGCTCAAATGCCGCCTTTCTGCCTTTTTCAGCATAGCATACGAAGGTGTCTGTCGCCGGCTTTCCCACTTCTATCTTTTGCCTCTGAAGAGCCATCATTATCATATTCACACCAAGTGAAAAGCCTGTTGCCGGACAGTCTCTTCCAAATTCTCCGGCCAGCTTGTCATATCTTCCGCCCGTCAATATCGGAAAGCCTACTCCATAGGTGAAGCCTCTGAATATAATACCAGTATCATACTCCAGTCCTCTGAGCATACCAAGATCTACCGATACATACTGTGAAAGCCCGTAATCCTCAAGTATGTCAAGTACCTGACTGATATTGAACAGGGCATCCCTTGACCTTTGGTTCAGATCGAAGGACCTCGCTTTTTCAAGCACATCAGACGAGCCAAAGAGTCCGGGCAGATCAAATATGAGTTTCTTAAGGTCTTCCCTTATCTCGCTCCGCTTCAGGAATTCCTCAAGGCCCACATAATCCTTTCTGTCGATCAATATCCTGACCTGCGATATATCATCCTCAGACAAACCCGTATCTTCCATCAGTCCATTGAAAAATTCCACCTGCCCGATATCAAGCTGGAAACTTTCCAGCCCGCTGGCCTTCAATGCCTGTATTGCAATCGAAATCACTTCCGCATCCGATTCAGGAGTATTCACACCGAGCACCTCAACTCCTGCCTGCGTGAATTCATTTTGCTTTCCCCCGCCAAAATCGTTGTATCGATATACATTTCCTATGTATGAAAATCTCAGCGGATATGATGCATCCCTGAATTTCGTCGCTGTTATCCTTGCCACAGGCACAGTGATATCAGGCCTCAGAACCAGTATTCTTCCCTGCTGGTCGAAAAATTTGAACATGTTCTCCTGTAAAGCCGCACTGCCCTCAGAGGCAAAGACATCATAGAATTCGATCGAAGGTGTTTCAAGCTCATTAAAGCCATGGCTTCTGAAAAGTACCCTCAGCCTTTGCTCAAGCTCTCTTTTCTGATAGCAGTCATCACACAGGATATCCTGTACGCCGTCGGGCGTATATATTTTCCACTTTGACAAGTCCCACACCTCTCTCGACATAATTCTTATTTGCTTTCACATACCATTGTACATTATAACGCATCGTTATTTCTTGTCGCCAGGTCATCTGGTTGTTAATACACTCGGTTCGCCCGGCCGCTTTATTTGCCTGCTTTATTACTTTATCACGCTAAACCGATAAATAAATGAATTGAAATAATTATATGGTAAAGTCTGTTTGTTGTCAAGAACTTTTCACCACATAACTTCAGTAATATAAATGAAACATAAACCGCTTGCATACTATATCAAACGCAAGCACTACTGAAAATAAAAATTGTAACATGAAGTTAACCTACTGGCATAGTATACATAAGATTGACATGCTGGGAGATGGATTTATTATGTCCTGCTATGATGTTTGGCCTTACAACAACAACTGCCCGGGCAGCTATCAAAGGCAGTGTCCGACTAATCATTATCCTTACCTGGTTAGACCCGGCGACACCTTCTATGCTATAGCAAGAGCATTTAATATCAGCGTCAATAATATAGCAGCAGCAAATCCTGCCGTAGATCCCCAAAATCTTAGAATAGGGCAGACCATTTGCATACCTCTTTGTCCGTCCAATCATACAGTGAGGATAATTCAGCCCGGAGATACATTATACAAGCTTGCTCAGATATATAATGTCGGCGTGGACAGCATACAGAGAGCAAACCCATACATCGATCCCTACCAGCTGAGAGTCGGTCAAACCATATGCATACCGCGCGGCTGCCCATCCGGGTACACACACTATACGGTCAGGAGCGGTGATACCATGTCTGCGATTGCCCGCAGATACTCGATATCGACTCAAATGCTGATCGCCGCTAATCCTCAAATAGCAGACCCAAATCTGATAACTGCCGGGCAGATACTTTGCATACCAATAATGGATGCAATAAGGGAACAGATCAGCACAATGACATTGGAAGAAAAAATAGGCCAAATGGTTATGGCAGGCTTTAGCGGCTATACAATGAATGATCATGCAAGGGCTATGATCTTTGATTACCATGTCGGCGGATTTATACTGTACGGCTATAATATTGCAAATGCAGCTCAGCTTCTGGCTTTGGTAAATGCGCTCAGGAGCACGAATAGAGCTGCTAATAAAATACCCTTATTTATTTCAGTTGATGAGGAGGGCGGCAGAGTAAGCAGACTGCCTCCCGAGATCGGCAGACTGCCGTCCGCCGGAGCGATCGGCAGGATAGACACCGCAGATCTCTCATATAGGATCGGCAGAGTTATTGCTGATGCAATCGGAGCCTTTGGCTTCAATATGGATTTTGCACCTGTCCTTGATATAAACAGCAACCCGAATAATCCTGTGATAGGGGACAGATCATTCGGCCCCAATGCAGAGATAGTGAGCAGACTGGGTGTGCAGACTATGAATGGCATCCGGTCGGGCGGTGTGATACCCGTTGTCAAGCATTTCCCCGGGCATGGAGATACTTCGGTCGATTCTCACATAAGTCTGCCTGTCGTCGATCATGACCTGAACAGGCTAAGGAGCTTCGAGCTGGTTCCCTTTGCTGCCGCAGTCAGGAATCAGGCCGATGCGGCAATGGTTGCTCATATTTTATTGACAAGAATAGACCCTGTATTTCCTTCTTCCTTATCAAAGACTGTGATCACAGGCATTTTACGGAACGAACTGGGGTTCAGCGGCGTAGTAATAACAGATGATATCACCATGGGTGCCATTACCAGAAACTTTAATTTAAGCTATGCCGCTGTCCGATCAGTAGTAGCCGGTAGTGATATTATCCTGGTCAGCGGTGGATATGACAATGAGGTCAATGTGATAAATGCCCTCAGGAATGCAGCAGTAAACGGCCTGATAACAGTGGAGAGGATAGATGAAAGTGTGTACAGGATATTGAGGCTAAAGCAGAAATACAACTTGGAGGACACAGCTATCAGCAATGTTGACGTAAATAGAATCAATAATGAAATCGAGTCAGTCACAGATATATTTGGTTAGACGCAGGCAGTATTTGACCTGTATGGGCAGTCTGTGCCTGCAAAATAGCGACCTGCCTGGATAGTTTGCCTGCAGGGGCAGTTTGACTAGCCTGTACAGTATCTGTATAATCTTGATATTGCAAAGCTGAAGATAGATGCATGTGTGTCTGATGCAGATATACTTAACAACAAAGGAGAAAAATGATGAAGCACAAAGCTGTAATATTTGATCTTGACGGGACTTTGCTCGACACGCTGGAGGATATAGCTGACTCCATGAATAACGTACTTGAAAGACTAGGACATCCTATCCACGATGTAGAAGCCTATAAATATTTCGTTGGCAGCGGATTTCGCAATTTGGTAATGAAAACTCTTCCTGAAAATTTCCGTGAGGATACTTATATAGACCGGGGTTTTTCAGCAGTAAGGGAAGAATATGCGAATCGGTGGGCCAATAAGACAAAACCCTATCCGGGAATAAGTGAAATGCTTGATGCGTTCTCCTCTAAAGGAGTGAAAATGGCTGTGCTTTCAAACAAATCGGATGATTTTGTTAAACTGATGATAAAGAAATTCCTGCCCCGGTGGGAGCTTGATCCCATTTTTGGTGAAAGGCAGGGCATCCCAAAAAAGCCTGACCCTGCAGGCGCTCTTGAAATAGCAGACATACTTGGAGTAAAAAATGATGAATGTCTCTACCTTGGCGATACCGGTGTGGATATGCGTACAGCTTCAAATGCAGGCATGTTCGCTGTCGGAGTTTTGTGGGGTTTCCGAAAAGCTGATGAGCTGTTGGAAAATGGCGCAGAAATACTCATAAGCAAACCGCAGGAGGCACTCGATCTTATTTGATCATATTGATGGAGCTGCCAGTCATTATAATGCATCGTTCAAAGAAAATATCTGAAAGGCAATCGGTACCCGCCACATAGCGTTTTTCAACCTGATGGGTTTGAAAAGACGTAAAGAGGTGGGGAACATAATTCGCCTCGTTATTAACCCGAATGATCGAAGCACTGTGTGCGCCGTTCTGCATAGTCTGTCGTAAATTGCACTAATGCCGGGCGCACCCAAGAAAGAAGGGAGCCTGTCAAGGCTCCCTTCTTATCATGTCATTTCTAGTATATTGTCAGCTAACCATATAGTTTTATCTACTAACCACTAAAATCTGATTAATATTGATAGAACAGACTCATGACATCATTGCTTACATTCCTGAAGTTAGCCTCCATCTCACTCATTATTTCCTGTATTTCATATTGGTCTGTTTTTGCAAGATCGATCGACTTTCCCTTATCGAATTTGAGCTTGGATTTGTTTTTCAATTCGCGTATGTCAATACTAAGGCTCATCATCTCCGCTCCATTCATAAGGATGCGGGTATCAAGCCTGTCAGCATCCTTGCTGCTCTTGTCCTTGTCCGCCGAAAGGATTACGTCATAGTCTTCGTAGCGTGTGTTGATTCTAGCTTTGTAAACTCCGTATTCAATACCTGACTTATTTTTTCCCTCACCGGCACTGGTATGGGACAGCTCTACGTAGCCAAATCTATTTGATGCATTAATGCCTTTGGAATCTTTGCCATCAAAAGCATAGAGATTGAATAGCTGGCCACCCGTTCCGAATCTGCCCTGACTGCAATTGAGCTCCGTTACCTTTTGACCGCTTTCATCGGCATATGCTGCCAGCGTAATGACACCATCTTCCGTCACGATTTCCCTGGAGATTATGTTGTTCTTGCCGTCAGAGACAGTCCTCATTGTCAGCAAGATTCTCTCACTGTCCGCTTCTGTGGAGCTGCTCAACTGATCCCTCAGGTCTTCTATCTCTGTCTGCATCCGTTCGATAATAGCTGCCTTGTCCTCTTGCTTGTCAGGCAATACCATCGGCATTGGCAGATTTGCCAGTCCGCCTCCCCGTGTATAGTAATAGATCCTCTCAAGCAATTGCTTATCCTTTTTAAGCTCTGAAAGGACTTTATCAGCTATCCCATAAAGATCCTTTCCCGATAGTTTTATTTCCACGATCCTACAATTTTCGACCTCCATGGCCATCCTTGCGTTACCGTTTTTCCATGTATAAAGCGATACTGCTCCATCAGCTCCGGTCACAGTAACGCTATCCGATGGTATTTCATCATACACAAGCTTGCTGTACTTGCTGACTGCCTTGTCCAGCAGCTTTGTATCCGCATCCAGCTCCTTCTTAAGCTGTTCAATGGTCTGTGCATCAAAACTGCTCTGGTCTGCAATTTCCGCACCAGTAAAATCAGATATGACTTCCGGTATTTCATCTTTTTTAACAGTAAAGGTCCTGCCATATATGACAGGTATGCCAAGACCCAATGTATTTTTATCCTGGTAGGCAATTGCATCGACCAGGACATTATCCATATATTTAAGACACGCATAGCTTGTAGATTTACTGCTGCTGTAATCTATCTGGGTCTGAAGAGTGAAGTCCTGAAGCTTGGCGACAGACATATCCCCAAAACCGCCAAATCCATTCAGTCTCACCTCTATATCCTTGCTGAAGGGCTTTAGCTCAGTATTCTTTATTGCTTCCTTGTACAGCTGATTGAATGAAACAACTTTATTTCTCGATTCAAGATAACCAAAATAGGTTTTGTCCGGCATTATCTTCCACATATTTGCATATGCCAAAGAACCTGCAAGGACAACCGCAGCAACAGCAGCCACGATCGTTATCAGCCGTTTCCGGCTCTTTAAGCCTCCTCTGACGGCTGTTGGAGCCGCATCATTAGAAACCACCGGATTGGCTGTCGCAGCACCCTTCTGATCAATTCCCATCCCGCATTTATCGCAGAATTTCGCACTTTCCGGTACTTGATTACCGCATTTTGAACAATACATAGCAGACCTCCTTGAATGAATAACGTTCGATTCCACGGCTATATACGCCGTCTATAACATGCAGACAACTCATTTACTGTCAAAATCCGCCGGAATGCCGGCGGATTCAAATCATGAGATAATACACATTATAGCAAATCGTCAGTTACTATCCAAGTAAGTTTATGTCAACTTATTAGTATATTCGACAATTTCAGATATGTTCAAATTAGTCTAGATTCAGTTCCGAAACGATGCTGTCAAGATGATTCCTTGAACAACCGCTTCCGTTCCAGTAAATACAGTCGCTGCAGGATACTTCACCGGAATGGTTTACATTGCCCGAAGATTTTTTGCAGCTCAGATGTCTGCATGAGCGTGCTATTGTAGAAAGGTTATCCTCATTGTAATCATAAATATCCATTTCATCCCTCCGGAATAAGTATCGATTCTTCCTCTGTCCATAAAGGAAAAACCTCTTGCGTTTGCATTCAGATACAATAAAAAACTATAAAAAAACCGCTATATGCTGCAGAATGTATTATTAGCAATTCACCTGCGCGATATACCGATTTTCTTTATGCTGTATAAAGATATCAGCGTCTATAACGACTCGTTCGTTTGCGGATGCCTACAGCTTGACAAGATTTGCAAATGCTGCCATAAGCCTCTTCATTCCATTATGTCTGAATTCAATTTCCAGCACCTGGTCACCCTTGTCAAGTATGACAGCAGATATCTTTCCGACTCCGAACTTTTTATGGACTACCTGATCACCGACCTTGAAATCTGAAGCGGAAGCCTTGCCCGCACTCGCAGATAAGCCCGCTGCGCCGCCGCCGGAGCCTGATTTGCTTTTATCATTTCCTGCGCCGCTGCCGGAGCCTGTCCCCTTTTTTGCTCCAAATCCGCCTTGTACAGCAAACTTATCCGGCCCGCTGTTATAGCCTCCAAACATACCACGATCAGAGGCGCCGGCTGCCATATTGCCGTTCCGCCCGAGGGGGTTCATGTAACCGGCTGCAGCCTTTTCCTTCCTGATTTGTTTGGTAACAAGCTCTTCCGGTATCTCCTTCATGAACCTGGAACACCTGTTATACGTTGACTTGCCGAAAAGCATCCTGCTGTGGGTACTGGTAAGGTACAGCTTTTCCCTTGCCCGTGTAATGCCAACATAGCAGAGCCTTCTCTCCTCCTCCAGCTCAGCCTCGCTGTCCATCGAACGCATACCCGGGAATACCCCTTCCTCAAATCCGGGTATGAATACGACCGGAAATTCAAGTCCCTTGGCACTGTGCAGTGTCATCATCACCACATGGTCGTTATCTCCGTCCAGATTGTCTATATCTGACACAAGAGATACATTGGCCAGATATGCCTCAAGTCCTTTCTCCTCGCTTTGGGATTCAAACTCGATAGCTCCTGATATAAGTTCCTGTATGTTTTCGATGCGGGTCTTTGCCTCATCGGTTTCTTCGGCCTTTAGCTCGCCCAGTATACCTGATTTATTTATAACGGCGTCTATGAGCTCATGCACGCTCATACTTTCTGAGAGAGCTCTGAAGCTGCCTATCATATCAGCAAATTCCATGAGCTTTGAAGCGGGACGCTTCAGCTCCGGTATCTCCGATGCAGATGAAATGATGGTAAATATACTGCAGCTTCTGCCCACTGCAATACCTTCTGCAGTATCCAGCGTCGTGTTGCCGACCCCTCTTTTTGGCACGTTTATTATCCTTTTTAGTGCAACATCATCTGATGGATTCTGTATCAGCCGCAGGTATGCGATGATATCCTTTATTTCCTTCCTGTCATAAAACTTGAGGCCTCCGAATATGCGATACGGGATACCGGCCTTCATAAAAGCTTCTTCAAGCGAGCGTGACTGCGCATTGATCCTGTAAAGAAGGGCAAAGTCCTTGTTTTTCCTGCCCTCTTCATTGACAAGCCTTTCTATCTCCCTTGTTATGTAGTTGGCTTCATCCCGTTCGTTATCCGCTTCAAAATACTGTATTGCATCGCCATTGTCATTCTCAGTCCAGAGCTTTTTGCTCTTTCTTCCGAAATTGTTCTTTATGACATTGTTGGCGGCATCTAATATAACCTTGGTAGAACGGTAATTCTGCTCAAGCTTTATTACCTTCGCATCCCTGAATTCTTTTTCAAAGTCGAGGATGTTCCTGATATCCGCCCCTCTCCATCTGTAAATGCACTGGTCATCATCGCCCACCACGCATAAATTCCTGAAATGCTTTGAAAGCAGACTTACCAGCGTATATTGTGCGATGTTTGTATCCTGATACTCATCCACCAGTATATACCTGAATTTGCGTTGATAATATTCCATAACGTCCGGATAGTCTAAAAACAGCTTTATAGTAAGCAATATAATGTCATCGAAATCCAACGCATTGTTGTTTCTCAGCTTTCGCTGGTACAGCTCATAGATGCGGGCGATCTTGCTCAGCCTGAAATCCGCTCCCGCTTCCTTTGTGTACTCCGGCGGTTCCTTCAGCTCATCCTTTGCCCTGCCTATCTTAGAGAGCACTTCTCGTACCGGGAAATTTTTCTCATTAAGGTTTAACTCCTTTATACTGTCCTTTATCAATGTCTGCTGGTCAGAAGTGTCAAATATTACAAAGCTTCTGCTGTAGCCAAGTTTTTCTATATCACGTCGTAATATCCTGACACATGCGGCATGGAAGGTACTGACCCAGATATCCCTGACATCTTCGCCCAATATGCTGCCCAATCTCTCCTTCATCTCTCTCGCTGCTTTATTTGTAAAAGTTATCGCCAGAACCGAGGCTGGGTGGACCGGGTTTTCCCGTATATTTTTGGTAAGCCTGTCTTTTTCTTCGTCTGCTATGATGCTGCTGTATTCTGTTTTGCTTTTATGGTCAGCCGAAGCTATGTCGCTTTTTTCCACATTCATCTTTCCGGATCTAATAGAACGCTGCAAAGCATTACGCATGAGCTCAATATCGTTTACAGTCAGATTTTGAGGCTCCTTTTCTGAATGGTATGCATTCCCGTACTTTATCATATATGCGATCCTGTTGACTAATACAGAAGTCTTTCCCGAGCCGGCGCCTGCAAGCACCAAAAGCGGCCCGTTTATTTGGAAAACAGCCTGCTTCTGCTGTGGGTTCAGTCTGCCGTACTCCTTCTCAAGCAGTTTTTTTCTCAATAGTATAAAATCCTGTCTGTCCTTATCCGTTATCATTTAATATGCACCTTATATTTTTATTTTTTGTCCCTCCTATTATAACCAAGGTTGCGTCGGCATGCAACATAAATCAAACACATGTTCGCAACAGCTTGATGTATCATACATTCCACCGGCTCTCGGCTTCGGAAATATTATCAGCAATTATTAAAAGAGACAATCCCGTGTAGCAGGACTGTCTCTTTTACCTTTTTGATGTAAGCTTTTAATCTGATCATACTTTGCGTCTGATCAATCTGGCATGTATTTGATCATCCTCCAAAGCCGCCTATGGATCCGATTGATTCCCAGACATAGCTGATGAATGCCCAGTTGACAATAGCAAACGCTATCGACAAAGCCAGACCTATCAAACCAAGCACCAGTACGGCTCTCGCATAGTTCCTGGTGTTCCTGTTGAATGAGCCGCCAAAGCTCCATACCAGTATCATTATAAGTCCGATCACCGGGATACCCTGCAGCAGAATTATTCCTATAAACTTCCATACAGGTATCGGATTTACCTTCTCAGGCTTCTTTAGGACTGCAGGCTGTTCCATCGGAGGAGCAGGCTGCTGATAGCTCTGAGCAGGCGGTACCTGCCGTGGTGCTGGCTGCGGTGCAGATTTTGCCTGGACAGGCTGTGGTGTCGGTTGAGGTTCGGGCTTCACCGGTCCGGGCTGAACAGCCGGCTGCTGATCAGGCATGTCCACAGGAGCGGTTTCGGCAGATGCCGATACGTCTTCCACATCAGTCATTGCATCAACTTCGACAGTATCTGTTGCTGCCGCTGCTTCCTGTACGGCTGTGTCGGCAGTCTCAGCAGCTTCAGCTTTTGCTCCGCAATTTAAGCAAAACTTTGCGCCTTCAGGCAATTGGCTTCCACAATTCTCACAAAACATAATTTTGCTCCCTTCTCAATTAAAATGGGGATATGAGCTGCGCTCGAATGTGTTTAGTAATTTAAGGATATTATATAATATTTTTCTTCGTTAATCAATGTACACAGAAGCAACTTCCTGTATCGAAAAATCCGGACAGATGGCATCCGCTAATATAATGCCTCGTTACAGCAGTTGGTGAAAGGCATGGACTATTAGGACACCGCTAATATGGCATCATACACATGGCAACTGCTGAAAAGACTTCCGCTGCCATTACGTCTGTTAATAAGAAAGGACCGGAAGTACCGGTCCTGTTCTGTTACTGTTGGGGTTAACGTATCAGGCTGTCGATGGCGCCCTGGTCGAAACCAACTATAATATTTCCGTCTATATCCAATACAGGAACGCCTCTCTGCCCCGACTTCTGTATCATCTCGACTGCCGCATTTCTGTCCTTTGAGACATCCACATCCTCAAATTGGACATTGTGTGATTTGAGATAATTTTTCGCAACAGTGCACCACGGACATGTAGGTGTTGAATAAACCTTTACTGACATAAGCTACCTCCTCGAATCATAAATTTTATTAAATCATTCTAACAATCATATCTGTTCGCAAATGCTATCCTGCTCAGAACGAATGCATCGCCCTTTACATATTGTTTGCGCACGGTTATTAATTATATACCCCCCGTGGGTATATAATAACAAAATCTTTTTAGAATAACAAGAAAATAAAATAAACATGCTTTACTTGATGGTATATGTTTCCTATATGCATCTTTAGATTGACCACAGAAAAAAATATTGTTAAAATATACCCCACACGGGTATACATTAAGGTAGAACGCCGCAGACTTTGACTAAGTATCAAGGGCTGTTCGCAACACTTGAATATTTGGCAGAAAGGGGCATTAAATTGATACCATATGTTCTGACATTTGCAGAAGGCATACTTACATTTATATCTCCATGCATTCTTCCAATGCTGCCTGTCTATTTTCTTTACCTTGCAGGAACCCCGGACGGGCATGACAGTACAGCTGCATCGGCCAAAAACCGTCTGATCGTCAACTCACTGGGATTCGTGACCGGCTTTTCTCTGGTATTCGTTTCATTCGGCGCTGCTGCATCTGCAATGGGTACACTGCTTCAAAGCAACAGAGCGCTGCTTCAAATGATCAGCGGTGCAATAATGGTTTTCTTCGGGCTCAACTTTGCAGGAGTTTTAAAGTTGAAGTTTCTGAACAGTGAAAAACGGTTCCATATAAAGATTGATAATATGCGATTTTTCGGAGCTATATTGTTTGGTATTGTATTCGGCTTCGGCTGGTCCCCCTGCCTCGGCACATTCCTTGGATCGGCGCTGGCGCTGGCCGGAAACTCGGATACTGTTTCGGAAGGGATGCTCATGCTGCTGGTCTACTCGGTCGGGCTTGCAGTGCCGTTCGTTGTTTCGGCTGCAATATTCGAAAATGTGAAAGGGCTGTTTGTGTGGTTTAAAAAGAACAGCAGGATCATCAGCATCATATCCGGCATACTGCTGATCGTTGCCGGTGTACTGTTTTTAGGCAACGGTTTGATTTCTGCTCTATCATAGGGAGGGTTTTATGAAGAAATACACAACTCTAGTAATATGGATAGTAGTATTTGCTGCAATACTTACAACAGCATATGTCATATATGATAAATATAGTGATCAGTTAGTTATACAGCCTCCTCAGCTTGGTTCTCAAGCACCTAACCGGTCAGACAGCAATACTGGTTCGAATAACAACTCAGGCAGCAGCGAACAGAATAGCAGTCCGGAAAGCGACGCCGGAAAGAATAGCGGCCCGGGAGACGGAGTTAAGAAGGAACAAGAGACGGAAAATGATACTTCGGATCAGCAGGATACATCTGATGATGATAAAATAATGGCGCCCGATTTTACTCTGAAGGATCTCGAGGGCAATGATGTCAGTCTTTCGGATTATCAGGGAAAAATAGTTATATTAAATTTCTGGGCAGTTTGGTGTAAATACTGTGTTGAAGAAATGCCCGACTTCAATGAGCTGAACAAGGAACTTGAGCAAGCGGGAGATGCCGTCATACTCGCTGTGAATGTTCAAGAGCCGTATGATACAATAAATAAATTTTTAACTGAAAGCGATATAGACCTCAAGGTACTGATGGACGAAGATGGGTATGTGGCAGGCGCTATGTATGGTGTCGACGGCTATCCGACCACGTTTATCATAAATGATGACGGCTCATTGTACACCTATATTCCGGGAAAAACCGACATCAAGACTCTGCGTACGGTACTGGACATGGCAAGAAATAATGAACCGCTGAGATGATCATTCATTAGCCTTGCTTTATTATCTGATGTTTGCAATATGATACAGATTCGCAGGCCGCTGACACTCATCCGCGGTCTGTGAATTTGATAAAGCTCTGCATCGCTTTTGACAGATTTTCCACAGCCTGCTTCTTATCATCAGAGCTTGCCGCATTTTCAATACAGGTCATGGAATATTTCTCAAGTATAAGGCTTCCTGCCTTGTTGACCGCAGCCCTTACAGCTGCGACCTGTGTCAGTATCTCGAAACAGCTCTTGTCGCCCTCGATCATCCGCTGGATGCCCTTTATCTGGCCTTCTATACGTTTGAAGCGCTTTAGTATGTCGCTTTTTGAGTCGCCCGGTTTTTCACTCATTATGTACTACCTCCGATAAATAACCTGTGTTTTACTTCCGATACATCATCTGTCAATAAGTATACGACATATGGCAGATTCATACAAGCAAGCACACAATGGATCACTCAGCCATCCTGTCAGATCATATAATGTCATCCGCTCTCCTGTATTTGATCATGAGGCTTTTGAAGATCTCAGCAGCAGTCGGAGGTGTGTATGTTATAGCATTGGCTCCTGCCTCAATAGTCCGGAGTATAGATTCGTCATTTGGTCCACCTGTCGCTATTATTGGTACTTCAGGGAATCGCTCCCTTATTTTTTTTACGATATCAGGCGTTTTTGCAGCACCGGAAACATTCAGGATAGACACCCCCGCAGCTAATCTTTTCTCTATATTCGTCCTTTCCGACACAACTGTCACCACAAGCGGAATATCGATTTTTTGCGTAACCTGCCGTACGATATCATTAGGTGTCGGCGCATTTACAACAACCCCGATCCCTCCCTGGAATTCAGCATCCATTGCCAGATTCACAACTCTCTTGCCTGTCGTGGTCCCTCCGCCTATCCCACAGAAAACAGGCACATCGGATGCCGAAATGATGGCATGGGTGATAACCGGCTGCGGTGTGAATGGATAAACCGCAATAATAGCGTTGGCATTACAGTTCTTTATGATAGCAACATCCGTTGTAAAAAGTATCGACTTTATCAGCTTACCGAAAATCTTGATGCCGCTCACCTCAGATATGACCTCAGGGACGCGTACCATATGCCTTCTTAATATACCATGGATCTCCGGGATAAAATTGCCCATATCATTTCCCCCTAGCTTGGTATCTGCTTCCGGCTATCTCCAAACTCAAACTGTACCGATCTTTGTTTCGCATCAATCATATATCAAGCATTCTTCTTCACTTGTACAGGCATGCATGATTGTTTTTCCAGGTGTAAAATGAATTTGCACAGCCTATGATATCCTCTCTCTGAAAAGGCAGGGAGGCTTGATATTATTATATATCATGACAGCTCATCATAATATATTGCTGAAAAATTTTTTTATTTCCTAAACGAATCTTTTCCGAAGAAGAAATAGAGTGAAAAAAATCGATGCGGCAATTATCACGATCGTAGCCCCGGTTGATGTATCGAGGTAATAGGACGCAATAAGCCCTGTAATACCGGAGAACATAGATATGCCTACCGATACTGTATGATACTGGCGCATATTTGACGTTACATTTCGTGATGCAGCTGCAGGCAGCACGATCAGTGAATTTATTATGAGCAGACCCACCCACTGGATAGTGATGGTCACCACCACCGCAATGGCAATGGTAAACAATACGTCAACAAGGAGCGTATTGATTCCGCGGCTTGCGGCCAGCGACTGGTTTATGCTGGTCAGCAGCAGCTTGTTGAAAACAAGCAGCCACAGGATCACCACTGCAGCAAATGATATGAAGAGAAGCATTATCTCAAACGGTGTGATGCTGAGAAGATCACCGACCAAATATGACGAGTATTTGTTGAAGCCTCCGTTTGACAGCAGCATGAGACCGAATGCCACTGCAGTCGACGAGAACACACCTATAATGGTGTCGGTAGATGTCTTGCTTTTATTTTTTATGATAGTAATCACGACTGCGAAAACCGTAGAAAAAAGCACAGCGCCAAACAGCGGTTGAAGCCCTCCAAACAGTGCTCCTATCGCTATTCCGGTAAAAGCGCCGTGACCTATGGAATCAGAAAAAAATGCCATTCTGTTGCTAACGACCATCGTCCCAAGAAGGCCAAACAAAGGAGTGAGCAGAAGCACTGCAAGCAGCGCATTTTTCATGAAATTATGCTCAGTCCATTCGAAGGGCAGCAAAAATTCCACAATTTCATACCAGATATCCAGCATCATTCTTTGCCCCCCTCATCATTTTCAAAGCTGCCGGTGAAAAAACCCGTTATCCCGAAGGATCTCAATGTCTTCTCATCACTGAACACCTGATTCGGAGTGCCGCTTGATATTACGGTTCTGTTGAGCAGCACCACACGGTCTGCATACCGTGATACCATATCAAAGTCGTGGGAGACAAGTATAATCGAAAGATCATAGTTTCGTCTCAGCTCCGCTACGGTATTGTAAAACAGCTCAAGCCCGCCCTGATCCATTCCTGACACCGGTTCATCAAGAAGCAGCAGGTTTGGAACAGGATCAAGCGCCAGCGCCAGCAATACCCTCTGCAGCTCGCCGCCCGACAATGCCCCAAGCCTGCGGTCCAGCAGATGCTCCGCCTTCACCCTGGCAAGCCCTTCCCTGGCTCTTTTCCTGATGCTGTGCGGCTTCAGAAACCAGGCAGGCCTTTTTGACAGACAGGCCACGAACAAATCGGACACACTCGCAGGTGTACCCGTGTCAAAGTCCAGATGCTGCGGGACATACCCGATCACAGGACTGCCGCTGCGGCTTCCTCCCGCATTAAGATATTTCAGCTCTCCGGTATAAGCAAACTCCCCGAGCAATGCCTTAAGAAGAGTGCTTTTGCCGCCGCCGTTCGGCCCTATTATAGCTGTCAGTTCTCCGCAGTGTATGTGGATATTTACATTTTCTAAAATACTGACCGGCCCCTTTGTTACACCAAGGTTCTCAATCCTGGTACAGCAAAGACCGCAGCATCCTCCCTCACATTTTACGGGATACCGGTTTTCCGCCATGATCCACCCGTCCTTATCTCAGCGCTTTCTTAAGTGTCTCCATATTCTGCCTCATTGCATCCAGGTATGCATCAGCTGCTTCCGGAACCGCTTCTCCTGCGGCGACAGGATCCAGCGAATACAGGACTGCACCAGTTTCGGCTGCTATGGTTTCCGCCGCCCCCGATGAGTATTGAGGTTCAGCAAAGAGCGCTTTTATTCCTGTTTGCTTCACCAACTCAATGATTCCGCCAAGCTCCCTTGCTGTCGGTTCTGTTCCGGGTTCTCTTTCCACTACTGCAGCGACGTTCAGTCCAAATTCCTGTGCAAAATACGGAAACGCTTCGTGAAATGTTATAATATCTTTGTTATCAAGACCGTCGAGCTCGCTGTGCATTTCTTGTTTCAATGCCTGGAGCTTATCAATGTAGAAATCGGCATTTTTCTTGTAATGCTCTGCATTTGCCTCATCTATGGAAGAGAGCCGGTCGGCAATATTCTGTACATAAAGCACAGCATTGGTCATGCTGACCCAAACATGCCCATTGACCTCACCGTTTTCCTCCGTTAATGCAGGGATACCATCCGAAGCCTCAATGATCTTAAGATCATCCTGCTCCTTTAAAACATCATCAAGAAAGGATTCCATCCCTGAGCCATTGATCACGAACACGTCAGCTGCCTCAAGCAGCTTTAGATCAGCAGGCCTTAGAGAATAGTCATGCAGACATCCCGTCTGAGGCTCAGTCATATTGGTTACCTTAACACCTGGCACATCACTTGTGATATTGATCGCCGCCACGTAAACAGGGAAAAAGGATGTAACTATATGCAGCCCTTCATGTCCGTCTCTGCTGTCAGCTTTACCGCTGTCGCCGTTTAACCCGTCGCCGCATCCCGTAAGAAGTAATATAGCGGATATCATTATTGCCGCCATTTTTACACACTTAAAAAGCATCATTTTCCTCCGGTGCCTTTTTATTTCTTTATCAATTTTATCATATGCTGGGCTAAAAGCAAATAATAATTATTTGCATTTGCTTAAATGAAAAATTTATGGACACAGTAAACCTTTTCACAGGCATATACTATGTCCATTTTATTCCTTTTAATACATATGCGGTATATCTATACGCCCCTACCGGCCATGTTTTTCTGCCATGTATTTATCCAGCTGTTCCTGGATTTCCTTAACGAGCCTGTCTGAACCCTGCTGTTTTTGATCATCTACATACTTTTCCACGTCCTGCTGTTCAAATGTGCCTCTGTATATCTTTACGTCAAGCTCTGTAAAGCTTAGTTTTCTGTGCGTAATGATCTGGATGACAGGGGAATAATCAGGGTAGAAACCGATATGCGGAGGATATTTCGTGTGAGTGCTTATAAGCTCATTGTAGTTTTGAATATCTTCCTTCAGACCGGGATAATTTGTCCTCTCTAAATCAATATTTCTGAACGGCTCCTTCCATCCCCAGTTGAAAAATGACTCTGACATGCTGACTCCCTCCGGGGGTTCTATATATCCGTCCTTTTCGATATAATCGGTGCCCTTTATCCCATACATCAGCAAATCATAGTTTTCCTGGCTCGACTGCAGCCAATCGATGAACATGAGTACCCTTTCTGCCTGTTCAGACTTAGCATTGACAGCCATCCCCGCTCCCATTATCGAAGTTCTGGAGGAGACGTTGTCATAAAGAGGATATGCCTTATAGGTGAAGTCAGTGATTTCACTGCCCCGCAGCATGGAATTAAACTCCATCTGTTGTCCCGGGCTGCATATAAAGGAGGCCCATTTCCCACTTGTGACCATGGTACCGTCAATCTGTGAAATGCCAAGGTTTTTTATCAGATAACCCTTGTCGTACCAGCTCGCTATTCTGTCAAGGCCTTCCCGGAATGCCGGTGTCTGCTCCCATGTCACTATTTTCATCTCCGGATCGTCCCATCTATAAACAAGGCCTGCCTCATAATCCAGCACTGCATAGCCATTCAGATCCGCAAAAAGCCCAAGGGTGGTATCATAGTAATTCATTGGGAACATATTAGGCTCATTTGTCTTAATTGTTTCAAGAAACGCTTCATAATCACTGTAACTGCCGATAGCAGGAATACTATATTTATCCATCAGATCCTGCCGTACCATCGCACACTTTCTGTCAGTTCCCGGTATTCTGGAGGGGATGACATATACCCGGCCATTTACCGACAAAGCATCAATATCCTCACTGGTAAACTGGCTGTAATATTGATAGGCATATTTAGGAAACATCTCCGAAACATCCATTATCATTCCCTCTTTTGCAAGAGATTCGATTGCAACGGGGAAATAGGAAGATATGTAAAAAGCATCGCAGGGCATTCCCGATGCGATATCCTGCCTTATCCTGTTTAAATATGTTTCAGGGTACTCCCAGTAGAATTTGAACGACAGTTCAGTTTTGAGCTCATCCCGCAATTTCCTGTTGACAGCCTTAAGTATGTTTTCCAGTTTAGAATTACCCATTGCCTCGAAATATATGGTAAGAGTAGTATCATCGAGATCATCTGAGTCGACCTGCCATTGATCCGGCTGGTACAGGTCTGCTTCGTCCACTTCCGTATCTTGCTCCGGCAGAATGAATAATACAAAAGCACCAGCGGCTAAGATCAATACCAGTACTGCAGCTAATATAATGATAATCTTTTTGTTCATGTCAGTATTCCTTTCATTCCAACGCCTGCTCCATATCTGTTTGTATTACAATAGTACAGCTCCAACCATATTATGTCAATAAAATTGCATTTATCCTACTGCTGAAGGCACATTTCGGATACATACCGGCATATAAATGAGTAGATTATAGTATACCTATTGAAATTTTTTTGGTAAATGTCATGAATAATTATAAGCCTTCTCCTTCCGTACATCCATTGAACCCGAATATGCAAGAAAGACGGGAACTATCCCTTGATGCTCTTTTCCGCAGCGGACATCCTGAGGACCACGGCCGGATCACAGCCATTCTCTCTCCCCCGCCTGACATCAGCTCCATAGCACCGCCCGGCAGCTGCAGGGGCAAAACAGTCGGCATTATCGGAGGCGGGCTGGCCGGTATGGCTGCGGCCTTTGAACTGAGAAAGGCAGGATTTGACGTCACAGTTTTTGAAGCCGATCCGGAACGAATCGGCGGGAGGATATTCACATATTATTTCGACAGCGACAGGAAGCTGTACGGTGAACTGGGTGCTATGAGGCTCCCGGCAATACACGAGACCGTCTGGCACTATATCGATCTGTTCGGACTTGATACACGGCCTTTTATCCAGAACAACCCGAATGCTTTGATATATCTGAACGGCATCAGAGTTCTGAATGATTCTGAAGGATCCAATGTAAAAAATTATATTTATCCGACATATAGCCTGAACCGGTGGGAAAATAACTATTCATGGCAGCAGCTTGGATATATCGGTCTGGAATCTCTCATTTTGCAAGCTCCCGCTGAGATAAGGAATGAGATCCTCGAAGTGCTCCAGCAATACTCACCTTTCACGCTCTATTGGGATTCACTGGACATACGACAGGCGATGGAAAGTCGCGGACTTAGCCCGGGTGCGGTCAGCATGCTGTCAAACCTATTCCCCATAGGCGGAAGGTTTATGTATAACAACTATATAGACTTTATACAAGAATACTACCCAGCGAATTTTTTATATATGTATGAGATTACAGGCGGGTTTGCAAAACTCCCGGAAGCCTTTCACAGGTCCTTCACAAGTAATGACCCTGGTAAATACTATGGAGGTATACCGGAAGGATTACTGGGAAATGTCTGCTGGAAGGGCGGCACCTCCGTGACAGGTATATACAGGGAGCAAAACGGACAACAGGTGATATTGGCACATACCCCCACGATCAGGTCAAATACCGCATCAGCCGGGAGCACTGGAATTATCCGTACAAAACGACATTCCGGCGGGACTCACAGTAAATCCGGCAGCATTTCATACAGCAGGTTCGATTACGTCATCTGCGCTATTCCATTCTCTGTCCTTAGAGTTCTTGATATAAGGCCGTATTTCAGTGAACTAAAAATGCAGGCGATCAGGGAGGTCACATATTCCCCCGCCCACAAAACATTGTTCAGATGCAGCAGACGATTCTGGGAGGAGCAGGGCATCTATGGAGGCGGATCGTATACCGATCTTCCCATAAACACCATATGGTATCCCTCCGGTTTCGTCAGTGGTATTCACAGGCATGAAAAAATCAGCCGTGAAGGCATATTGCTGGCATCTTACAGTTTCAATCAGGATGCTGTAAGGCTCGGCAATCTGCCTGAGGGCAGAAGAGTCAGCGTAATAAAGAGGGATGTTGAGGAAGTCCACGGACTGCCCAACGGTGCGCTTGACAGCATTGTCACAGACAGTGTGACACAGTTTTGGGACAGGGATCCACTTTATCGCGGAACCTTCTGCTATTTTACACCACAGCAGAAAAATTTGTTTTCATGGAATATTACTCAACCCGAGTATGGCGGAAGAGTCTTTTTTGCGGGCGAGCACATATCTGCTTTGCATCGCTGGCAGCAGGGTGCACTTAAAAGCGGTATGGATGCGGCTAATGGAGTTGCTGCGGCAGCACGGATACATGCGCCTCAAAAATAGTCCTTTTGCACCATATGCTATGGGCCTTCAAAATGATATAATATCTACATGGTGATGTATTACAGTCCGGCTATACAAACGTTGTATCAGGAGGTGTCAGTATGGAAATAAACAGAGCCATGGTGCAGAACATAAGCAGCATACGCCATGCAATAAGCATCGCTACACTTAAAAAGACACTCAGCCAGGACGCACAGTCGATGAATGCCCTTTTGCAGGGTTTTCAAAATACAAATGCCAAAATAATGGAAAGCTCAATCACTCCTCACAAAGGCGGAAGCGTTGATGTAAGAGTTTAGCGGGTTTCAATCGAAACCCGCTATTTTTTTAGTGCTTGTATTCTCATCCCATAAACTGTATTTTATGTGTTATACCCAACAGATGCAGAAAGTCCGTGTCAATGACAAATTCGTTGCAGGCACACATGCAATTAAGTTATTGTGCATATTGAATTTATTTGCCCAACAGCTTTAATGCCTTTTCGAGAACATTTTCAACTGTGAAGCCATATTTTTTGAAGAGAGCTCCGGCAGGACCCGACTCTCCAAATCGGTCTATGGAAATGATATCACCATTGAGACCTGTATATTTGTGCCAGCCGAAGGATGATGCCGCTTCTGCCGCAAGTCTCCTGGTCACATCAGACGGAAGCACCGATTCTTTATAGGAGGCATCCTGTTCCTCGAATAGCTCCCAGGAAGGCATACTCACTACACGAACTGACACTCCCTTTTCCATGAGCTGCTTGCCTGCTTCATAAACGAGTTGTACCTCGGAACCTGAAGCCATAAGGATAATTTCAGGCTTCTTCCCTGAATCCAGTATGGTATATGCTCCTTTGAGTGCATCGGTACCCGTCATCTCAAGCTGCGGAAGATTCTGCCTCGTAAGCACCAGCGCTGTCGGAGAGCTCTTTCTTGACATTGCGGCATACCAGCCTGCAGCAGTTTCTTTGGCATCACACGGGCGGAAAACCACGAAATTGGGTATGCTTCGCAGCGATGCAAGCTGTTCAACCGGCTGGTGTGTAGGACCATCCTCGCCTACGCCGATACTGTCATGCGTCAGTACATAGGTAACCGGCAGATTCATCAATGCTGATAATCTCATAGACGGCTTCATATAATCGCAGAATACGAAGAATGTTGAAACATAAGGAGAGAGTCTTCCATGGGCGGCCATGCCGTTGGCAATCGCAGCCATTGCATGCTCGCGCACACCAAAGTGAAGGTTGGATCCGCTGTGATCCTCCCTTGAAAAATTTCCCCTGTTCTTCATGTTGGACTTGTTTGAAGGAGCCAGGTCAGCCGAACCGCCGATCAGGTTCGGAACAAGATCCGCCAGCTTATTTAGCGCTTCACCGGAAGAATTCCTGGTAGCGTTGGCCTTGCTGTCAAAGCTCCAGAAGTTTTTATCATCAAGGAGTGCTTCAGAGTAATCCTTTTCCTTCCACGCCTTCCATTCGGAAGCAAGCTCCGGATACTCCCTTTCATATGCCTTCAGCATCTCATCCCATGCACCTTCAGCCTTAGCACCATTTTCACGAATCTGTTCCAAATGCGCCTTCACTTCATCAGGCACATGGAATTCTTCATCATAACTCCAGCCCAATGTCTCTTTTGCCGCCTTTATATTATCAGCTCCAAGAGGTTCACCATGAGCTGATGCTAAACCCTGTCTCGGGCTGCCATAGCCAATTAGGGTCTTGACCTCTATCAATGTCGGCCTGTCAGTCACTTCCTTGGCGGCTCTTATAGCGGCATCGATGCCGGCGATATCGGTACCATCCTCCACCTTCAGCGTATGCCAGCCATATGCTTCAAACCGTTTTGAGACATTCTCTCGGAAAGCTATATCAGTAGAACCTTCTATTGTTATGTTATTGGAATCATACAGTACTATCAGCCTTCCAAGGCCGAGCGTGCCTGCCAGAGAGGCAGCTTCTGATGAAACACCTTCCATCATACAGCCGTCGCCCGAGAGCACATACGTATAGTGATCTACGATAGAAAATCCGGGACGGTTGAATTTCTTTGCCAGATAAGCTTCTGCCATTGCCATTCCGACTCCGTTGGCCAAACCCTGTCCGAGAGGACCGGTGGTGACTTCAACACCCTTAGTGTGGCCGTATTCCGGATGTCCCGGTGTCAAGCTGTCAAGCTGTCTGAAATTTTTCAAGTCATCGATCGTCAATCCATAGCCGAAAAGGTGAAGCAATGAGTAAATGAGCATGGATCCATGCCCTGCCGACAATATAAACCGGTCTCTGTCATCCCAGCCGGGATCTGACGGGTTGTGCTTCAGATTTTTCGCCCACAGCGTATACGCCATTGGAGCGGCTCCCATAGGCAGTCCGGGATGGCCTGAGTTTGCCTTCTGAACAGCTTCAGCTGCTAAAAGCCTCATTGTGTTGATCGTCAAAAGTTCAGTTTTGTTCATAAATACCTCCTGGTAATATAATATTCAATTCATATCATACTGCACCATTCCTAGGTGCTATTTCTATCCTTGCCTTGAACGAGGGTCTGTTGTCAGCCTCGTTCGCACCCTCTATGTAAACCATGTCGCTGCCGTCCTTCGGGATATCACGGCAAAGCAGCAGCATGTCGCCCGGGAATGCTTCCTTGATGTAATTTACCTCTATGGATTTAATAGTATACTGCCTGTGGCTGTCAACAGGAAAACAGTCCATAATGTAATCTATATATCTTGAGTTGTTGATATGTCCGTTGAAATCCACATCACTGTAACCAACCACTTTTTTATAGACCGGCTCAGGCTGTCCGAAAGGTCTAAGTTTACCAGGCCTGCAGTCCAGTGCATGCTCCTTTATAAACGGTGGGTAATTCATATTGATAAAGTCACTTTTTCTCAATTCTCTTGTTTTGGTATCGATTATGACCCAGCTGGAGACAGCTCTTACAATAACCTCTCCATTGGCATCCCGCACTTTATAGTCTCTTTCAAACTCAAGCCTTCCAGGCGGATGCGGCCATGTTTCCACCGTTATGCTTTCATTCCACTTCGGGATCCTTGCGAACTCTACCCGAATACGAGTCAGCACCCACGCTACTGAGTACCTTTCTGCCAGCGTATCGACTCCTGCACCAAGCATATCTGCAGCCTCACTGGCAGTATCCTGAAAATAATCAAATAGAGTGCTGCATTTCAGGTTTTTAAGAAAATCAACATCACTGTATCCGATAGTATATTTATTTTTATGAAGTGCTCCCGTTTCCAAAACCTTACCCTCCGGAATTATTATATCCAAAAGTAACCTCTGCATCAATCACGACTGTATCTTTATTTTTATGATACCAGCCTGTACCACTCAATTTTCTTATGCTCTGTACTACCTTGCACTCTCAGTTTGCATATACTCTGTACTACCTTGCACTCACAGTTTGCCAGCATATATAGCACTCATTTGAGAATGATAATAACACAACACAGCATTATTTTCTACATTCCTCAGGAGGAAAATATGAAAAAAGCCTTTTTATTACTTTTTCTTTCTATATATACAGTGACGCTGCTTACATCAATTACAGGCTGTTCAGCCAAACCACAAGCTGTGGTAGACGAACTGATCACCTTATTGAAAAAAGGTGATTATGAAAAAGCACAGCAGCGCATGATTACAGAGAAGGGCGGCATTTCTTTCGATACAACTGTTCACGAAGATTCATCGGATATATATGACAGAGTGTTCAAAAATCTTGAATACAAAATATTGAATACGTCAGTCGACGGTGATAATGCGGTGGTCAAACTTAAGACCACAAACCTTGATATGCAAAGTATAACTCAGGAGGCAATGACAGATATCTTTTCGCGATCGCTGACAAATGCATTCAATGAGGATGCAGAGGAAATATCCGAGGAAGAAATATCAAAAATTTTTATTGAAAAAATGGACGATCCCGCAGCCCAGAAGGTCATCATGGAAAATGATATCAAGCTTAGGAAAGATGCAGAGGATAGAAAGTGGAAGGTGGTAAACGACTCGACCTTTATCAACAGCGTAACAGGGAACCTCGGCAAATCCTTCGGTGACTCAGCCCAGGAACAGGACGATGAGGTACAGCAGGATGTAAATCTGCCGGGGAGCAGAAGCAATCCAATAGAAACAGGCGAAGCTGCTGTAGTGAATATTCAGAGCTATTCGGAAAACATAACCGGACATTTCGAGGTGAATCTTAAGGTAACGGAAATAATCCGCAGTGATGAGGCTTGGCAACTCATAGAGAATGAAAATATGTTCAACAAACCTGCACCTGAAGGAAAGGAATACATGCTCGCGAAAGTTTCAGCCGAGGTTTTTGACGCTGACACAGAGGAGATAGCATGTATGATATCCGAATATGATTTTAGTTTTGTATCATCAAAAGGAGCTACTTATGACAATGCATCCATTGTCACTCCTGATCCATTACAGGCAGAACTGTACAAGGGCGGCAAGGCAGAAGGCTATGTACCTGCTCTGATAGATATTGGAGATACTGTAGATATGAAATACGAAGGGTTTAACACAAGCACATGGTTCAAGCTCGGATCATAATAAATTCACACCCACCTACGCCCTCGCTTCCGCGAGATATGTAGCTTAGAGGTGGGCGTCTTCTTGTATTTAGTGATAAACGCATTGTACAATTCTGTCCATTCAAGCTGTACTGTGATTTGCCTTTTCGGCTGTGATTTGCTTTGTCGGTCTTGATCTGCTTTGTCGGTCTTGATCTGCTTTGTAGGACTTGATCTGCTTTGCAGGCTGTAATCTGCTTTGTCGGCTGTGATCTGCTTTGTCGGCTGTAATCTGCTTTGCAGACTGTAATCTGCTTTGTCGGCTGTGATCTGCTTTGTCGGCCTTGATTTGCTTTGTCGGTCTTAATCTGCTTTGCAGGCTGTAAGCGGGTGAACACTCCCGGATTGTCAACTATCATCCTTCCTTTCATGGAGTCTGCAATCCTCACAGTAACCGTATATCTCCAGCTTGTGACCTGTCACATCAAAGCCGGTCCTATCCCGGAGCATTTTTTCATATTCCTTGAGTGGGCAGCCCTCGACCGATGTCATTTTTTTGCATTTGATACATATCATACGATGCCTGTGCTCGGTGCTGCTGATTTCAAACAGCGCTTTATTATCAGAGCCGATTTTCGACTTTACGGCAAGGCCTTTAGATGCAAGTGATTCAAGTATCCTGTAAACAGTAGACAGGTTAGCGTTCACACCGTTTTTCTGAAGCTCAAGAAAAACCTGGTCAGCGCTTATTGGCTGATCACTGCCGGTCAAAACCTCCAGCACAGAAACCCGGTGCTTCGTATATTTCAAGCCTGCATGTCTCAGTATTTCTTCGAACCCATTGCCTGTCTCCATCACTTTAACCTCGTTATAACATTCATTTTTCATTATAACGCATCCTTTAAAGAAAATTTATCGTTTGCAGATAAATTATCTTACCTAGTCACAAAACATCCAAAGGATATATTGTGATATGGCGGTGTTTCAACGAGGCTGGTCGCAAGCAAGGCTTGCTGCTCACCTATGCATCCCGGCAGTAGTTATGCTCACCTATGCATCCCGGCAGTAATTATGCTCACCTATGCATCCCGGCAATAGTTATGCTCACATCGTTTTCTTTCGACTACTCGATAGAAAATCTCTGAAAGGCAAATGCAAATCGGCGCCCGCAACCAAGCGTTTCTCAGCCTGATAGGCTGAAAATACTTTAAGAGGCGGGGGGACATATATCGCCTCGTTATAGCGTCTTTTGAATATCGATCAATGCCATGTAATAATAGGTATATTGTAGCAACTATCGAACAAATTAGCAAACTATTGAAATAAGGCAACTGCCCGGCATGGGCTATAAAATCTGCAACGGGCCGAAAATGCCAGAATACAGCAACTCACAAATCAAGCAATTGCTGACAGGAATGTTTCAACTTATTCAGCAAGCGATTGCTCGCCAGAATTATATCTACTCATTCATAGAGCGATTGCTCGCCAGAATTATATCTACTCATTCAGCAAGCGATTGCTGGCATTTAATACGGCAGGTACAAGACCAGTGCAAAAAATATCGATTAATGTGTGCCTCTTAAACGTGCCTCTAAAGTAAAGACGAATCATTTCCTGCAATAAACGTACATAATTCAGTATTCCGCTAAATTATCTGTATTATTTAACATTATAACGCTCATGCCTTGCAGGACTACACACATTAGTTAAAAAAATTCACAGTCTCCTCGTTTTATTAATCAGCCGGCCATCTGTTCAGAAATGGCAGTGCGGCAAGAGAGCATTCCCCTGCCGCACCTTTCAGTCTACCGCACGCTATATTCTGCCGCACCTTTCAGTCCACCGTACGCTATATTCTGCCGCACCTTTCAATCCGCACAGTTCACAGCGCTCTGCAGTCCACTGTACACTACAGTTTACTGCGCCCTATCCTCCCCCGCACCATTCAATCTGCTGCGTCCTACATCCTGCCGTACCATATGCCATATTGACTACTGTGGCATCCCGGGTCATTCATCATGGAACAGTGCAGTAGACAGGTATCTTTCACCCGAATCCGGCAGCAGCACCACAATATTCTTACCCTTGTTCTCCGGCCGCTTTGCAAGCTGTAATGCCGCAAATGTTGCCGCGCCTGAGGATATGCCGACAAGCAGACCTTCGGTCCTCGCAAGGCTTCTGGCTGTCTCAAAGGCATCACTTTTCTTCACTGTGATCACCTCATCATAGACTCCGGTATCGAGCACCTTCGGTACAAATCCTGCCCCAATTCCCTGAATGGCATGAGACCCTTTTGTACCGCCCGACAATACAGGCGAATCAAAAGGCTCCACAGCAACGATCTTCACATCGGGCTTTTTCTTCTTCAGGACCTCACCAACACCGGTGATGGTACCGCCGGTACCTACTCCTGCCACAAATACGTCTATTTGTCCGTCAGTATCTCTCCAGATCTCTTCCGCAGTCGTATTCCTGTGTATCTCTGGATTTGCCGGATTTTCAAACTGCTGGGGGATGAATGAATTCGGTATATCCTTCGCCAATTCCTCAGCCTTTCTTATTGCGCCCGGCATCCCCTCAGAGCCGGGTGTCAGTACCAGTTCTGCCCCAAAGGCTTTCATCAGGTTCCTTCTTTCAATGCTGAATGTATCGGGCAGAGTGATTATCAGCCTGTATCCTCTGGCTGCTGCGACAAAGGACAGAGCAATACCTGTGTTGCCGCTGGTCGGTTCAATAATGACAGTATCCTTATTGATCAGTCCTCTGTCCTCCGCATCCTTGATCATTGCATATCCTATCCTGTCCTTTACGCTGGATGCAGGATTGAAGTACTCTACCTTGGCGATTATCCTGGCATCCAGACCGTTTTCTCTATTGTAGCCGGTCAGCTCAAGCATTGGTGTGTTCCCTATCAATTCCGTCAAGCTTTTATAAATCTGAGTCATAATAAACCCTCCCATCTGATATTTTCATAAACTACATTACACTATCCTGATTTATTCGCTTCTAAAATCAAATTCACTGTTTTATGACTTTATATTTCTTCAGATAAATCCGATTCCAAGTCTGAGTCAGCTTCTGAGTCCAAATCAGCTTCCAAGTCTGAGTCAGCTTCTAAGTCCAGACCAACTGCTAAGTCTGTGTCGGCTTCTGAGTCCAGATCAGCTTTAGACTCTGATTGCTATCTTATATGATCGGCTTCTAAGTCCGGACCAACTGCTAAGTCTATCCAGCTTCTGAGTTCAGATCAGCTTCAGACTCTGATTGCTATCTTATGTGATCAGCCTCTGAGTCCGATCCAACGCCTATTTCAACAGCACTTCTTCATCAGCCAATTTATGATGAAGCCTTTACCAGTGCCTGCTCCAGATCAAAAATAAGATCATCGGCATCCTCTATGCCTATCGAAAGCCTTATCTGATCGGGCGTTACCCCTGCCGCCTTCTGTTCCTCCGAAGATAGCTGTGCATGGGTGGTAGTTGCCGGATGTATCACAAGAGATTTTGCATCCGCAACATTTGCAAGCAGAGAGAATATTTTTAAGCTGTCAATAAATTTCACCGCTGCATCAAGTCCGCCTATGATACCAAAGGTGAATATGGAGCCTGCCCCCCTTGGCATATATTTTTCAGCAAGCGTATGATATTTGTTACCCTCAAGGCCCGGATAGTTAATCCATGCGACCTGATGGTGATTGTTAAGGTATTCTGCAATTTTTTTCGTATTCTCTACGTGCTTTGCAACCCTCAATGACAGTGTTTCAAGGCCCTGCAGCAGAAGGAATGAGTTAAAGGGGCTGATGGCTGCTCCTGTATCTCTGAGCAGCTGCACTCTTATCTTTGTCACATATGCGGCAGCGCCCACATCCCTTGCATAGGCAACTCCGTTATAGCTCGGATCAGGTTCGGTCATGCCGGGGAATTTTCCGCTTCCGATCCAGTCGAATTTCCCGCTGTCAACTATCACGCCTCCTATTGATGTGCCATGTCCTCCTATAAATTTTGTAGCCGAATGTACCACCACATCAGCTCCGTATTCTATCGGGCGGATGAGATACGGAGTACCGAAAGTATTGTCTACTATAAGCGGTATCCTGCTTTCATGTGCGATATCGGCGACAGCCTCAATATCTGTTATGTTAATTCCAGGGTTCCCTAATGTTTCAATATAGACTGCCTTTGTTTTTTCATTAATTGCTCTTCTAAAATTCTCAGGATCATCCGGATCAACAAAAATCGTTTTGATCCCCAGTCTGGGAAGTGTTACCGAAAAGAGGTTGTATGTACCTCCGTAAAGTGTACCGGCAGCTACGATCTCATCACCCGCACCGGCAATATTCAGTACAGCATATGTGATCGCAGCAGATCCCGAAGCTACGGCAAGCGCTGCAACTCCTCCTTCCAGAGCAGCCATTCTCTGTTCGAATACATCATTTGTCGGATTCATTATCCGCGTGTAAATATTCCCCATTTCCTTCAGAGCAAACAGATTCGCTCCATGCTCAGCGTCCCTGAAGACATATGACGTAGTCTGATATATGGGGACCGCTCTGGATCCGGTTGCCGGATCGGGCTTCTGTCCCGCATGCACCTGCAGTGTATCAAATCCAAGTTTCCTTTCATTCATAAGCTACCTCCTGCAATTTTCATAAGCTACCTCCTGCAATTACTGTTCTAATGTAAAACATTTCAATATAATTAATTCCTTATTAAACATATGGTTTTAGTCGGTTATATCGCCCCATTATCTGTCATCTTGCTAAAATACAAAAAATCAAATAAAGTACATATCCACCTCTTCACCCACCAACCTTTTATACTCGTCAGTAAGGCTTCCAAGTGATATCGAATCTGCCACCTTGTTTAGGCATTCATTCATCTTATCCCACACATTGAGCTTTATACATTTCAATACAGTTCCTTCTACAGACGCAGCATCGACCTCCTCATCAGCAACAGACAAGTCTCCTTCAAGTGCTCTCAGGATCGTCCCCACCATGATGTCCGAAGGAGCCTCTGCCAATATATACCCACCCTGAGCACCTTTAACACTCTTGACCAGACCCGATTTTCTCAGTGTCGAAAAAACCTGCTCAAGGTAACTTACAGAAATGTTCTGTCGCTGTGCTATATTGTACAGCGAAACATGATCACCTGTTGAATGGATCGCAAGATCCAGCATTGCTCTCAAACCGTATCTTCCTTTAGTGGATAGCTTCATTGTTTCCTCCTTACTGTCCTGCCGATTAATTATGACCGGTTAAATCCAATCAATTAATTTCGATGAATTATCTCCCACTATTCCTATATGTTTAATATATTATACTATGCTCCTTTATGTGTCAATACTTTATTATAAAAATAATAAGAAATTACATATGTGATGAGTATTATTTCTCACCAGATAGATTTTATGGGAATGCGTATAAAACAAAATCAGAAAACAAAAGAACCGTCCCCTGTAGTATAATTGAATAAGAGGTGAGCAGAATGAAATCATACGCATGTGTGACAGGGGCCGACAGAGGCCTCGGCTATGAGCTGGCCAAAGGCTTGCTCGAAAATGGGTATACCGTATTTGCAGGACGTTACAACAGGGATTGGAAGCTGCTCGATGAACTGAGCGAAGCTTATCCTGACAGCCTTTTCGCTGTGGATCTGGACGTATCCGAAAATTCTAGCGTGAAGGCGGCGGCAGAATTTATCAAGTCGAAGACAGACACACTGGAGGTACTGATCAACAACAGCGCCATATCAGGGGATAATGACAGCACAATATTTGATCAGCTGGATTTTGACGAAATGATCAGGGTCTTCAATGTAAACTGCCTTGGTGCTACAAGGGTGACAAATGCACTTATCCAACTGGTGATGAAGGGCAACAAAAAGCTGATCATGAATATATCCTCCGAGGCCGGCAGCATAGGTACCTGCTACAGGAAAGGCTGGTTTGCCTACTGCACCTCAAAGGCGGCATTGAATATGCAGTCCGCCATTGTACATAATAATTTGAAGGAAGCAGGCGGGCAGGTCATCCTGATACATCCAGGCTGGATGAAGGGCTGGCTGTCAGGCAAATACCATGATGAAGCACCGCTGACTCCGGATATTCCGGCAAAGAAGCTGATTGGTATCATCAACGATCCGGAACAATATAAAGGAGAAAGACCCGCTTACATCGATTACGAAGGGAATAAGTGGGAATTTTGACAGGTGTCCCAGCATTTCACGGGTTCAACATACTAACAGGGTCAGCATTTCACAGGATCGATACTAACAGCAGGATCAACACCCGAAAATGATTGTTGGATCCTAAACAAAGACTACCTGCAATAAACGACTAATAGATGAGAGGCGTTATTATGAATAACAAAAAGGCAATTGTGATCGGAAATTATACAAATGTGGCATATCATCCTTTAAAAGGCCCCGACAAGGAGCTGGCAGAAATCCTCGTGGATTTTAAAACCGAGTTCACCGAGGATTATGACCGGTTCAAAAGCTCCAGTCTCAGTTCATATGACCTTTGTGTTTCATATACGGAAGACAGGCTCGGTGACGAACAAGCAGCTGGGCTTCTGACATATGTTCTCAACGGCGGCGGCCTGCTCGCAATTCATACCGGGATAGCAGTACAGGCACGCTATGAGGCGGCGCATCTCATAGGCGCCAGATTCAAATCACATCCGGATCAGAAGGTGCTTACATACAAACCGACGGCAGCAGACCATATCATCACGGAAGGTGTCGGTAGCTTTGCAATAATGGAAGAGCCTTATCAATTCGATCTGGATAATCTCATAGAAACGACTACATTGCTGGAGTATGAGTCGGAAGGCAGACAGTGGCCGGCAGCTTGGGCGCACAAATATGGTCTCGGCAAAGTAGTATACCTGTCGCCGGGACATCAAGCGGCCTCTTTCAGGGAGCCCGAATACAGAAAGCTGATCCTAAGAGGCGCACTCTGGGCAGCAGGATCGTTATGAAGCTGTTCCTTTAATCATTCAAAGCCCGACTTAACGCCTGGGGTATACATGAAATCACTTATTGCATAAAATCTCATTACATCATCGGCGTTTTAATGAGGCGGGCAGCAAGCAAGTATTGCTGTCCGCCTTTGCATGCCGGGACAGGAAATATACTCAATGTGCCAAGTAAAATCATTGAGGCGGGATATCTGTTTTCTTATTCCTTTTCCTGATAGAGTAATACTTTCTCACCAGTCCGACGACCGGCTTTACTAAAGCCGGTTCCATATCAGCTGCGACTTCCCTGAGCTTCTCCCTTATGGGTATATGCTGCGGGCACACCTTCTCACATTTCCCGCATTGCTTGCACAGCGATGCATATGAGGGCTTTCCGCTCAATAAACCTCCGGTGAAAGCAATGTACTGCCATTGAGCCCGTTTCGCCCTGAAAAAATGCTTGGTATTGTAATAGCTGAAGCAAAACGGTATGTCGACTCCTGCAGGGCAGGGCATGCAATAGCCGCAGCCTGTACAGCCGACCTTCATCAGACGGTAGTATTCTGATCTTGCTTTTTCATATAACTGCAAATCTTGCTTTGTCAGCGTACCGGGCTGTACTGCATCCGCCAGCGAAGTATTTTCTTCTATCTGCGACTCTTCATTCATACCTGAAAGTACAGTTGTCACACCCGGCTGATCCCACAACCAGCGAAAAGCCCAGTCTGCCGGTGTTCTTTTGATTTCAGCCGAATCCCATATCCTCCGGATCTCCTGAGGCATCCTCCTGACCAGAGAGCCTCCTCGCAGCGGCTCCATTATTACGACTCCGATCCCTTTTGAAGCAGCATGCTCCAGTCCTTCTCTTCCTGCCTGAAAATGCTCATCTATATAGTTATACTGTATCTGACACATATCCCACTGGTAATCGTCAATGATCGCCTTAAAATCTTCCTTGTCACCGTGATACGAAAACCCAAAGTGACCGATTCTTCCGTCCTTCTTCGCCTGTTCGGCAAACTCCCGGATACCAAGCCCTTTGAGCCTTTCCCACCCTCCGAAATCATTGAGAGCATGGAGCAGATAGTATTCAACATGCTCAGTGCGGAGCTTTTTTAGCTGATTGTTCAGTATATTGTTCATATCCTTCATGGAATGGACCATGAAGGGCGGAAGCTTTGTCGCTATTCTGACCTTGTCTCTGTATCCCTTTGCAAATATATCACCGAGTATGCTTTCACTCCTGCCTCCATGATAAATCAGTGATGTGTCGAAGTAGTTAACGCCGCGTTCAACTGCCATCAGTATTTGTTTCTCAGTCCTATCCTGATCTATTCTGCCATTTGTATGAGGAAAGCGCATACATCCAAAGCCAAGTATGGATATATTATCTCCCGTTTTTCCCATTTTTCTGTACTTCATATTTTCCTGATCCCCCACATTATCTTTGCCGGCTGAGCCCATAATGCTATACAGCCGATGCTGTCACATGATGCTGCCTCATGACACCTCGCAGATGCTGCAGCAGAATATTTTGTACAGCCGGTCACATGTATATATTATAACGCATCGCTATATTACAGGTTACCTATTGTGCACAAATTCCCTCTCAGGCATCCTGACAGCAGTCAGTATACCGGTATTAAAGCAGCCTGTATCAATATTGACAGTATTGTTTCGCCAAAGGACCTTATCGATTATGGAATGGCCGTATATCACGGTCCTTCGGCCCCTGTACTCTGCAGCCCAGTCAAGCCTTTCGGGTCTGCCGTCCTCCAGCTGTCTGCCGGTGATGTCTCCATAAATTGCCATGGTCCTAATCTTGCCCTGCATTTTGCGATCCTGCGTATCCAAATTCTGCAGTTGCTCCTTAAGACCGGCATGTGCTATCAGTATATCATCTCTTAATAATATTACGTAAGGCAATTCCTCAATAAAATCGACGACCTCACGGACAAAGCCAATTCCCTCAGTCTTTACGGCATCGATTGTCATCATGACCTCTTCCTTTGCCGGCGTGCCTTTCCTCAGCTTTTGCAAAAGCTTCTCCTCATGATTGCCCCTAACCGACCATGCTGTCCCACTTCTGACGGCGTCTATCACAAGCTTTAATACCCTTACCGGTTCAGGGCCTCTGTCGGTGAAGTCACCTGTGAATATAAGGCATCGTCCTACGATTGGCCTGGCAATCAGTCCATTTTCAAAATCGACATCATACCCCAGCTTATCCAAAAGCTCCGTCAATTCCTTGAAGCATCCATGTATATCGCCTATGACATCGGCTTTTTCCGCATCTATCTTTTTATATAACCAGCTCACTTATACTCACCTCTATTGTCATATCATGTCGCCGGCAGATCAATCAACTTCTTTGATCCTTCTTTATCATCTGCAAAATCCTTTGTAATATATGTCGCATTATAGGATAATAGTTATGATACTTTAGACTGGAAATCAGGAATCGATCACAAAAGAGCATAATAACCTTTGTACGATTCATCAGAACGGAACATATCTTTACAATAAACAAGGGGGCAGCATGACATGGACGGTGAAGATGCACGAAAATTTGATACCATTATACGAAATTGCTTTAGTGACGGCTCTGACTATCATGAGCTAAGGCTGTCCGAGGACGAAGTAAGATACTTAACAGAAACCTATCCGAGCCTGAGGCTGGAGTACTTCGCAGATGACGGCAGTCCCGACAGCAAGCTCTGGTATAAGGTCTATAAGTACAAACCGAAATAGTCATACCACATCACCATGAAGGTCAGATGAAGACTGACTCCACATGACCATCCCCGCCGTAGTGCCCCGGGATGTCCCTGCGAAAGCCGACAAATAGCCTGCCTTGCTCAGAAGCCGTTATTGCTGATTACGTCACGGTACCATTCGGCGCTCTTTTTTATTATTCTTCTCTGTGTTCTATAATCTACGTAAACAAGACCAAATCGTTTGCCGTAACCATATCCCCACTCAAAATTGTCCAGCAGCGACCAAGCATAGTATCCCTTAACATTGACTCCTGAGCTGATGGCGCGGTGTATCTGCTCCAGATATCTGTACAGATAGTTCACACGGTTGTCGTCCACTACTCTACCTTCATAGTTGACTATATCATTGAATGCGGCACCGTTTTCAGTAATGATTATCTTTATTCCGTCATACTCCCTGTTGAGATAGACCAGAAGGTCATGGATTCCTTCGGGATAAATCTCCCAGCCCATTTGCGTCCTGTCCTTACCGGTCATCACCTCAGCCGCAGGTATAGGCCATGCAGAACTGTCATGTTTGATAAAGCTGCTGTAATAATTGTTGATCCCAAGGAAATCTACAGGCTGATGTATTATTTTCATATCTTCATTACTGATCTCAGAGAGCAGTCCCATGTGCTGAAAATGTCCGACAAGGTCAGCCGGGTATGATCCTTTGAGGGCAGGCTCGGCAAACCATTTGTTGAGATAAGCGCCGTACAGCGAAGCTGCAGCTGCATCCTCCTTGCTGTCCGAAACAGGATATACCGGATTCATGTTGAGCGTGATCCCGATTTCACCCTTACAGCCCGTTTCTCTGTATGCCTTTACCGCATGACCGTGTGAAAGCAGAAGGTGATGTGATACCTGCAAAGCAGTCTTAAAATCGGTAATGCCCGGTGCGTGTCTGCCGACCCAGTTCCCTACAAATGAAACCACCCAGGGCTCATTGTGTGTGATCCAGACAGGCACCTGATCACCAAGCTTTTCAAACATTAAGGACGCATAATCAGCAAACCAGCCCGCAGTATCTCTGTTTGCCCAACCGCCCCGATCCTGCAGCTTCTGGGGCAGATCCCAGTGATACAGCGTCGCAGCAGGCTTGATTCCATTCTCGTTCAGCTTCTCTGCAAGCCTTTTGTAAAAATCAAGACCCTTCTGATTTAGAGTGCCCTTCCCGTCAGGGAAGATCCTTGCCCATGATATTGAAAACCTGTATGATTTGAGGCCGATATGTTTCATTATTTCAATATCTTCCCCAAACCTGTGGTAGTGATCACATGCGACATCTCCCGTATGATTCTCATAAGTCTTACCCGGGATATGGCTATAGCGATCCCATATATTTTCGCCCTTGCCGTCCTCGTTGTGTGCCCCTTCAATCTGGTATGCAGCAGTCGCCGCACCCCAAATGAAATTATCCGGAAAATCCAATCGCATCTTTTTCTCCTCCTGTATCTGTTAATCATTCATAATTTTATTTTGCAATCACTGGAGCATCTGCAGAAACCTAGCCGCATCTCCCGATTGAAGTACGGAGGATCTCCGCTAGTCCTCCTAACTTATTATAACGCATCGTTCAAAGAAAAATTTTCGATCGTTGAAAAATATTCCTGATCTGCGCTTATATTAATATTTCAGATATGTATATATCTAGTCTCAATACGTTTACATACAAAATTTTGTCCGTTACGTTCGTTTTGCCTGATATATTCTGTTGCCTGATATATTCTGTTGTTTTCGAACCGTTATACATTGTCATTACATTATTTTGCCCGTTATAACGCATCGTTCCACCAAGCGTTTTTCAGCCTGAAGGTTGAAAGGACGTAAAGAGGTGGGGTACATAGTTCACCTCGTTATATTGATGCATATAACGCTGCGTTTTAAACTAATAAGAAAAAATTCGAATTGTGTAATATAATACACATATGGTAACAAAAAATGGTTCATTCCTGTCGAAACAACTTCATTGTTAAGATATTTTTAAGAATTATATCAGGCCGGTCGTAAGATTCATGTACTACAATACGATGTAGGCCGAAGGGGGATGCGCAAGTGGATAATGCAAGGATACTCGTGGTGGATGATGACAGGGAAATTGCTCTGGCTCTTGAAAAGCTACTGACCCGTGAGGGCTATGAGGTAGTTAAGGCATACGACGGTCTGCAGGCATTGGAGGCGGTAACTGTAAATCAAATACATATGATCTTGCTGGATATCATGATGCCAGGGTTGGACGGGCTTTCTGCCACAATGAAAATACGCGAGAGCAGAAACATACCCATCATCATACTGTCGGCAAAATCTGAAGACAGTGATAAGATCCTTGGACTGTCGATGGGAGCAGATGATTATGTGACCAAGCCCTTCAATCCTCAGGAGCTCATGGCAAGAGTAAAAAGTCAATTGAGGAGGTATATGTATCTTGGCGACATGGCTAACTGCCCCAGATCTTCTCTGCTTACCTCGGGCGGACTTTGTCTCGATACTGATGCAAAACAACTGACAGCAGATGGTGAACCGGTCAGACTGACGGCAAAGGAATATAAGATACTTGAGCTTCTCATGTCAAATGCGGGTATTGTTTTTTCAGCAGAGAAAATTTATGAAACAGTCTGGAGGGATATCGCCTATTCTGTAGAAAACACAGTCATGGTCCATATAAGACGCATCCGTGAAAAAATTGAAATAAACCCGAAGGAGCCAAAATATCTTAAGGTGGTGTGGGGAATTGGATACAAAATTGAGAAACTTTAGTACAGGCTGCACATCAAAGACAATAGCATCTATCCTGATAATATGTATAGTGACCGGGTTTGTCGCCCTGGCTCAGCTCATGTACTATAAGAGTGTGGATCCGGAATGCCTGTTTACAAAAAATTATACCGACAGCAAAAGCTTTATCGATCAGATAAGGTTCGCAGCGGTAGATGCAAGTAATGCTCTTTTGACATCAAGAGCGCCAAATGATAATGTCTCTTATTACTATTACATAAGTGATGGAAACAATGAATGGTCAAACGTTGAAAACACAGATAAAGGCTTTTTTGAGCAGTTTGGCCCATCATTCTGTTCATTGGAAAATGGCCAATGGTCCTTCAGAGGAAGTTCAGACTTTGACACTATAGGCAATTTTATCAGTACATTAACATATCATGGCGTTATTAGCAAAAACAACATCGTATATATAGCATATCCAAATGAATTTACACTGGCACAGCAGCAAAAATGGCAGCGCGACAGAGTAAGCTTCATACCTTTATCGATAGCTGCAGCGATCGGGGTGATACTATCATTGATCCTTGCGGTATATCTGGCCGCTGTAGCAGGCAGAAGACCTCAGGACAGGGAACTGCATCCGGGAAAAATTGATTTTATTTACTCCGACATTTTAGCTGCAGCATTTGTCCTTCTTTTAGTGTTGTGGTATGAAGTTATGGAAAATTTGCATCATTCCGGGCGGAGCGTTACAGGCATCTTGAGTTATTACCATATCGTTTCAATACTGACTGCGGCTTTACTGACCTCCTTTGTACTCACATTATGCGGAGTGATCGCACTTTCACTTATCCGTAAGATAAAAGTTGGAAAGTTAATAAAACACAGTCTATTATACAGCCTTATCTACTGGATTTCCGATTATGCACTGAGCCTGTTTGACGGCAGGGTATTTTCAAAGTACCCTTTGACAAAATCCCTTTTTTACAGACAGCTCTTATTCATCTCTCTCAGCTTTGTATTTGTAGTCTGTACGTTTCTGTTCATTTTTTCAGAAACCCCCGCTGTGCTTATCCCTCCGGTGTTGGAAGGTGTAATGATCTATTGGTACATAAAAGGAAACAGAAGAACATATATGGAAATAAACAGGGGCTTCAATGAAAGCCTGGAAGAGCAGATGAAATCCGAAAGAATGAAAGTTGCACTAATCACTAATGTATCCCACGATCTTAAAACACCGTTAACTTCGATCATAAGCTATGTCGATCTGTTGTCAAAGGAAGGAGACCTTTCAGAAACAGCAAGGGAATACGTAAATGTGTTGGCTGAAAAATCAGGCAGACTGAAAAATATGGTATCAGATCTTTTTGATCTTGCAAAAAGCACAAGCGGCAACATGCCGGTCGATATCGAAAATCTGGATCTGAAAAAACTGATCGAACAGACGCTGGCCGATATGGATGACAGGATAGAAAATTCAGGGCTCTCGTTCAGAATAAAGCTGCCAGAAAAACCATTGTACATTTATACTGATGGCAAAAAGCTTTACAGGGTATTCCAGAATATAATTGATAATGCACTCAAGTATTCGCTGCAAGGTACCAGGGTATATATCAGCCTCGAGGAAACAGACGGGTCGGCCGTGGCGACAGTGAAAAATACTGCCGGTTATGAAATGGATTTTACTGCAGAGGAAATACTACAGCGATTCAGCCGTGGAGACAAATCACGCACCACAGATGGAAGCGGTCTAGGTCTGTCAATTGCAGAAAGTTACACGAGACTATGCGGCGGCAGGTTTAAAGTTGATATTGACGGCGACCTGTTTAAGGCAGCAATAAGCTTTAACCTTCCAGTGAAGCAATGAAATGGATGTTCCCCATTACCTCCTTGATGATCTCAGAAACTGTAGGATGCGGGAATACTACCTTCTTCAGATCATCCACCCGCATCCCTTTCTCTATCATCATAGCGGCTCCGTATATTATCTCCGACGAATGATTTCCGATCATATGGATGCCTATGACAGTTTTTGATCTGCTGGCGGTCAGGATCTTGCAGATACCGTCGCCCGCTTCATTTTCCGCCATATACCTGCCGCTGTATCTCATTGGCAGTGTGACCGAATCAAATTCTATCCCTTTGGCCTTTGCAGATTCCTCCGTCTCTCCAACTCCGGCTGTTTCCGGGTTTGTATAGATAACCGAGGGTATCGCAGCGTAGCTTATAGTATCTTCCCTGCCGAACATATCATTGATGCAGACCTCAGCCTCACGATATGCAGTATGTGCAAGCATAGACATGCCATTTACATCACCTGCCGCATAAACACCCGGCACATTTGTCCGGCCATGGTCGTCCGTTTGTATCCTTCCGTTTTCGGTCACAACTCCAATATTTTCAAGTCCCATGCCAGCCGATGCCGGTCTCCTGCCGACGCTCAGCAGCACCTTATCTGCGGTGACAAACTCTGTATTGTCTGATGACGAGTAAAAGACTCCATCATCTCTGATTTCTGTCACTCTGGAATTCAACCTGAATTCTATACCTTTTTTAGACAGATTTTTAAGGAGTATACCGGCTATCTCACCGTCAACAGGCCCTGCTATATGATCGAGCATTTCGATGACTGTGACCTTGCTGCCTGCCGCATTGAAGTAATATGCCATCTCAAGGCCCACTGCGCCTCCGCCAATGATTGCGAGAGACCCCGGCACCTCCCTCAAGTCAAGTATTTCCCTGTTGGTCACGATATGCCCGGCTTCTAATCCCTCCCCGGCACCTGATATTGCAGGAACCGCAGGTACTGAGCCTGGTGCAAGCAACAGCCGATATGCACTGTATATGCTCTCTTCGATTCTGATTTCGAATACAGTTTTTCCGACAGTATCATCATTTTTACTTCCTTCAATAAAGGCAGTTCCCTCAACTGTTGTTACATTGCTTCCTCTCAGCTTTGCTTTCACGCCTTGAGCAAGAGTCCGCACTACCTTATTCTTTCTATTGATGACCTTGCCATGATCAAGGACTGCATTTTCAACAGTAATGCCATATTTTTCGCCATGAACCGCCCCTTCAAAAAGCTTTGCGGAATAGAGCAGAGTCTTAGAAGGAATACAGCCCTCATTAAGGCATACGCCTCCAATATTCCTTTTTTCCGCAAGCAGCACATTCGCTCCTGATTTGCCTGCCAGCTCTGCGGCATGGTAGCCAGCCGGCCCTCCTCCTATTATGATCAGATCATATACCAATTCAAACACTCCTTATCTCATCACATTTATCCTTGTATATTGCCAATGTACTTCGTCTCTCCCTCAGAGAGCCGGCTCCAAAAGGATCCGGAATATATTCAGGTCAAAAACAACAGTGACGCCGAAAGCGTCACTGTAATGATCTTTGGTTTTATGTATAAAGTATGATCCGTAAGAACAGGTAATATAACTGCGCATAACACGAGTCCAAATCAGAATTCGGGTTCTATAAGTCCGTAGTTGCCGTCTTTGCGCTTGTAGACCACATTCACCTGATTTGTTTCTGCATTGGAGAACATAAAGAATTCATGTCCCAGCAAATTCATCTGCAGTATGGCCTCTTCCACCGGCATCGGCTTCACGGCAAACCTCTTGGTACGAACGACCTTGAATTCCGTCTCCTCCTCTACCTCGACATCAGTCCTGAAAACGTCAGGCTGCTCAAACACTCCCGTATGGAGCCTTTTTGCCAACCTCGTCTTATTCTTTCTGATCTGTCTTTCGAGTATATCTTCTGCCTTATCGATACATGCATACATGTCGTCACCGGCAACCTCTGCCCTTAGAGTTATCCCACCCGAAGGTATCGTGACCTCAAGGATGTGTCTGTTTCTCTGCACGCTCATTGTTACCTGTGCTTCTGTCTGAGGGTTAAAAAATTTGTCGAGCTTGCCCAGCTTTTTGTTTACTCTTTCCTTTAGCGCATCTGTTACTTCAAAATTCTTACCTGTGATTTTGAATTTCATAGTCACTGCCCCTTTCTTGATTGGTATTGACATGCCGCACCCGGGACCAGCTCACCGATCCCGTATTTTCGGGTCTCACATGTTAATATTTATTCAAAAGACATATATCTGTATTCAACAAGAAGTAATATAAATCCTTCCAAAATTATCGCTATATTTAATAAAAAATATACATATTCCGCAAACGCCTTGAAAATGTTGTAATACCGGCCATTAAGGGGCGGCCACAAAAATATACACAAAACACCTGTTTTGTGTATATTGACCTGTGGATAATGTGGATAATCCTGTGAATAACTACGAATTAAGCACTTCAGCGTTGTGGAAAACATATGGCCTAACGAGAGTCCTCTGTGGATTGATAAAGCCTGCAAAGCCTTAAAAATCACGGTTTCGAGCAGATATGGATATAGCCCTGCATATGTTATACACAGGGCGTGGAAAAATACAATTCAGATTAAATTTTTTACCGGATCAGCGATTAGAAAAACAATCACTGCAATAAACAGGTTTATCCAGACGTGGCTTGAAAGGTACCTTTGTTTCCTTACCACACTGTGCGCAAACTGCGTCAAACATCTCTCTTTCTCTTCTGGCGCCATTGCCGTACTGGGACTTCCTTGCCGTCCTGCATTCCTTGCACCTTCCGGGTTCATTCTGAAAACCTCTGGCTGCATAAAATTCCTGCTCGCCTGCAGTAAATACGAATTCCTGCCCACAATCCTTGCATACCAACGTTTTGTCTTCGAACATTTATTGTCCCCTCGCTTTGGAAAGATTAGTAACTCTGCTGACGCAGTATATACTTGAATTTGCCGGTCGGCAAGATTGAACTTGCCGACCAAACATTTACATTATATTACACAAACACTAACTAATCAAGCTATTTCGCTATTTTTTTAGCTATTATTGCTAATTTTTGCATATATCCTAAGAATTATGTCAAATTGATACCTTAATTACCTTTACACCCTTATCAGGTATTATCCGTATGCCTGTCTCTGAAGCTTCGGCATGACCGCCCTCTATAGAAGAAACATTTTGCATGCCTCTAAGCACGACTGCCCACTGCTTCTCAGAACTGCTGCTGGTCTCCGAATAAGCACCTGAGACAACAGCTGTCTCAATGCTGATCACATTCTCTTTCCTGGATGCTTTGAATACCATTTCCTTCCGTCCGTTTATATCATATACGGAGGTATCTGCACTGGCATTGTTTGAAAGCTCAAACACATGGAATTCCACACCATCGGCATAATCATAATCCGGCTTGTCCTCAACACTTCCCATTGCAATTACTGAATCCTGTCTGACAAGCAGAGGCAGGCTCATATAACCGTGCTGCTCATTTCTCCAGCTGCCGCCGTCGATCCTCTCGCCGCTGATCAGATTGGTCCAATTACCTGCAGGCAGATAATACTGGACAGTACTTTCATTATTAAAAATTGGAGCGGCAAGCATGGAGTCACCAAGCATATACTGTCTGTCAAGCTGCAGGCAGCCCGGATCATCGGGGAACTCCAGGAACATCGCGCGCATCATTGGTACGCCTTCTTGTGAAGCTTCACATGCGACACCGAAAAGATACGGCATCAGCCTGCATTTCAGCTTAGTGAAGAATCTCAGCACATCCACCGATTCCTCATCAAATAGCCAGGGCACTCTGTAGGATTCGTTGCCATGTAGTCTGCTGTGGGACGAGAGAAGCCCGAATGCAGTCCAGCGCTTGTAAATATCCGGCGGAGCGGTCCTTTCAAACCCACTTATGTCATGACTCCAGAAGCCGAAACCAGAAGCGCAGAGCGACAGTCCGCCCCGGAGAGTTTCAGCCATGGAGTCATAATTTGCAGAACAGTCCCCTCCCCAGTGTACCGGGAACTTTTGGCCACCGGCTGTCGCAGACCGGGCGAACAGCGCAGCTTCATTCACACCGCAGTTTTCCACTAATACCTCGAAAACTGCCCTGTTATACAAATATGTGTAATAATTGTGCATCAATACAGGATCAGAGCCGTCATAATACACGACATCTGTCGGGATCCTTTCCCCGAAATCGGTCTTGAAGCAGTCAACACCCATATCTATGAGCCTTTTCAGTTCTTCCTTATACCATTTGACAGCCGCAGGATTTGTAAAGTCCACCAGTCCCATTCCAGCCTGCCACTTGTCCCACTGCCACACACTTCCGTCAGGCCTCTTGAGAAGATATCCCTTATCCATGCCTTCGTCAAAAAGCTGTGATTTCTGTGCTATATATGGATTGATCCACACACAGATCCTGAGTCCTCTGTCTTTCAGCCGCCTGAGCATCGCCTCAGGATCCGGAAATACGTCCTTGTCCCATGTGAAGTCACACCACTGGCTTTCCTTCATCCAGAAGCAGTCAAAGTGGAATACATGCAGCGGCAAATCGCGCTGAGCCATTCCTTCTATAAAGCTCGTCACAGTCTCCTCATCATAGCTTGTTGTAAAGGACGTTGTCAGCCAGAGGCCGAATGACCAGGCAGGAGGCAATGCAGGTCTTCCTGTAAGCTGTGTATAATTGGACAAAGCCGCTTTGGGAGATCCTCCTCCGATCATATAATACTCAAGGCACTCTCCGGGTACGCTGAATTGCACCTTTGAAACATTTTCAGAACCAATTTCGTAGGACACCCTGCCGGTATTGTTGACAAACACGCCATAACCCTTGCTGGAGACATAGAATGGTATGTTCTTGTATGACTGCTCGCTGCTTGTCCCGCCGTCTTCATTCCAAATATCCACACTCTGACCGTTCTTTACGAAAGGAGTGAATCTCTCTCCCAAACCATAGACGTATTCTCCAACGCCAAGGTCGAGCTGCTCACGCATGTAGGAGCCCTCACCCGCCACAGTAAGATAGGCATTATTTCTGTATCCGCTTCCGGTGATCCTCTTGCCGTCATATATGTAGTCCATATTCCAGCCATCTGATCTTTTCAGCTTCATGACAAGCTTACCTGAGGTAAATGTGATAGCATCTTCGCTCTGTGATATCTCAGGTGAATAGCCATCATCGCTGTAAAGCTCGAATTTCGGGGACTTGGTCAGGCCTCCTTTAAAGTGGTACACCCTGACACCGATTACATCTGGAAAGGGCGAGGAATATTCATATGTGAGTATGGGTCCTTCAAGCGTATCACCCCTGTGTCTTACCGGACGTGTTGCCACATGGAGCTTCATAATACCGCCCTTGACCTCAACATCTCTGATGTCCATCGGTGCGGCCAATGTGACGCCGTCTCTCAGCATCCAATGCCCATTGGAAAATTTCATTTCGATACCTCCTGTTGATTTCTTTCTGCAATAGGGAAAACTAAATTCCATATTGCCGCATACGATTTTAGATAATATAATTATATTAACAGTTATATTTAAATTCTTACTACATTTTGATTATTTATAACACTATTTTGATAAGAGTTGCTTTTATGGACAAATTTCTATTAAAAGAAAATAGAATACACGGAGATGCATCCTTTCCGCTGAGCGGATATTACATGAATATACCCGCCGGCGGGATTGTTCTGGACTGCCACTGGCACGAAGAGATGGAATTGCTGACGGTCACATCCGGAATGGCTCAGTTCCGTATCGAAACAGGGTATTATGAAGTTCATGCGGGAGAATGCATTTTTGTAAACGCCGGTGAGCTCCATGCAGGCTTTCCCATCGGCAGCTCATCATGCGAATTCAAGGCTGTGGTATTCAGCCCCTCCTTGCTTTCGGGCAGCTCCTTTGATCTGGTGTGGACCAGATATATCGACCCTGTAATAAAGAATGAAATAGCGGTCAAAAGACATATTAAGGGAACAGAAAGCTGGGAAAGAGACCTTCTGTCCAAACTGGTAAAGCTCCTTGAGCTGTTGGACGCCAAACCTGCGGCTTATGAACTGCTGGCTAAATCAGAGCTGTTTGGAATATTTGCATTGATAGCCGCCAACAGCATATCAGCGATAACCGCTGTAGATAAATCTCAGGATCACTTGCGTCTGGAAAAGTTGAAGGCGGCCTTGAAATATATACAGGACAATTATTCAAAAAAGCTAAGCACACTTGACCTGTCGATACTCCTTGACATAAGCGAGGGTCACTTTTGCAGGATCTTCAAGCAGTATATAAAGAAGACACCTTTGGAATATCTGAATTATTACAGGATCACGAGGGCGGCAAGACTTCTTGAGCAAACCGATATGAAGGTGCTTGAGGTGGCAATGGAGGTCGGTTTTGACAATCTCAGCTACTTCATAGGTACTTTCAGGCGGCATATGGGAATGACTCCTTCGAACTTCAGGAGCAGCAGGAAATTGCACAGCTGAAACAGGAAGCTTCAGTCGGAAATCAATATGCGGCTGAGACTTCTTTCGAAATGCCTGCCAAAAAGAAGGGGAACCTCCTGACAAAATGCATCAGGACAGTTCCCTTTGTTTATTATACTTTTTTATAACAACTCGTTATCTGCCGCCTCGTTATAACGCATTCGGTACCCGCCGCCTATAGAGTTGGGACATTTTTCGCCTCGTTATAACACCATATAAATAATCCTGCCTTCAAGCGCTGCCTCAGCCCATCTCAATAACTATATGTGATTTGCTTCCGGCAGGCTGTACAGGTATTTTCCCGATCTCAGCACCGTTTAGCGTCATCCTCTTTATTCCACTGCAAACATGCGACGGGTTCCTGACCTCGATATGATACTCCGCTCCCCGGAATATCCTCATAGCTCTGAAACCATCCCACGAAGACGGGATGCAGGGATCGACTATGAGGCAGTCATAACCAGGCCTTATACCCAGTATGTACTGGCTCGATGCAACCATGTTCCAGGCCGCCGTACCGCTCAGCCATGAATTTCTGCCTATGCCAAACTGGGGATTCTCCTTGCCCAGGATATTTTGCGCATACACATAGGGCTCGACTTCGAAATGATCCGCATCCTCATTGCGTCTGGCCGGCAATATCTGCTTGTAGTATTGGAATGCCCTGTCACCGTTGCCGTCTATTATTTCGGCTATCATTGCCCATGGGTTGGTGTGACAGAATATGCCTCCGTTCTCCTTTGCTCCCGGAGGATAAGTGGTAATGCCGCCTTTAGTATGGTCATTCTCCGTATAGGAGGGATACATTACTACTATACCATATTTCGTATTCAGATATTTGTTTATGGAATCCAGGCAAAGGCGTGTGCGCTCCCTGTCTGAAACGCCTCCAAGAACAGCCCACGATTGTGAATTGATGAAGATCTTGCCAAAGGCGTTTTCATTCGAGCCCAGCGGCTTGCTTTCGTCATCAAATGCTCTCTTATACCACTCACCATCCCAGCAGGTCTCGTTGATAGCATTTTTCATCTTCGTGTACATGCTATTGAATTTTGTCACATCACTGCTTCTGCCGAGGTACCCTCCCAGCTCTGCCATTTCATTTGCAGCCCTGCAGAACAGCATCGAGGTGAAAACGCTTTCAGCCACACCCTTGCCGGTATCCAGATTCAATGTATCGTTCCAGTCTGCACGTCCCGCCAGAGCTATATTATGAGGTCCCTTCCATATATCAGTGAATTCCAGCGCCTTTATCAGGTGTTCCCATACCGTCGCCTCTGTTTTCTTGTCGTTGTACAGGACCTTCTGATCCAGGAATGCGAAGTCTCCGGTCTCCTTGACATATGCATTGACGGCCAGAATCAGCCACAGATGGTCATCGGAATACCAGTCGAATTTTTTGACCGGGGCATCCCCCACTCCGCCTTCTCCCGTCAGCGGGAAGAACAAATGATATGCACGACCGTCCGTATATTGGCATTGCAACAGCTTGACGATCAGACCCCTTGCCTGATCCGGGATGGTATGCATAACACCCAGCGTATCCTGTGCGCTGTCCCTTATACCCATGCCTCTTCCGAGTCCGAGCTGGTACATTGACACAAATCTGGACCAGTTGAAGGTCGTTTTACACTGATACTGATTCCACATATTGACGAAAAGGTTCATTTCGCGGTCCGGTGTCTCAACGCTCAGCTTACCTGTATAGCCTTCCCAGTATTCGTTCAGTCGGCCAAGAGCCGCCCTTGCCTCTGCAGGATCAAGGTATTGCTGTATGTCCTTCCTTATTTCAGACCTGTTTTCCGTATACCCTAATATAAATACGAGTTCCTTTGATTCACCGCAGCCGAGCTCCAATTCATTGCAAAAAGCACCCACACCGTTCGTCCTGCGGGATATGGAATTGGAGCATGCTCCCTGCTCGACAGCTATCGGATTTGCCTCGGAATGATATTTCCCTATAAAGGTCTCAAGATTGCAGTCATAGCTCGACACCTCAGCACCGGTAGCAAAGAATGATGCGCTGCCGCTGACATAGTGCGGATGCCAGGTGATAATACCATCATTGTACCGGCACTGATTGATTTGCTGTGCCCAGTCGACATTCTGCTGGTCCAGTATTGCATCCCAGAAACAGAATTCTGAGTAACTGAAAATCTGAAGCTTTTTAGGAATATTCAGCGTATTGCGGACCTTAAGAAGCCATACCTCAAAATCCCTGTCATCCGGCACGAAATAAGTCAGGCTCGCCACAATTCCCTTATACTCGCCTTCAAGTACCGTATATCCCATGCCGTGCCTGCAGCTGTAGTTGTCAAGCCTGGTGCCTGACGGCTGGAATCCGGGGTTCCAGTACTCACCGGTAACCGCATCCCTTATATAGATATACCTTCCGGGTCTGTCCATTGGTATGCTGTTGTAGCGATACCTTGTTATCCTCCTGTTTTGAGGATCCTTATGGAAGCTGTACCCTCCGCCTGTGTTCGAAACGATACCACCGTACTTCCCGCTTCCGATGTAATTGATCCACGGGGTCGGAGTATCCGGCCTTGTGATCACATACTCTCTTGCGGCCTCGTCAAAATAACCGTACTTCATGCTGCCTCGACCTCCCAATGCTTTTTTCTCTACTATTTGATCATATAATATAGTAATTATATAACATAATTGAAAATTATGACAGGGGTCGGAGTCAGGCTGTTTATGTCAAGTAAACGTGGGCTAATTTCTCATACACCTTGTTGTCTGTATATTCGAACGCCGTTTGTCTATTTCGTTCTTTATACTACATCAGGGTCTGCATTCTCATTAATAGTGACGCCTGCTGTCGCATGAGGAACTAAAACCACAACCACCCCGCCTGTGACCCCGCTTTCCCGGACATCCTGCCTGACCTGTGAAGTGAGATTTATCATCCGATCAGATGAAGCCGTTTTAAAAATATGTTCTGCCATTTGTTTTCCATCCACTCCTTTTTATCGGATCATTTGTCTTACATCAGCAGTGTTATTGTAGTCTGGTAATATAAACTGCTTACAATGGACAAAAATGCGGGTATAGGACGTTTTGGTCAACATAATCCGGTGTTTTACTCGTTTATTCACAAGAATTTCACTTCTATTAAGAAAAATTCGTCCTATACTTGAATTTTTGTCCAGCTCGCTTATTGAAACCTCGTTATGCGAACCATCCTTTGCCTCGTTATGACACGTATTTCAAAGAAACAATTTCGTTTGTAAAAATTTTTCTTGCATCAGCAGTGTTATCCTGTTTTTGTTGTCTTGTCAACTTCTAAACTACAGGAAAACCGTGATTGTGGGAAGACCTCTTATGAGGTTTTTCCATATCTTTACCTACGATAATTTTACTCTAAGGGTCAGGCTTGAAGAATCGGGGTCAAATCAATCGGGGTCAAGATTGACCCCGATTCTTTCTAAAGCTTGCTTTTGATCAAGTCGGCGACACTCGATTTGAATCTGTCAATAAAGCCAGAAACGTATTGGCAGATATCCATATTCCTATCTATAATAAGAGGTGTAAGGTCCATGGCATATGATAATGCCGAAGCGCTGTCCGTCCTGTGCGATTCACTGAAGGTGGCATTTCCAAGCCTTCTGCCCTCGGCGGCCAGATCATATCGCTTTCCTCCGCATATCTGCGAATCAAATACCCCCAGCACAGCAGCTGCAATATTCGGATGCCCGGAAACGTCAAAAACTACTTTTTCATCGTCATTCATCCAATCAAGATCCCTCCACACCTCACATCCATAGACCTTCTTAGGAAGAGCCTCTTCCGGCAGACCGCGGAGAGCCCTGATGACCTTCAATGCTGTTGCGACGTGGGTGTCGTGCTTGTCTGCAAGGTTGTGCGTATATATGATGCTCGGGCGGGCCTCGAGAATAAGCTCCTTCAATTCGTCTGCCAGTAGGGTGTCCGACGGATCCTTTATAACCGAGCTGCTATAGTCCAAGAGCGCAAGAGCGGAATACTCTCCTGTAAATGCCGCCTTTTTCTGCTCAAGCTTTCTCGCCTGCCGCATTCTTTCGTCGGTATAACCGGAGTACAGGCCGTTTCTCGGACTCCCAGCCCCGTCTGCCACAACCGCTGCCATGAACCACCTGTCGTCTCTTGCAAAGCACTGGTTTATGCCGTCATACGCCATTATCTCCACATCATCCTGATGTGCCGCAATTGCAAGATGTGTCGATCTCCTGACTGCCTCATCCGGATTTGTATCGTCCGGTATATATAGTTCCGCACCTTCATTTCTTAGTTTCATATTATCAAGCCTCCTGTGATATTCGGTGTAAGGCCTTGTTGCTCCCCTTCTCCCTGTACAGCACTCCTTCTGAAACCAGCTGGTTTAGAGCCTGGCGCACTGTCATCCTGCTGATGCAAAGACTTTCTCCAAGGTCTCGTTCAGACGGTATCAGGCTCCCTTCCGGGTAATCGCCTGCCTTTATCTTGTTCATAATGTTGTTTTAACCGGTAATATACAGGTATGGGGCTTTTCCTATCGATATGCATATCCTTTTCCTCCATGCTCTTCATTTACAATATACTCAATAAACTTGCGTAAGTAAAGAGCCAGGTCACCAAGAGCGAACAATTAATGACATAGTCGTCTGGCTAAAATAAATCATGCCAAATCACGGGCTCAATCATACTGATCAGTGTTGAAAGTTTTTCAGAATATATTCAGTGTTGAAAGTTTTTCAGAATATATATTGACATATAATATTATACATTGTATAGTATTATACATAAGGAAGCATTAAGCGCATGTAAAAAGGTATGGTATGAACTGTGTCTGCTATCATCCGCATATGCTTCAGTATTTAGAGATCAGGAATCGATGTAAAAGGTTATTTAGGTATTTGGTATCAAACGCGAAAGGTAGTGAATGAAATGAAATCAATGGTATGTATCACAGGAGCAACAGGCGGACTCGGCAAGGCCTTTTCAGTAGAATGTGCAAGCCGCGGCTTAGACCTGTTCCTTACGGACATCTCGGAAGCGGCGTTGTGCAGGCTCTCCGGAAGTCTAACCAACACATACAACATAAATGTACATTATTATAGCTGCGATCTTACCGATGCGGATTCAAGGACTGAGCTCTTTGATCACATTCGTTCCCAGGGCTTTATGTTCAATTTCCTTATAAATATCGCCGGGCTGGATTTTGAAGGAGCGTTCGCAGACAGAACCCGCAGTCAGATCAGGACCATACTTCGGCTGAACATAGAAGCAAACCTGGAAATGACCCATGAACTGCTGAAAATGCGTGATCAAGCAAGGACGTTCAGGATAATCAACGTGTCCAGCCTCGCCGCATTCTACCCAATGCCGGTAAAAGCTATGTACTCGTCCTCGAAGCAGTTCCTGCTCAATTTTTCAAGAGCCCTGGGAGAGGAGCTGCGCTCAAAGAATGTCACTGTTACAGCGCTGTGCCCCGCCGGTATGCCAACAACACCTGCCTGTATTGAAGCAATAGAAGCACAGGGCTTCGCCGGAAGGATAACTGCCTGCAATGTAGGTTATGTCGCATCAACAACAATTGATATGGCTCTCAGGGGAAAACCTGTTTATATACCGGGCCTGTTGAACAGGATGCTGAGAGCGGCCGGTTCAGTTGTTCCGGCTTCGCTTATCGCACGCGCAGTAGGCTCCCGCTGGAATACGGCACAAAACAAACGTTCACTTGCTCACAATGACCCGATAGACAGTTCTGTTTGCGAATATTCGGTAAGCAGGAGCTTATGAGTATACTATAGGAAGGAGCTGAATTTGTAGTGGAAAATGTTAATAATTCTGAGGCAGGTATTACTGGAACCAACCTCAATATTAAGAATAGTATCAATATAAACAAGGAAAATGCCAGCACTGAAGAAGAAGACACAACAGCGAATAAAGTAATAGTCATAACAGGAGCCACCTCCGGCATAGGACTTGCAACAGTAAAGGAGCTGGCATTGAAGGGAGCATATGTGATCGGTGCAGGCCGCTCAGAGGAGCGGTGCAAGGCAGCCGAGCAGGAAGTGAGGAATATCTGCCCGGATGCAAAAATCAACTACCTGACAGCCGATCTCTCATCTCTTTCCGAAGTCACACGTCTCACGGCCGATATACAAAAAATGCTTATGAAAGAAGGGTTTTCACATATAGACGTGCTGATAAATAACGCCGGCACTGTTTCCAGTTGGTACATGTCGACCGTTGACGGCTTCGAGCTGCAGTTTGCAGTGAACCATCTGGCGCCTTTCCTGCTGACACATGAACTGCTGCCGTTATTGGAGCGGTCACAGGCAGGCACTGTCATCTGCACCAGCTCCGGCTCACATTACAGAACCAGACTTCGCTGGAATGATATAATGTTAAGGAAGCACTACAATACTCTTTTGGCTTATAAGCAGACCAAGCTGGCCAACGTACTGTTCGTGACCGAGCTGAACAGAAAGCTCACAGCATCGGACAGCAGTGTTAAAGCTTTTGCACTTGACCCCGGGCTGGTCAATACCGATATAGGTCTCAAAGGGACAGGCGGGATTGTTAAAAAGGTATGGCAGCTCCGCAGCAAGGGCGGCACTCCGCCGGAAATACCGGCACACTCCATGGTCTATCTGGCCATGGACCCGGCACCCAGACTCACAGGAAGGGTCTACTGGAAGGATTGCAGTCCGATGAAACCAAGCTCCTACTCTCAGAGGCCTGATGTTTCAAAAAGGCTATGGGAATTATCCGCAAGGATGTGTGGAATTATTGAACACAAGGGCTGATTGGAGTAAATTTATAGATGCATCGGATGATGTATTGGATAGATCCATCGTGAAGTGTCATAGAAAAGGAGGTATTTTTATTGGATGCCCAGATGAAAAAAGGGCTGCTGGACGCTTGCGTCCTCCACATCCTGACAGAAGGCGACACCTACGGTTATAAGCTGACCCAGGAAATAACAGGTCTTATGGACGCATCGGAGTCCTCTCTCTACCCGGTCCTGAGGCGGCTTGAAGCCCAAGGCTTTCTTGAGACCTATTCTGCCGAGCATTCAGGCCGTCTGAGGCGATATTACAAAATTACCGAAACAGGCGTCAGGCGGTTGATCGAATACAGAAGCGAGCTTACAGAATTGAAGAGTGTCATAGATTTTATAACAGGCGGTGATGATAATAATGGATGATAGAATAAAAAAATTTCTTGATGATCTGAACAGTAATCTTGCCGGACTTCCCGAAAACGAACAAAAGGAAGCTCTGGCTTACTATGAGGAATATATCAGTGATGCACTGGATGAGGGTGCGAGTCCCGATGAACTACTCTCAAGGCTTGACACTCCTGAACATATAGCTGCAATGGTCAAGGCTGAGACAAGCATCAAAAATGTGCACAACAACCCGGGGCTCAAAAATTATTCAAAGCTCGTTAAATACGCACGCATAGGCATCACAAGGCCATTGTCGATATTGATGTTCTCAGTTCTTATTTTCGCAACATACAGTATTGCAATCCTGCTGTTTCTTGGCACTGTCGTATCAGCAGCGGCTGCATGCATTATTCTGCCTGCGTTTATTTATGAAGCCCTCAAGATACCTGCAGCATACATGGGTGAAATCATAGGTACGATAGGGATCGGAATTTTTTCCTCCGGCATTTTCGTGTTGACAGCCTACGGATTCTATATATTATGCAGGCCTTTGATCAGGCTTTCAGCAAAGCTCGTATTCAAAATGATGAAAAAGAGTTCAATACAAATAAATGATACAGATGAAGACAAGCGAGACAGCGCCGTCTCTGACAGCAAGTCGAAGCCGGCCGTCAAGCCGCTCAGGGCAGGCCTTATCATAATAGCTGCCGGTCTTGTGATCTCTTTGGCAACTGGACTGCCGATCAAGCTGTTTATGATATTCAACAGCATGAAGCCTGCAGGAATCACGATGCATGAACAGGAGTTTGACGTCAGCTCAGCCTCGAGAATAAGGGTCAACACAGCTCATTCAAACATACGGCTGACAGAGGGCGTCTCTGATAAGATCAGGCTCGAATATGAAGAATCCGACTGGCTGGATTTTGATATTACATGTAAAGACGGCGAATTGATATTTACAGAGAAGTCAAACGGCAGGCTTCCATTATTTCCCTTGGTATCGATGCATGAAAATCGCGCCGGGCTGACAATTTCAATTCCGGCAGACTACCAGCCCAATGGAGTCAGCCTGGAGAGCAGAGGCGGATTCATACACATTGAGAGTGATGACATCCCGGTTGATGCAAAGACATATACGGGCTCGATTTCCCTTAGTGTTTCAACTGATTCCGAATCCGGTCGAATACCAGCCGCCATCAGTGCTAAGACCTCCACAGGTGCTATAAAGCACACAGGCAAAAGCATCGGTGTAATAACCCGATATGGCACGGAATATGAGCAGCTGACCGAGAGCACAATTAGTGTGAGCATGGAATCTCAAAGAGGTGATATTTTTATAGATTAAATTCGCTCCCATGACGCAAAGCAAACATTGTGTCATAAAAAAGGACAACTCACGTTGTCCTTTTCTTACTATCAAATAATATTCTCAGTTGAACCAAGTTCATTCAGGTCAAACGGCGTTTCCTGATATACATAGTAGTTGAGCCAGTTGGCATACAACAGGTTGGCATGCGCCTTCCACCTTACAATGGGCGGCCTCTCCGGGTCGTCATCAGGGAAGTAATTCACAGGTAACCTGGGGTTCATCCCTTTTTCCATATCTCTGGCATACTCTGTCTTCAGCGTCAGCGGATCATACTCGGAATGACCGGTCACAAAGATCTGCCTGCCCTTTAGTGCAGAAACTATATAAACGCCTGCATCGGCGGATTCCGACAGGATTTCGAGCCCATCGACCTTTTCGATGTCTTCTCTCCTTACCTCTGTATGCCGCGAATGAGGAGCATAAAATACCTCATCGAATCCACGCATAAGCATTACATTTTTCTTTTCAACGCTATGCTTGAACACACCGGACAGCTTGTCACTGATCGGGTGCTTTGGGATACCATAATGATAATACAGTCCAGCCTGTGCCCCCCAGCAAATATGGAAGGTAGAATATACATTATTCACGCTCCATTCCATAATATCCTTCAGCTCGTCCCAGTAGTTCACTTCCTCAAACGGCATCTGTTCTACCGGTGCGCCTGTTATTATCAGACCGTCATATTTCTTATCTCTGATCTCGCTGAATGTATTGTAAAACTTCAACAGGTGCTCCTGTGGAGTATTTTTGGATTTATGGGATTCCGGATGCAAAAAAGTAACATCCACCTGCAGCGGAGTGTTTCCTATGAGTCTGAGCAGCTGCGTCTCTGTCACTATTTTTGTCGGCATAAGGTTGAGGAGCACAATACTAAGCGGCCTTATGTCCTGACGCTCAGCCCTTTCCTCTGTCATCACGAAAATATTCTCTCCGCTCAGCACCTCTGTTGCCGGCAAGCTGTCTGGAATTCTAATTGGCATCTATTTTCCACCTTTCAAGTATTGGTCAGCATTCTGAAATGTATAGTTTTTCTGTAATACATAACTTTCTGGATACAATTTTCTGTATTGTGTAGTTACTGTAATGTATATCCTTTTTGTTTAGTATAGCTTTTGCAGTGTCCATGTTTTAGTTTTATCCCTGCTGTGTGTACTATCGATCTATTTATACACGATATCTCATGCCTAAGAGTCGGTTGAATATATGATAAATATAATAGAACAAAGGCGAAAAATAATCAATAGCAAGCTATTGTCAAAGCTAACTAATTGCCATACACATCTATTTGTGCAATCGCATTATTCAGGCAGGCTGTTCCTCATCCTTGCTGCGGTATATTCTGAATGCAACAGCTATTACCACCAGAGCTATTACAGCCAGCACTCCCTCCAGCAGGAGCACATTCGTAATGTAGCCTCTTGTATAAAGTACGGCAAACATGTCCGCCCCTGCATGTATCAGAATAGCGTACAGGAAGTAAAGCCACTTTTTCTGAGATACAGCTTTAAGTACGAACAATGACAGCGCTATTTGCAGTACAAGGGCTGCCATTCGTTCAAACCCTGACAGAAGGAACATGTATGATGGTGTCGAAACCAGTGTCTGGATTCCCAAATTGAATGATTCCAGTTCTTCACCTGTCAATCCCCCAGCCACACTGTTCAATGCCCCTGAGTTGTACATGACTGTCATCATAATATTCCCCACTGCCGCAAGACCACCGATAAGCAGTGATTCGATGCCTCCATGCCCAAGGCCGTATGATATGCCCGTATCTATGCTTTCGTTTTCCTTTACCTTGATCAGGAATTTAAACCCAAGTAATCTTGCCGTTTCTTCGAAAATACCGGCTGCAAACCCGGCGTAAAGTATATAAAGCCACGGATTCCGGTATATCACAGAATTTGTCGGATCAGGACCGAGTACAACGCTGTGCATAATACTCTCCAGTATCATTGCAAAAATAAAGAACAGAAGGGCACCCAGCAGCATCGCCTTCCAATTCATCCTTCTTTTAACTCCCAAAACTACGATCGCAGCAATAGGTACCAGTACCGACAATACTGCCGCTATTATCATTGATACTAAGGATAATGTACTTACCGAGTCAGTCAGCATATCCCTACCTCCCATAAAAAATTATTATGTCATTACTCTATACTATTGTTTTGTGATGTTACTCTATTGTTGTTACTCTATTATTGTATGGTATCACTCTGTGATGCTGTTTTATGATATCATTCTATACTGCTGTATCGTGATATTACTCTATACTGCTGTCTTTCACAAGTTGTCTTTTAGAGATAAGTTTGGCACACTATTACCCATCGATATGTGATCGAAGCGGTCAGGCGAAACGTGTCCACACCTGCATTTCTCCAATACCGCGATTTGCCCACAGATAATAGGGCACAGCCCGAAATCTGAACTGTCTTTGCTGCCGCTTCCCCAGCGGAAGATACAGATTCTCACCCCATCCGGAACGATCCATCCTGTATGCGTCGCCGTAGATCACCACTGCTCCGCCGAAGAAATCTGATTCAAAAACCGGCTCAAGTATTGTATTGGTGTTAAACTCAATCTCATTCAGATCGCTTCCGTTATCAGCCTCTTCCAGACAATAGACCAGCGGTCCTCTTTGTATTGCTGCCTTGCCTGCATTCTTGCGGATCAGAGGGTTTGCGCCGATGAACGCTGCATCCATACAAAAACTCAGTTCTACGATGTCACCAGTCTTCCAGGTGTTTTTTAGATAAGCGTATCCGTTCCTGACCGGCGTGTCGATTCCGACCAGCTTATTGTTGATCGTCATTGATGTGCTATGGCACCATCCAGGCACACGGACAGCCAGAGTGAACTCACTTCCTGTTACCTCGTTCAGCTTGATCCTGACATCACCCTTCCACGGGTATGATGTCTCCTGTTTTATCGAGATAGTTCCTGCATCAAGCTTTATAGCAGCTTCTCCTCCGATATAAAGGTTAATATATACAGTATCACCACTATTTGTATAAACATAGCTCCCGAGTGATGCCAGCAGTCTGGCTATATTCGGAGGACAGCAGGCACAGCCGTACCATTTCTGCCTTTCAGGCTTCACATGTCTTTTGCCGGGGTCCTTTCGGCACGCTTCGGGCAATACCTCCAGAGGATTTACATAGAAGAAGCTTCTTCCATCCTGCCCCATTCCGCTTATCACCGAATTGTATAACGCACGTTCAAGAACATCGGCATAAATGCTTATCGGCTCAAGCTTCAGCATCCTGTGGGCAAAGAATATGAGTCCTATGGATGCGCAGGTTTCCTGATAAGCTGTATCATTGGGCAGGTCATAATCAAATGTGAACGCCTCACCCTGATATGTAGAGCCTATACCTCCGGTAATATACATACGCCTGTTGACTATACTGTTCCATAATATTTTGCATGCCTCTTTGAGCTTTTTATCACCTGTATGATAAGCTAGATCAGCCATTCCTGAATACAGATAGACAGCCCTTACAGCATGTCCTACAGCTTCAGTCTGTTCACGCACGGGGACATGTGCCTGATTATAAGTCGGGTCAGGCTTTGGGGATAGCCCTTTCATCCAGTAGGACAGCCCTTTCCTTTTCTCCCATTCCTTCACCAGGAAATTTGGTTCACTGCCCCGTTCATCTATGAAAAAGCCTGCTAGCTTCAGGTATCTGTCATTTCCTGTTTCCTCATAGAGCTTGATCAATGCAAGCTCTATCTCCTCATGACCATCATAGCCCTTGAGTTTCCCTGATTCAGGACCGAATACAGTGTCGATATGATCAACATACCTGCACATTATATCAAGAAACTTTCTTTTACCAGTTGCCTTATAATATGAAACCGCCGCCTCGATCATATGTCCGGCACAATATAGCTCATGGCATTCAAGCAGGTTGCTCCAACGCTTTCCCGGCTCTTTTAGCGTATAGTATGTGTTTAGATAGCCATCCGCCTGCTGTGCCCGGCCTATGAGATCTATGAGTCCATCAGCCGCTTTTTCCAACTGCGGGTCTGGATAAAGTGCAAGGCTGTATCCTACTGCCTCCAGCCATTTAGCCGGATCGCTGTCCTGGAAAACCAGACCGCCGAACTCACCCTCCTGATCACCGGCGGCAATTCGAAAATTTCTCACCGCATGGCTCGGTTCCGCACCGGGGACACGATCGTTCAACGCCTCCCACTGGTATGGTATCACAGTATTTCGAATCAACCCGGTATATCTGTTCCAGAACTCGTCATCGATATGTACATCTTTTAATTCAACACTTCTTATCTCATCCATCATTTCCACTCCCATCATAGCTCAAGACCTGCCGATCACACTTTTGCACGCACATGAGATTGCTCGTTCCATTCACACTTTTGCTCATACCTGACCCTTCCGCAAAAATTGAGCAATGGTCGGCAAGTTTTGATTTGATTTGTTGTCTTCAAAAGGATAGTATACGAATTAAGTATATATGTAAATATAAGCAAATGGAAGAACGAAAATAATAAGGAGGCATAATGCCATGGAAAAAAGACCTGCTTACCTTGACGAAAATCTAAGCTTTGAAGAGCGCGCTAAGGATCTTGTATCCCGCATGACCCTTGAAGAGAAAGTCACACAAATGCTGCATGGTTCTCCTGCTATCCCGAGACTTGGAATACCGGCTTACAACTGGTGGAACGAAGCGCTCCACGGAGTCGCAAGAGCGGGTGTTGCCACTGTTTTCCCGCAGGCGATAGGGATAGCGGCCACCTTCGACGAGGAACTTGTTTATAAGATTGCAGATGTAATATCAACCGAGGGAAGGGCAAAATACCACGAAAACATCCGAAAGGGCGACCATGACATATATAAGGGTCTTACCTTCTGGTCGCCGAACATCAATATATTCAGAGACCCAAGATGGGGTCGCGGCCATGAGACCTACGGTGAGGATCCTTACCTGACGGGAAGGCTCGGTGTAGCTTTTGTAAAGGGCATCCAGGGCGATGACAAAAAATATCTGAAAGCAGCCGCATGTGCAAAACATTATGCCGTACATAGCGGTCCGGAAGGCGAAAGGCATAGCTTCAATGCCGTTGTTGATAAAAAAGATCTGTGCGAGACATACCTGCCGGCATTCAAGGAATTGGTACAGGAAGCCGAAGTAGAAGCAGTAATGGGCGCATACAACAGGACCAATGGAGAGCCTTGCTGCGGCAGTAAGACTCTCCTTATTGACATACTTCGCAAGGAGTGGGGCTTCAAAGGCCACGTCACTTCAGACTGCTGGGCTATAAAGGATTTTCATGAAGGACATATGGTGACAAAAACCGCTCCAGAATCAGTTGCACTGGCTCTCAGGAACGGCTGTGACGTCAATTGCGGTAATCTGTTCGCAAATCTTCTCATAGCTCATAAGGAAGGCCTGGTCACCGAAGAGGAAATCGACGGAGCTGTAACAAGGCTTTTCACCACGCGTATGAAGCTGGGCATGTTCGATGATCAGAAAAAGGTGCCATTCAGCAGCATCCCTTATGAGATGAACAGCTGCAGGAAACACAGCGACTTTTCAGTAGAAGTTGCGAAAAAATCGATGGTATTGCTTAAAAACGAAGGGAATCTACTGCCGCTTGATAGGAAAAAGCTAAAGTCAATTGCCGTCATAGGCCCCAACGCAGACAGCAGAGATGCTCTTCAGGGCAACTATTTCGGCACATCCGACAGATATGTCACAGTACTTGACGGTATCAGAGCAGCGGCAGGTGATGACATAAGGCTCTTTTACTCGGAAGGCTGTCATCTGTACAAGGACAGGAGTTCAGGACTTGCAGCTCCGCGTGATCGTATCGGTGAAGCCCTCGCAGCAGCTGAACGCTCCGATGTCGTCGTGATGTGCCTTGGTCTGGATGCTACCATAGAGGGTGAAGAAGGAGATACCGGCAACGAATTTGCAAGCGGTGACAAGCTGGATCTTAAACTGCCCGGTCTGCAGCAGGAACTGCTTGAGAAGGTATGTGCCACCGGTAAACCGGTTGTACTGGTACTTCTGACAGGAAGTGCATTAGCAGTCAAATGGGCAGATGAGCATGTACCTGCAATAGTTCAGGCATGGTATCCCGGCGGCCGCGGAGGTGAAGCTGTCGCATCACTGCTGTTTGGTGATTACAGCCCGTCAGGCAGACTGCCTGTGACATTCTACGCATCTACAGAAGAATTGCCTGATTTCCGTGATTATTCGATGAAAAACAGGACATACAGATATATGAAAAACGAAGCGCTTTATCCATTCGGGTATGGCCTGAGCTATACAAAATTCGAGTACAGCTCAATAAGGATCACAGATTCTGTCAGGGCAGGCGAAACCGTCACCTGCAGTGTCAAAGTCAGGAACGCGGGCAAAGTTGCATCCGAGGAGACTGTCCAGCTCTATCTGAAGGATGTGGAAGCAAGCGTAAAAATTCCGAAATGGCAGCTCAAAGGAGTCAGGAAGGTATTTGTTGAAGCCGGCAGCGAGAAGGAAGTCACCTTTACACTGACACCCAGACAGATGGCTTTAGTCGACAACGACGGTAACACTGTACTGGAGCCCGGCACCTTTGAAGTGTATATCGGCGGCAGCCAGCCTGATGCCAGAAGCATCAAGCTGACCGGTACCCCGGTACAGAAAGCTGCCTTTGAAGTCACCGGCACTAGAATGGAACTGGTATAATAGAATCTAATCGAATCTCATACTATGGACCGGCAGAATTTAATCGAATCTCATACCGTGGACCGGCAGAATTTGCCGGTCCTTTCATATTGCCTGCCTCCCATTATGGCTCGCCTCGTTGCGAACATCCTATCGACATCTCCGCCAGCTGCACCACCGGCATCATCGCTGGCTATACCTCTCTTAGCGTAATGCAACTGGCAACGCCACACTCTTCCCGCCCATATGCACTGTCCTTCAGCTCAACGTCACATTCTTCCCGCTTCGCACCGCCGCTTACAGTGCCATTTACAATACCATTTCCAACTCACAGTTGATAGTGCGCTTGCCTTTAGATCATGATGCAATTTCGAATCTCGGAAATACACAACACCAAAAATGGACAAAAATTCAACTATAGGACACTTTAGTTACCATAATCTATCGTTTCACTCAATTATTACGTGAAAAACAAGCCCTTATAAAAAAAATTCGTCCTATACTGGAATTTTTGTCCAATATAATTTATAATGGTTTTATGGAAGAATATGTTAGTAATTTCTCTGCTGCAAAAATGTGGAATATACCGTATATTGATACAATCTTCGGATCTATATCCGAAAAAAGAGTGAACCGGGTCGATATTACTGTTTCTGGGCAAAGTGATAGATTCAGCAATAAAGGTAAAAAGGTCCATTCATGTCAGCTTGCTCTTCCCGCCGGTGCAGTAGTTCTTCGCAATGGCACTTGGGTTGCGTCTCCAGAATTGTTGTTTCTGGAACTTGCCAGCAAACTGAGTATCCATCGGTTCATCCTTCTAGGCCTCCAGTTGTGCTCACATAAGCAGGGCAGACCTTCCGAGGCGGTTACAACAAAGCAAAGGCTAACCGCATTTCTGGCAAAAACACCGGGGCACCTGGGACATCGCAAAGCTTTACGAGCGGTGAAATATATTGAAAACGGCTCTGCATCCGTTATGGAATCAATTGCCTATATGATTCTGAGATTGCCTCACTCTTTGGGAGGTTATGGACTAAATGGAGCTGTTTTTAATTATGAGATAAAGTTAATCCGTGAAGCGCAAATACGTCTCAGACAAAATTGCTACTTCGTGGATCTGTATTACAGGCATGCGAAAGTGGCTGTCGAGTATGATAGCTTCGCTTTTCATAACAGCCCGTTGGAGCAGGGTAAAGATTTGATACGATCTGCCGTACTTGAAAGGCATGGCATAGATGTAATGCATATGAGTACCATTCAGCTATATGACAGCGAAGCATGCAAAGATTTTGCGTATAATCTGGCAACCCACCTCAACAAACGTATACGTATACGCACAAACAAGTTTGACAAGTATCATGTATTACTAAGGGATTTATTGCCGGACAGAAAAACTGCTTCTCGTACCGATGAATCAATATAGCTCATCGAAATTTCAGCATTCAATGGATCTCTCATACACCCCCTCCAAATATCAACATCTTACACCCCCGCAATATATCTGCATCTTACACCCCCGCAATACATCTGCATACACCCCCGCAATACATCTGCATCTTACACCCACGCAATACATCCAAGCAGTACACCTAAGAGACATTATCCATCCTGAACGGATCAACAATATTGTAGTTCCAACAGTATTAGTCGAGTTAAGTGGACAAAAAATCAAGTATAGGACGAATTAGTAAACATAATCAAGAGATTTATGCTGTTATTGCATGAAAAACATACAATTTCTTATATTTTTCTGCCTATACTTGATTTTTTGTCCAAGTTGATAACACATCTTTGACTGTAGATGAGTCGAGTAAGCTAAATCATATCACATTAACAATTAAAAGTAGCAGAATTTGAGTGTTCGAATGAGTATAGTGCAGTATAGGAGCAGTATCGTGCGGGATAGGAGCAGTATAGTGCAGTATAGGAGCAGTATCGTGCGGGATAGGAGCAGTATACTGCAGTATAGGAGCAGTATAGTGCAGTATACTGCGGGATAGTGCGGGATAGTGCGAGATAGTGCGGGATATCACACACATTATGGCTTGCCTCGTTGCGGACAGGCCCGGTATCTGATATGATGATATCGAGGTGTTTCCATGAAACTCGAAGGCCTGCATGAAAAAGAAATATTCACAGAGCATTACCCTTTCCGGCTTGTAGAAAACACAGCAGATGAGTTCATATACCCGATGCACTGGCATAATGCGGCCGAGCTGGTCTATAATGCTGCAGGTAGATGCTGTATCAGTGTTTCAGGTTCAGAGTATACACTGAACTGTGGTGAACTGCTGCTTATACCTACAGGAGAGATCCATGAAATAACCTCATGCAGTAAAAACGGCAAGAGATATTTTATTCAATTTAATATATCAACACTTGACGGTTTCGGCGGAATCAACGATATAAGGCCATATATGGATAGTATCATAAAAATTGATAAGGACACTTGTCCCGAACTGAGAAGCTCTGTTGAAAAATGTGTCATTGAGCTGATCAGCGAACATGAGAAGAAAGACTATGCCTACGCATTATCTCTCAATGCCAGGATATTCGACATAATCGTACTCATATCAAGGAGCATGGCGAAATCCGTTCATAACGGCGAAAACAAGGGCAGGAAAATTGCCGGACTAAAGCAGATAAACAGAGCTTTCGAATATATCGAGAAAAACTATCCACTGCACATTACATTAAAAGATGTGTCAGGCGCAGCCGGCTTTAGTGAATACTATTTTTCCAGATTATTCAAGGAGTACACCGGCCAAAGCTTTCTGAACTATTTGAACAGCTACAGGGTAAAGCAGGCCGAAAAGCTGCTTAAATCCACAGAATTGCCGGTGCTGGATATTGCGCTGGAATCAGGGTTCAACAGCCTGCCTACCTTCAACAGGATATTCAAAAGGGTAAAGGGCTGCTCTCCGACTTATTACCGCAAAGCGGGTGTATGACCATACTAATCCATAACATGCTGCATTCATCCCATGAGCAGCAACACCTCACGCATTACCTTGCAGGCAGCGGCGGTAGACACACCTGAGCTGTCAAGCTGCGGTGCCAGCTCCACTACATCAGCAGCAACGATGTTCAGGCCTTTAAAGCTGCACAATGCCTCCTGGAGCTCTCTGTATGACACTCCTCCCGGCTCTGGTGTTCCGGTACCGGACATTATGGAAGGATCAAGAACATCCAGATCTATTGTCAGATAGACAGGTTTACCAGCAAGATCAGCAGCTGCTTCTTTTGCATCTGACAGATCAAACGGCCTCAGATTCGTATGACCTTTGCGAGCCCATAAAAACTCCTCTCTCAGGCCGCTGCGAATGCCAAGCTGCCATATACGCCTATCACCAACCATGTCCCATATCCTTTTGACAACACTGGAGTGCGACAGCCTTTCCCCAAGGTATTCATCCCGAAGATCCGTATGAGCATCCAGATGCAGCAGGCATAAATCAGGATATTTTTCAAATACAGCTTCAAATGCAGGGAGCGTCACAAGGTGCTCACCGCCTATCATAAATGGTTTTTTCCCCGACTTGACAATATCCGAAGCAGTACGGCGTATCATATCCAAAGCAGCATCTGTATTGCCAAAAGGAAGCTCCAGATCACCACTGTCACATATAGATGTGTCCGAAATGTCCATATCCAATGCAGGTGAATAAGTCTCAAGCCCATAAAACTCTGACCTCATTGCCTGCGGCCCAAAACGCGAACCCGGCCGATAACTTACTGTACCATCGAAGCCGGCGCCAAATAGTATAATATCGGCATTCTCCATGCAGGCGTCACAACCCATAAATCTAGGAAGCATCAATCCACTCATCAAAAGCCCTCCATATACATACTTATAACACTTCGTTTCAAAGAAACTATTCCGCTACTGAGCTTTGCGCATCTATAAAACTATTCCGCTACTGAGCTTTGCGCATCTCTAAACTATTCGGTATTCTGAGTTTAACCACTCTATAAAAGATGCTCATAACACTGGCGCTTTTACACAATAAAAAAACTTTTGGAGTTCTGCCGCTCTGCACACTCTTTAATGCTATTCATAACACTACGTTCTGCACACTCTTTAATGCTGTTCATAACACTACGTTCTGCACACTCTTTAGTGCTGTTCATAGCACTACGCTCTTCACGCCCTTTGTACCCCTATACATGTTATCGAAATAATATCGATAAAAATTATACACTTATCTGTCACTAGACTGCAATAGCCAAGCATTACCAGTATTTGTAACACTTTTGTTAGGTAAATTTCACTTTATTGTAACCAATTACCAATTGTGATATGCGATACTATATTTATGCAGACATATGTTTTTTGTATTGGGAGGAGAATTAAGTATGAAAAAACTGTCAAGGATCACCGCAGTCATATTATCTGCGATACTGATCTTCACACTAACGACAACAGTCTATGCAGCCAATGACACATATCAGTTCTCTGATGTGAAAGATAACCACTGGGCGATAGACGAAATCATATGGATGATCCAAAACGAAATAATTGAGGGTGTTGGGGGCAACAGATTCGAACCCAACAGAGTCGTCACAAGGGCCGAGTTTGCAAAGATGATGGTCCTGACCCTCAGGATTCAGCTGTCAAGTCCAGGTACACCGTTTTTCCTCGATGTAAAAAGAAATGACTGGGAATATCAGTATGTAGAATCGGCTAGATTCTATCTCACTGGCTTTAGAACTTCTGCGGGAGATTATTACAAGCCGGATGATGCAGCCGTCAGAGAAGACATGGCAGTCGCACTTGTTAAGGCTCTCGGATTCGACAAGGAAACCGCCGACCTAAGCACATTGAACAAGTTCGCTGACAGAGGCCAGATATCCGAGAATCTGCGCAGTCATGTCGCCCTGGCTGTAAAGCACGGTCTGATGGAGGGCTACAACGAAAAAGGCGGCACCTACTTCAAACCCAAAAGCAGCCTGACAAGGGCTGAAGCCGCAGTACTGCTTTACAGAGCATTTAAAAATCATGAAGATAAGATAACATATGATGATAACAAAGTCACCTATGATGATGACTACACCACACCGGTTGTGTCAGTGTCTGCCGAAAACAACAAGCTGGTGGTCAGCTGGAACAAGATAAATTCAAATAAACTAAAGGCCTATGCAGTGGTAGTGTCAAAGAACGATTCGTCGCCCAGATATGCAGACAACGGTTATCTGTATTACATCACCGACAAAAACCAGACCCGCACTGTTATAGACAACAGCACCGAATACAGCGGCACAAGTGATTTCGGAAAATATTTAAAAAAGGGTGAAAGCTACTATTTCAGCGTCACAGCCGTATATAACGACAGATATGTGGAAGGCAATACAGTAAGAAAGACATACAACGGTCCGGAAGATCCGACGAGGTATGAAGCCCCGAAGGTGTCCATTTCTATAGAAAACGATACTCATGTTGTCAGGTGGAATAAAATAGATACCCCAGACTTCAAGGCATATGCCATAGTGATATCAAAAGATGATGCGACACCGGTATATCCGGGCAACGGCTATCTTATCCACATAACAGACAAAAACAAATGCTATGCGGTAATAAACAACAACACAAAATATAATAAAGGCGATTTCGGAAACTATCTGACGAACGGTCAAAGATACTATGTGAGTGTAACAGCAGTATACAGAGACAGAAATGTTGCAGGAAATGCAGTACGTTTCCGATACGATGGTCCGGATAATCCTGAGGCCTATATATCGCCAAAGGTCACAGCTTCAGTGGAGAACAACAGGCATGTTCTCAGGTGGGATAGGATAGATTCCTCCAATCTGCTCGGTTACAGGGTCGTTGCCTCAAAGGATGACTCATCACCTGAATATCCCGATAACGGGCACCTGTTCTGGATCACCGATAAGAACAGAAACTACGCAGTCATAGATAATTCAACCGCATATACAAGCGGTGATTTCGGAAAGTATTTTACAAACGGTCAAAGATACTATCTCGGTGTCACAGCTGTCTACAGGGACAGAAATGTAACCGGAAATGCAGTCAGGATAATGTATAGCGGAACAGAAAACCCCGATCTGTATCAAACTCCGGTCGTGACATCAGTTATTGAAAACGGCAGACTCGTCCTGAGGTGGAATAAAATTGATTCGCCCAAACTGCAAGGTTACAGAGTAGTTGCCTCAAAGGATGACTCATCCCCTGAATATCCCGACAACGGATACCTTTATTGGATCACCGATAAGAATAAAGACTATGCGGTGATTGATAATACTACTCCATACAACAGAGGCGATTTTGGAAAATACTTTGTAAGCGGTGAAACATATCACTTCAGCGTTACTGCAGTATACGATGACAGAAACGTAAAAGGTAATACGATAAAACGGAAATATGATGGCCCGGATAATCCGGAGCTGTTCCCTGTGCCTGTTGTCAGAGCCGAATACGAAGATGGCAGGCTGGCAATAAAATGGGATAAGATCGTATCTCCCGAACTGCTGGAATACAGAGTGGTTATATCAAAAAATAATCAGTCACCCATATACCCCGCCAATGGATATTATGGAATATATGATAAGGATGTAACCTCAGTCATCCTCGATGACCTGGCTGAATACAAAAATGGTGACTTTAGAAAGCTTACCGATAGTACAGAGTACTATTTCAGTGTTACCGCAGTTTACAGCAACAGCAAATGCATTGCAGGAAATGCTGTGAAAAAGCTGTATTTGCTTCCTCCTCGGTAATAGGTAACTGGGCAGATACAGTAAGGGGGAAAGCATAAAGCTTTCCCCTTATTCTTCGCCTTGATTCTTTGCCTTAATAATTTGTGCTTATTGTCTCGCATCAATTCTGTTCTGCAATAATTCAGATGATATCAGCATTATTAATATACATACCATTAAATAAAATGGAAACAGCCTTATTCCAACAAATGATGCAAGCTGTCCAAACAGAGGTGACGCAACCGTACCCCCTATGTATGCAATTGCCATTTCAAGGCCCACGACTGCCTGCGATACATCCTTTCCAAACCTGTTTGGCGTTTCATGAAGCATTGCGGGGAAAACGGGAGCTGTCCCAAGACCGATCATTATGATTCCGGAAACAGCGAAGGCTGCCGGCAGCGGCAGTATAATCAGCAAAGCTCCTGTCGCACATAAGAGCTGACCCCATCGTATCAGATCTGAGCTTTTTACCTTTATTGAAGCAAATCCAGATACTAATCTGCCGACAGTGATCCCGCCATAAAAGCATGACGCTACGGTGGCTGCATCGGCTGCAGAAAATCCGTGATAAGTCGCAAGGTAGCTGCTGCACCACAGTCCGGTCGTGGACTCGGTAGCACTGAAAAATATAAACCCAATCATCGCAAGCTTTGCATGAGGAAGTCTGAGCGCTTCCCGGTTTGTGATATATCTGGCGTACTTATTCTCAGTCGTACTGGTGCCTATACCATTCCTCCATAGCCTCAATGTGGAAAAGAGGATCACACACAGCAACGCCTGCATGATCGCCACGGTCAGATAACCCGCTCTCCAGCCGTTCTGAGCCGCAATGTGATATGCCATTATCATCGGCCCTACAGTCGCACCGATTCCCCAAAAACAGTGGAGCCAGTTCATATGTTTTGATTTGTAGTGCAGCGCTATAAAATTATTCAAGCTGGCATCTACACTTCCGGCTCCAAGCCCAAGCGGGACCGCCAGGAGAAACATGACCCAGACAGATGGAGCAAAAGAAAAACCAAAAAGGGCGAATGCGGTCATAGCCACACTTACCGCAGTCACCTTCCCGGTTTTAAACCGCATTATTATTTTGTTAGAATACAAGCTTGATACTATAGTTCCTGCACTAATAGTCATTGCAAGATAGCCTGCCGTCGAAACAGGTGCATCAAGTCCTGCCCGCATTGCGGGCCAGGCGCTCCCGAGAAGCGAATCCGGGAGCCCCAGGCTTATAAAAGCCGCATATATTATGATCAATAAGGCTGTCATAGTAAGTCCTTTACGAGTCCCCTTACCTGCTTACCCCAGATTTCACTGCCGCTTCCGCCACAGCTTTTGCGACCGCCTTTCCAACTCTGGGGTCAAACGGTGCCGGAATTACATATTCCGAACTCAATTCTTCATCAGAGATCAGTTCTGCTATGGCTCTTGCCGCAGCGATCTTCATCTCATCATTGATATCACTTGCTCTTACATCCA